>CACNLV010000001.1 GCA_902621345.1 uncultured Pelagibacteraceae bacterium | reverse complement strand
ATAGAAAAATGATAGACTCATCAAGAGCAAAAAAATATGGTTGGAAATTCAAAACCGAATTGGATGTGGGTTTATCAATTACAATTAATGATTACTTAAAAAAACAAATATTTAAGCAAAAAAAATGAAAAATATTATAGTTATTACAGGTGGGGCAGGTTTTGTTGGATCGAATTTAATTGAATATTTTTTAATAAAAGAAAAAAAATTCAGAATATTAAGTTTAGATAATTATTCATCGGGAACAAAAAAAAACCATATTAAAAAATATGGTGTAAAATATCTCAATGCTAATACGAAAAATATTTACAAAGTATTAAAAAGTTATAAAAAAAGAATTCATACAATATTCCATTTTGGTGAATTTTCGAGAATTTATCAAAGTTTTATTAAAATGAGTGAATGCGTAGAGTCAAATAGTATTGGTTCTCATGAAGTTTTTAATTTTTGTTTAGAAAATAAAATAAAATTAGTTTATTCAGCAACTTCAGCGAGCATCGGTAATAAAGGTAATGATAAAAATTTATCTCCTTATGCTTTTACTAAAGCAAAGAACCTTGAGCTATTAGAGAATTTAAAAAGATGGTTTAATTTTAAATTTGAAATAATATATTTTTATAATGTCTATGGACCTAAACAAATCAAAAAAGGTAATATGGCGACAGTAATAGGAATTTTTGAAGAACAATATAAGTCAAAGAAACCATTAACAGTTGTAAGACCCGGCACACAATCAAGAAGATTTACACATATATCAGATACAGTAAAAATTTGTTATTTAGCATGGAAAAAAAATCTTAACAAACATTACAGTATTTCAAATAAAAAAAGCTATAGTATATTGCAAGTTGCTAAGTTATTTGACACTAAGATAAAATATTTGCCTTTTAGAAAAGGTGAAAGATTTGCATCAGCGTTAACTAACATGAATTTAACTAATAAAGTCTACAAATTTTATGGTAAAATTGAGCTTAAAAATTATATAAAGGACATAATTAGCGCTAAATAGATATATAATTCTATTCTTTACAAGAATTTTATTTTGGTTATAAAAGGTGGCCGGTGATTATTGCGTAGGTGCCATACCCGATCCCATTCCGAACTCGGAAGTCAAGCCCTACTGCGCCGATGGTACTTTGTCTTAAGACACGGAAGAGTAGGACGTTGCCGGCTTTTAATTTTTAAAATATGAAAATAAAAAGTTCTTTAAAGTCAATAAAAAAGAGAGATCTTAACTCTAAACTAGTTCGAAGAAGAGGTAGGATTTACATTATTAATAAAACAAACCCAAAATTTAAAGCAAGACAAAAGTAAAATTTATGGACAATGAAAACCATAAAAATACTTGGAATAATTTTACAAAATTTGTTCTGTGGGGAACTGTCGCTGTAATATGTGTTTTAGTATTAATGGCGTTATTCTTATTGTAAAGTTATCAAATGAAAATCGGATCAATATCAGAAAACATAAATGTTGAAAAAAGAATATCCATTACACCTGAGATCGTAAAAAAATACCTAGATCTTGGATTTGAAATTTATTTGAGCGAAAATTATGGCTCTCATCTAGGTATAAAAGATGAGCAATTTAGAGATATGGGAGCTAAAATTCTAAAAGATGAAAAAGAAATATTAATTTCATCTGATATCATCGTCCAGCTTAGAATTTTATCTGATGATAAATTATTGAGTCTTAGAGAAAATCAGAGCTTAGTTGGAGTTTTGAATCCTTATGATAATAAAGAAAAACTAGAAAATATTGCCAAAAAAAAAATTAATCTTTTTTCACTTGAATTGCTTCCAAGAATTACAAGAGCGCAATCTATGGATATATTATCTTCTCAGGCCAATCTTGCTGGTTATAGAGCGGTGGTAGAATCTTTCGCAAATTTTGAAAAAGCTGTGCCAATGATGATGACAGCCGCAGGAACGGTTCCAGCTGCAAAAGTGCTCGTCGTTGGTGCTGGTGTCGCTGGTTTGCAAGCAATAGCAACCGCTAAGAGGATGGGTGCTATGGTTTTTGCAACAGATGTAAGAATGGCCTCCAGAGAGCAAGTTGAGAGTTTAGGTGGAAAGTTTTTGAGCGTTGAAGGTTCAGAAAACCTTGAAACCGAAGGGGGATATGCAAAAGAAACATCTGAAGAATTTAAGAAAAAACAAGAGGATTTATTAAGTGAAACTTTAAAAAAAATAGATATAGTTATATGTACCGCTTTAATACCAGGGAAAAAAGCTCCATTAATAATAAAAGATACAATGGTAGAAAATATGCGATCAGGATCAATTATTTATGATTTAGCAGCAATTCAAGGTGGTAACACTGCTTTTACTCAAGCTGATAAAATTGTTGAAAAAAAAGGGGTAAAAATATTTGGTGACTCAAATATTTTAAACAAACTTCCAACTTCAGCTTCAAACTTATATGCAAAAAATGTATTTAATTTTGTAATAAATTTATATGATAAGGAAAATAAAGAGATTAAAATAAATTTAGAAGACGAAATAATAGAGAAAACACTAATAAGGTAATTATGGAAATTGATCCTTTTATATTTAGATTAAGTATTTTTATACTTTCAATTTTTATAGGCTATTATGTAGTTTGGAGCGTAACTCCATCCTTGCATACACCATTAATGTCTGTAACCAATGCTATTTCATCTGTAATAATTGTTGGTGCAATTATTGCGGCGTTATCCGGTTCATCTGACAAAATTTTTGAGGTTTCAAAAATATTTGGATTTCTAGCTATTGTATTGGCTGCTGTGAATATATTTGGTGGTTTCATGGTTACACAAAGAATGTTGCAAATGTACAAAAAGAAAAAAAAATAAAAATATATGTCGGCAAATTTATCAGCATTATTTTATCTATTATCTGGAATATTGTTTATACTCGCATTGAGAGGTCTATCTTCACCAGAAACATCAAGGCAGGGAAATTATTTTGGAATAGCCGGAATGATAATTGCAATAATAGTCACTTTTCTGAGTGTTGGTAATTTAGGTATAGGATTAATATATGTCTTAGTATTTTTATTAATTGGAGGTTCAATAGGAGCTTTTATTGCATTTAGGATCCCAATGACTGCTATGCCTGAGTTGGTTGCTGGTTTTCATAGTCTTGTTGGACTTGCAGCAGTTTTTGTTGCGATATCAGCTTTTTTAAAACCTGAGGCTTTTAATTTAGGCACAGTTGGTAATATTAAACTTGCAAGTTTAATAGAGATGTCTTTAGGTGCAGCGATTGGTGCAATAACCTTCTCTGGCTCGATTATTGCTTTTTTAAAATTAAGGGGGATTATGTCTGGCTCACCAATCACCTTTAATGGACAACATTTTATAAACTTGTTACTTGGCTTAGCAATAATATTCTTGATATATTATTTATGTAGTACTCAATTATCAAACGCATTTTGGAGTATTATAATCTTATCCTTTTTAGTTGGGGTATTATTGATTATTCCTATCGGCGGTGCAGATATGCCTGTAGTGATATCTATGTTAAATTCTTACTCAGGATGGGCAGCTGCAGGTATTGGTTTTACTTTAGAGAATACTGCATTAATAATTACAGGCGCGCTAGTTGGATCCTCGGGTGCAATACTTTCATATATAATGTGCAAAGGAATGAATAGATCATTTTTTAATGTAATATTAGGTGGCTGGGGTGCAACCGATCAAACCTCAAAATCTCAAAATGTGGAGCAAAAGCCTGTCAAAAATGGTAATGCTGATGATGCAGCGTTTCTAATGAAAAATGCTTCCTCAGTTATAATTGTGCCTGGATATGGAATGGCTGTTGCTCAAGCCCAACATGCATTAAGAGAAATGGTAGATGCTCTAAAAAAAAATGGAGTTAAAGTTTCATATGCTATTCATCCGGTAGCAGGAAGAATGCCAGGACATATGAATGTATTGCTTGCAGAAGCAAATGTACCATATGATGAGGTATTTGAATTAGAGGAAATTAATAACGATTTCGCTAATTGCGATGTAGCATATGTCATAGGTGCTAATGATGTTACAAATCCAGTAGCAAAATCTGATCCAGAAAGCCCGATTTATGGCATGCCGGTCTTAGACGTAGAAAAAAGTAAATCAGTTTTATTTGTAAAAAGAAGTCTTTCACCTGGATATGCAGGAATTGATAATGATTTATTTTACAGAGATAATACTTTGATGCTATTCGCTGACGCAAAAAAAATGACTGAAGAAATTGTAAAGAGCTTATAAAATTGACTAAGATTTATTGTGATATAGCAGATATAAAACTTATAAAGAAATTTGATAAAAAAAAAATAGTTAAAGGTTTTACAACAAATCCCAGTTTAATCAGAAAAGCTGGTGCAAAAGATTATCAAACATATTGTAAAAAAATTTTAAGAATTACAAAAAAACCTGTTTCTTGTGAAGTTTTTGCAGATGACGAAATGAATATGATTAATCAAGGTATCAAAATAAATGAATGGGGCAATAATGTTTATGTAAAAGTACCAGTAGAAAATTCTAAGGGTAAATTTATGGGAAAAGTGATTGAAGAATTGAATAAAAGAAAAATTAAACTTAATATTACTGCAGTTTATAAAGCCCAACAAACTGAAAAAATTTTAAAAAAAATTAATTACAAATCAAAAGTGATCATTTCAATTTTTGCAGGAAGAATGGCAGATTGTGGAATTGATCCAATACCAGAATTTAAAAAAAGTTTGAATTTAATTAGGAAACATAGAAATATTGAAATTTTATGGGCAAGCACAAGAGAACCTTACAATTTTTTACAAGCAAAAAAAATGAATTGCCATATTATTACCGCTCCACCCTCAATAATTGAAAAAATTGAAAATTTTGGAAAATCCCAAAAACAATTAACAACTGACACTGTAAAAAATTTCTTGCTAGATAGTAAAAAATCCAATTTTAAAATTTAATGTTAAAAAAAACAATATTTTATATATTATTTTTTTTAATATCTTTTATTTTTCTTGAGTTTTTCACAAGAACAATAATTCTTTTAAATGTTAAAAATTTTGATATCTATTTTTATGGTTTCAAAAAAAATATTGATTTTCAAATTCGAAGTTTGAAAAAATTTGACTTCAACTTAATAGATAATGATATTTTGAAATTAGTTGAACTTAAGTCAAATAAAAAAACTTCAAACAATATTCATGTCTGGGCTTATGGAGGCTCAACAAGTGATGTTGGGTGTAGAAAAGAAAACAAAAATAGCTGGCCAAAAAATTTAGAAAAACTAGACAAAAATATAAGGGTAAAAAATTTTGCCAAAAGCGGTACTAATTCTGATTTTGCTTTAAACTCTTTAATTAGTACTTCGAATGAAAAAAAACAAATTAAGCCAGATATAATCTTGTGGGCAAACTATGTGAATGAAACTGATGTATTGTCATTAGGATTTAAAAGAAATAAATTTTTAGAAAAAAATTTAAATATTAATAGCGATAAGAATAAATTTTTTTATAATTTGCACGCAATATCTTTAACCTTAAAAAATTACAGTATTAGTTTCATAATTTTGGAAAGAGTTCTGTCTAGAATCTTACAAGAGTTACAAATTGATCCATTTTTTTTTAGTTCCAACATAACAAATACTAAAGGTTATTTTACAGAAAATGAATTAGAACTTGCATCAGAAAATTATAAAATAAATACTTTAGAAGCAATTAAGGTCAGTAAACTTCTTAATGCAGATTTCTATATCATAACTTTGTTTGCAAAGTATGACTATGATAAAAATAATAAAAATCAAAATATTAAAAAAAGTATTTTTTTTAAAAAAATTGATGAGATAACAAAAGTTTATCCTAGGATTGATTGGATTAATCTTAAAGAACATAATTTTGGAAGTAGAGATATTATTGATGAATTATTTTGTGATAATATTCATTTGACAGAATTAGGAAATATTGAAATTTCAAAATTAGTTTATGAAAAATTGAGTTTTAACTCTATTAATTAATTAATTTGGTTGCGGGGGACGGATTTGAACCGCCGACCTTCAGGTTATGAGCCTGACGAGCTACCAGACTGCTCCACCCCGCGATATTACTAAATTCTATTTTTAAGTTTATTTAACTTTTTAACTCTTTTAATATTTTCTTGCAGAATTCTCTTTTTTTTTTCAGAGGGTTTCTCATAAGTATTCTTTAACTTTATAACTTTAAAAAAACCATCTCTTTGAAGTTTTCTTTTCAAAACTCTTAGAGCTTGTTCAACATTGTTATCTTTGACTTCTATTTTAATAAAATCCTCCAAAAAAACGAGTAAATAACATTTTTATAATTTTATGTCCATGAATATTATTCATTATTGTGTTGTTTATTTAATTTTGTTTTCTCTTTTTCTTTTTTTTCTCTTTTTACTCTTCTCTCTGCTTTTTCGATTGCTTCAATCAAATCTTTTTGAGAAAAAAGGTTAAGCGCTACTGGATCTTTAGGATTTAAATTGTTGTAATTCCAATAACTTTTATTTCTTATAGAAGTGACGGAATTTTTAGAAATTCCAACTAATCTTGATATTTGAGAGTCTTTTAAAATATTGTGCTGTTTAATCAACCATAAGGCTGAGTCTGGTTTATCCTGTCTTTTTGATAAAGGAATATATTTTTTTATTTTTTTTTCATCATTAGATATTTCAACATCAAGATTTTTTATATTTAATGGCCTATTTTGATCTTTAGAAGATAACTCGATTTCCTCTCTTGAAAGTTGGCCTGTTATAATAGGGTTATATGCCTTTATACCTTTAGCAACCTCTCCATCAGCAATACCTTGAATTTCTACCTCATGTAAATGACAAAATTCGGCTATTTGTTTAAAAGTGAGTGTAGTATTTTCGACAAGCCATAAAGCTGTAGCCATTGGCATTAAGGGAGCTTTTGACATCTAGTTTTTTTTTTCTGATTTAAAATTTTGAAATTTTTTATTAAATTTGCTTATTCTTCCTTTGTCCATTAGTTTTTGTTTCCCACCTGTCCATGCAGCATGAGATTTTGGATCAATTTCGAGTTTTAAAATTTCTCCCTCAGTCCCCCAAGTTGATCTAGTTTCAAATTGGGTTCCATCAGTCATTTCAACTTTTATTTTGTGATAATTTGGATGTATTTTTTTTTTCATTCGGTGTCTTATAGCAAAAGATTTTTTTAAAACAATTAAAAGTTACTTATTTTCTCCATCAATTTGTCCTTAATATTAGGGCTTGAGGCAATTATTTTATGTTCTTTATTGTTATTAAGGTCTATTTTATTTATTATACCTCCAGCCTCTTCAATAAGAATTAACCCGGCAGCAATATCCCATAAATGTAAATTTTTTTGAAAGTATCCGTCATATCTTCCACAAGCTATGTAAGCCATGTCTAATGCAGCTGAACCTGACTTTCTATAAGAAAATTCTATTTTTTTTTCAATTGTTCCACTTGTAGCAAATAAACAATCTGTAATATTTTTTTTTTGAGATACTCTTATTCTTTTATTATTCAAATAAGCTCCATTATCTTTTTCAGCATAAAACATTTCATCTTTTATTGGATCAAAAATCAAACCAGATATTATTTCATTCTCATGTTTTAAAGCAATTGAAGTTGCAAAATGAGGTATTCCGTGTAAAAAATTTAACGTTCCGTCTATAGGATCTATTATCCATGTATTTTTGTTATCTTTATTTTTCTTTTCACCATTCTCTTCACTTATAATTGAATAATCTGGTCTACCTTTAGCCAATTCCTCAATTATAATTTTTTCAGTTTTTAGATCAGAGTTTGTTACAAAATCTGAGGGTCCTTTTTTAGATACTTGAAGTTTTTCTATTTCTCCAAAGTCCCTTATAAGTACTTTAGATGCTTTTTCACAAGCTTTTATCATCAAATTTAAATTTGCTGAAATCGAGTTCATTTTTTAAACTTTTTTGACGTATTCCAAATTTCTTGTATCAATAATTATTTCATCTCCAGCTTCAACAAATGGTGGAACTTGTATGTTTAAACCATTATCTAATTTTGCAGGTTTGTATGAGGAAGAAACAGTTTGACCTTTTAAAGCTACATCCGTTGTATCAATTTTACATTTGACTTGACTAGGTAAATCAATTGTAATTGGTTTGTCGTTATAAAAACTTATTGTTACGTTAAGGTTTTCTGTTAAAAGCTTTCCTTTTTGTCCAATCATATCTTTTTTTATTTGAATTTGCTCGAAAGATTTAGGATTAATAAAAAAAAAATCACTTTCATCCTCAAAAGAATAATTAAAGTTAATTTCCTCCAAGGATGCTTTTTCCACAGACTCACTTGATCTAAATCTCTCATTTAGTTTTGTATTTTTATTCACACTTTTCATTTCAACTTGGGCAAAAGCTCCACCTTTTCCAGGTTTCACATTTTGTGTTTTCAGGACTTGCCACAAATCATCTCTATACTCAAGCAACATACCAACTCTTATTTCACTAGCATTAATCTTCATTTAAATTTTTTAATTGCTTCAATAGGTTTAAGTTTTCTATTTTTCCAAATGTAACCTGAGATAGCCAATAAGTTAGCTTTATTCAACAAAAGTTTTTTATAGTTGTTAGCATTTATGCCACCTATTGCCACTATAGGTGTTTTTGTTATCTTTCTAGCTTTTTTCAATATATTTAATGATGGTTGATATTTTGTTTTTTTTGTTTTTGTTGAAAAAAAAGCTCCAAAAGCTATGTAATCAGCTTTATTTTTTAGGGCGATCTTAGCTAATTTAATTGAGTTATGACATGTTATCCCGATTATTTTATTTCTAATTAATTCTCTTGCTTTATGAATTTTCATATCATTCTGACCTAGATGACAACCATCAGCATTTAATTTTTTGGCTAAATGAACATCGTCATTAATTAAGAATTTAACTTTAAATTTTTTACAGATTTTTTTTATTTTTTTTCCTATCATTAACTTTTTTCTAAATTTTACTTTTTTAAGTCTTAGCTGAAAAAAACTCACTTTTTTCTGTTTTAAAACATATTTAAGATGCTGATAGAAATTTTTATCAATTTTTAGTGGTGATATTAGATAAATAATTTTTCGTTTATTAAATCTCAAGATCTTTGGACCACTTTCCTTTAGCAGCTAATGTATTCATATTTACACGATGGTTAAAAATTTTTTGAGTACCTTCAACATTTTTTGTATCTTTTGACCAAAATTTTAAAGCACTTTGCTGAAGCGCTCGTCCATAAGAATAACTCATTATAAAATCAGTATCGTTATACTTATTTATTAAATTTAAATTTTCAGTTGCTTCTAGCTCTGATTGTCCACCTGATAAAAAAGCAACTCCAGGCACTTCTGATGGGACACAATTTTTCAAGCATTTTAAAGTTAACTTAGCAACCTCATCATTTGAAATTTTATTTTTTGACTTATTTCCAGCTAAAATCATATTTGGTTTTAGAATAATTCCTTTTAAATCTACCCTATGTAAACTTAGCTCCTCAAAACACTTTTCAATTACATTTGAGGTTTTATCATAACAATCTTCGGCAGAATGTTCACCATCCATTAAAACCTCTGGTTCTACTATTGGTACCATATTACATTCTTGAACTATTGCTGAATATCTCGCTAATGCATGAGCGTTGGAACTTATTGAAAGCTTGCTTGGAAAATCTTTACTAATATTGTAAACCCCTCTCCATTTTGTAAATTTTGCACCAATTTTAAAATACTCTTTTAATCTTTCTCTTAATCCATCCAATCCTTCTGTAATTTTTTCACTTGGCGATCCTGCTAAAACTTTTGCACCTGTATCCACTTTAATCCCTGGTAAAGATCCCATTTCAGTAATCAATTCAGCAATATTGTTTTTTTTTGATGAAATTTGTTTTATGGTTTCATCGTATAAAATAACACCCCCAATACAGTTACTCATACTTGATGAACTAAAAAGTATTTCTCTAAATAGTAACCTGTTTTCAGGAGTTGATTGTACGTTTACACTATCAAGTCTTTTTGTCATAGTACCTGTGCTCTCATCAGCAGCCAAGATACCTTTTCCATTCCCAATAATTTTTAGAGCTATATTATTTAATTCAGTCATTTTAATTTAAGGCTTTTATACCAGGAAGGTTTTTTCCTTCAAGATATTCTAAAAAGGCTCCACCAGCAGTTGAAACAAAATTGAAATTATCTATGGCGTTCATTTGATTTAAAACTGCTATCGTATCTCCTCCTCCAGCAATAGAATAAATTAGATTTTTTTCATTTTGTTCAATAATCTTTTTTGTTATTTCATTACATCCATTTGCAAAGCTTGGATTTTCAAAATATCCTGCAGGACCATTCCATAAGATTGTTTCACTTAACTCAATAATATTCTTAATTTTTTTAATTGTTTTTGGTCCGATATCAAGGATTAAGTCATCATTTGAAACCTCATTTGGTTCTTTTATAATGGCGTTATCATTCATATTTTTTCCTACTACAACATCTTCTGGATAATTGATTAAACAAGAGTAATTTTTTGCTGTTTCAAAAATGTCATAAATTAATGTTTCACAATTTTTCTCTTTTAAAGATTTTCCAATCGGATAACCTTTATAATTAAGAATATTATTTGCCATCGCCCCAACAATTATAATGTTATCAAATTTAGGTATTAAATTTTTAATAAGTCCTATTTTAGTAGATATTTTAGAGCCACCAATAATACATGTAATTGGTTTTTTAATTTCTGTGGTAACTTTTTTTAATGCACTAATTTCAGTTTCAAGTTGTAAGCCTGCAAATGAAGGTAAAAATTCTGTTATTTTACTAACAGATGCATGAGCTCTATGTGAGCAAGAAAAGGCATCATTAACGAATATGTCTGCTAGCTTTGCCAAATTTTTTGAAAAAATGGCATCATTTTTTTCTTCCTCTTCATAAAACCTTATATTTTCTAAAAAAATTATCCTATCTTTTGAATTTCTAAATAAGTCTTCTTTTTTTAATTTGTAAATATTTTCCCTAACTAATCTTATTTTTTGAGCAGTCTTTATCTCTAAATTTTCACAAATTGGCCTCAATGATAGATCATTAATTATTTTTCCTTTCGGCCGTCCGACATGTGAAATTACTAAAATTTTTGATTTTTTTTCAATTAGAAAATTTATAATAGGCAATATTTTGTTAATCCTAGTCTCATCAGTAATTACTCCATTTTTAATAGGAACATTCAAATCAAGTCTTAACAATACAATCTTATCATTGAGATTTTCTTGATCTTTTATATATTTCATTAAGAAATCTTACAAAGGTGCTCTGCAATATCACACATCCTATTTGAAAAACCCCATTCATTATCATACCAAGCTGAAATTTTACCCATGTTTTTTCCTATTACATTCGTTAAATTTCCATCAACAATTGATGAAGCAGGATTATGATTGAAATCTACAGATACAAGTTTTTCTTTTGTGAATTCAAGGACCTTGTTTTTTTTACTAAAACTTTGAAAAACTGAATTAATCTTCTCTACACTTAAATCTTTTTTCGTACAAAATACAAGTTCAATTAAAGAAACATTGGGAGTCGGCACTCTCATCGCTACGCCTTCTAATTTACCTTTAAGAGAAGGAATTATTTCACCAATTGCTTTTGATGCACCAGTAGAGGTTGGAACAATAGATTGGCTCGCAGATCTTGCTCTTCTCGGATCTTTATGAGAATTGTCTAAAATTCTTTGATCACTTGTGAATGCGTGAATAGTAGTCATAAAACCTTTTTCAATTTCAAAATTTTTATTCAAAACAAAAGCTACAGGTGCAAGACAATTAGTTGTGCATGATGCGGCAGAAATTATTTTGTCATTTTTTTTTAACTCCAACTCATTTACTCCAAATACAATTGTTTTATCCGCATTTTTACATGGGGCAGAAACAATAACTTTCTTAGCCCCATTTTTCAGATGGGTTTCTAATTTATCCTTAGAATTAAATTTACCAGTACATTCGAAAACGTACTCCACACCATATTTTTTCCAATCAATATTTTTTAAATTAGTTTCTTGTGTAAAAGAAATTTTATTATTGTTAATTATCAAATTTTTTTCATCATAATTAATTTTTGCATTAAATTTTCCATGAATAGAGTCATATTTTAAAAGTTTTGAGCTGGCTTCCGAGTCTGTTCTATTATTTATATGTTTGATCTCAATATTTTTATAATTATTTTCAATGACTGAACGAATAATCATTCTTCCTATTCTACCCAATCCATTTATTCCAACTTTTATTTTCATAACTTTTCTTTGATTTTTTTAATTATATTTTCGCTACTTATTCCGAAATGATTATAAATATCTTTATATGGAGCACTTTTTCCAAAATCATTAATTCCAAAATTTAAACCATTGTTATTTGTATATTTTTTCCAATAACTCGTTTCAGAGGCCTCTATTGAAACAATAAGGT
Organism: uncultured Pelagibacteraceae bacterium; assembly: GCA_902621345.1. Lineage (GTDB taxonomy): Bacteria > Pseudomonadota > Alphaproteobacteria > Pelagibacterales > Pelagibacteraceae > Pelagibacter. The sequence goes on along the minus strand of CACNLV010000001.1, from coordinate 941,004 downwards.
TTGTTTCTGCTAAAATTTCATTTTTGTAGCCTTCACTCTGTTGATCAAATAATTCGTGACAAGGCATCGATATTATTTTTGAATAGATACCATCTGTGGCTAATTTATGACCAACTTCACTTGCCAAACTAGTTTCTGATCCGGTTGAAATAATTGTAACTTTTATATCATCATTAGTCCTAAAAATTTCATAAGCTCCTAAAGAGCACATATTTTTTGATGAACTTTTAATTCTTACAGGTTTGATTGCCTGTCTTGTTAATGCTATCACACTTGGTGTATTTTTACTCTCCAAAGCTAATTGCCAACATTCAAAAGTTTCAATAAGGTCAGATGGCCTGAAGACATTTAAATTAGGAATGGACCTTAAACTTGCTAATTGCTCAACAGGCTGATGAGTCGGACCATCTTCACCGAGCCCAATAGAATCATGGGTAAAAACATATATAATTTTTTGATTCATCATGGCTGCAAGTCTAATTGATGGTTTACAATAATCACTAAATATCAAAAAAGTTCCACCGTATGGTATTAGACCGCTATGAAGTGAAATACCATTCATGATACCACACATTGCATGTTCTCTCACTCCATAATGAATATAATTTCCGGAGAAATCGCCCGCCTTTATAATTTTGTGATTTTTAGTTTTTGTATTATTTGAACCAGCTAAGTCAGCCGACCCACCTATTAAATTTGGAAGTTTTGATACAATTTCTAGAAATTTTTCAGAACATTTTCTTGTTGCCATTGGTTCTAGATTTTTAAGATATTCTGTTTTTACTTTTTCTATAGGCTCGATGAAAGCATTTTTGTTAAAATTGTATGCTGGTGGAAAATCTTTTTTAAATTTATCAGATATTGACCATCCTAACCAACCCAATTTTTTAAGCTCTTTGCTTAAAGTTTTTTCATGTTTTTTTGCTTTTTTTAATGCTCTTTTGCCGATTGATCTCCATTCATTCAATAATTTTTTTGGTATTTCAAATGAATTATGGGTCCACTTTAATTTTTTTCTAACTAATTTTATTTCCTCATCTCCCAAGGGACTACCATGAGAAGAAGCGTTACCCTCCTTATTCGGAGATCCATAACCAATTTTAGTTTTACAAGAAATAGCGATAGGTTTTTTTGATTTTTGAGCTTTCTTTAAGGCTTTTGATATTTGTTTGAAATCATGTCCATTAATTTTTATATAATCCCAACCATAACTTCTAAATCTTTTTTCATGATCATCTGAAACCGCTAAGCTTGTGGGACCATCGATTGAAATTGAATTATTATCAAAAAGTAAAATAAGATTTTTTAATTTAAGGTGTCCAGCCAGACTTAAAGCCTCATGACTAATTCCTTCCATTAAACATCCATCACCTGCGAGCACATAGGTCTTATGATCAATTATTTTTTTCCCAATTTGTTTTTTTAAAATCTCTTCTGAAATTGCAAACCCAACCGCGTTAGATATTCCTTGTCCCAAAGGACCTGTGGTAGTCTCAATACCCGTATTAGGATGATATTCAGGATGACCTGCACAAATAGAATTTAATTGACGAAAATTTTTTATATCATTCAAAGAAACGCTTTTATAACCAGTCAGATAAAGAAGTGAATAAAGTAACATTGATCCATGACCAGCAGAAACAATAAATCTATCTCTATTTATCCAACTAGGGTTGTTGGAATTAAAATTTAAAAAGTCTTTAAATAAAACTGTTGCTACATCGGCCATACCCATTGGCATCCCTGGGTGACCCGATTTGGCTTTTTGCACAGCATCAATTGATAAAAATCTGATGCAATTAGCTAATTCCCTGTATTGTTTACTCAAAATAATCCTGTCTAGACTAAGAAGATTCTATTTAATAATATAAATGTATATATGAATTTTTTTGGTGAAAAAGAAAAAAAGTTAAACGAAGCCCTAACAAAATTGAAAAATTTAAATCTTAATGATCAAAATATAAATAAAAATATTGAAAATCTTAATGAACAAAAAAATCAATTAGAAATTGAAAAGAGAGAATTGGAGAAAAAATACATGGCATTAGTAAATGAACATGATGAATTAACAAGGAAATTAAAGGAGTTTGAAAAACAGGAAAAAATAGAAAAACAAAAACAACTAAATTTTTCTGAAAAAATTGATGAATTAAATCAAGAAACAGATATTTTATTAAGTGAAATTGATGAATGGCAAACGTAAGCATTAAATTTAACGGCAAAGAATTTTTACTCTCTTGTGAAGATGGTCAAGAGGAACAATTAGAAGAATTATTGATCCAATTTAATCAAAAATTCAATAAACTGAAAAATGATCTAGGAAATTTAGGCGAAAATAAGCTTTTATTGATTACCGCTGTAAAAATTATGGATGAGTACTATGAAACAAAAAAAAAGGTCGAGCAAAAAAAAATTGAATTAAAAGAACTATCTAATAAGTTTAAAGAGCTAAAATCATTGATATATGATTACAGGGATAAGAAGGAAAATGAAATAAAAGAATTGAGTTTAAAACATGTAAATTTGAAAAATGAAATCCAATTAAATCAACAAAGTTACGAAAAATTAATTGATGAAACTACAAATGAAATTTCAAATTTCATAGATAAAGCAAACTTAGAAAATTTGTCTTAGAATTTTGTGAAAAAATCCCAAATCAGAAAAAAGTATTTAAAGCTTAGAGAAAAAAAGATACAAAATTATAATTTAATTAACACAAATAATATTATTAAGCTTTTAAAAAAAAAATTAATAAAAGGAAAAATAATTGGAGGATATTACCCATATAATAATGAATTAGATTGTATTCAAATTTTAAAAAAATTAGAAAAAAAAAACTATATTATTTCTTTACCAAAAATAAAAAAAAATTTTCAAATGGATTTTATTCAGTGGAGTTCTAACGAACCATTGGTTATTAATAGATTTGGTATACCAGAGCCAAGTAATGGTAAAATAAAATTTCCAGATATATTATTGATACCATTGTTAAGCTTTGACAAAAAATTGAACAGAGTAGGATATGGTGGAGGCTTTTATGATAGATATATTCATAAAATAAAAAGAATAAAAAAACCACTACTTGTTGGTTTGGCGTACTCTTTCCAGAGAGTTAAAAATATACCTATAAATGAATATGATAAGAAGCTAGATTTTGTGATAACGGAGAAAAATATTATAGAATGAGAATATTATTTTTAGGTGACGTTGTAGGAAGCTCAGGATGTTCAAAATTAGTTGAAAATCTTCCAATTCAAAAAAAACAAAGAAAGATAGACTTTGTAATAGTCAATGGTGAAAACGCTCATGAGAGTGGGGTTGGCCTAACACAAACTATTTGTGAAAATTTTTTTTCAAGTGGAGTTGATGTAATTACAAGCGGTAATCATATCTGGGATCAAAAAGAAATTATGAAATATATTGAAAATGAAAAAAGATTATTAAGACCAAAAAACTTTTTCGAGCCATCCCCAGGAAAAGGGTTTGGAATTTTTAACGTAAATGATTTGAGGATTGGAGTTTTAAATTTATTGGGAAACGTTTTTATGAAAAAAAGTAATGATGTTTTTGAAATCGCAAATAAATTTCTAAATAAGTTCAAATTGAAAAAAGATTTTGACTTTCTAGTTGTTGATTTTCACGGTGAAATTACAAGTGAAAAAAATGCAATTGGACATTACTTCGATGGTAAAGCATCGCTTGTAGTAGGTACGCACACCCATATTCCAACTAATGATGCAAGAATTTTACAAAATGGAACTGCATACCAAACTGATGCAGGTATGTGTGGCGATTATGATTCGGTAATTGGAATGAATAAAAACAATTCATTAAACAGATTTATGAAAAAAGATAAAGTTTCTGTAAAACATTTTCCAGCAATTGGAGACTCTATGTTATGTGGGGTTATTGTTGAGTGTAATTTAGAAACAGGTTTAGCAAGTAAAGTAGAAAGTTATATTTTTGGAGATCAATTAAAAAATAGTTAATTTATGGCAGGACACTCTCACTGGGCAGGCATCAAACACAAAAAAGGAAAGGCAGATAAGGAGAGGTCTAAAATATTTTCTAAGCTATCAAAAGAAATTACTGTTGCTGCAAAGATGGGAGATAAAGATCCAAATATGAATCCAAGATTAAGGTCAGCCATACAAGCTGCAAAATCTGCGAATATGCCGAAAGACAACATTGTGCGTGCTATAAACAAATCATCATCACAAAATAGCGCAAATTTTGAAAATTTAAGATATGAGGGTTTTGGACCAGATAAAGTTGCTGTTATTGTGGAGACATTAACAGACAACAAAAATAGGACTGCGTCTAACATTAGAACTATTTTTCAAAAAGCTGGAGGTAGTCTTGGAACACAAGGCTCGGCATCTCATAATTTTACTCAATTAGGGGTGATTAAAGTTGATAAAAAGGAAATTTCGGAAGAAAAAATTTTAGAATTAGCTATAGACTCTGGCGCTGATGAATGTAAATCAAAAGATGGAGTACATGAAATCCAATGTTCAGTAGGTGACATATATAATGTCAAAAAAGTGTTGGAGAATAAAATTAGTAATTTTATATCAACTGAAATAGAGTGGGTACCATTAAACAATGTACAAATTCCAAAAGAAAAACACGAAACTTTACTAAATTTTTTTGTTTCATTGGAGGATGATGATGATGTTCAAAGTGTATATTCTAATGCAGAGTTTTCAGACTAAGCTATGTTAATAATAGGTATAGACCCAGGTATTTCTGGTTCAATTTGTTTTTTTAGAGATGGAAAAATTTTAGATGTTATTGAAATGCCAATCATGAATGAAGGAAAAAAAAATAAAAAACAGGTTAATGGTGCTCAAATTTATAATGAATTTATAAAAAGAATTGTTGGTACCCCTGACAATAGTACCAGAGTCGTGATAGAGCATGTAACGGCTATGCCTGGACAAGGAGTAACAAGTATGTTTAATTTTGGTCAGTCTTTTGGTATTCTAAAAGGTATTTGTTCTGCAATGAGACTACCGATGTTTTTTGTAAGACCCGCAAAATGGAAAAAATATTATAACTTAATCAATTCTGAAAAAGATGCTAGTAGAACTAGAGCTATTCAGATATTTCCTAATTATTCATCACAGTTATCAAAAAAGAGAGACTCAAATAAGGCTGATGCTATATTAATTGCTAGTTTTTATTATGAAACTCATAAATTAGAGGGATAAATCTTAATAAATAAGTCAAAATCATGACACATTTAAGTGACAGAAGCAGCTTATATGGAAGCTGATATATCATCTCAAGCAGTTGGTCTCGCCTCAAGTTCCGATTTTTCATTAATGAATTTGTTCATCAGAGCAGATATTGTAGTTAAATTAGTAATTTTAATACTTATTGTCTGTTCAATTTATTCATGGGCTGTAATAATTGAAAAAGTTAAACTTTTTAAAAAAATTAATAAATCAACAGAGGAATTTGAAAATAAGTTTTGGAACTCTAAATCAGCAGAATCTTTCTATAATAATCTTCCTAGTACAACCGAAGATCCAATGGCTTTACTTTTTAAAGATGCGATGCAAAATTTACTTAAACGAAGATCTAAAACAGATTTAAATAGTAGAATGATGACACTACTTGAAACTGGAATTGATAAACAAATGAGTAAAATTGGTAAAGGTTTCACTTTTTTAGCTACGGTTGGATCTACTGCACCATTTATAGGTCTTTTTGGAACTGTTTGGGGTATAATGAATTCATTTCAATCAATTGCAATTTCAAGGAATACAAGCTTAGCAATAGTTGCCCCCGGAATTGCCGAAGCTCTTTTTGCCACTGCTTTAGGTTTGTTAGCTGCTATACCAGCTGTAGTTGCCTATAACAAGTTTACTAATGACTCAATTAAGTATTCTCAAAGATTAGAAAATTTTTCTAAGAGATTTTTAACAATAATTTAAGTAATGGCATTTAAATTTAATCGCTCATCTAAAGAACCTATGAGTGAAATAAACGTTACACCTTTTGTGGATGTAATGTTGGTGCTTTTAATAATTTTTATGGTAACTGCGCCATTACTTACAGTCGGAGTACAAGTTGATTTACCTGAGAGTTCTGCTGACTCGCTTCCTGAAGAGGCTGAACCGCTTACTTTGTCAATTAATTCAAAAGGTGAAATTTTTATACAAGAGTCAAAAGTCGAATATGAAAAAATAATTGCAAAAGTACTAGCAGTCTCAAAAAATAGAACTGATACAAGAATTTATGTTAGAGGGGACAAAGCTATTAATTACGGTAGAGTTCTCGAAATAATGGGTCTACTTTCTGGATCGGGTTTTACAAAAGTAGCTTTGATTTCAGAGCCATATAAAGAGAGGTAACTAATTGAATAGAAGTGTAATTATATCTTCTGTTTTACATGCAGTATTTATATTGTTAACAGCTATGAGTTTACCATTTTTAACAAAAAAACCTATTGATCTACCCCCAATCGTATCTATTGAGCTAATACAAATTACTGACAAAACGAATATTCCTTTTGCTCCTAAAGCGGAGAAAATTATAGAAGAAGTAAAAAAAAAAGAGAAAAAACTGGTATCAGATCAAGCTCCACCTAAAAAAGTAAAAAAAATTAAACCTGATTCTGTGCCAATGCCAGATGATTTAGTTAAAAATGATAAAGAGCTTAAAGAAGATAAGCAAAATCCTGAGGTAGTCGATAATGAAGTTAAACAAGTTTCAGAGTTTGAAAAAGATGAGCTTTTTGATCCAAATAATATTGCGGCATTAATTGATAAATCGAAAGAGGAAACGGCTGAAACAACAAAAAAAAACGATAGAGTTACTCAAGATCAAAAAAGGAATGTCGAAAATACGGGCTTATCTCTTAGTGAGGAGGATGCTCTCAAGGCACAAATATTTGGATGTTGGAGTATACCTTTAGGTTTGCCTTATAATGAGAATTTGTTGGTTAAAATTAAATTGCAATTAAAGCGAGATGGTACAGTAGCAAAATCAGAAATAATAGATCACGCAAGAATGAATAAGCCTGGACAGGGTTTTTATAAAGTATTGGCAGAAAGTGCACTTAGAGCAGTAAAATTATGTCAACCACTCAGGGTTCCAACTACAGGTTATGAAAGATGGAAAGAGTTACAACTTAACTTTGATGCAAGAGAAATGTTGGAGGGATAATATAATTTAATGAAATTTTTAATAAAATTAATCTTTTTTTTGATTTTAATCCCGTCTAAGAGTTTTAGTCTTATTGAGGTTGATATTACTAGAGGAAATCTAGATCCTCTTCCTATAGCAGTTTCACCTTTATCAATTGATGAAAATTCAAAGCAAAATTTTGAGAAAATTTTAAAAAAAAAAAATATTGGTGATGAAATTTCAAAGATAATTGAAGTAAATTTAAAAACTTCTGGTCTTTTTAATCCGCTTAATAGAGATGCATTTCTACAAGCACCTGATATTGCAAACTTAAAACCAAGATTTGAGGATTGGAATTTAATTAAAGCTCAGGCATTAATTACCGGAAAAGTTAGTTACATAAATGAAAAGTTACGGGTTGAATTTAGACTTTGGGACGTGCTTGCTGGTAAAGAAATGATTGCACTTGCTTTTACAACTGTACCAACTAATTGGAGAAGAGTTGGACATATCATAACAGATAAAGTTTATCAAAGGTTGACTGGAGAAAAGGGTTATTTTGATACAAGAATAATTTATGTTGCGGAAGAGGGTCCAAAAACTAAACGTATTAAAAAATTAGCTATAATGGATCAAGATGGAGCAAACAATAAATTTTTAACTTTAGGCAATGAGCTTGTTTTGACGCCTAGGTTTAATCCAACAAGTCAAATGGTGACTTATCTTTCTTACTTCAGAAATTTACCAAGAGTATATCTTTTAGATATTGAGACAGGTACGCAAGAAGTTGTGGGTGATTTTCCTGGCATGACCTTTGCTCCACGATTTTCACCAGATGGAAAAAAAATTATTATGAGTTTCGCAAAAGATGGTAACTCAGAAATTTACACTATGGATTTAGAAAATCGTATTGTTGAAAAGATTACTAATCATCCTTCAATTGATACTTCTCCCTCTTTTTCTCCAGACGGTAAATTTATTTGTTTTAATTCTGATAGAAGTGGTTATCAGCAAATTTATGTGATGAAAAGTGATGGGAGCAATGTTAAAAGAATTTCATTTGGCAATGGTTTATACGGAACTCCTGTTTGGTCACCTAGAGGTGATTTAATAGCATTTACAAAACTTCATAAAGGTAAATTTTACATTGGTGTTATGAGAACAGATGGTAGTGGGGAAAGACTTTTGACTGAAAATTTTTATCAAGAGGCACCATCTTGGTCACCAAATGGGAGAGTTTTAATATTTTATAGAGAGACTAAAACTGATGATAAAGGGGAGGGATTTTCTGCTAAATTATGGTCAATTGATTTGACAGGCTATAACGAGAGGATGGTAAATACCCCTACAGATGCCTCTGACCCATCATGGTCATCATTATTAAGCAATTAACCTAATTTATCTTGATTTTTTAACTTGAAACATCTATTTAGTTGTGAAAAAGTTAAGAATAAGAAATATTGATCAAGGAGCAATAATGAAATTAAACAAAATTCTTAAAAACACTTTATTAATAGTTTTTGCATGTTTTGCCCTATCTGCTTGTGCAACATCAAAAAAAACTACAGGTCAAATGCAAGGAGATGTTTATACTGGAACAGATACTGTTGAGTATTTAGCATCTGGGGTTCCTGATAGAGTATTTTTTGCGACTAACGAGTCAGTTTTGACAACAGCTTCAAGAGAAACTTTAAGAAAACAAGCTGCGTATTTGAGAAAAAATTCGAAGATCACAATTGTGCTTGAAGGCCATGCGGATGAAAGAGGCACAAGAGAGTACAACTTGGCTCTAGGTGAAAGAAGAGCTAATGCTGCTAAAGATTATTTGATGACTTATGGAATTTCTTCTGACAGGATTTCAGTTTTAAGTTATGGAAAAGAGCGACCAGTTGATTCAGGTTCTAACCCTTTAGCTTGGTCAAAAAATAGAAGATCTGTAACAGTAAAAGCAAATTAGTTTTTTAGTTTAAGACCCTTAAACGTGTAATGTTTGAGGGTCTTTTTTTTGCCATTATTTTAATAATAACATTACCAATGATAAAGTTCATTAAAAAATTAAAATTTGGAATTTTATCAATAATTTATTTCTCGCTCTCTTCACATTTAATGGCAGACAATCATAATATTTATGAAACTATAGAACAATTGCAAAAAGACATTAAAACACTTGAAAGAGCGGTTTATTCAGGATCAACAATCTTAAATAATGAAATTAATAATTCAGATACATCTTTAGAGCCCAATTCAGAAGACGTATTAACAAGACACTTATTAAAACTCACTGAAATTGAAACACAATTTCAAAATTTAACAAACAGATTCGAAGAGATTAACTTTAAACTTGATAAACTATCAAATAGATTGTCAAAAGTTCAAGCCGATAATCAAATAAGATTTCAGGATTTAGAAAATGCTTCGAGTTTGAATGGCGATAGAAAGACTTTAACTCAAAATTCCAAGGATAAAATTTTACCTGGCAGTTCACAACCACAAGATCTTGGTTCAATATCTTATAAAGACACGAATACAAATGAAACAGTTCAACAAACCCAATCAATTGATTCAACTGCAACAGTTATTACAGAGACATTCCAAGCTGAAGAAAAAATTCTTCCAAGCGAGTCACCAGAAAATCAATATGAATTTGCTACAAGCTTTTTAAAGGTTGGTGATTATTCTACAGCAGAAAGAGCGTTTAGAGAATTTGTACAAATAAATCCAGAGCACAAACTTGCTGGCAATGCACAATATTGGTATGCAGAAACTTTTAGAATAAGACAGCTTTATACTGATGCTGCATCTGCATATTTAGAAGGATACCAAAAATACCCTAAAGGTGAAAAAGCTCCTGTAAATTTATTAAAGTTAGGTGTATCAATGGTTCAGATAGGAGAGAAAGACCAAGGTTGCAAAATGATTAATGGTGTGGAAAAACAATATCCAGATGCCAATCAGTCTGTGATACAAAAAGCTAAATATGAGTCTCAAAAATTTGAGTGCAAAAATCAAAATTCCTAAAGTACTAAAGAGTAAGTTAAACAATAAAAAAATTAGCCTAATTTATAAAAAATTTGCTAAGTCTATAAATATTGATGAAAATTTTGTAGTTGCGGTATCCGGGGGTCCAGATAGTCTTGCATTAGCTTTTCTCTCTAAAATTTATTCGCTTCAAAAAAAAATCAGAGCTAAATTTTATATTATCGATCATAAATTAAGACCAGAGTCTACTATAGAGGCAAAATATGTAAAAAAAATACTTGGTAAATTTCAAATAAATGCAGAAATTTTATATTGGTATGGAAAAAAGCCTGTCAATAACATTCAATCAGTAGCAAGAGCAAAAAGATTTGAACTTTTGCTATCTAAATGTAAAAAGCATGGGATAAAACATATATTATTAGGCCACCATCAAGAGGACTTATTTGAAAATTTTTTTATAAGAATTTTGAGGGGTAGTGGACTTAAAGGTTTAGTTTCATTGAGTGAAAAAACTAAATTACATAATTTTATAATTTTAAGACCTTTAATAAATCAAAAAAAAAAAGATTTAGTTTTTATTTCTAAAAAGGTTTTTAATTTTTTTGTTAAAGATCCGTCAAATAATGATGAAAAGTTTCAAAGGGTGAGAATAAGAAAACTTTTGAAGGGACTTGAAAATGATGGGTTAGATCAAAATAAATTTATAAAAACAATTGAAAATTTAAAAAGATCAAATGATGTAGTTAATTATCATGTTAAAAAAAATCTAGAAAATAATTCTTTTTTTTCAAGTAAAAAAAAATATCTAATTTTAAACGACAAATTTTTTAAACAACCTTATGAGATAGTATTTAGATCTTTAACTGACTCGTTAAGTTTTGTGAGTAAAAAATATTACTCTGTAAGAGGAAAAAAAATTGAGAGAATTATCAAAAATATTCAAAAAAATTCCTTTTCTAAGAGCACATTGGGGAGTTGTTTGATCGAAAAAGTCAACCAAACAGTCATTATCTCAAAAGAACAATAACTTTCATCAATATGAACCAAAATTGTCACTTGTTAAATCTTAAATAATTCTTATTTTAAGGGTATGAATCTTAAAAATATAGCAATGTGGGCAATCATAGTTTTTTTGACGATAGGTCTTTACAACATGTTCAAAAATCCCCAGGCAAACATTCGCGGTAACAATAAAGTAATATTCTCAGAATTTTTGACGGCTGTTGATAACGGCGAAGTTGTGAAAGTCGAAATTCAAGGAAACAATATAAAAGGAACTTATTCAAACGGAAATAATTTCACTACATATTCACCAAACGACCCAAATTTAATAGAAAAACTTTCAGAAAAAGGTGTCAGCATTTCTGCAGCTCCAATTGAAGAAAAAATGCCGTCATTGTTTGGCGTACTACTTTCTTGGTTTCCAATGTTGTTATTAATTGCAGTATGGATTTTCTTTATGAGACAAATGCAAGGTGGCAAAGGTGGAGCAATGGGCTTTGGTAGATCAAAAGCCAAAATGATGAATGAGCTTAAAGGAAAAGTAACCTTTAATGATGTTGCAGGAGTAGAGGAAGCTAAAGAGGAAGTTGAGGAAATTGTGGAATTTTTAAAAGACCCAAAAAAATTTAGTAGACTTGGTGGAAAAATTCCAAGAGGAGCTTTGTTAGTGGGTCCTCCTGGTACAGGTAAAACTTTACTAGCAAGAGCTATTGCTGGGGAAGCAGGTGTACCATTTTTCACAATATCTGGTTCAGATTTTGTAGAAATGTTTGTTGGGGTTGGTGCATCAAGAGTTCGAGATATGTTTGAACAAGGTAAAAAAAATTCTCCATGTATAATTTTTATTGATGAAATCGATGCTGTTGGTAGAAGTCGTGGAGCAGGTTTAGGAGGGGGAAACGATGAGAGAGAGCAAACACTTAATCAGCTTTTAGTAGAGATGGATGGTTTTGATACTAATGAGGGCGTAATTATAATCGCTGCAACTAACAGACCAGATGTTTTAGACCCTGCTTTGCTTAGACCAGGAAGGTTTGATAGACAAGTTGTTGTATCAAATCCTGACATTATAGGTAGAGAAAAGATATTAAAGGTACACGTAAAAAAAATTAAGATGGCTCCAGATGTAAATTTAAGAACCATTGCAAGAGGCACTCCAGGCTTTTCAGGCGCAGACTTAGCAAATCTTGTTAATGAGGCAGCATTATTAGCTGCGAGAAAAAATAAGAGAATAGTTACTTTAATGGAGTTTGAGGAGGCAAAAGATAAAGTAATGATGGGAGCTGAAAGAAGATCCATGGTCATGACTGAGGATGAAAAAAAACTTACTGCTTACCATGAAGGTGGACATGCTTTAGTTTCATTTAATATGCCTAGTTACGATCCAATTCATAAAGCAACAATAATCCCAAGGGGAAGAGCTTTGGGTATGGTGATGAACCTACCCGAAAGAGATAAGCATGGTTACTCTATAAAATATCTTAAAGCTAGATTAGCAGTGTGCTTTGGTGGCAGAGTGGCAGAAGAACTTATTTTTGGTAAAGATGATATTACCACAGGAGCTGGTGGAGGGACAGGATCAGATATAAATCAAGCAACTCAACTTGCAAGAGCTATGGTAACTAAGTATGGCATGAGTGAGGAAATGGGACCTGTTGAATACGGTGAAAATCAAGAAGAGGTTTTTTTAGGTAGATCAGTAACACAGACACAGTCTGTATCAGAAGCTGTAGCTCAAAAAATTGATAAAGAAATAAGAAAACTAGTTGATGAGGGTTATAATCAAGCAAAGAAAATATTAACTGAAAAAATAGATGATTTACATAAAATTGCTAAGGCGTTAATCACTTATGAAACATTGACCGGGGAGGAAATAGAAAACATTATTAATAAAAATGTTTATCCAAAAGATAAAATATTAGATAAACCAGAAGATAAAGATGATAAAAGTTCTGCTCTAGGCGCGATGGGCTTAAAACCAAAAATCGTTCATTAATAAATAATGAGTGGATATTACACAAGAGCGTGTAATTTCTACTATGGAAAATTATCAAAACAATTAGTAGAGAAAAAAAAATCTATATCTTTACATCAAATTAAAGAAATTTCCTTTGATCATATAGAAATTATTACGAGAAAATCAAAAAAAAGAATTTCTATAGATCAAATAAAAAATTTGCCAAAAATTTTGAGAAAAAAAATAAATTCCGATTTAAAAAAAATTAATTCAAAAAAAAGAAACTTTTCAAACTTAAATTTTAAAAAAATTCCAAATATATTAGGAGTATTGAACTTAACTCCTGATAGTTTTTCAGATGGAGGAAAATTTAATTCAAAAAAAAAGGGTATAACTCACGCAATAAATTTGTATAAAAAAGGAGCAGATTTAATTGATGTTGGCGGAGAGTCGACCAGACCAGGTTCGAAGCCAGTTAATGAAAAAAATGAGTGGAAAAGAATTAATAAGATTTTAAGATTAATTGTAAATAAACTCCCAATTTCTTTAGATACAAGAAAATCAAAAATTATGCAGAAAGGGATTGAATTAGGAGTAAAGTTAATAAATGATGTGTCTGGTTTAAACTACGATTCCAAGACTTTAACAGTTTTAAAAAAAAATAAGATTCCTTTTATTATCCAACATTCAACAGGAATACCGGAAAATATGCAAAAAAACCCTAATTATAAAAATGAACTACTAGATATTTACGATTTTTTCGAACAAAAGATTAACTTACTAAGATCCAAGGGCATTAAGCACAATAATATAATTTTAGATCCTGGTATTGGATTTGGAAAAAATTTGAAACATAATATGAATCTAATTAGAGGAATTTCTATTTTTCATTCTCTTGGCTTTCCTATACTTGTAGGAAATTCTAGAAAAAGGTTTATTAAAGAAATATCTAAAAAAAATGACAGTATTAATAGAATTGGTGGAACAATGGCATCTTCAATATTCCTGATGATGCAAGGTATACAAATATTGAGAATCCATGATGTAAATGAGGTAATACAAGGAATTAAGGTTTTTAGTGAGTTAATTAAAAATTAATGACAAAAAAATACTTTGGCACTGATGGAATAAGAGGAGCTATTAATAGTCAATATATAAATGGTGACATGTTTTTCAAATTTGGACTTGCAAGCGGAACTTATTTCAAATCTCAAAAAAAAAAAAAACAAATAGCTATTATAGCTAAAGATACTAGATTATCTGGATATACACTTGAACCTGCCCTTGTTTCAGGCTTAGCATCTGCAGGTATGCATGTTTACACCCTTGGACCCTTACCAACTAATGGATTGGCTATGCTTACAAAGAAAATGAAAGCCAATATGGGAATAATGATTACAGCCTCACATAATCCACACTACGATAATGGTTTAAAGTTATTTGGTCCTGATGGGATGAAATTGTCAGATAAAATTGAAAAAAAAATTGAGAGTCTTATAGACGAAAAAATTTCAAAATATCTTTCTCAACCTAGAAAATTAGGACGAGTTAAAAGATTGGAAACTGGCACAAAAAAATATATTGAAATATTAAAAAAAAATTTTCCAAAAGAGTTTAATCTAAGAGGATTAAGAATTGTTATCGATTGTGCTAATGGTGCGGGTTATAAAGCAGGGCCTGAGTTGTTAAGATCACTAGGAGCTAAAGTCATACCAATTGGCATAAATCCGAATGGTTTAAATATAAACCATAACTGTGGTTCAACTTTTCCAAGAAAAATTAAATCGGCAGTTAAAAAATACAAAGCTCACATTGGCATATCTTTAGATGGGGATGCTGATAGAATTATAATGTGTGATGAGAAAAGTAACATAATAGATGGAGATCAAATTATTGCAGCTTTAGCAACGAGATGGCAACATAAAAAAATGCTAAAAGGAGGAGTAGTTGGCACTTTAATGTCTAACTATGGTTTAGAAAAATATTTTAAATCAAAGGGAATAAAATTTATTAGGGCTGATGTTGGCGACAGGTATGTTAAAGAAAAAATGCAAAAATATAGATTTAATCTGGGTGGTGAGCAATCAGGTCACATAATTTTGGGTAAATTTGCAACTACAGGAGATGGTTTACTTGTGGCTTTGGAAGCTCTTTACGCTTTAAGAAAGGGGAAAAAGGCAAGTGAATTTTTTGATAAATTTAAAAAAACACCTCAGCTTTTACAGAATATCAATGTCAAAGATAAAAAAATTATTTATAGACCAGATATAAAAAAAACTATAAAAATTGCAGAAAAATTAATCAAGGGCCATGGAAGAATTTTGGTCAGAAAATCAGGAACTGAGTCCAAAATAAGAGTCATGGCAGAAAGTGCAAATGAAATACTTTTATCTAAATGTGTTAATATCATATCAAAAAAAATAAAATAAATTGAAGCCAAGTTCAAAAATTTTGATAATTGCAGGATCAGACTCGTCTGGAGGTGCGGGTATTCAGGCTGATATAAAAACTGTCACTGCTCTTGGATCTTATGCAATGACAGCTATAACTGCAGTCACGAGTCAAAATACTACCGGTGTAAAATCGATTGTGGGAATAGATCCAAAAGAAATTTTTAATCAAATTATTTTTACCTCTAAAGATATAAGACCTGATGCAGTTAAAATAGGTATGTTACATTCTACGAAAGTTATAAGATCGGTTTTAAAGGCTTTAGATTTAATCAAAATAAAAAAAATCATTTTAGATCCGGTGATGGTTGCAAAAGGTGGAGCAAAATTAATAGACAGTAAAGCAATTCAATTATTAAAATTGAAATTAATTAAAAAAGTGTCACTAATAACTCCTAATATTCCAGAAGCAGAAATTTTGACTAAAACAAAAATTATGAATAAAGAAGACATGATTTATGCTGCTAATAAACTTTTAGGATTAGGAGCTAAAAATGTACTTATTAAGGGTGGCCATTTAAGAGACAGAAAAGTTAGAGATATTTTTATTAACAAAAAAGATGTCAAAATTTTTGATAGTAAGCGCTATAAAACCAAAAATACTCATGGTACAGGTTGTACTTTATCTAGTGCTGTCGCAACTTTTATATCGTGTGGAAAAACAGTAAAGAAATCTTGTGAGCTTGGTATTAAGTATGTAAATTCTGCAATTAAATCTAACCCAAAATATGGAAAAGGTCATGGCCCAATTAACCATCTCATTTCTCTTAAAGTAAATAATAAATTTAAATAATGAAGAACATAGTAGTCGTCGGATCTCAATGGGGTGATGAAGGTAAGGGAAAAATTGTTGATTGGTTGTCTGAACAAGCGGATGTCGTAATAAGATTTCAAGGAGGCCACAATGCTGGACATACTCTTGTAATTGATGGTGTAACTTACAAATTGAGATTATTACCATCTGGTATAGTTAGAAAAGGAAAAATATCAATAATTGGGAATGGTGTTGTTGTGGATCCCTGGGCCTTATTAGAGGAAATTAAAGAAATTAAATCTAAAGGTGTAGAGGTAAATACAAATAATTTTATTATTTCAGAGTCTGCAAATTTAATTTTGCCTTTTCACCAAGAAATAGATGAAATAAGAGAAGATAAAGCTGGTAAGAGTAAGATTGGGACAACCAGAAGAGGAATTGGACCTGCATATGAGGATAAAGTTGGAAGAAGATCAATAAGGATCATGGATTTAAGATCTGAAAAAAATTTAGATGAGAGACTTGAGTCAGTTTTAGTTCATCATAATGCGATTAGAAAAGGCTTAGGAAAAAAAATTTTTCAAAAGAATCAACTTAAATCTGATTTACTAAAAATAGCTCCCGAAATATTAAAATTTTCACAACCTGTCTGGCTCAAAATTGATGAATTTAAAAAACAAAAAAAGAAAATTTTATTTGAAGGTGCCCAGGGTATTTTACTCGATGTTGATCATGGAACCTATCCTTTTGTAACTTCATCAAACACTGTTGCATCGAGTGCAGCTACAGGAACAGGCTGTGGACTTAATTCAATAAATTATGTACTTGGAATTACAAAAGCTTATACAACAAGAGTTGGAAAAGGTCCATTCCCGACAGAACTAACAGATGACGTTGGTGAATTATTGGGTAAACGGGGAAAAGAATTTGGAACTGTTACAAGTAGGAAAAGAAGATGTGGATGGTTCGACGGTGTTTTAGTCAGACAAACAATCAAAATTTCAGGTATAGACTCAATTGCTTTAACAAAATTAGATGTTTTAGATGAGTTAGAAGAAATCAAAATGTGTATTGCTTACGATCTTAACGGAAGAAAATTAGATTATTTACCTGCGGCTGTAGAGGATCAATTAAAAATAAAACCTATTTATAAAAGTTTTCAAGGATGGAAAACTTCTACAAGTGGTATAAAAAATATGGACGACTTGCCTGAAAATGCAAAAAAATATATCTTCGCTGTAGAGAATTTTATTTGTGCGAAAGTATCAAGCATTTCAACAAGTCCAGAAAGAGACGATACTATTTTAGTTGAAAATCCATTTAAAACTTAATTTGCAGGTAATAGATTTTTTGACTTAGCCAAAAGTAACATATGTTTTTGAAGTTTTTCAAAGGCTTTATTTTCTATTTGTCTGACTCTTTCTCTACTAATTTTATATTTTTTGCTTAAATCCTCCAGGGTAGTTGGATCATCATTTAATCTTCTTGAATATAAAATTTCTCTCTCTCTTTCATTAAGAACTTTAATCGAGTCTTTTAATAAATCTTTTCTTTGTTCCATTTCTTCATGATGAGCATATTTTAAATCGTGATCGAGTTCTTTGTCTTCTAACCAGTCCTGCCATTCATCACCATCTTCACCAACTTGAGCGTTAAGAGAGAATTCTTTACCAGAAAGCCTTCTGTTCATTGAAACTACCTCCTCTTTACTTACATCAAGTTTATTAGCGATATGGCTTACATGCTCATCTCTTAAATCACCCTCGGTTTCCGGAGAAATTTGATTTTTAATTTTTTTTAAATTAAAAAATAATTTTTTTTGTGCAGTGGTAGTTCCGATTTTGACCAGACTCCATGATCTTAAAATATACTCTTGAATAGATGCTTTTATCCACCACATTGCATAAGTTGCCAATCTAAAACCTTTTTCTGGCTCAAATTTTTTAACAGCTTGCATTAACCCTACATTTCCCTCTGAAATCATTTCATTAACTGGTAAACCGTAACCTTTATAACCCATAGCTATCTTCGCAACCAATCTTAAGTGACTGGTGACTAATTTTTCCGCAGATTTGATATTACCTGTTGTTTTCCAATTTTTTGCCAACATATACTCTTCTTCTGCAGCTAGCATAGGAAACTTTTTTATCTGATCTAAATATGCGGATAAGCCACCCTCATTAGATAAAGTAGGTAGATTATTACTTAGCGTTGAGTTCATAGAATAGTTTATTTAATTAATTATAATTTATTTTCAATAATTTATTTTGCAGTGTTTCTGAGCTTTTTTAAAATATTATTTAATTCTTGTGGTAAAAGTGAGGAAAAAATCACTGGTTTTTTAATTCTAGGATGAATAAAGCCCAACGTTTTTGCATGTAGAAATTGTCTTTTTAATTTGGAAATTGAATTTTGTAGATCTAAATCAATATTTTTTAATTTTTTATATTTTTTTTTATATTTATCATCTCCTAATATACTATTACCCTTGTAGTTCATATGAACTCTAATTTGATGTGTTCTTCCAGTCTCTAATTTACATTCTACCAAACTTAAGGTCGGTATCTTTTCGTTTTCAAAAACTTCAATAGTTTTATAATTAGTAATAGCTTTTTTACCTTTAAAACTACTAACCGTCATTAGTTGTCTATTTTTTGGACTACGAGTGATAAATGTTTCGATCCTTCCATAAGAAGGCCTGAGTTTCCCCCATATCACAAGCTGGTAGATTCTTGTTATTGTGTGGTCGTTAAATTGTTTTGACAAATTTTCATGAGTTTCGTTGTTTTTTGCAACCACAATTAAACCAGATGTATTCTTATCAATTCTATGAACAATACCAGGTCTTAACTCATCACCTATATTTGATAAAAAACTTTTGTTATAATTCATTAATGCATTAACAATTGTTTTGTCATAATTTCCAGCCCCTGGATGCATTATAATGCCAGCAGGTTTATCAATTACTATTAAATCTTTATCTTCATGAACTATTTTTAATCTAAATTTGTAGGGTTTAAGAGCTGTTGTTTCTGGCTCTGGGATTTGGAAGTTAATAGAGTCACCAGCAGAGACTCTTTTTGATGGACTTTTAATAATTTTGTTATTTAATTTTAATTTTTCTTTAAGTATTAAATTTTTAATCCTAGTTCTGCTTATAAATTCATCCCTTTTATTAATTAAAACATCAACTCTTAAATTCTTTTCTTGTTCTTTAACTATAAAACTAATGTTTTTTTCCATAAAATATAATATTAATACTATATGCGTCTGTAGCTCAATTGGATAGAGCGCCTGACTTCGGATCAGGAGGTTCTGGGTTCAACTCCTAGCAGGCGCACCAATTATTCTCCCATATTTATTAAAGTTCCATTAATTCTAGC
This sequence comes from uncultured Pelagibacteraceae bacterium, assembly GCA_902621345.1. Taxonomy (GTDB): domain Bacteria; phylum Pseudomonadota; class Alphaproteobacteria; order Pelagibacterales; family Pelagibacteraceae; genus Pelagibacter. The sequence goes on along the minus strand of CACNLV010000001.1, from coordinate 921,342 downwards.
TCTTAAAAAAGATAAATAAAATAGGACTATTCCAATAACTAGATATATCAGGTTCAACAAATATGCTTGCTTAAAATTTACATAATCAATTGATCCATTTAAAAGTATATTTCTAGTTTCATCAAAGATATAAACAAGAGGTAAACATTTTGCTATGAGTTGAAATAGATCTGGTAAAATTTCTATTGGATAATAAATGCAGCCTAAAGGGGCTAACAAAAATAAGGACGACCATGCAATATTTTCAAAAGATGGACCAAATCTAATTAATCCTGAGCTTACAAATAATCCAAGTGTTATCCCAAAAAAATATAAACTTAAGAATAAAAATAAAAGTGGTAAACCTAATTGTAAAATCGATACACCAAACAGGGGCGAGGTTAACATGATTGCAGGAACTAATCCTATTAACGTCCTTATCAAAGCGGTAAAAATTAATGAAACAATTATTTCTTTTAATTTTAGGGGTGCTATAAATAAATTTGTGAAATTTCTGCTCCAGATTTCCTCTAAAAATAGCATATTAAAACTAATACTTGATCTAAAAAGAATATCATAAAGTATTGCACATGTTAAAATTACTCCAAGAGTATTACTATAGTAGTCACTATGTATTGAAAAAAACTTTGAAATAAAACCCCATAATATTATTTGAATTGTTGGCCAATAAATTAAATCTAAAATTCTTGGTAAAGAACTTTTGATTAAATAAAAATGTCTGAGGAAAAGACCATACATTTTATTAAAATTCATACTTTATCCCTTGTAAGCTTTAAAAAAACTTCTTCCATATTTCTTCTACCATGTTTTTTAATTAAATCTTTTGGCTTACCTTCGTCAATAATTAACCCTTTGTTCATCATTAAAACGGAAGAACATAGTCTCTCTACTTCAGCCATATTGTGTGATGCTAATAGAATTGATGTTTTATTTTCTTTTTGATATTCCTCTAAAAAACTTCTGATAAAATCACCAGTTTCAGGATCAAGAGATGCTGTCGGTTCGTCAAGAAGTAAAACTTTTGGGTCATTAATTATTGACTTTGCAAGACTTACCCTATTTTTTTGACCTGATGATAGTTCTCCAGTTAATTTATCTATAAACTCATAAAGTCTCAGTTTTTCACTCAGATAATTGATTTTTTCTTTTAGTTTATTAATATCATAAAGTCTTCCATAAACCTCCAAATTTTGTCTAACAGTTAATTTTTTTGGCAATTCTACATAAGGAGATATAAAATTTAATTTATTTAATAAATCTACACGTTGGCTTTCAATTTCGGTTCCATTTATTAAAACTTTTCCTTTTGATGGTTTCAATAAACCTAAAATCATACCTATTGTGGTGGTTTTTCCACAACCGTTAGGACCAAGAATTCCAATAATTTCATTTTGATCTACTTTAAAAGAAACGTCTTTGACTGCTTCTTTTATATTATAAGTTTTTGATAATCCTATTACTTCAAGTGGTTTTTTCATTGTATCTCGATGCCCTTAATAACCTATCATTAATGGTTTTACCATATCCCCTGTGAGGGATTTTACATACTGCAATTGAGTTAAATCCTTTTTTTTTAATTTTTCGCAAAAGGGTATATAAATTTTTTGCAGCTTCTTTTAAATTGCCTTTTTTTGATAAAAAAAAATAATTTGATTTATTTACTTTTTTTTTTCTGATTAATAAATATGCTTCACCCTTGTAAATTTTTTTGGCATTCAGTCTAATAGGTAAACCTGGTGAATAATGAACTTTAAATTGTCCTGGTGAGGAGATTTTTAAAGATTTATTATTTATTGATATTTTTTTTCTCAATATTTTTTGAATATTTGAAATATTTAAACCACCTAATCTTAAGATTTGAGGCTTCTTTCTAAGATCAACAATTGTTGACTCTATTCCAATAGATGATTTCCCACCCTCAAGCACATACTTTATTTTTTTACCAAAATCCTCTTTTACATCTGTAGATGTAACAGCACTTACTCTAGACGAGGGGTTAGCACTGGGAGCTGCCAAGGGAAATTCCAATATTTTTAGTAATTTCCTTGTAATTGAGTGCTGTGGAAACCTTACTGCTAATGTACTTTTTTTATTAGTAATTATTTTTGAGATTTTTGATGATTTTTTAAGATCAAGAATAAATGTTATGGGACCGGGACAAAATTTTTTATATAACTTAATAAAGTCGTTGTTTATATGACAATCTTTTTTTAATCTTAGAATATTAAAATAATGAACTATAAGGGGGTTATTTTTTGGCCTTTTTTTAAGCTTATATATTTTTTCACAAGCTCGGTCAGAGTATGCATTACCTGCTAAACCATAAACTGTTTCTGTTGGTATCGCAATACATTCCCTATTACAAAGCAGTTTTTTAGCTTTTTTAATATTTGAAAGATTCATTTTCATGTATTATCTGAGAGTATTATATGAAAGATAAAGATTTACCAAATAATTATGAGTCTTCATCTCTTGAGGAATTAACTCTTGAAGCTTATAAAATAATCGAGGATTTAGAAAGTCAAAAAGACTTACAAAATTCAATTGAAAAATATCAAAACTTGATAAAACTTAACAATATTATTGAGAAAAAATTTAAAAAAAAATTCATTGATATAAACACAACAACTAAGGAAAACATATCTAAAATAACATTTAAGAATAATGCAAAAAAAAATAAATAAAATTGCTAAAGATACAAATATTTTTTTGAAAAGGTTTATAAAAAAACAAAAAAAATCAAAACTGATTATTCCAATGCAATATGGATTATTTTCGGGTGGCAAAAAAATAAGATCAAAAATACTGGTTGATGTTGGCTCAATATTTAATTCAAATTATAAAACTTTAATAATTATTGGTGCTGCTGTTGAATGTATCCATGCTTATTCACTTATTCATGATGACTTGCCATGTATGGACAATGATTTGATAAGGAGAGGTAAGCCTTCTACTCATATTAAATTTGGAGAGTCCACTGCCGTTCTTGCTGGAAACTCACTCTTAACTATGGCATTTGAAATTTTAAGCCATAAAGATTTAAATACCAATGAAAAAACAAAAAATAGATTAATCAATAAAATTTCTGAAAGTTCTGGACATCTTGGTATTGCTGGTGGTCAATATTTAGATCTTAATTACGAACATAAGAAAATTTCAAAAAAAAAGATAATTGAAATGGAAATTAAAAAAACTGGAAAGCTCTTTAGTTTTTGTTGTGCAGCGCCGTTAATATTAAAGAATAAAAGTAAAAAAGATATTCAAAAATTTGAAAATATTGGTGCTGATATAGGTTTATTATTTCAACTTGCTGATGATCTAATTGATTATAGTGGAAACCTTTTGGCTGCAGGAAAAAAAACAGGAAAAGATAAGAAAAAAGGTAAAGCAACTCTTATTGGTTTACTGGGATATAAAAATACTATTAAATATGCAAATAAACTTATTTTAAAAATTAATACTAAATTAATAAAGCATGGACCAAAATCTAAGAATTTATCTGAAACCCTAAATTATATTTTGCATAGAAATAAATGAAAAAAAAATACGAATTTTTAGATCAAATTAATTTTCCATCAGACTTAAAAAAAGTTCCTGAAACAAAGCTGCAAAAGGTTGCTGACGAATTAAGAGAGGAAATAATTGACGTAGTATCAGTTACTGGAGGACATTTGGGGGCTAGTTTAGGCGTTGTAGAATTAAGTGTTGCACTACATTATATTTTCAATACACCAAGTGATAAATTAATTTGGGATGTAGGACACCAATGTTATCCTCACAAAATTCTAACAGGAAGAAAAGATAAAATCAGAACTCTTCGGCAGGGAGGAGGTCTTTCAGGGTTTACAAAGCGTTTAGAAAGTGAATATGATCCTTTTGGAGCCGCTCATAGCTCAACTTCAATTTCATCAGCTTTAGGAATTGCAGAAGCAAATAAATTATCCAAAAAATCAGAAAACGTTATAGCAGTGATCGGTGATGGTGCAATAAGTGCAGGTATGGCTTATGAAGCTATGAATAATGCTGGTGCATCAAATACTAAAATGATTGTGATATTAAATGATAACGATATGTCAATTGCGAGGCCCGTCGGAGCAATGGGAACATATTTAGCTAAAATTTTCTCTGGTAAAATCTATTTTAGTTTAAGAGAAACTATAAAATTAATTACATCTGCATTTTCAAAAAGATTTAGTGCAAAAGCAGGTAAAGCTGAGGATTTATTAAGATCAGCAGTAACTGGTGGTACATTATTTAGTTCATTAGGTTTCTATTATATTGGCCCTATAGATGGCCATGACCTTTCTTCATTAATTCCAATTTTAAAAAATGCTAGGGACTCAAAACACCAAGGACCAATATTAATTCACATTAAAACAAAAAAAGGCAAAGGTTATTCTTTTGCTGAAGAGGCAAAAGATCATTATCATGGGGTGTCGAAATTTAATGTAAAGACTGGAGAGCAGGAAAAAAGTTCGAGTAAAATACCATCATACACTAAAGTTTTTGCTGATACACTGATACAGCACGCAAAAAAAGATAGTAAAATAGTTGCAATAACTGCGGCTATGCCAGATGGAACCGGATTAAGCAATTTTCGAAAAGAATTTCCAGACAGAACTTTTGATGTAGGTATTGCTGAACAACATGCTGTTACCTTTGCCGCTGGTTTGGCGACTGAAAACTATAAACCTTATGCAGCAATTTACTCAACATTTCTTCAAAGAGCATATGATCAAGTAGTGCATGATGTTGCAATACAGAGTTTACCTGTAAGATTTGCCATAGATAGAGCAGGATTAGTTGGAGCTGATGGACCTACACATGCTGGAAGTTTCGATACTACCTATTTATCAACGTTACCAAATTTTATTGTGATGGCTGCTAGTGATGAGGCAGAGTTAGTTAGAATGATAAATACTTCTACAGAAATTAATGATAGACCATGTGCATTTAGATATCCCAGAGGAGTAGGTGTTGGATCAATATTACCTTCAATCAATGAAAAATTAGAGATTGGTAAATCAAGAATTATTCAAGAAGGAAAAAAATTAGCTTTAATAAATTTTGGAGCTAGATTAAGTGAAAGCTTAAGAGCATCAGAAAATTTAAAAAAGAAAGGAGTAAATATTACAATAGTGGATGCAAGATTTGCAAAACCACTAGATGAAAATTTAATATGGCAATTAGCAACAACTCATGAGTCGATTATAACAATTGAAGAGGGATCCATCGGAGGGTTTGGTTCTCATGTAATCGATTTTCTCACAAAAAAAGGATTGATGGACTCAAATTTAAAATTTAGGTCAATGAAACTCCCAGATATTTTTATAGATCAAGACAAACCTGACAACATGTATAAACAAGCAAATTTAGACTTTATTTCTATTGAAGAACAAATTTTAGATGTATTAAATTCTAATATAATTTTACAAAAACAAAAATAGACTACTTATCCACATTGAGCTTTATTTAAAAGATAATGATCTAGCAAGACGCATGACAGCATTGCCTCACCTACTGGCACTGCTCTAATTCCAACACACGGATCATGTCTACCTTTAACAGAAATAGTGGTATTTTTTCCAAATTTATTAATTGTTTTTCTGCTCTTTAAAATTGATGAGGTAGGCTTTACTGCAAATGAAACAATTATTTGTTGACCAGAGGAGATGCCACCAAGAATTCCACCTGCGTTATTTGAATTGAATTTTAATTTATTTTTGAATTGTGAGATTTCGTCTGAATTTTCCTCTCCTGATAATTGCGCAGAATTCATACCTGACCCAATATTAACACCTTTGACTGCGTTTATACTCATCATCGCTGAAGCAATATCAGAGTCTAGCTTTGAATAAATTGGCGCTCCTAATCCTGCTGGAATACCATTTACTCTAATTTCAATAATAGCACCACAAGATGAACCAGCTTTTCTAATACTTAAAAGATATCTTTCCCATATTTTAAGCATTGATTTATCAGGGCAAAAAAATGGATTTTTATAAATTATCTTATCATCCCAATTATTTGTATCACATCCAAGAATTCCAAGTTGAGTGACCGCACCAGATACTTTAAATTTTTTACCTAATTTTTTCTTCAAAACTTTTTTAGCTACGGCACCTGCAGCAACCCTTGATGCAGTTTCCCTTGCTGAAGATCTTCCACCACCTCGGTAATCTCGAATTCCATATTTTTTATAATAGGTATAATCTGCATGACCTGGTCTGAATTTATCTTTAATGTCATTATAATCTTTCGAGCGCATATCTTCATTATAAATTATTAAAGATATTGGAGTTCCAGTTGTTTTTCCCTCAAAAACACCTGACAGAATTTCTACCTTATCGCTTTCTTTTCTTTGAGTAGTAAATTTAGATTGACCAGGTTTTCTCTTGTTAAGCTCTACTTGGATATCTTGCTCATTAAGGTTTATTAAGGGGGGACATCCATCGATTATACAACCAATTGCAGGCCCATGAGACTCCCCCCAAGTTGTGAAACGAAATAACTTTCCAAAAGTATTAAATGACATTAATTTATATTGTATAGATTATTTTGTTAAAATTATGAATGAAAAAAACTCACTCGGTCTTAATAAGTGCTTTTTAGATGTAGACGAACCTTTTGAACTATTTGGAAAGTGGTTTGATGAGGCTAAAAAGAAAGAAATCAACGATCCAAATGCTTTAGCATTAGGCACTGCTAGCAAAGATGGCATTCCATCTGTCAGAATGGTACTTTTAAAGGGTTTTGATAAAAACGGATTTATTTTTTACACTAATTTAGATAGTCAAAAAGGAAAAGAAATTAAAGTAAATCCAAATGCTTCAATGTGTTTTCATTGGAAGAGTTTACTTAGACAAATCAGAATAGTAGGAACATTAAGTCCAGTTAGTGAAAAGGTAGCAGATGATTATTACAATTCAAGAGCTTATGAAAGTAGGATAGGTGCATGGGCTTCGAAACAAAGCAGCGTTTTAAAAGATAGAAATGAACTTCTAAACGCAATGAAAAATTTTAGAAACAAATATAAAGATAAAAATAATGTGCCCAGACCTAGTCATTGGTCGGGGTGGAATTTAAAACCATCAACTATTGAATTTTGGCTTGATGGAGATAACAGAATTCATGAGAGACTAAAATATTCATTAGTTGAAGATAATAGCTGGACCAAAAGTCTTTTAAGTCCTTAAAAATCTCTAGAAAGGCTAAATGAAGTTAAATTTTCAAGAATATTTTTTTCTTTACAGTCTTTAAATATCGACAAAGAGTTAGATGCTAAGTTAATGTAGTGATGTGCTTTGTGATAACATTCTTTGATAATTTCATATTGTTTTATAAGAGATAACGTATAATTAAAATCATTTTCAGCTCTATTTGTTTTTAAAAAAATTTCTTTTAGATTTACTTTTTCTTGGACATTCCCCTTTTGAAACAACAAAATTATTGGAAGAGTTATTTTTCCCTCATAAAAATCCTTTCCAATTCTTTTTCCGAATAATTTTAGTTCTGAATTATAATCTAAAGTATCATCTGCTATTTGAAATGTTAAGCCTAAATTTCTTCCGTAAAACTCCAAAGCGTCTTTTTCTTTTGTTTTCACGTCAGACAAAATAGCTCCAACTTTTGTGGCTGCAGCAAATAATTCTGCAGTTTTGGAAGAAATAATTTTTAAATAAGTTTCCTCTAACATATCTACTTCTCCTTTATGTTGAAGCTGAAGAACTTCACCTTGAGCAATTTTTGAGGAAGTTGATGACAGTAATTTTAAAACTTCAATGCTTCCATCTTCTACCATCATTTCAAAACATCTACTTAACAAATAGTCTCCAACCAAGACAGATGAATGGTTATCCCATATTTTATTTAATGTTTTTTTTCCTCTTCTTACAGAACCATTATCTATAACATCGTCATGCATCAAGGTTGCTGAATGAATAAGTTCTACACAAGCTGCAAGATTAATATCTCTAGCGCCCTTAGTATAACCACACAGTTTTGCTGAACCTAAAGTAAGTAAAGCTCTTAGTCTTTTACCACCTGTTTTAAGATGATAATCAGTCATTCTGCTGACTAAGCTAACATCACTTTCTAATTTGGACCTAATTTTTTCCTCAACTAAAACTAGTTTATCATCCACCGAATCTTTCAATTGAAAATAGGAATTATTTATTTGTTTTTTTAATTGAATTACCGTTCCCATATATGAAAACAAACTAGTATATTAAGTTTATTTTTATTACTTATCAATTGACGCACCTAATTGTTCAATTATAAGGTGTCTTTATATTCATTCAAAATTTTGTAAGTATAAAAAATGCTCTCTATTTTTAAAAAGAAAATAATTGTTCCACATATAAAATTAAGCGGAGTAATTGGTAATGTAGGAAAATTTAAACAAGGTATAGATTTTTCTGGTCAAGAAGAAATAATATCAAAGGCTTTTTCAGTTAAAAAAGCTCCATGCGTGGCAATTACTATCAATTCACCTGGAGGGTCTCCGGTACAATCTCATTTAATTTATAGCTTTATAAGACAGCATGCAAAAAAAAGTAAAAAAAAGGTTATTGTTTTTGCTGAAGATGTAGCTGCGTCAGGTGGTTATTTAATTGCATGTGCTGGTGATGAAATTTATGCAAACTCCAGCTCAATAATAGGTTCGATTGGTGTAATTTATTCATCTTTTGGATTTACAGAATTGATTAAAAAAATAGGTATTGAGAGAAGAGTTCACACTGCTGGAAAAAATAAAAGCACATTAGATCCATTTCTTGATGAAAAAAAAGAGGATATTGAGAGATTAAAGAATATTCAATTAGATTTGCATAAAGATTTTATAAATGTTGTTGAAAAAAGCAGATCCTCAAAATTAAAAAATGCAGAAGTAGAATTGTTTTCTGGTGAATTTTGGTCTGGTAGAAAAGCAAAAGAGCTGGGTTTGATAGATGAAATTGGAAATGCCAGTCAGGTATTAAAAGATAAATTTGGTGAGGATGTAATTATTAAAAAATTTGAAAAGTCTAAAAGCTGGCTGAGTAGAAAATTATCATCTTCAAATTATAATATTGATCAACTGGCAAATATACTAGAGGAAAGATCAGTTTGGCAAAAATATGGTCTCTAAAAAAAATAAAAAAAAATCAAGGTTCCAAACTTTTCAAGATACAATAATTAATCTGCAAAAGTTTTGGAGCAAACATGGATGTGTAGTTTTACAACCTTACGATATGGAAGTTGGAGCTGGAACTTTTCACCCTGCAACTACTTTAAGATCACTAGGACCAAAACCTTGGAAAGCAGCTTATGTACAACCTTCAAGAAGACCTACTGATGGCAGGTATGGAGATAATCCCAATAGACTTCAACATTATTACCAGTTTCAAGTTATCATAAAACCATCACCATTAGACATTAAAAAACTTTATTTAAATAGTTTGTCAGTAATTGGAATCAATCATAAAAACCATGATATTAGATTTATAGAAGATGACTGGGAAAGCCCAACGCTTGGAGCCGCAGGCTTAGGATGGGAAGTATGGTGTGATGGAATGGAAATATCTCAATTTACATATTTTCAGCAAATGGCAGGGTTTGAATGTAAGCCTGTTTCAGTTGAAATAACTTATGGCTTAGAAAGAATATGTATGTTTACTCAGGAGAAAAAAAATGTGTATGATTTGATTTGGAACAATGAAGGCATAGAGTATAGAGAGGTCTTTCATCAAGCAGAAAAAGAGTTTTCTGCGTATAATTTTGATCATGCTAATACAGAAAATCTTTTTAAGATTTTTGATATGGTTGAAAATGAAGCAAGATTACTTGTTGAAAAAAAAATATCACTCCCAGCTTATGATCAATGTTTAAAAGCAAGTCATGTTTTTAACGTGTTGGATGCTCGTGGAGCAATTAGTGTTGCACAAAGAGCAGAATTTATTGGAAGAATAAGAGAAATAACAAAATTAGCAGCGGCAATTTGGGTAGATACACAAATATAAAATGTCAGAATTTTTTTTAGAGCTTTTTAGTGAAGAAATTCCTGCTGGGCTTCAAAAAAATTTAAGAGAAAAAATTCTTCAGGAATTTAAAGTTTTATTTGATAACAAATCTATAAAATCAAAAAAAAGTTTTTCATTATCTTCTCCAAATAGATTAGTAATTGTTTTTGATGGACTAGATAAACAAATCGAGATTAAACCAAGAGAGATAAAAGGCCCAAAAACAAACGCTCCTAATCAAGCGTTAGAGGGCTTTTTAAGGTCGAACAAGATTGAAAGGCAAGAATTAGTTAAAAAAAAAACTGAAAAAGAGGAGTTTTATTTTTACAAAACGAAATCAATTAAATTAAAAACACACGAATTACTTGAGGAATATATCCCAAAAATTTTAGGCAATTATCAGTGGAAGAAATCAATGAAATGGGGAGAGTTTGAGCTTAATTGGGGAAGGCCATTAAAATCAATATTATCAGTATTTGATGGAAAGATAATAGATTTTAAATTTCATCATTTAACCTCCTCAAATTTGACTTTTATAGATCAAGATTTTGAGGAGAAAAAAAAATCTTTTAAGAATTTTAAGACATACAATAAATTTTTTGAAAAAAAAGGTATTTTTATTGATCATAATAAAAGGCTAAAGATAATAAATAAATCTTTCACAAAAATGTTGAACAAAAAAAAATTAAAAGTGTATGAAAATTTGAAGCTTATTGATGAGGTAGTGAATATAGTTGATAGCCCAAATATTTTATTATGTAATTTTAATAAGAATTTTTTGTCTGTCCCGAAGGAGATTTTAATTTTGACTATGGAGACACATCAAAAATATTTTCCAACTTTTGATTATAAAAATGAAATTACCAATGAATTTTTGATTGTATCAAACAAAAAGGACACAAAAGGTTTTATTAAAATTGGAAATGAAAGGGTTGTAAATGCAAGATTAAGTGATGCAGAATTTTTTTGGAATAAAGATAAATCTCAAAATTTAGTAAAAAAAGTATCAGAATTAAGGTCAATGAACTTTTTCAAAGGTCTCGGAACTTATTTCGAAAAAGTACAACGCATGAGAAAACTTGGAGGAATGATTTCAGATGAAATGTTAATCAGTAAAGAAAAGGTAGAGCTATCCGCCTCAATTTGTAAAACTGACTTAACATCCGATCTTGTTGGTGAGTTCCCAGAACTACAAGGTATAATGGGCGGATACTTTTCTGAACACCAGGGGTTTGAGAAAGATATTTCTCTCGCAATAACGGAACAATATTTACCTGTCGGTCTTTACTCCAAGGTTCCCAAAAAACCATTCAGTATTGCTTTGTCCATCACAGATAAAGTTGACACATTGGTGGGTTTTTTTGGTATTAATGAAAAACCAACAAGTTCAAAAGATCCTTTAGCGTTGCGGAGGAGTGCATTAGGTATAATTAGAACTATAATAGAGAATAAAAAAAATTTAAGAATAAATGATCTATTTACTTTTTCCTCACGTTTATATGAGGATCAAGGATTTAATCTTGAGAACAAAAATTTACAAAAAGAATTATATGATTTTTTCAAAGATAGATTTAGATACTATCTAAAAGAAAAAGAGATACGACATGATATAATTGAAGCCACTTTATCGTCATTTTCATTAAACAATTTTTTTTCATCTTTTGAAAAAGCTAAATGTCTCAATAAAGTTATTAATAGTCCAATTGGTAAAAGCATTACTTCAAGTTATAAAAGAGCATCAAGTATTTTTGAAACAGAGATAAGAAACACAAAAATTGAGGTTAATAATATAACTGATAGTGGTATATTTAAAAATGATTTTGAAAAAAATTTATATAAAAAAATAACAGAAATTAAAAAATATTATGCTGACATTAAAAATGATGAAAACTATGAGAAATCATTATTAATTTTGGCTGGATGCCAAAAAGAGGTATCTGAATTTTTTGACAATGTAAAGGTTAATGATGAAAGTGAAATATTAAAAAAAAACAGATTGGAACTGATTAATATGTTATGTAAAACATTCCAGAGCTTTATAAATTTTTCAAAAATTAAAAGTGAGCAATGAATAATTTAATATTCAATTTCAAATCAAAAAAATCAAAAAAAATTAAAAAACAAAAAGAACTTTTGGGTGGAAAAGGTGCAAATTTATTTGAAATGGGAAGGATGGGTTTGCCAGTACCACCTGGGTTTACTATTTCCACCAGAGTTTGTGAATTATTTTACAATCAAAAAAAAAAGTTAAATGCAAAAATAGTTAATAAGATTAAAAAAGAGCTGAAAATTATCGAAAAAGATGTATCTAAAAAATTTGGAAGTTTAAAAAATCCTCTTTTATTATCAGTCAGATCTGGAGCAAGAGTCTCTATGCCTGGAATGATGGACACAATCTTAAATCTTGGATTGAACGATAAAACTGTAATCGCACTAGCAAACAAAACCTCTAATGGGAGATTTGCCAAAGATAGCTACAGAAGATTTATTCAAATGTATAGTAACGTCGTAATGGGTGTCGAAAATTATCATTTTGAGGAATTAATAGAAAATTTTAAATTAACAAAAGGAGTTTTATTAGATACCGAATTAGATGAAGATGACTGGGATGGCTTAATTAATGATTTTAAAAAAATAGTCCGTGAAAAAACAAAAAAAGATTTTCCACAGGATGTTTATCAACAATTATTTGGAGCAATTACCGCAGTATTTTTATCCTGGGAAAGCAAAAGAGCAAAGGTATATAGAAAATTAAATCAAATTCCATCAGAATGGGGCACAGCAGTTAATGTTCAATCTATGGTTTTTGGCAATATGGGAAATGATTGTGCAACTGGCGTAGTTTTCACAAGAAATCCATCAGATGGTTTAAAAGATATATATGGCGAGTATTTAATAAATGCACAAGGTGAAGACGTTGTTGCGGGAACAAGAACACCACAATATATAACAAAAAAAGCAAAAAATTGTGCAAAAGTTAAAGAGCCATCAATGGAAGAGTCCATGCCAAAAAGCTATTCTGAGTTATGCAAAATTTTAACCAAGTTAGAAAAACATTATAAGGATATGCAAGATGTAGAGTTTACGGTTGAAAACAATAAACTTTGGATATTACAAACGCGTTCAGGTAAAAGAACATCTAAGTCTTCTGTGAAAATAGCAGTTGATATGGTTAAGGAAAAATTAATTTCTAAGAATGAAGCAATTTTAAGGATTGAAGCAAACTCCTTAGACAAATTATTACATCCTACTCTAAATGAAAAAAGTCCTATAAAGGTAATTGCAAATGGACTTCCTGCATCTCCTGGTGCTGTAAGTGGTAAAGTAGTTTTTTCATCGGAAGATGCTGAAAGGCTAAATAACATGATGCAGGATACAATTTTAGTTAGGATTGAAACATCTCCTGAGGATATACAAGGAATGCATGCAGCTAAAGGTATTTTAACCGCCAGAGGTGGAATGACTAGTCATGCAGCTGTTGTTGCAAGAGGCATGGGCAGACCTTGTGTATCAGGTTCAAGTGAGATTGATATTGATTACGATCAAAAAATTTTCAAAACATCCTCTCTTGAAATTAAAGAAGGTGATGTGATTACAATTGATGGATCAAATGGAAGAATAATTTTAGGTGAAGTTCCAACAATAAAACCTGAAATATCTGGAGAATTTTCAAAATTGATGACTTGGGCGGATAATATTCGAAAATTAAAAGTTAGAGCAAACTCAGAAACTCCATTAGATACAAAAACAGCAAGAGCATTTGGAGCTGAGGGTATAGGTCTTTGTAGAACAGAACATATGTTCTTTGATGAAGAACGAATTCTGTCAGTAAGGGAAATGATTTTGTCAAAAACAATTGAAGATAGAAAAAGGGCTTTAGAAAAATTATTACCTTATCAAAAAAAAGATTTTATGGAAATTTTTAAGATTATGTCTGGATTACCAGTAACTGTAAGATTATTAGATCCACCATTACATGAATTTTTACCAAAATCTGAAAAGGAAATTCTTGAAGTTGCAAATGTTCTTGGAGTAGATAAAAAAGTTTTAGTTTCAAGAATAGATGAACTTCATGAACAAAATCCAATGCTAGGCCATAGAGGATGTAGATTGGGTATTTCTTTCCCTGAAATCTATGAAATGCAGTGCATAGCAATTTTTGAAGCTTTATCAGATTTAAAAAAGAATAAACAAAAATCTGCTTTTCCTGAAATAATGATACCGCTTGTTTCAACTGAAGCAGAGATAAAAATTATGAAGGATCTTGTAATTAATACTGCTAGAAAAATTCAAAAAAAGAATAAACAAAAAATAGAATTTTTAGTTGGAACAATGATAGAATTACCTAGGGCAGCAATTAAATCACAAGATATCGCAAAACATGCAGATTTTTTTAGTTTTGGTACAAATGATTTAACCCAAACTACCTTCGGTATAAGTCGTGATGATAGTGGAAAATTCTTAAATGACTATGTAGATAGTAAAATATTTACTTCAGATCCGTTCGTATCTATCGACGAGGGTGTTAAAGATTTAATTGAAATTGCAGTAGCTAAAGGAAAAAAACAAAATAAAAAAATTAAATTAGGTATTTGTGGAGAACATGGAGGAGACCCTAAGAGTATTAATTTTTGTGCAGAGGCAGGATTAGATTATGTTTCATGTTCACCATACAGAGTTCCCATAGCTAGATTAGCAGCAGCTCAAGCAGAATTAAAAAAAAATAAATTATAAAAGGGGCGTTCTGTTGCCAGGTGCCCTTAACTTTGTTTGATTATAGTCAATTATTTTTCCAAAATCATATAAATTTTACGTGTCTGGTCGTCCATATGACGTCCAAAAATCGAGTCGTCATGGATTAAAGGATTTGATAACCTTGGATCATGATTAAAGAGGCATTGATAAGAATCTCATCAAACTATCTAAATGCAAAGATGGGAGCCATGAAAGATAGTTCCTTAGCTCCATTTATGAACAGTGTCTCAAAAGAAAAAATAAAACCTAATGTTAGGAAGAATAAAGATCATTACAAATTTAGAAGCAGTTGTGGTCAGCATTCTAATTGGGCCGATGTTCCATGGATAGCTGTGTTAGATCCTGAAATTACTACGTCTACAATGAGGGGTTATTATGTCGTTTATCTATTCTCAATAGATATGAAGAGAGTTTATTTAAGCTTTAATCAAGGTATGACTGATATAGAAAAGGAGCTAAAAACTGAAGGTGCAGCAAAAGAGTTATTAAGAAGAGCAGATTTTATAAGAGATAGAATTCCAGAATTTAAAAAAAGTTTTGAATATAAACCAATTGATCTATCAACAAAATTATCAGGAAACACTACTAGACCTTATCTTTACGAAAAAGGACATGCATTTGGAATAGAGTATGATTTTTCAAAAGATTTTAGTGAAGAGCAATTAATTACAGACCTAAATAACATGTTAAGCTTGTACTCTCTATTATCGTATAAAGGTGGCATTGATACTGATAGCACAGAGGATGATTATAAACCATCTGAAGGTCTCACAACTTTAAAAGAAATGAGACAATATAAAACTCATAGAAGAATTGAGAGGGCTTACTCAAATTCTAGAAAAGTTAAAAAAGAACTTGGATATACTTGTGAAGCATGTGGTTTTAATTTTAAGAAGGTATACGGAAAATTAAGTCTTAATAAGAAGAAAGAGGAGTATATTGAGGCCCACCATAAAAGACAAATTCAGGACTTACCGGAAGGTGAAATAGTAGAGTTTAAGATTGAGGATTTCTCAGTTTTATGTTCAAATTGTCATCGTATGGTACACAGAAAAAATCCACCATACAGTGTTGATGAAATAAGGAAAAATTTTAAAAAATGAAAAAAATTTTAGTAATCGTGGCTCTAGTTTTAATGTTAAGTGGAGGTGCTTTTGCAAATGAATTAGTTGGAAAAAAAGTGTACTGCAAAATAAGTGATAATTTTTCAGTAAGTTTTGAATTTGGAAAATATAAAGTTAAATATATCCCAGTTGGAAATGAAAGTTCTTTAGTTCAAGGGTTTAAAGTTTATAAATCAGAGTACTCATACAATCTTGAGAGAATTGCCATTCAAGATTCACCATATTTTTTTTATATAAATAGAAAAACTTTAAAGTTAACTAATTTTGGCAATGGTAAACAATGCGAATTAGTTAAAAGAAATGTAAATTTAAAAAAGAAAATGAAAAAAATGTTCGATAAATTTTACAAAGAAGCAACCTCAGAAAATAAAATTTAATTCCGACTCATAATCGTCCAACCAGGTTGTATTTTCAAAATAACGTTGATTTTGCAAATCAATTAACAAAAGAGTAGGGGCGTTCTGTTGCCAGGTGCCCCAAAACCCCGTTTGCTTAATTAACAAAGTTAATTAGGCAGCAAGTGCGTAACTTTCGTTAGCAATTATAAATTAGCCCTTTACGGAGGAACAATTCCGAACGAAAGAATAGCCTTTAGTCACCCGTCGAATCTAGTTCACCCCCATAAGTTGTAAATGGTGGAGGTGGTGGGTACTGCCCCCACGTCCGTAATGGTTATTACGAAATTCGTTTATCGTCATAGTTGGAAAACCAACATGTTTAATATAAAAGTAAATCTTGAAGATTCAATAAATTATTCATGAAATTAACCAAAGAACAGCAACAAGAAATTAAAGATCAACAGTCTCAAGAATATAAAACAAAAAGAGTTACTGTAGAGGAACTAGAAAATATTCTTTACGAGGCTATACCCATTTTAGATCATGGATTTATAAGAGTGATTGATTATATGGGTGATGATACGTCTATTGTTCAAGCTGCTAGAGTTTCCTATGGAAAGGGTACGAAAAAAGTTTCATCTGACTCTGGCTTAATAAAATATTTAATGAGACATTGGCACAGCACTCCATTTGAAATGTGTGAAATTAAATATCACGTTAAACTTCCAATTTTTATTGCTAGACAATGGATTAGGCACAGAACTGCAAATGTGAATGAATATTCTGCAAGATATTCTATTCTAGATAAAGAATTTTATTTGCCTGCGATAGAAAATTTAGCGGCGCAATCTCAAAGTAATAGGCAAGGAAGAGGGGACGTTCTTTCAGGCGATCAAGCTAAAAAAGTCTTAGATTTATTAAAGAAGGATGCGGAACAAACTTATGATAATTATGAAACCATGCTTAATGAAAGGTATGACGGTTCAGTGATTGATGAAAACCAAGTTGGTTTAGCAAGAGAGCTTGCAAGAATGAATTTAACTTTAAATACTTATACCCAGTGGTACTGGAAAACAGATCTTTTAAACTTAATGAATTTTTTAAGATTAAGAGCAGATCATCATGCACAGTTTGAGATAAGAGCTTACGCAGATGTGATGCTTGATACAGTAAAAAAATGGGTTCCAATCACTCACGATGCATTTATGGATTATAGAGTGGGTGGCACAGAAGTATCTTCAAAAGGCAAAAAGATAATTCAAAAATTGATTGGTGGGGAAAAAATTGATGCTGAAAAATCAGGATTATCTAAACGAGAATGGAATGAGTTAATGACTGCTTTTGATCTAAGAGATAAGTTGATATAGTCCGCAAAAAAAAAATAAAAACTATAAATGAAATTTATAAAAAAAATAACTTTCATAATCCTTTTTCTTTCTTTGAATGTTAATGCTTTTGGAGCTGTAAGTGGATTTGTTGACAGTAAACAGGTCAACCAAAATATTCCAATGGCAATAGCCTTCAATCCAAGTGGAACTAAAATGTTTGTTGTTGGAATGAGTCAAAATAAAATTTATGAGTTTGATTTGACCACTGGTTTCGATGTTTCAACAGCTACAAAAAATTCGAATGAATGTTCATTTATAGGTTTAGGAGACGATGTTGTGGATATAAATTTTAATTCAGATGGAACCAAATTATTCCTTGTAGACCAAGGTCAAGACGGTGCCCCTGAAACGATAGAAGAGTTTGACTTAAGCACTGCATATGATGTTTCATCTTGCACGCATGTGGAAGAACATTTTGCGGGTGATTTTGTCGGATTAGTTGGTATCGAATTTAATACTGATGGAACAAAACTTTTTATTTATAATACGGCAGGTGCTGACTCGATTAAACAATATTCACTAAATAGTCCTTATAATCTATCAAATATAACGCTTCAAAAACAATCAACAGGAACAAGTGACAAAACCTTTAGCACTATTGAGTCTCAACCAATGGGATTTACTTTTAGTTCTGATGGCTCTAAATTGTTTATTACTGGAACTAAGAAAGATAAAGTTCAAGAATTTAATTTAAGTACTCCTTTTGATTTATCGAGTGTCTCAAGGACGAGTGCTTATGATATTTCGAATGAAATAGTTGCTGTTGGTGGAATATCGTTCAGCAATGATGGTCTTAAAATGTTTGTTTTAGACTCAAATCTTAATGCTGCTAATAAAGATGTTAATGAATACGACCTTAGTTGTGGATTTGGAGTCATTAAATGTATTGATCCAACAGCAAATAAAGATGATGTTGCATCGGCAGAATCCCAATCAGAGGCAGCAAAAAAATTAATACAACATACAACCTATCCAGTATTAAATCGTATGGAATGGTTAAGACGTAACAGCAATAGATTAAATTTAACAAACCAAAATATTAAGTTTCAATTTAATAACGAAATTTTAAATTCTCTTACAGAGGAATTAATTCCTCTTTATTTTTCTAGTAATAATTCCTCCGATTTAAATCAAAATTCTAGCTGGTCTTTTTGGAGCGAAGGTACAATTAGTATTGGTAAAATTGGAGATACTTCTAATTCTTCCTCAAAAGATATTAATACTTCAGCAATTACTTTTGGAGCCGATAAAAGAAGTGAAGATAATATTATGAGAGGAATAGCATTAAGATTTGGTAGTGACGATGTTGATGTGGGAGATCTTGGAAGTGCGCTTGATATGAGTTCATTTAGTTTAACTTTTTATGAAAGTAAACCAAAAGGAGGAGAGAGATTTACAGATCACTTATTGGGTTTGAGTTTTATAAATTCTGACTTATTGAATAATAGTGGCTCAATATCAACTGATGGTGAAAGATATGGTGAGCAATTATATGGATCCTTAAGTTTAAGAGATACTTTTTCAAAAAATAAATTGAATTTTACTCCAAAAATAAAAATAAATTACGGGATAACACATTTTGGTGAATATACAGAAACAGGTGCAGCTGGATTGAATTTAAAATTTGATGATCAATATATTGGAAATTTTACTTCCTCAATAGGCGCGAGTTTAGACAATACTTATGAATTTAAAGCTGGAAGTTTGATACCATATTTTGATTTTGAGTATTATGCTGATATGAGTCCGTCATCTCAGCAAAAATTTTCATACGAGTCAGATGGTAGTGCTTATACTTTTAAAAATATAAATAATGCCACACATAATATAATTGGTGGAATTGGATTTGATTTAATTTCTAATAACGGACTAACTTTAATGACAAAATATACTAGGGATCAGGCTAAAGATATTAAAAATGATAATTTTGTGATAGCACTTGACTATAAAAATTCACAAAAATCATTTTACTCAATGTCATTTCAAGATTCATTTGCAAAACTATCTCACAACAAAGAGTTAGATAGTTTGAGAATTAACTTAGACAGTCATTATGAACTTTTTAAAAATAATCCTGATTATGGGGTGAATATAATGATCTCAAATATCAAATAATTTTAGAAGTAGTTGGATTTAATTTTATTAGCTAAATTAATATAAATCTGAGATATTTTACTTTCTGGATTAGCTTCAACGATAGGTTTTCCTTGATCTCCAAATCTGCCAATTTCAGGATCAATTGGTATTTCCCCTAAAAATTCTTTATTAAATTCTTCAGCTGTTTTTTTGACCCCTCCTTCTCCAAAAATAGGATATTTTTTTCCATCATCGCCAATAAAATAACTCATGTTATCAACTAGTCCTAAAATTTTAACATTTAATTTATCAAACATCTTTATCCCTCTTTTTACATCTAAAAGAGCAACTTCTTGCGGAGTGGAAACTATTATGGCTCCGTCCATTTTTATATCTTGCGAAAAAGTAAGTTGTGTATCACCAGTGCCAGGTGGCATATCTACAATTATAAAATCTAACTCTTTCCAATTAACTTTTTGCGTAAATGTTTTAATTGCACTTGTTACCATCGGTCCTCTCCAAATCATTGGAGTTTGTTGATCTGTAAGAAATCCAATGGACATACATTGAATATCGTACTTTGTTATAGGTTCTAATTTTTGACCATCACTTTTTGGCTTTTCATCAATGCCAAACATTTTAGGAATTGAGGGTCCATAAATATCAGCATCTAAAATTCCAACTTTAGAACCAACTTTTTTTAATGCTAAAGCTAGATTCGTCGCAAATGTAGACTTTCCAACACCTCCTTTTGCACTTGAAATGGCTATTGTAAACTTAGTTCCAATAATTGGATTTTTTTTAAAGACTTTTGGTGGACCTTTTCCTTTCATTGCGGCACTAAGTTCTGGCTTTTTATCAGTCATTAATTGATCTTAACTTGTTTTTAATGAATTAGACACTATATAGATAGCGTATGTCTAATGATTTCCAACAAAGAGGCGGAAGCCCATGGGGATCTCCCCCAGGCGGAGGAGGTGGAAATGGTTCGGGTAGAGGACCAACACCCCCAGATTTAGATAAGATAATTAGAGAGTTTCAGGAAAAAATGAAAAAGTTTTTACCAGGTGGAAGTTCATCTGGGGGAAAACAAGCAATTCTAGTTTTATTAATATTAGGTTTCGTATGGTTAGCAAGTGGACTATATAGAGTGTTGCCTGATGAACAAGGTGTAGTTTTAAGATTTGGAAAATTTGTAAAAACAACACAACCAGGATTGAATTACCACATACCATTTCCAGTAGAGTCAGTACTTACACCAAAAGTTACTAAAGTAAATAGAATGGATATTGGATTTAGGTCTGAACGAGATAGTGGATTTTCTTCTCAAGGTGGTGTTGCTGATGTTCCACAAGAAAGTTTAATGTTAACCGGAGATGAAAATATTGTAAATATAGATTTTTCAGTATTTTGGGTAATCAAAGACGCTGGTAACTTCTTATTTAAAATTCAAGATCCAGAGGGAACAGTAAAAGCTGCTGCTGAAACAGCGATGAGAGAGGTTATTGCAAGATCGGACATTCAACCAATTTTAACTGAAGGAAGATCAGTAATTGAAACAGACACACAAGAAATTATACAAGAAATTTTAGATGAGTATACTAGTGGTATACAGATCACCCAAGTGCAAACTCAAAAAGCTGATCCACCAGATCAGGTAATTGATGCATTTAGAGATGTACAAGCAGCGAGAGCTGACATGGAAAGATCTAAAAATGAGGCTGAAGCTTATGCTAACGATGTAATTCCAAGAGCTCGGGGTGAAGCTGCAAAGATTTTGCAAGCAGCTGAAGCATATAAAAAAGAAGTAGTTGCAAAAGCAGAAGGTGAAGCAAGTAGATTTTTGGCAATTTACAATGAGTATAAAAATGCAAAATCAGTAACGCAAGAAAGAATGTATTTAGAAACTATGGAGAAAGTTTTAGCTGATATTGACAAGGTGATAATTGAAAAAAATGCCGGGTCAGGTGTAGTTCCATATTTGCCTTTGCCAGAATTAAAAAAGAAGGCGATAAATTAACATGAATGTTGGAAAAATTACTGCTGGAATTATAGCCGCAATTGCTGTGGTAACTTTTTTTTCAATATTTATTGTTAAAGAAGTTAATCAAGCAATTGTTTTACAATTTGGTGATCCAAAAAGAATAATTTTAAAACCTGGGTTAAACTTTAAAATCCCTTTTATTCAAAATGTTGTGTTTTTAGATAAACGAATCTTAAATTTAGATACACCACCAGAGGAAGTAATAGCATCCGACCAAAAAAGACTAATTGTGGACGCTTTTGCAAGATTTCAAATTGTTGATCCACTGAAATTTTATATTTCTGTTGGAAATGAGAGGGTAGCAAGATCTCGATTAGCTACTATTATAAATTCTAGAATCAGGAATGTATTAGGACAGCAAGAATTACAAACTCTGTTATCAGAAGATAGAACAAAACAAATGGCGTTAATTCAGGAAGGTGTAAACACTGAAGCACAGAATTTTGGAATTAAAATAGTTGATGTTAGAATAAAAAGGGCTGATCTTCCTCAAGCAAATAGTGATGCAATTTTTAGAAGAATGCAAACCGAAAGAGAGAGAGAGGCTAAGGAGTTTAGAGCAAGAGGAGCTGAGATGGCAGTTACTATAACATCTACAGCTGATAAGGAAGTAACAGTTATTTTAGCTGACGCTCAAAAAAAATCTGAAATAATGAAAGGTGAAGGAGACGGACAAAGAAATAAAATTTTTGCAAACGCTTTTGGTCAAGATCCAGAGTTTTTTGCTTTCTATAGAGCCATGCAAGCATATGAAAAAGCTTTAATAGGAGGTGAAACTTCTTTAATTTTATCGCCTGACAGTGAATTTTTTAAATTTTTCGGAAATATAAAACCTAAAACAGAGTAACTTTAGATGAGAGAATTGATCATTGCATTTGGTCTATTCTTATTTATTGAGGGTATAATATATGCCATATTTCCATCAAAAATGAAAAGTATGTTAAAGAAATTAGAACTTATACCTTTAGGACAACTTAGATCTGGTGGATTAGTTTTTGCGATAATAGGATTTGTAATTATTTATTATGTTAAGAGTTAAAACTAAAAAATTAAAACTTTTTTTTATATATGTTCTTTTTTTATGTAACTATTCACTAGTTTCTCATTCTAAAGAAATTCCAGGTTCATTTGCTGACTTAGCAGAAAAATTAATGCCGTCAGTTGTAAATATATCAACTACGACAACGGTTACTACTCAATCCAATCCTTTTCCATTCCAGTTTCCGCCTGGTTCGCCATTTGAAGATATGTTCAAAGAATTTGGAGCTCCTCAAGAAAGAAAGTCTGCTGCCCTAGGTTCGGGATTTATCATCGATGAAAAAGGTATAGTGGTCACTAATAATCACGTAATTCAAGATGCAGAAGACATTATCGTAAGAGTAAACGGTGATAAAGAGTTTAAAGCAAAAGTAATTGGAGCCGATCCTCTTTCCGACATAGCTGTTTTAAAATTAGACTCAAACGAGAAGTTTGTTCCAGTTAAATTTGGAAATTCTGATAAAGCAAGAATTGGTGATTGGGTAATAGCCATTGGTAATCCTTTTGGGTTTGGTGGTACTGTTACATCTGGAATTATTTCGGCGAGAAATCGTTCACTAGGTTTATCTAGATATGAGGATTATATTCAAACTGATGCATCCATTAATTCAGGAAATTCTGGCGGACCACTTTTTGATTTAAATGGAGATGTAATAGGTATCAACACAGCTATTCTTGGAAGAAGTGGTTCAATTGGTATTGGTTTTGCAATACCATCCAATAGTGCAAAAATTGTTATAGATCAGTTAGTAGAATTTGGTGAAACTAAAAGAGGTTGGCTAGGAGTAAGAATTCAGGACGTTACTAAAGAGATTGCAGATGTAGAGAATTTAGATGAACCGAGAGGTGCATTAGTTGCAAGTGTTGCTGAAAATAGTCCTTCTAAAGAAGCTGGTGTTAAAGCAGGTGATATAATTCTTGAATTTAACGGAGAAAAAATAAAAGAAATGAAAGAACTTCCAACAATTGTTGCTAGAACAGAAGTTGGAAAAAATGTAAAAGTAAAAATTTGGCGAAATAAAAAAGAGATAATTAAAACAATCACACTTGGTAGATTAGAAACTTCAGAAGATTTTAAAGTCGCTGAGAAAAAAACTTCACCAAAAGAGACTTTAATAGATGAACTAAAAATAAATGTAAGGTTGATTAATAAAGAAGATATTAAAAGTAGAAATTTACCTAACCAAACATCAGGGTTGGTGATCACTAAAATTGAAAACGATAGCCCATTAAAAGACTCTATCGAGCTAAATAGTATAATCTTAGAGGCACAAAAGAAAAAAATTAGATCTATTGATGATTTATCTGAAGTTGTAAAAAAAATTTTAAAAAGCGATCAAAGAACAATCTTACTAGTTATTTACAATAGTCAAAATCAAAGAAGATATATTGGTATTAAATTAGACTAATTTATGGATTTTAAATCCAAAATTATTTTAATCTACGGACCCACAGCATCAGGAAAATCAGAATTTGCGATAAAACTTGCAAAAAAAATAAAGGGTGAAATTATAAATGCTGACAGCATGCAAGTTTATAAAGAACTCAAAATTTTATCTGCTAGACCTTCTAAAAAAGATTATAAAAATATTAAACACCATTTATATGGATTCCAACCTGTAAAAAGAAATTATTCGTCAGGAGAGTGGTTAAAAGCAGCTAAAAAAAAAATTTTAGATATCAAAAAAAGAAATAAGGTTCCAATAATTATTGGAGGTACCGGTTTATACTTTAAAGCTTTAACCGAAGGAATAGTTAATATACCTAATATTCCAAATCGAATAAGAGAAAAAGTTCGGAAATTAAATAGTTCTATAGGCAATAAAATTTTCTTTAAAAAATTGAAAGAACTTGATCCAAAAGCCTCTAGTTTTGTAAATGCGTCTGATACACAAAGATTAATCAGAGCCTATGAAGTTAAATTATTCACTAAGAGATCTTTATATGAATGGTTTAAATCAACTAAATCAGATTTTGAAGAACAAAACTTTTACAAAATCTACATTGATTTTCCTAGAAATATTTTAATAGATAAAATAAACAAACGAACTCAAAATATGATTGATAAAGGTGCCATCTTAGAAGGTAAAAGATTTTTAAATATGAGTGTCTCAAAAAAAAGAACCGCAAGCAAGGCAATAGGTTTAAATGAAATTCAGGACTTTATTGATAAAAAAATTAAAATTGATGAGGTTATTGATAGAATATCAATAAAGACTAGGCAATACGCCAAGAGACAGGTTACTTGGGGTAGAGGAAATATGACGGATTGGAACAAAATCAAGCACAATAGGCTAGACAACTTTCTTAAAAATATTTAGATATTTTTTTACTTTACCTTGACCAATTAGCACAACTTCAGCTAGATTGCTTAAATGTCTAAATTATATTCAGGAGCTGAAATTGTTTTTAAATGCCTAAAGGATCAAGACGTCGAATTTATTTTTGGATATCCTGGAGGTGCTGTCCTTCCTATTTATGACGAATTAAAAAATCATTCTTCTATCAAACATATATTAGTTAGACATGAGCAGGGTGCCGGTCACGCAGCTGAGGGTTATGCAAGATCATCAGGTAAACCTGGTGTTGTTTTAGTAACCTCTGGACCAGGGGCAACAAATGTAGTTACAGCTTTAACTGATGCTTATATGGATTCAGTGCCACTAGTTTGTATCTCAGGACAAGTACCAACGCATTTAATAGGAACAGATGCTTTTCAAGAATGTGACACCACAGGAATTACAAGACCTTGCACAAAACATAATTGGTTAGTAAAAGACATTAAAGAATTATCAAAAACTCTTCATGAAGCCTTCAGAGTCGCAACAACAGGAAGACCAGGTCCAGTTTTGGTAGATATTCCAAAAGATATTCAATTCGCAAAAATCAAATATACTAAACCAAAAAAAGAAAAAAAAATTAATGGAAAATTGCATAGTAATTTTTCTCAAGATGAAATAAATGAATTAATAGACTTAATTGCAAAAGCGAAAAAACCAGTAGTTTACACTGGTGGTGGAGTTATTAACTCAGGCCCAGAGGCAAGTGAGTCGCTAAGAGAGTTCGTGAGAATAATTGGTTTTCCGATTACTTCAACACTTCAAGGACTAGGTGCTTTTCCTGGAGATGATAATCAGTTTATAGGTATGCTTGGTATGCATGGAACTTATGAAGCAAATAATGCCATGCATGATTGTGATTTATTAATAAATATTGGAGCTAGATTCGATGATAGAATTACTGGAAAAATAGACGAATTTTCTCCAAAATCTAAAAAAGTTCATATTGATATTGATCCTTCTTCAATAAATAAAATTATTAAAGTTGATTTAGCAATCGTAGGTGATGTAAACGAGGTTCTTAAAGCTGCAGTCAAAACTATTAGTCTTAAAAAGAATGGTTTTAAAAATTCGAATAAACAAAATGTTTCTAAATGGTGGGAAAAAATTGAAAAATGGAGAGAAAAAGATTCACTTGGTTTTATAAATAGCAAAGAGTTTATTAAACCTCAACATGCAGTTCAAAGATTATATGAATTAACAAAAAATCAAGATACTTTTATTACAACAGAAGTTGGCCAGCATCAGATGTGGGCGGCACAACATTATAAATTTAATAAACCAAATAGATGGATGACATCTGGAGGACTTGGAACAATGGGATATGGTCTTCCAGCTGCAGTCGGTGTTCAAATTGCACATCCTGATAAGCTTGTTATTGATATTGCTGGTGAAGCATCAGTTCTAATGACTATGCAAGAAATGTCGACAGCTGTTCAATACAATTTACCAATCAAAATTTTTGTTTTGAATAATCAATATATGGGTATGGTAAGACAATGGCAGGAATTACTTCATGAGAAGAATTACTCTGAAAGTTACTCAGAGGCCTTGCCAGATTTTGTTAAATTAGCCGAAGCATATGGATGCAAAGGAATCATGGCTAATAACCCAAATGAATTAGATCATAAAATAAACGATATGTTAGAACACAAAGGTCCAGTAATTTTTGATTGTCGAGTTGATCCTGATGAGAACTGTTTTCCGATGATACCATCAGGAAAGCCACATAATCAGATGATCTTAGGTCCGAATGATAAAAAAGACAAAAAAATTACAGGTAAAGGAAAAGCCTTAGTTTAATGTCGAACCCAAAATCAGCTTATAATATTCCAACAAAAAAAAGTAAATCTGATACACATATTATTGTAGTCTGGGTAGATAATGAGGCTGGAGTGCTTGCAAGAGTAGTCGGGCTGTTTTCTGGTAGAGGATATAATATAGAGTCTTTAGCTGTAGCAGAGATTGATGCAACGAAAAATATATCAAGAATTACTATTGTAACGACTGGAACACCCCAAGTAATTGATCAAATTAAACTACAATTAAAGAAATTAGTTCCAGTTCACAAAGTTGCAGACTTTAAAAGAGAGGATAAAAAAGTCATTTTTAAAGAAATGGCTCTGCTTAAAGTTGTGGGAAATAAGAATAAAATTGATAAGTGTCTTAAAGCTTGCAAAACTTTCAATCCAGTAATATTAGATAAAACAAAAAAATCTGTAGTAATTCAAATTACTGCACTAAGAAGAGAAATAGACAAAATGAATAAAAAACTTAAGTCAGACGGACTTGTAAGCACATCAAGAACTGGTGCGATAGCTATGACTAGAGGTTCTGAAATATTTAAATAAATTTATTAAAGGAGAATAATATGAAAATGTTTTATGAAAAAGATACAGATAGCAATCTTATTAAAGATAAAAAAATAGCAATATTTGGTTATGGCAGCCAGGGTCATGCGCACGCATTAAATTTAAAAGATAGCGGCGTCAAAGAAGTTGTTGTTGCTTTGAGAGAAGGGTCATCAAGTATAAAAAAAGCAGAGTCAAAAGGATTAAAAGTTATGAATTTATCCGATGCAGCTGAATGGGCAGATATTGTAATGATACTAACTCCTGATGAGTTACAAGCTTCAATTTATAAAAACCATATTGAACAAAGAGTTAAAGAAGGATCCTCAATAGCTTTTGCGCATGGTTTAAATGTTCATTATGATTTAATAAAAGCAAGAAAAGATTTAGATGTATTCATGGTCGCTCCAAAAGGACCTGGTCATTTAGTAAGAAGTGAATATGAAAAAGGTGGGGGCGTACCATGTTTATTTGCGGTACATCAAAATGGATCAGGTAAGGCAAGAGATCTAGCCATGTCCTACGCTTCGGCAATAGGTGGGGGTAGATCCGGTATTATAGAAACTACTTTTAAAGATGAAGTAGAAACAGATTTATTTGGCGAACAAACTGTTTTATGTGGTGGATTAGTGGAACTTATAAAAAATGGATATGAAACATTAGTTGAAGCTGGTTATGAACCTGAGATGGCATATTTTGAAACTGTGCATGAGGTTAAGTTAATCGTGGATCTTATTTATGAGGGTGGAATTGCTAATATGAATTATTCAATTTCAAATACAGCTGAATATGGCGAATATCAAACTGGACCAAAAATAATAAATAAAGAGGAAACAAAAAAAAGAATGAAAGAGGCATTGGCTGATATTCAATCAGGTAAATTTACCAAAGCATGGATGAATGAATGTAAAAATGGACAGAAAAATTTCCTTGCCACAAGAGCAAAATTAGCTGAACATCCAGTGGAAAAAGTTGGTGCTAATTTAAGAGCAATGATGCCGTGGATTGGTAAAAAAAAATTAGTGGATAGTGACAAGAAGTAAATTTTGTTTCAAATTGGGTTAATTTAGTTGATTTATTTTGCAATCTAAACGATAGGTTGTATATTTCATAAAGATAAATTTTATGTCTAAAAAAGAAAAAGTTTATATTTTTGACACGACAATGAGAGATGGTGAGCAATCGCCAGGGGCCTCTATGAGCGTTGAGGAAAAGATCCAGATCTCCAGAGTTTTCGATGAAATGGGTATTGATATTATTGAGGCTGGTTTTCCAATTTCATCACCAGGAGATTTTGAGGCAGTTACTGCGATAAGTAAAAGTATAAAAAATTCAATTCCTTGTGGTTTAGCCCGAGCAACTAAAAAAGATATAGATGCATGCCACGAGTCATTAAGATTTGCAAAAAGATTTAGAATTCATACTTTCATTTCAACAAGCCCTGTCCACATGAAACATAAACTTAACATGACAGATGAACAGGTTTTAGAAGCGATAAAAGAAAGTGTCACTTACGCAAAAAAATTTACTGAAGATGTTGAATGGTCATGTGAAGATGGCACGAGGACTAATTTAGATTTTATGTATAGAACAATCGAGTTAGCAATAAAGTGCGGTGCTACAACAATCAATATTCCGGACACAGTTGGTTATTCTATACCCGAGGAATTTGCTAAAACTATTAATCTTATTAAGAATAATGTTCCTAATATTGATAAGGCAATTATCTCTGCTCATTGTCATAACGATTTAGGATTAGCTGTTGCGAATGCATTATCTGGACTATCAGCTGGTGTAAGACAAATTGAATGTACGATTAATGGTATTGGTGAAAGAGCTGGTAATGCGGCTCTGGAGGAAATAGTTATGGCAATAAAAACGAGAGATGATCTATTACCTTATCAAACAGGTATCAAAACAGAATTAATCAGCAAAGCATCTAAAATTGTCTCTAATGCGACAGGGTTTCCAGTTCAGTTTAATAAAGCTATTGTTGGAAAAAATGCTTTTGCTCATGAGTCAGGAATACATCAAGACGGAATGCTTAAAAACAGAGAAACATATGAAATAATGACTCCAGAAAGTGTAGGCGTCAAAAAAACATCTTTGGTAATGGGTAAACACTCAGGAAGGCATGCATTTAAAGATAAATTGAGCGATCTTGGATATGCTGATGTAACTGATGATGTTGTGCAAGCAGCTTTTGGAAAGTTCAAAATTTTAGCTGATAAGAAGAAACATATTTATGACGAAGATATTGTCGCCTTAGTTGATGACAGTCTAATAATAGATAATAAAATTAATGCTATCAATCTTAAATCATTGAAGGTTTTTGCTGGCACAGGAGAACCACAAAGAGCTGATATGACTTTAGATGTTTTTGGAGATATTAAGAAAACGACACAGACAGGAGATGGCCCTGTTGATGCAATTTTTAAATGTATAAAAGAGCTTTATCCTCATGATGTAAAATTATCTTTATATCAAGTTCACGCTGTCACAGAGGGAACGGATGCACAAGCCACAGTGAGTGTAAAAATTGAGGAAAATGATCGTACTACAGTAGGACAGTCAGCTGATACTGATACTTTAGTAGCATCTGCAAATGCTTACTTGAATGCTTTAAATAAGATGTTAATCAAAAGAGAAAAAAAATCACTTTATAAAAACATCGAACACCAAAAAATTAAGGGAGGAGTATAAAATGGGAATATTCGAGAGGATTAAAAAAGTTTGGAGCCAAGATATGGCAATTGATTTAGGTACAGCTAACACTTTAGTTGTTGTGAAAGGACAAGGAGTAGTTTTAAATGAACCCTCAGTTGTTGCCATTGTAGAACAAGCAGGAAAAAAGCAGGTATTAGCCGTAGGTGATGAAGCGAAGACTATGTTGGGAAGAACACCCGGTAATATTCAAGCTATAAGACCTTTGAGAGATGGAGTTATAGCGGATTTTATTGTAACTGAGGAGATGATTAAACACTTCATAAAAAAAGTGCATAAGGGGAGTTCATTTGCAAATCCAAGAATATTAATTTGTGTTCCAACCGGATCAACTCCTGTTGAGCGAAAAGCTATTCAAGATAGTGCGTTAGCCGCAGGTGCGAGAAGAGTTCAATTAATTGAGGAACCAATTGCTGCTGCAATAGGTGCTAATCTTCCTATATCGGAAGCGACAGGTTCAATGGTTGTTGATATAGGTGGTGGGACAAGCGAAATTGCAGTTATGTCACTAGGAGGGCTAGTTTACTCTAAATCATTAAGAGTAGCAGGAGACTCCATGGATGCTGCGATGGTTAACTACATGAGAAAAGAATATAATTTGATGATAGGTGATAGTACTGCCGAAAAAATTAAAAAAGAAATAGGAACAGCAATACCAACCAACAATAATACATATGCAGTTAAAGGACGAGATTTAAGATCAGGAACACCTAAAGAAGTAAACATTACTGAAGAAGATACTGCAGAAGCTCTAAATGATATTTTAAAACAAATGGTTAATGGTATTAAAGACGCTTTAGAGAGCACTCCACCCGAATTATCAGCTGACCTTGTTGATATGGGACTTGTATTGACTGGAGGTGGGGCCTTATTAAAAAATATCGATAAACGTTTTTCTAAAGAGACAGGTTTGCCAGTTCACATTGCTGATGATCCGTTATCATGCGTTGCAGTTGGAACTGGAAAAGCTTTGGATCAAGAGCAGACATTTTCTACTATGCTGACTGAATATTAAAAGATGCCCTCTAGCAGAGATGATTTTATAATTGCAATTCGTTCTGCTTTTTTAAAAAAAAGCACACAACAAAAATTTTCGTTATTAACATTAGTTTTTTTATCTATTTTTACAATTATTTTATCTAGTTTTGATTTTAAGTTTATAAGGTATCTAAAAGCGGGAATTAGCGAAGCAGTATACAGATCCTCTTTTATTGTCTCAATACCTGAAAACTTTTTAAAAAATACATTTTTTGAAATAAAAGAATATTCATCTTTCTTTCAAAATTATAAAATAAATAAAGAAGAGCTTAATGAGCTAAAGTCTAAAAATATCTCAGATCAAATAACTCAATATGAAAATAAAGAATTAAAAGAGCTTATAAATAATTATACTTTAAGTTCAGATAAATTATTAGCTAAAATAATCGTTGATCATGACAGTCCATACTTAAAAAGTATTATCATTAACAAAGGTAGTAAGGATAATATTAAAATTGGAACTAATATTTATGATAGATCTTATTTAGTCGGCAGAGTAGTTGAAGTAAATTATAAAACATCAAGAGTTTTATTATTATCTGATCTTAATTCCAATGTTCCTGTAACTATTGCCCCACAAAATATTCAAGCAATCATAACAGGTACCGGTAAGAACTACGGAGAAATAAAATATATTAAAGAGGGTAATGCAAATTTAATTTTAGAGGACAGCATAGTTTACACATCAGGTACTGGTGCAATCTTTAAAAGTGGCATTCCTATTGGGAGAGTAGATGTAGCCGACACAGTAAGTTCAAAAAAATTTAAAGTTGACTTTTACAGTGATTTTAATCAACTAAAGTACGTTTTTGCTGAATTAATTACTAAAGCTGAGATCATAAATGAAGATCAACAATTTGAAACAGATAATTCACAAATAAACAATACTGTAGATACAAAATTACAAATATTAGAAAACGAAAAAAAGATTATTGAACAAACTAATTTAAAATTTAAAGATGAGAATGAATTGTTAAAAATCACAATTAATAACTTAAATAAACAAATAGCTGATTTTAGAAATGAAGTTTATGATCAAAAACAAATAATTGCTCAATACAATATTGATTTAGATGAAATTGAGTTTTTAAGACTAAATTTAAAATTTGGTCACACATGTCGTAAGTCTTTTTTAAATAATGGTGGTTATGAAGTTGGGACAATGGAATATAAAAATTGTGTAATGAACAAAGGACAGATTAATGACTAATTTTAAATCAAAAGGATTTTATTTCAAATTTTACTCTTTTTTACCGATAATAGCATTATTCATTTCTGTATTAAACGAATTTGACTTAAATTATTTAGAGCTTAAATACTTTTCTTTTAATTTCCCTTTTATTTTGATTTTTTTCTTTACTTTGAAAGATTTTAAAAATTTTGACTACTTATTGGTTTTTTTAGCTGGCTTAATTAATGATACCGTTGTTGGCCTACCTTTAGGGATTAGTAGCTTATCTTATATATTAATATGTATTGCAACATCCTATCTTAGAAATATTACCATAAGACCTAATCCGATAAAAGATTGGTTTTATTTTTTATTTATAATAAGTTTGATAAATTCGATGAATTATTCAATTTTGACTTTATTTTTTTCATATGATCTTTTACTTTTAAGTTATCTCGTAAATATTTTTTTTACTTTTATTTTGTATATGTTTTTCGCTTACTTATTTAAATATTATCTGAAGGGTCTAAATGATTAATTCATCAAGCGATAATGTAAAAAAATTAAATTCAATTAATCGTAGAATGTTTATAACTGGATCACTAAAATTTTTTATAATGATAGGAATTGTGAGTAGATTATTTTTTTTACAAGTCAAAGAAAATAAAAAATACCTTACACTATCAGATAAGAACAGAATTAGAGAATGGAAATTGGCTCCTGTCAGAGGAGAATTTCATGACTATTTTGACAATGTTATAGCTGGCAACTTTGAAGCTTATCAGCTACATGTGATACCTGAGCAAGTAGAAAATTTCAAATATGTTATCTACAGGCTTAAAGATTTATTAGAGTTATCTGATTCAGAGTTCAAAAAAGTTTTAAAAAGGAAAAAAGAGATTAAACCTTGGGAAACTCTGATAGTTTCTAATAATTTAAGTTGGGATAAATTTTCAAAAATAAACAACCATTTGTATGATTTAAATGGAGTAAAACCTGTCATCTCTATTTCAAGAAATTATCCGTTTGGTGATAATTTTACTCACATCATTGGTTATGTAAGTCAAGCAAATGAGCAGGATATTGAAAATACAGAGCTTATAAAAAAGAATTTTGTACCGGGTCTTAAAGTTGGGAAAATTGGATTAGAAAAATCTTTTGAAGAAAAATTAATTGGAACTAATGATATTGAGAGATATGAAGTAAATGCGTATGGTAGACGAATAAGTCAGCTTGAGTTTCAGAAGGGCAAAAAGGGTAAAACTCTAAAACTTACTGTTGATACAGAAATTCAAAAATTAGCAAATGAACTATTAAAAGATAAAGCAGGATCTATATGCGTTATGGATATTTTTACCGGTGAAGTTATTGCCATGCATTCTTCTCCCTCATTTGACCCTAATCTGTTTGTTTTTGGTATTAGTCAAGATAATTGGCAATTAATCCGTAATGACCCAATGAAGCCACTATTGAACAAAACTTTACAAGGTAGATATTCTCCAGGCTCAACATTAAAACCCATCGTAGCTTTATCTGCACTAGAAAATGGAATTATAAATACAAACTTTACTGTCAGATGCACTGGAAAAACTGAAATGTATGATCAAACCTATCATTGCTGGAAAAAAGAGGGTCATGGATATGTAAGCCTTAGAAATGCAATGAAGATGTCATGTGACACTTATTTTTATGAGATAGCAAGGAAACTTGGAGTAGATAAATTAAGCGAAACAGCAAAAAAATTTGGATTAGGAAAAAAAGTTTTTGATAATTTATTCGAGATTGAGAAAGATGGATTAATTCCTAATACCCAATGGAAAAAAAATGCTTTAGGCAAAGGATGGTTATTAGGAGAGACAATAATCACTGGAATTGGCCAGGGATATATTCAAACTACACCTATACAATTATGCCTAATGACAGCACAAATCGCTAATGGAGGATATAAGATTTATCCAAAAATAGTTATAGACGATAAAGATAAAATAAAGCCAAGTGATTATTACACCCCCCTTTATAAAAATTCTAAAAATATGAGAATTATTCAAGATGCAATGTTTGGATCTACTAATGAAGTGATGGGAACTTCTTATCGATCAAGAATTGACAATCCAAAATATCAATTTGCTGGCAAAACAGGTACAGCCCAGGTTAAAAAAATTACTGAGAGAGAAAGAGAATTAGATTTAAAAACTTCTGAAATTCCATATGAACAAAGAGATCATGCTTTATATATCGCTTATGGTCCCTACGTTAATCCAAGATATGCATTAAGTATTGTTGTGGAGCATGGTGGCAATGGAAGCACAACAGCTGCTCCAATGGCAAAGAAATTATTTAAACTTATTATTGATCGACATGAAATGAGACAATCAATTAATAAAAAAAAATATTTGGAGATTTAGATGTATCAACATACCAGGTTAACAAATAACAATTTTACTTTTTTTCAAAAATTTAGAAATTTTGATTATATTCTTCTAATTTGTATTTTATTGCTCGGTTTTATCAGTTTAGCAACTATGTATTCGACTGATGGAGGTAAGATTTTATTTCATACGAAAAGTCATTTTACAAAGTTAATGATTTTTACAATGATGATGCTTTTTATTTCATTTATTAATATTAAGTTGTGGTTTTCTATTGGCTATCTATCTTACATAGTTGTGGTGGGTCTACTAGTATGGACCTATTTTTTTGGAATAAGTTCTTCAGGGTCAAAGAGATGGATGAATTTATATTTTATAAATTTACAACCATCAGAACTTATGAAAATATTTATAATTTTGTGCTTGGCAAAGTATTTTCATAGAATGAAATTAGAGAATGTTAACTCAGTATATACAATTTTAACCTCACTAATAATAATTTTATTACCCATGGGTCTTGTGATAGTTCAGCCTGATTTGGGAACTTCAGTGCTAATAGCTGTTAGTGGAATAGCTGTCTTGTGGTTTGCAGGAATTAATCACAAATATTTTATTTATACAATGTTGGGATTTATAATTTCATTACCATTTGTAATAGCTTTTTTAAAACCTTATCAAAAGTTAAGGGTTTTAACTTTTCTAAACCCAGACAAAGATCCTCTAGGTGCAGGTTATCAGATTATTCAATCCAAAATTGCAGTTGGATCTGGAGGTATTTTTGGCAAAGGGTTTTTAAAAGGTACTCAAAGTTATTTAGAATTTTTGCCAGAAAAGCATACCGATTTTATATTTACTCTGTTTTCAGAGGAGTTCGGCTTTGTTGGTTCAGTGGTTCTACTAGTAATTTATATTATTATAATTTATCGCATAATTGCTATTGGAGCTAATTCTAGAAGTTATTTTGCTAAACTTTTTTGTTATGGTTTTGGAGCCGCTATTTTTGTTTTTATTACAATAAATATGAGCATGGTTCTAGGCTTGCTTCCTATAGTTGGATCTCCATTGCCAATAATGTCTTATGGAGGCTCTTCAATGTTAGCTACCATGATTGGCTTTGGAATAGTAATGAGTGCGAGGGTACACAGCCAACAATTAATCGCCTAAGTATAATTTGTCGCTTAAATTTTTTCAGAGAATAATTGTATATTTTTTCAATGAATAAAAATTTAAATATAGGTGTTGTTGGTGCTGGCATTCAAGGTATTTCCAATGCTTTATTTTTACAAAAAAAAGGTTTCAAAGTAACAATATTTGATCGAGAAAAACCTGGTAGTCCTGTCGCCTCATATGGAAATGCAGGTCACTTTTCACCATACGCATCCTTATCGTTGAATAGAACAGATATTTTAATGGATGTTCCTGCCATGTTATTAAGCTCAACAGGTCCTTTGGCTTTAAAATGGAATTATGTACCAAAAATGATTCCTTGGTTTTTAAAATTTATTTTAAATACGACTAAAAACAAGATGATGCACACCGCAAAAAATATGCACCAAATTTTAGATTTAGCTCTTCCCGCTTATGATGAATTATTTGAGGAAATCAATCTAGAAAACTTAGTTGAAAATAAAGGTATTCTCTACGTTTGGAA
The DNA here is from genome assembly GCA_902621345.1 of uncultured Pelagibacteraceae bacterium. GTDB lineage: Bacteria > Pseudomonadota > Alphaproteobacteria > Pelagibacterales > Pelagibacteraceae > Pelagibacter. Next base: position 884,938 of record CACNLV010000001.1, on the reverse strand, counting down.
TGATAAAAATCTAAAAAGTAGAGAACTAGAAATCAGAGTAAGAGAAGAGTTAGGTGTTAAACAAGAACTGGTAGATAAAAAAGATATACATGATTTAGAACCGAATCTTAAAAAATTTTATCATGCGGGAGTTTATTACCCATACGCAAGACATGCCAGAAACCCAAAAAAGATTTTATTAAAACTTTTTGAACTTTTTTTAGCTAAAGGTGGAAAATTTCAAAATAAGAATATTTTAAATATTAATTTTGAAGGAGAGAGACCTATTTTGTTGAGTGAAAATGAAAATTTCGTTTGTGACAAAATTGTAATAACTTGTGGAGCTTTTTCTAGGAAACTAACCGATAAATTGAATGAAAAAATTCCATTAGATACAGAGAGAGGTTACCATGTTCATTTTAAAGATTGTGATCATCTTTTAAGTAGACCAGTCATATTTCATAATAGAGGTTTCGGTATAACACCAATGGAACAAGGCTTAAGAGTAGTTGGTACTGTGGAATTTGGTGGTTTAGATAATCCTGCTTCAAAATCAAGAATTAATAATTTAATCAATAATGCAAAGTATATGTTGGGGGACCTTCCTGAGCATGAAGATGAGTGGTTAGGCTTTAGGCCAACATTACCAGATTTTTTGCCAGTAATGGGTCCATCTAAAAATTATAAAAACGTGTTTTATTGTTTTGGACATCATCATTTAGGATGGACATTAGGTCCAATATCTGGAAAGATAGTCTCTGGAATGATAGCTAAAGAAAATACAAATTTAAACTTAGATCCTTATAGTTCGACAAGATTTTCTTAATTTCGTGTCAAATAAAAACTATTTAGCATACTTCTTTTTAGTGCTCGCAACATTTTGTTGGTCAGGTAATTTTATAGTTGGAAAATTTGCAACATTATTTGAAATTCCTCCTTTAACTTTAAATGTTTTTAGATGGATCTCCGTTTGGTTTATTCTGATACCTTTTACCTACAAAGAAATTTTCAAAAATCTATCCTATATAAAAAAAAATTGGCTTGTAATTAGTTTTATGGGAGTAATTACAATAAGCACATTTAATTCTGTAGTTTATTTTGCTCTTAATTATACACAAGTAATAAATGCTGTCCTTATGCTTTCAGCTATTCCTGCAGCAACAATTGTTCTATCATCATTAATGAAAATTGAAAAAACAAATATTTTTCAGTTGATTGGATTATTAGTTTCAATTATCGGTATAGGCTCAATAATTTCAAATGGAGATTTCCAAAAGATAATTTCTTTAGATTTTAATAAAGGCGATATATGGATGTTAGTTTGTGTAATTACCTGGTCTCTTTATTCAACTTTGCTTAAAAAAAATAAGTTTAAATTTTCACAATTTACCTTGATACAATTAATGGTTTCAGTAGGAATACTTTTTTTAATTCCGCAATTTTTTTACGAAAAATCAATCGGTCTTGAATTAAATTTAAATAAAAATTTTTTTTTAATATTAACTTATGTGGCAATTTTTCCTGCCATAGCAGCTTATTATTTTTGGCAAAAAGGGATTGAAATAATTGGTCCAAATCGAGCCTCTATGTTTATTCAATTGATGCCATTATTTAGTGCCATTATGGCAATTATTATTTTCAAAGAAAAATTTGAGATGTATCATTTTGTAGGAGCATTTTTCATATTGTCTGGCATTTATTTGTCTAATAGAAAAGTTTATGCTTAAAGTTGCAATTTTAGATGACTATCAAAATGTTTCACAACAGTTTGTGGATCTAAAAAAATTATCAGGAAAATATGAAATTAAAATTTTTAGTGAGCCTTTTGTAGATGAAGCTGATGCTATAGAGAAATTAGCAGAGTTTGAGGCTCTTCTTATAATGAGAGAAAGGACTCCTATAACAAAAAATTTGATAGAAAATTTAATTAAATTAAAATTTATAATCACTAGTGGCTTAAGAAATAAATCAATTGATTTAGATGTCGCGAAAAAAAGAAAAATTGTTGTCAGTGGTACTGAGAGCAATACTAATCCAACACCTGAATTAACTTGGGCATTAATACTTGGATTAGCAAGAAACTTAAAAGAGGAAATTGACAATATGTATCAAGGTTATTGGCAAACTTCAGTTGGTGTAGAATTAAAAGGTAAAATTCTTGGTTTGATTGGCCTCGGAAAAGTAGGAACGCAGGTTGCTAAAGTTGGTAAGGCATTCGGTATGCAAGTGATGGCCTGGAGTGAAAATTTAAATTTAGACACTTGTAAGGAATTAGATGTTCTGCCTTGTAGCAAAGAAGATCTAATTAAAAATTCTGACTTTTTATCTATTCATGTACAAGGTGGAGAGAGATATAAAAATTGTATTACTCTTAAAGAAATGGATAAGATGAAGAAGACCTCATTTTTAATTAATACCTCTCGGGGTCCCATAATAAACGAAGACGACTTGATTATTGCATTATCAACAAATGTAATTGCAGGTGCTGGATTAGACGTTTATGAAAAAGAGCCTTTATCAGAAAATAATAAATTAAGATTTTTGCCCAATGCCTTACTGACACCTCACATTGGATATGTGACGGCTGAAAATTATCACATTTATTTTACTCAAATGATCGAGTCACTAGAGGCTTGCGTTAATGGCAAACCAATTCGCGTGATTGAGTAAAATGGATTTACCTGTAGTCAATCATAAAGATTATTTTGCTAAAATTGGCGATGATCATAAATTTCCTATTAATAAATTTGGTGATCTTGCAGATTTTTTATTAAAAAATAAGATAGTAACAAAGTTTCATAAACCATATCCGTGTTCAGATGAAACTTTAAAGGGTGCCCACTCTGAAAAATATATTAAAGAAATCAAAAATAAAACACTAGATGAAAAGGGAGTTAAAAAAATTGGTTTTCCATTAGTTGATAGCGTAGTGCAAAGGTCGTTAGTTGCAACAGGTGGAACAGTGCTTGCATCTAAACTTGCAATAAATCACGGTATCGCTTGTAATACTGCAGGAGGAAGCCATCATGCGAATTATGATAGTGGTGCAGGATATTGTGTTTTTAACGATGTAGCAGTTGCCTCTCAATTTCTACTAGATAAAGAATTGGCAAATAGAATATTAATTGTTGATTTGGATGTTCATCAAGGAAACGGTAACTCAGATATATTCAAGGACAATAAAAATGTTTTTACTTTTAGCATGCATTCAAAATCAAATTATCCTGCTAAAAAATCAATTAGTGATTGTGATGTGGAGCTTAAAGACAATACAGAGGATAAGGAATATTTAAATATACTTAAATTTCATTTAAATAAATTAAATAAAGAAAATTTTGATTTTGTTTTCTATATTGCAGGAGTTGATATCCATTTTAATGATCGCTTGGGAAAATTAAAAATTTCGGATGATGGTATAAAAGAAAGAGATAAAATTGTTACAGAAAATTTTTTTTCTAAAAGAATTCCTCTTTGTGGAGTTTTAGGTGGTGGTTACAATAAAAATATTGATAAACTTGTTGAATTACACTCTTTTTTGCACCAGTCATGTGCTAAATTAATTTAGTCGTTATGAATAAAAAAAATCCCAATCTCACAGCAGAACAAAAATTAGTTATGTTTGAAGAAGGCACAGAGCGGCCTGGGTCAAGTGAATTAAATAATGAAAAGCGAGAGGGATCTTATCATTGTGCTAATTGCGATATAAAGTTATTTGATTCAAAAACAAAATATGAAAGTGGATCTGGATGGCCTTCATTTTATGAATCCTTACCAGATGTATTTGAAACAAAAACAGATCATTTAATAGGTTATGCACGTACGGAATATCATTGTAAAAATTGTAACGCTCATCATGGTCATGTATTTGAGGACGGACCTCAACCTACTGGTAAAAGATATTGTAATAACGGTGTATGTTTAATCTTTAAACAAAAAAAATAATATAATAATAGCAATAATTATATATGTGTTTATGATAGCATTAGAAAAATGTTAAAAAAAATAATAGCTATATTTTTTGTTTTCAGCTGCGGTTTAGTTTCAAACTCAAACGCAGATACTTTAGATACCAAAATAAGTGAGTACATTTCAAATCTTATTCCTGGCGAAGGATTAACTGAAACATCTATTAAATTAAATGATAAGGATGAAGATCAGATAAAATTTTCAATTTTAGGCCTTAGAAATATCCTTGAGGAGGATAATTCAAACTTATTTACGCAGTTTAGCTTGAGAACTAAAGAAGTAAATAGCGATGGAAGAATTCATGGTAATTTAGGTATTGGTTATAGAAAATTAAGTGATGATAATTCAATGATGTATGGTGCAAATACTTTTATTGATGCAGACATATTCGAGGGACACAGGAGATTGGGATATGGACTTGAAGCAAAAGCATCGCTATTAGATTTATCTTTAAATGGATACCAAAAGATAACAAATATGAAAACTATTAATGGAACAGCTGAACAAATACTTAGTGGCTGGGATTACTACTTAACCACTCAAATTCCTTATACACCTTGGGCAAAATTTAGTTTCAAAGGTTATAAATGGGAGGGTGAAAAAACTTCACAAGACTCAAAAGGAAATAAATATATTTCAGAATTAAATATAAACCCTTCATTACAATTGAACTTATCAATGGACGACTCTTCTCTTCCTGGTGTAGATGATGTTTTGGAAGCTGAACTATTATTTGTTTATCCGCCTAGAGAAAATATAAGAACGATGGATGAAGGATTATCTGATGTAGCTTTTGAAAAAGAGGATATGCAAGCAAAATTAAATGAAAAAGTTCGAAGAAATTACGATTTGACCGTAGAAATCCAAGGTTCAGTAATTATTACAAGTCAATAAGATGAAAAAAATTTTTTTTATAATTTTATTTATTTTAACTTTTTTTAACACAAAATCTTTTGCACTTGAAGCTGAGGCAACAACTTATAAAATTACAATAACAAGAATTGAAATTTGTGACAGCACCAGTACTGATGCCTCATGTAATAATCCTATAGTTTTATATTCTGGTAATTCTGGGTCTATTGATATTGCATCGACTGCGGCTGGAGCGGCAGCAGCAAGTTTAGGAGATTTATCAAAAGTTGAATTTGGAAAAACTTATACTTATTTTCAGATTACTATGAATAGAGCTTTTACAGTTGCTGGTAGTGTTACAAGTGGAGCAACAACTTGCTATACTCGTTCAAAATCATCTGCATCCGCCAGCGTAAATGGAATAGGAAGCACAACTTCAGGAGCTGCAGTTGATGGAACTTATTACGCAGGTATTCCAGGTGGTACAAGTCATGGAGATGTAATGAACAGCACTACAGCTGGTGACGGAACAGGAACAGACTCTGCAACAGGGACAGTTGATGCTGGTGATGATTTTTTTGAGTATAGAGAAGCACTTTCAGCACCATTTACTATGGAGGCTGGAAAAATTCCAACAGTTAAAATTGCTTTTGGAACATCAACAGCATTGGGATATTTAGAAAATGCTGGACTAGCAACCGATTGTACTTTAACCGCTGCTGCGAATAGAGGTTTTTATGCAAACCGACCTGATGTAGTTCTTACACTTGAGTAATTAATTCACTTTAAAAGATTTTTTAATTTGTTTTCTTTTTCTAAAGCTCTGACTTCATCATAGCCACCAATGTGTTCATCGTTGAAAAAAATTTGTGGTATTGTTTTTTTCCCATTAGCTTTTTTTATCATTTCATCTTTTGCACCATTAACTTCAGCTACATTAATTTCTTTATATTGTACGTTATTTCTTGTTAATAATCTTTTTGCTGCATCGCAATAATTACAGTAAGGACCAGTATATATTGTAACATTTTTCATAGACTATAGATAATCACCTTTTTTAATTTTACTAGATATTTGTTTTCGAGAGTATTCAAATTTTTTTCTATGTTTGATACTTTTTTCATGAACCCTTTTTCTCCATAATCTAAATGATGAGGGTTTGAGTGATCTTCGCATTATTTTTATGACGTCAGATTCTGAGTAACCAGTTTTTTTTTCGATTTCCTCAAAAGTGATTCTGTCTGCCCAAGCTGCCCAGATGACCCAATCTGGATCTTCAATATTGGGCTGAGGATTTTTGACGCGGGTAACTGGCCTGTGACCTTTTTTTTTCATAAAATCCTTATATTTTAAAAAATACTATAATGCATTTTTTTTAAGACCTGATATATTATAATCAGATAGTCCTTTTTAGCCATCTTTAGCTCCCGGTTTTTAAGGACTATCTTTTTTTTATGCTCCCCTTGGATTTTATCCTTTTTTTACAGATCATTATTTTTTTATTTATTACACCTGGTACCCCTAGAATAGTAATCATCTCTTATTCAATGAATTATGGAGTTAAAAATTGTATTTGGACAGCTTTTGGAGATGTTACCGCAAATTTAATACAGGCAACTTTAGTAATTTTTGTCATTGGTTCTTTTTTATCTGACAATCCAAATATCCTAAATATTTTTAAATGGATTGGTGTAATTTATTTAATTTATTTAGCTTATGATGTTTACAAATCTTCACCAAAAGATGTTAATTCGAAAATAATTAGCTCAAAAGGAACTTTTTCTTTTTATAAAGATGGTTTTTTAGTTGCGGGCACAAGTCCTAAGGCTTGGTTGTTCTTTCCCTTAATATTCCCTCAATTTATTGACTTTAGTGCTAATTATATCGTCCAATTTTTTATTTTAATAACTACTTATGTTGTTTTGGATTTTATTTCTTTGATTGGTTACGCTCTGTTGGCACAAAAACTTGTTACATGGATAAAAGCAAATCCAAAAACAATTAATACAATCTCAGCGAGTGTTTTAGTAATCATTGCCTTAATTATTATTGTTACACAACAATATTAGTACATACGTAAAAGTATTTTTGCCACTTGCAATACTTTCAAAATATTTATTAAATTGAGTATTAATTAATTAATAACAAAAGGAAATAAAATGAAAATAAGTAAAATAATCTTGAGTTTTATTTCTGCAGTAGCAATTTTACTTTCAACTTCAGTTGTATCATTTGCAAAAGTTGTTGGAGATAAGATTGTCTTAGGTGCTGCCATTTCATTAACTGGAAAATACTCATCTAATGGTGTTCATACACAAAACGGTTACAATATGGCTGTTGATAGAATTAACAGCATGGGTGGAGTAAAAGTTGGTGGAAAAACTTATAAGTTTGAAATCATTTATTATGACGATGAATCAAACCCAAAAAGAGCAGCTCAGTTAGCAGAAAGATTAATCTCACAAGATGGTGTTGAGTTTATGCTTGGGCCGTATAGCTCAGGTTTGACAAAAGCAATTGCACCGGTTACAGAAAAATATGGTGTTCCAATGGTTGAAGCAAATGGTGCCTCTAGATCTTTGTTTACAAAAGGTTACAAATATCTATTTGCAGTTTTAGCTCCAGCTAACTTATATCTTGATGTTGCTATAGATTTAGCAGTTGAAAAGAATAATGGAAAAGGTGTAACAGTTGCAATGGCATTTGAGCAAGATGCGTTTTCTCAAGACGTAAGACTTGGAGTTTTGGATGCAATTAAAAGAACTGGCTCTAAAAAGGTAATCGATGATAAATTGCCAAAAGAGCTGAATGATATGGCAGCTACTTTAGTAAAAGTGAAGCAAATGAAACCAGATGTTTTAGTTGTTTCAGGTCATACAAAAGGTGCACTTACTGCTATCAGACAAATTTCTGAGATGAAAGTAGATGTTCCAATGTTAGCAATGACTCACTGTGATGCAGCTAAATTATCAAAGCAACATGGTAAAAACTCACAATATGCTTTATGCGCTTCTCAGTGGCACAAAACACTAACTTACAAAGATGATTTCTTTAAAGATGGTATGACATATGATGCAGACTTTACTAAAGAGTTTGGTTATGCGCCGCCATATCAAGCAGCAGAATCATCAGCTGCGCTATTGGTATTTAAAGATGCATTTGAAAGAGCAAATTCTTTTGATCAAAAGAAAGTAAGAGATGCTCTCGCTGCTACTAACATGCAAACTTTTTATGGAAATATAAAATTTGCTGAAGGTGGTCAGAATGTTGATAAGCCAATGGTACTTTTCCAAGTTATGTGTGATGATGGAGGAAAATGTGAAAACAAAGTTGTTGCTCCAACTAAATGGGCTTCAGCTAAATTGATTCACCCAATTCCTTCGTGGTCTGAAAGATAAACAAATCTATAAATACCCCCTAATATAATATATATAGGGGGTATTTTTTATAGGACTCATTATGGATTTCATGGTCTTCCAATATCCAATGATTTCCGTTCAAGCATGTTTGGATGGAATTTTACTTGGCATTTTATTTGCATTGATTGCTTATGGTATGGCGCTGCAATGGGGAGTAATGAATATAATTAATATTGCTCAAGGAGATCTTGTTATTTTAGGAGGATACATTGCTTACTTTATGTATCTATATGGAATTCATCCAGCTTGGGGAGTAATTGTATCTCCAATAATTATGTTCTTTGTAGGTATAGCAATTTACAAACTCGTAATTAATAAAGTAGTTGATAGAGATTTATTTATCTCTATTTTAGCAACTTTTGGAATAAGTATTCTTTTCATGCAATTAATGAACTTTGCATTTGGAGCTGACGTTGTTCTAGCAAATTCAGATTATGGAACAACTATGTTATTTAACAGCAATGTAGTGCTTCCAAATTCAAAAATATTTTCAGCTTTTATAAGCATTTTATTTGCAATTTGTTTAGTAATTTACATGAAAAAATCTAAGCTTGGTCGTGCAATTAGAGCTACAGCCCAAAATGCAAGAGCTGCAAAGATTTTAGGTGTTGATACAGAAAAAGTTTATGCAGCAACTTTTGGTATAAATGCAGCTCTTTGTGGTGTTGCGGGAGCATTAATTTCAATTACTTTTACAATTCATCCTTATATGGGGCTTCCATACACAATTAGATCTTTCATGATTGTTATTGTTGCAGGATTAGGAAATTTACCTGGTGTTGCAATGTCAGGAATGGGACTAGGAGTTTTTGAAGAATTTGCCGATTATATTTTAGGCACTGAGTTTAGAATAGGTTCGGTGTTCTTATTATTAGTATTAATCTTAGTTTATAGAAGATTTAAATTATCAAGAAAAAGGGAATACTTAAAATGAAGAAAATATTACTAATTATATTAATGTTAACATTTCCAAATTTATCTATAGGAAATGAAAGATTTATACCGTTGGAACTTTTTACTGGGGGAGAGATAAGAGATGATAATGAAATAAAATTTACTCCTGCGGACAAAATTTTTGGTGAAAAACGCAGAAAAAAAATTGTAGGCCCTATTGATTGGAGAGCTCCAGGCTCTAAGGAAATTATCAAAGTTTACAAGAGAACGCAAAAAAATAGAGAGGGTAGAGTAAAAAAAACACAACTTTTTACAGTTACTAATGATGGTCAGTGTATGGGAAGAGTATATGATCAAAGAAGATCAGGAACTAAATACATCAAAAATGGATGCAAGTTTCCTTTAGGTTTTTGGAAAAAAGGTGAAATTAGAACATTCTCAGTTACTGATCGTGGAGCAAGGACTGTAGAGCTTAAAATACTTAGTTTAGGAAAAAAACCAAAAGATTGTGTAAAATTTAATTGGAAATTGTTTGATGATGCGACTGGAAAAAAATTAGGAGATAATGATTACAAGTTTTGCAAAGGTAGAGCTATGACAAATTTGAAGATCAGAAAGATAAAATCTAATTGATGTTTAAAATGATAAATAAAAATTTAATTTTATATATTGGAATTTTAATATTTGGTATAGCTGCTCCATTTTTGTTTCCAGCTTTTAAAGTACAACTCTCAATTCTTTGTGTTTTAATAGTTTTAGCAACCACATGGAATATTCAAGGTGGTGAAATGGGATATAATTCTTTTGGTAATATTTTATTTTATGGACTTGGAATGTATCTTTGTGCTTCCGTCCAAGTTGGAATGTTTTTTCCATTAGCAGAATGGACGGAAAGTGGTGGTGAGAAAACATTTGTACACACTCCAGCACAATTTTTTCAAGGAATGGCTGTTGGATTAATCGTTGCGGCGGTTGTACCAACTATTGTGGCTGGTTTAATTGGATATTCTATTTTAGGACTTAGAGGGCATTATTTTGCCATTTGTACATTAGGATTAGGAGTTGCAGCTGGCGAGATTTCAGGAGGAATTGAAATCATTGGAGCTGGACAAGGTTTCACTACACCACCATTTCCTGATGTTGGATCTTTAGATTCGAGAGGTGAATTTTTCTATTTCTTAAGTTTTTTTGTTTTAGTACTAACTTTCATAACTGTGAGGGTAATTTACTCAACTAGATTTAAACTAATACTAAATGCAATTAGAGATAATGAAGATAAAGCTGAGGCTATGGGAATTGAAACGATGAAGTATAAAATAGTTGGTTGGATGATATCAGCTTTCTTTTGTGGTCTTGCAGGAGGGATCATGGGAGGTTTAGTTGGATATATTGATTCAACAGACGTTGCATTTGACGGAAGAGAGATGGGAGTTTTCATGGTTTTAATGGCAATCTTAGGAGGTAAAGGAACTCTTTGGGGACCAATAATTGGCGCAACTGTGTTTCATATCTTTAAAGAGGGTTTTTGGACTTTCTTCTTAGGTTGGCAGTATGTTGCATTAGGAGTTTTAATTGTTGTAATAGTTATCTATTTTCCGGAGGGGATAATGGGATGGTTAAGAGAAAAATATCCTGAGCGATTTGGTGAAGTTGTGGATGAAAAAGATCGTAAGGCACAGGTGGAGCTTAAATGAGTATTTTAGAAGTAAACAACGTAAGTAAATCATTTGGTGGTGTTAAAGCGAATGTTGATATATCAATGAATGTTGAAAAAGGTAGAATAGTTGGACTAATTGGCCCTAATGGATCTGGTAAAACAACATTATTTAATTCAATAGTTGGGACATACCCAATTGATAATGGTTCAATCAAGTTTAATGATAAAGAGGTTTCAGAACTACCAGTGCCAGTTATCGCAAAACTTGGGTTGTTAAGAACTTTTCAACAAACTCGAATTTATGGAAAGCTTAATTGTGTAGAAAATATGCTCATCAGTCACAAAGGTAGTGATGAGAGTTTAATGAAGATCTTTTCAATAATCCCAAAAGAACTCACAGAAAAGGCAGAAAATTTGCTAAATTTTGTAGGTTTATATCAAAAAAGAAATTTGAGAGCAGGCGATTTATCCTTTGGACAGCAAAAATTATTAGAATTAGCCATGGCATTAATGAATGAGCCAGAAATGTTATTATTAGATGAACCAACTGCTGGAATTAATCCTACGTTGATTAATGGAATTATAAATAGGTTAATTAAAGTAAATCAAGATTTTGGGATTACTCTTTTAGTTATCGAGCACAATATGAGAGTAATAATGCAACTGGCTGAAAATATTTTCTGTTTAGCACACGGTAAAATGTTGGCTAATGGTTCACCTGAGGAAATTAAAAATGATAAGCGTGTAATTGATGCTTATTTAGGAGCGCAATAATGTCTAATCAATATGAAGTTTTAGGTAAGGCGCCAGTAGCTGAAGATCTAAAAAAACTGTCACCATCAAATTTGCATCTTACAATTAAAAATATGAACGCAGGTTATGGAAAAATGGAAATTTTACATAATTTTGATCTTTTCGTAAGTAAAGCCCAGTCACTATGTTTGATTGGTCCAAATGGGGCTGGCAAATCAACAATTCTTCATTCAATTTATGGTTTTACAAATATTTTTTCTGGGCAAATAGAAATTGATGGAAAAGAAATTACAAATCTAACCCCAGCTGAAAAATTAAAAACTGTAGGAATAGCATATATATTGCAAGATAATTCTGTTTTTCCAGATATGACTGTAGAGGAAAATTTATTAATGGGTGGTTTCATTAAAGAAAAAACGGAAGAGTCGTACGCGGAAGCTGAGCGAATTTTTGAAAAGTATGAAAGATTAAGGAATAGAAGAAACCAACCTGCAAAAGTATTATCGGGTGGGGAAAGAAGATTATTAGAAATTTCTAGAGCATTGGTAATGAAGCCATCAGTATTATTAGTTGATGAACCATCAATTGGTTTAGAGCCAAGATATATTGATATGGTATTCGAAATTTTAAGAGATCTCCAAGAGAATGAAAAAAAGACAATTATTTTAGTTGAACAAAATGCTAAAAAAGGACTCGAGTTCGCGGATATTGGTTACGTGCTAGTATCTGGTCAGACTGCAATTGCGGGTAAAGGGGATGATCTTTTAAATAATCCAGATGTTGGTCGCCTGTTTTTGGGTGGTTAATGATTAGTACAAAATATTTTTTAAAAGGCTTTAGTGCTATAAAAGGTGTTGGTAGTCCTGCCATAGCCTTAGGTGCAAGTTTTATAGCTATAGGCGCACTATTAAAAAATTTAGGTTTCACAATCCAACAAAGTATTTTTTCGACATTCCTTACATACGCTTTACCTGGCTCACTAGTAATGGCTGAGTCAATGTTAATCGGAGCATCTTTGATAAATATTTTTTTGGCTGTTTGGTTAGTAAATGCAAGATTATATCCAATGACTGTCGCGTTAATGCCGTTGTTGATGCATCAAGATCAACCAAGATGGAAATATTATTTATCTTGTCATTTTATAGCAGTTTCTTCCTGGCTGATAATGAAGGATAATTATGAAAACATAGAAAAACAAAATAGAATTGATTTTTGGATTGGAATTGGAGTAGCAACTTGGTCTGTTGCAATATTCTCAACAATTATTGGCTATGTTGCTTCTGATTTTTTTAACAAAGACATACTTATTGGTTTAGCAATTATAAATCCAATATATTTTATATGCATGATGGTTGGAGCTATGAAGACTTTTCAAATAAGTTTATCGGTTATCTTAGGTGCAACGCTTGGCCCTATTTTTTATTTTTTATCAGCTGAGTGGTGCATTTTGTTTGGTGGCTTTACTGCTGGGACAATAGCGTTTTTAATTGGAGAAAAAAATGGCAAGTAATATTTTAATTGTTATATTTGTCACATCTCTAGCTACATATTTATCAAGATTTTTAGGAGTTGTTAGCTCAGAAAGAATTAAAGAAACCTCAAAAATGTTCAGATGGTTTAATTGTCTTGCTTATTCAACTCTTGCCGCATTAATTGCTCGAATAGTTATTTTTCCATTAGGATCTTTAGCAGAAGTAGATTTATTAATCAGAATTTTTGTAGTTTCTTTATGTATAATTATTTTCTTTATAACTAAAAAAAATTTAGTTTACCCTACAATTTTCTCTGCTATCATACTATCTCTTATTACAAGTTTTGTATGAGCGAAAAAATTGATGGATTTCAAATAGAAAAACACGAACTATCATCTAGAATTGTTAATATAGACATCAGCGATGAAGTTTTAAGTAAACTTATTTTTCCATTCAATAAGTTCGATACTACTGCTTTAGAATATAAACCTTTTACAAGATTCACAATTGCAAAAAGTTTAGACGACTTGAGTAATAATAAATTATCAAAATTTTTAAATGAAATTTTAAAAGATCGAAACACAGGATGTTTTATTATAAAACCTCAAAATTTAAATCCAAAAATTGATGACAATTTTTTAGTTAAATTATCAACTGCCATTTCACATTTAGTAGGTATACCTAATTACGATGCTATGGCTGGTAAATATTATGCAAGATTTCATGTAAAGCACGTCGATAAAAGCGACTCTTATTTAAGGAAAGCGTATACAAACATGGATCTTCACACAGATGGCACTTACGTAAAAGAGAAAACCGATTGGTTGTTAATGTCAAAATTAGAGGAAAGAAATGCAGAAGGTGGTGAAACTGCTATGTTGCATCTCGATGATTGGGAACATTGTGATGAATTGTTTAATGATCCAACAGGACAGGAAAATTTCCTTTGGGGGTCACCAAAAAGTAAAAATATAGACTATAAAGTTGAACATCCTATATTTTCAACAGATCAAAATGGTAGAGCTCAAATTTCTTATATAGATCAGTTTCCAGAACCAAAAAATATGAAACAAGGTATTTTTTTACAAAAGTTATCTGACAACTTAGAAGAGAGTAAAAATAAGATAATCACAAAACTTCCGGTGGGATCTTCAATTGTAGCAAACAACTATTTTTGGCTTCACGGACGAAGACCTTTTAAAGAAAATAAAGATTTAAGTAGAGAATTATTAAGAATAAGGGGTTCTTTTTTTATTAATTAATATAAACAATTCTTTATAAGTATTTAAATTATGAAATTAGGTTTTATTGGAACGGGTAAAATTACATCATCAGTTATAACTGGTATTTGTAATTCATCTATAAAATATAACAGGATATTTGTTTCTTCACGGAATAATAAAATCTCTAAAAATCTCAAAAAAAGATTTAAAAAAATTTCTATCGAAAAAAATAATCAAAAAATAATTGATAGTTGCAGTTGGATATTTCTAGCAGTCACACCAACTGTAGGTAAAAAAATATTAAAAGATCTTAAATTTAGATCAAGTCAAACTGTAATAAGTTTTATTTCAACAATCACAATCCCACAATTGAAAAAAATAATAAAAGTTAAATCAGAAATAGTAAGGGCGATACCATTGCCTCCAATCTCTTTAAAAAAAGGACCAGTTCCAATTTGTCCTCCAAATAAAAAAGTAAAATTTTTTTTTGATAAACTTGGCTCAACTTTAGAGATTAAAAATGAAAAGTTATCAACTAATTTTTGGTCAACATCGGGGTTGATGGCTGCTTATTATGAAATTTTAAAGATCATGAGTGATTGGTTGGTAAAAAAAGGAGTGAAGAGACAAGATGCACAGAAATATATCACTTCTCTATTTGTAGCTTTGTCTGAAGATGCAGTCGTAAACTCAAAAAAAGAGCTTAAATATTTAGTAAAAGAGTCTCAAACACCTAAAGGATTAAATGAGCAAGGTCTTAAACTTATGAGAAGTAAAGGTGTTTATAATTCAATTATAAAAACTTTGGATGCTATACATAAAAGACTAAGTAAATAATTAATGTCACAAGATATTTTAGAAATTAATAATTTATCAAAATATTTTGGAGGCCTGGCAGCAGTATCGGAATGTTCTCTTAAAGTTAAAAAGGGAAGCATTACAGGTATAATTGGACCTAATGGCTCTGGTAAAACAACTTTATTTAATCTAATCGCTGGAAATTTAGAATCCTCTGCTGGCAGTGTGATTTTTGACAATGAAAACATTACTGATGTTCCTTCCTATGAATTATTTTCAAAAGGATTGCTTAGAACTTTTCAAATAGCCCATGAATTTACAAATTTATCTGTTATGGAAAATCTTATGATGGTTCCAGGAAATCAATCTGGAGAAAAATTGATGAATGCTTTATTTAAACCCTCATTAGTTGCAAAAGAGGAAAGTCAAATTAAAGAAAAGGCAATGGAGGTTATTGATTTTCTGAATCTTGGTCATTTAAAAAATGAATTAGCGGGAAATTTATCGGGAGGACAAAAAAAATTGCTAGAATTAGGTCGAACAATGATGGTAGATGCAAAATTAGTATTGTTAGACGAAGTAGGCGCTGGTGTTAATAGAACTTTACTAAAGGATCTTGGAACAGCTATTGAAAAACTTAATAAAGAAAAAGGTTACACTTTTTGTATGATCGAACATGACATGGATTTTATAGGAAGATTATGTGATCCAGTGATAGTAATGGCAGAAGGTTCAGTCCTTTTCGAAGGTTCAGTTGAGGATGCAAAAAAAGATGAAAAAGTTATTCAAAGTTATTTAGGCCGAGGCTCAAAATTAAAGGATAATTAAATGGCATTTTTTGAGGGGAATAACATGACCGGTGGATATGGAAATGGCCCAGATATAATTAATTCATGTTCGGTTAATGTAGAAAGAGGAGAAATAGTATCGATCCTTGGACCTAATGGGGCTGGAAAATCTACTGCGATGAAAGCAATGTTAGGCTTATTAAATTTAAAATCTGGTTCAGTAATTATCAACGGTAAAGATATTTCAAAACTTTCTCCACAAGACAGAGTAAAAGAAGGCATCTCTTTCGTTCCTCAAACAAAAAATGTTTTTGCAGGTATGACAGTGGAGGAAAATTTAGAGATGGGTGCTTTCTTGATAAATACCGAGTTTAAAGAGACAATCAATGAAATTTTTGACTTGTTTCCAATTCTAAAAGAAAAAAAAAATCAATTAGTTGGGGAGTTATCTGGAGGACAAAGACAGCAGGTTGCATTAGGCAGAGCACTTATGATTAAGCCCTCTGTATTAATGTTAGATGAACCAACCGCAGGTGTCTCACCTATTGTGATGGATGAATTATTTGATCATATCGTAAAAGTGAAAAGAACTAATGTAGCAATTTTAATGGTAGAGCAAAATGCAAAACAAGCATTAAATATTTCTGATAGAGGTTATGTTCTGGTGACTGGGGAGAACCGGCACTCTGGGACTGGAAAAGAATTACTAGAAGACCCAAGAGTAAGAAGCTCTTTTCTGGGCGGTTAATATGGATTTTGTAAACGCAATTGTACTTTTATTAAATTACATTTTTGTTCCAGCTTTAGCATACGGATCTCAACTGGCACTTGGTGCGATTTTTGTAACATTGATTTACGGAATTTTACGATTTGCAAACTTTGCTACAGGGGACATGATGTCTTTTGGAACAATGTTTGTAATTTTATTCACTTTCTATTTTCAGTCTGTTGGAATTAGTCTTGGGGTTTTACCCACAGCCCTCTTAGCAATTCCTTTTGGTATTATTTTTATGGTCGGCTACATGTTAGCAATAGATAAATTAGTATTTAAATATTACCGAACAAACAAAAGTCCCCCTGTGCAATTGGCAATGGTAAGTATTGGCGTAATGTTTGTTACTCAGGCAGTAGTTCGTATAATTATTGGCCCTTCAGATAGAAGATTTTTTGATGGAGAAAAATTTTTAATTAAAGCTGGTGAATTTAAAGAAATGACAGGATTAAATGAGGGTCTTGCAATAAAATCTACTCAAGTTATTACGATTATTGTTACGTTGATTTTAGTTTCGACTCTGTTTTGGTTTTTAAATAAAACTAAGACTGGAAAAAGTATGAGAGCATACTCTGATAATGAAGATTTAGCATTATTATCAGGTATCGATCCCAAAAAAATTGTCATGATAACTTGGGTCATAGCAGGTATTCTTGCTACAATTGGAGGCGCCTTATATGGTTTAGATAAAAGCTTTAAACCATTTACTTACTTTAATAATATGCTACCAATATTTGCAGCAGCTATAGTGGGTGGCATTGGTAATCCATTTGGAGCCTTTCTGGGTGGATATGTAATTGCTTTCTCTGAAATATTATTAACTTACGCTTATAGAAAATTTTTCATGTATGTTTTACCTGAAAGTATGGAGCCAGATGGTCTAATTCAATTACTCTCTACAGATTATAAATTTGCAGTATCTTTTTCAATCTTAGTCATAGTATTACTTTATCGTCCATCAGGTATATTTAAAGGGAAGGTGTTGTGAGAAAAAATTTAAATGTAATTGCTGCATACAGTATAATGATGGGGCTGATTATCCTTGTTGGTATATTCCAGTCTTGGAACATAGCTTTATCAATATTTAATCTTTGTCTAATTTCAGCAGTGATGACAATGGGTGCCAACATTCAATGGGGTTATGCTGGTCTTATTAATTTTGGGATAATGGGCTTTACGGCTTTAGGTGGTTTAGCAGCAGTTTTAATTTCAGTAAATCCTGTTCAAGAAGCTTGGAGCGCAGGTGGATTTAATATTTTATTCAGTCTTTTGCTCATAATAGCAATGGTATTGACTGTAAGATATATTTTAAAAAATTATAAGAAATCAAAAAACAGAACTTACATAGTAGCTGCTATTATAATTTTAGGAATTGTAATTATAAGATTTATTTCTGAGCCAGGAATTGAAGCTATTGAGGGAGTTGATCCTGCAAAAACTGGTTTTCTTGGTGGGTTAGGTCTTCCAATTATTTTTTCTTGGGTTGTTGGAGCCTTTTTTGCAGGTGGATTAGCTTTTGTTATAGGAAAAGTTGCCTTAGGTTTAAGAGCTGATTATCTTGCTATAGCGACTTTACTAATATCAGAAATAGTTATTGCAATTATAAAACATGAAGATTGGTTAACAAGAGGTGTTAAAAATGTAATTGGATTAAAAAGACCTGCACCTTATGAGGTAAATTTACAACAAACAGATTGGTTTATAAGTCTCGTTGAAAAATTTAACTCAAGTAAATTAAATCTAATTACTGATTTAACCGAAAGACAAGCTACACTAAATCAACTTGTAATCGAGGGATCATCAGTTTTTGTAAAACTTTGTTACTCTGGATTATTTTTAGTTGTAGTAATTATTTTATTAATCTTAACGCAAAAAGCTCTCTATTCTCCTTGGGGAAGAATGATGAGAGCAATTAGGGATAATGAGGAAGCAGCTAATGCAATGGGCAAAAATGTAGTAAAACAACACCTTTTAATTTTTGTTTTAGGTTCAGCCATTGTTGGTATTGCGGGCGCAATGTTAGTTACTCAAGATGGCTTGTTTACCCCAGGAAGTTATAGACCTTTGAGATATACTTTCTTAATTTGGGTGATGGTTATTATCGGTGGAAGTGGAAACAACTTTGGTGCAATTCTTGGAGGTTTTGTTGTTTGGTTCTTATGGATTGAGGCCGCACCAATTGGTCTTTACTTAGTTAATTTAATTACTGCTGAATTAGATGACGCACACTTTTTAAAAGTACACTTAATTGAAAGTGTTCCATATTTCAGATTTTTAATGATGGGAGTAGGTCTCTTGGTCATAATGAGATATAGACCAAAAGGTATACTTCCTGAAAAAATAGAAATAAAATAAAATTATGAAATATATCATTACAGGTGCTGCATTGGCTTGGGCTTTATATATGGCTGATAAATATTTATTTTTTTAAAAAAAACCCCCAACAAATTAATGTTAGGGGTTTAAATTTTAAGATAAATTATCTTTGTTTTTTAGTTTTAAATTTTCCGCCTTTAATTTCTTGTTCTAAGAAAGAACCTTCAGCTTCACCAACGTCAGTAAAAGTAACTCCAGTTGCACCTTCGTAGTCAACTTTTTTACCTTTAGCTAATAAATCTAAACCTTTTTTTAGTTCACCTGGATAAATTTTTGTTCCAGGGCTGTTAGCAACATCCATTACATTTTTTGCAATTGATGCCCTATCAGCTGAGTTACCAGCTTGCATTGCTAAAACTATTAAAGCGGCAGCATCGTAAGACTCACCTGTGTACGGACCTGAGCTATCTATGTTTGCAGCACTTGCGACTTTAGAGAATACGCCAGCACCTTTTCCTGTCGATCCTGGCATTGAACCAAAAGATTTTCTTAAGTCTTTTCCAAAGGCATCAACCAATGATTGGCCGATCATTCCATCCGATAAAATAAATTTATCAAATGCACCAGAGTCTAAAGAGGCTTGAATAATTCCTTTACCACCTTGGTCTAGGTATCCAATTACAGCTACTGCATCTCCACCTGCTGAGGCAAGAGTTGCTACTTCAGAAGAGTAATCTGCTTTTCCATCTTCGTGAGCAGTTACAGTAGTAACTTTAATTCCGTGCGCTTCGACAGCTGCCTTATAAACATCTGCTAAACCTTTTCCATAATCATTATTTGTATAGGTAATTGCAACACTTTTAACTTTTCTGTCTTTAGTAATATCAGCTAGGATTTGACCACCTCTTGCATCTGATGGCGCAGTTCTAAAGAAATATCCTTTATCATCAAGAGTTGTTAATCCTGGTGATGTTGCTGATGGTGAAATCATTACAACACCATTTGGAACCGCAACGTTTGATGCAATCGCACCTGTTACTCCTGAGCAATCAGCACCCATTATTGCTGCAACTCCTTGTGAAATAACTCCCTCAGCGGCTGCAGTCGCAGCGGCAGAGTCCACACATGTTGAGTCAGCTCTTATCACTGAAATTTTCTTTCCACCTAGTAGAGATCCAGAATCTGAAGCTTCCTTGAAAGCAAGCTCGGCTGATGCAGCCATAGCGGGGGTTAAAGATTCAATAGGGCCAGTGAAACCCAAAATTACACCCATTTTAATTTCTGCCAAAACATTTGTTGAAAAAGTTGAAACAAATATGAAAGCAGCAACAATTAGTCTTTTCATTATTATCCTCTATATTTAGTTAGCAATTATTTTATATAAATTTAATTAAATCTAATTTGTAAAGATTTTCAACAAGCAAATTATCTTATTTTATAATGCGTTTAATTAATTTAGACTTACCTCATATTAATTTAGTATGAAATTAAACAAAATAGAACCTCGGTTTAAAAAAAACTCTAATCCTAGGATTGGATTAATTGCTTTAGCTACTGATTTTATGATTGAGAAGGATTTTATAAACGTCATTAAAGATAAAGAGATTGATTTTTTTGTTAACAGAATTGAATGTTATAATCCCTTAACAAAAGAAAATTTAATAAAAATGTCTGATAAAGTAACTGAAGTTACAAATAATATTTTACCCAATGAGGATATAGATTGTGTTGTTTACGGATGTACCTCTGGAACAATAGCAACAGGTCATGATGTGATTGAGAAAAAAGTAAGGGCAGCAAAACCTAAGGCTGAGTTAACAACTCCCAGCACAGCTGCAATAAAAGCGTTAAAAAAATTAAGGGTAAAAAAATTAGCTATCTTTACTCCGTATAGTAAAAAACTAAATAATGAGGTTATTGAATATTTCAAAGAGGAAAAATTTGATGTGGTCTCTAATTCATATTTAGATATAGCTGCAGATTATGACATTGGAAAAGTTGATCAAGATTTTATATATGACTCTCTAGTTAATATGAATATTGAAGATGCTGATGCTTTATTCATTTCTTGCACAGCTTTACCGGTTTTAAAAATTATAGACAGACTTGAAAAAAAATTAAACAAACCTGTTTTATCTAGCAATCAAACATTGATTTGGGATACTTTAGAAAAAATTGGAAAAAATAATAACATCAAAGGTTTTGGAAGTTTGTTTACCAACTCTTAATTATGCTTTTTACAAAAGAAGAATACAAACAAAGATTATCTAAAGTTCAAAAAATGATGCAAGAAAAAGGCATTGAACTTTTGATTTCTCATGACACGAATAATATCAATTACCTAACGGGGTATGATGCTTGGTCATTTTATTATGCACAATGTGCAGTGGTTCATATAAATGCTGATGAACCTATATGTTTTGTAAGAGATCAAGATGCTGGAGGGGCTTACATAAAAACATATTTAAAAAAAGAAAACATAATTGTTTATGATGAACATTACATTCATAGTTGGCCAAAACATCCTTACGATTATTTAGTCAAAGTTGTTAAAGATAAAAAGTGGGATAATCTTTCTATAGGATTAGAAATGGATGCTCATTATTTTACAGCATTTTGTTATGAAAAAATTAAACAAGGTTTGCCAAATGCAAATTTGAAAGATTCAGAGAGACTGGTTAATTGGGCGAGGCTAGTAAAATCTGACGTTGAAATAGATTATATGAAATCTGCAGCAAAAATTTCTGAAATTGGAATGAAAACAGCTTTTGACGTAATTAAACCTGGAGTAAGACAATGTGATGCTGTTGGTGAAATTCAAAAATCTTTATTTTATGGATCGCCCGAATTTGGTGGGGAATATTCAAGTATCGCAACTTTATTGCCAACTGGAAAAGGTACTTCAGCTTCACATTTGACTGCATCACAAGACAAATTTGTTGAGGGTGAGGCGACTATTATTGAATTATCAGGGGTTTTTAAAAGATATCATGCTCCAATGGCTAGAACAGTTTTGTTAGGAAAACCTGATCAATTAAAAATCGATACAATGAAAAAAACTATTGAAGCAATTAATGCAGGCATAAGCGCTACTAAACCAGGTAATACTGCTGATGATGTAGCGCAAGCTTTCTGGAAAGTTTTGGACAAGTATGGAATAGAAAAAAAATCAAGAACTGGTTATTCAATTGGTATTGGCTATCCACCAGATTGGGGAGAGCATACATTAAATATTTATAAAGGTGATATGACTGTTCTAAAACCAAATGTTTGTTTTCACATGATTGCTGTAATGCAATTTGGAGATTGGGGCGTTGAAGCTTCAGAAGCTATAAGAGTTACCGACAGAGGATCAGAACTATTTTGTAATATGTCAAAAGAACTTCACGTTAAAAGCTAATTATTTAAGGTTGATATTTTTTCGTACAAATGTTTTAAAGTTACTTAATTTATGTCGGTTAATAAAGAATTCGTTAAGTTTGATAAAGTAGATAAAAGTTATGATGGCAAAATTTTAGTTGTCAAAGACCTCCAATTAGACATTGCAGAAGGTGAGTTCATTACCATGTTAGGTCCCTCTGGATCAGGTAAAACCACTTGTTTAATGATGCTAGCTGGATTTGAAACACCAACTAATGGAGAAATATACCTTGATGGAAATGCGATCTCCAGTATTCCTCCACATAAAAGAGGTATAGGCATGGTTTTCCAAAACTATGCTTTATTTCCTCATATGACCGTATATGAAAATTTGGCTTTTCCGTTAAGAGTTAGGAAAATTCCAAAAGATGAAGCGGATAAAAAAATTGATAAAGCTTTATCCATGGTCTCCTTACAAGGATTTGCTCAAAGGATGCCAGGTCAATTATCAGGTGGACAGCAACAGAGAGTAGCAGTAGCAAGATCCTTAGTTTTTGACCCACAATTAGTTTTGATGGACGAGCCTCTTGGAGCTTTAGATAAAAATTTAAGAGAAAGTATGCAATATGAAATTAAACACATTCATGAAAGTATTGGAGTGACTGTTGTTTATGTAACTCATGATCAAAGTGAAGCACTAACCATGTCTAACCGTATTGCAGTTTTTAATGATGGAAAGGTTCAACAACTTTCTAGTCCAGATGAGTTATATGAAAAACCTGTTAATTCTTTCGTAGCAGAATTTATTGGAGAGAATAATACTTTTGCAGGAGAAGTTTCCGATATTTCAGGTGGAAAGTGTAAAGTTAAGTTAGCGAGTGCAGATATATTGGCAAACCCAATCTCGGTTAAGAGAAAAGGTGAGAGAACGACAGTTTCATTAAGACCTGAAAGAGTTTTAATTAATCCAAGTGATAAAATGGATAATATTCACAAAGGAAAAATTGAAGAAGTAATTTACCATGGAGATCACACAAGAGTTAGAATTAATTTATTAGGTAATTCTGAATTTATTCTTAAAGTCCCCAATAGTTCGTCTAATCTTGATATTAAATTAGGAAATGAAATTAAGATTGGCTGGAACAGTGAAGATGCTAGAGCACTAGATCCAAAATAAAAACCATAAATATCTCAATTAAACAAGTAAAAAAGGGCTGTTGACTCTCATTATCGATCTTGTTGTAATAGTAATTATATAAAACGTTTAAACGGAGGAAAAATGAAAAAAATTAGTAAATTATTACTAGCCCTATCTTTTTTATTTTCTATAACTACATCAGCATTCGCAGTAACAGTTGCGTCTTGGGGTGGAGCTTATACAGAAAGTCAAAAGTTAGGTTATGGTGATCCAACTGCTAAAAAGTTAGGTATTCCGATCAATTGGGTCGACTACTCAGGTGGATTATCAGAAATTAAAGCACAGAAAGAAGCAGGCAAAATTACGTGGGATATAATGGACGTATTTGCTATGGATACTATCAACGGCTGTGATGAAGGATTATTTGTCAAATTCGATTTTGATAAAGACTTCCCAGCAGCTCCAGATGGAACTCCTGCAAGTAAAGACTTTTTCACTAGCATGCCAAGTGAATGTGCTGTAGGAAATATTTTATACTCTTGGAACTACGCTTATAACTCAGATAACGTTAAAGGTACTCCTAAGACTATCAAAGATTTCTTTAACACTAAAAAATTCCCTGGAAAAAGAGCTATCTACAAAGGCGCTCTAACAAACTTAGAGATTGCTTTAGCTGCAGATGGTATCAAACCAGGTAAAGGTGGAGCAAAAATCTATAAAGCTTTAAATACTGACAAAGGTGTTCAAAGAGCTATGGATAAGATCAAAAAACTTTGCACAGACCCACAAGGTGGATGTGTATTTTGGTCTGCAGGTGCTCAACCACCAGAACTATTAATGAGTGGTGAAGTTGTTATGGCAACTGGCTGGAATGGTAGATTCTTTAATGCTGCTGTTGGGGAAGGTGCTCCAATCGTACAAGTATGGGATGCTCAAGGTCTAGACTATGAGTATTTTGTATTAGTAAAAGGTTCGCCAAATGAAGCGGATGCTAAAAAAGCTTTAGCCGAGATGACAAGTACAGAAGGTCTAGCAGGAAGTGCAAAATATATTGCATATGCACCTTGGAGAAAATCATCTATTGCTGTAATGGAAAAAGGTGAGCCATGGTACAAAGATGGTAAGACAAACATGGTACCTAATATGCCAACTGCACCAGCAAACACTAAAAATTACTTCTTAGTAGATCCACTTTACTGGGCTGATAACGGAACAGAACTTGGTGAAAAATGGGAAGCAATGAAAGCAGGATTTTAATTTTAAGTTTTAAAGATTAAAATTTTATATTATATTGAGAGGGCGGTTATTACTAACCGCCCTTTTTATTTATGAGCTCAGAAACAAAACAAATTTTAACAACTGACGGAATCCCTTTAGAAGTTAGTCTTAAAAAAGCAGAAAAGAAAAATAAGATTAAAGCTTTTTTACTTGTTGCTCCATTATTGTTGTTCATAATTATTACATATGTGTTTCCAATAGGCGATATGCTTATGAGAAGTGTTGACGATAAAATGGTAACAGAAATGCTCCCTAAAACTTTTAAATCCATGGAAAAATGGGATGGACAGGATCTTCCTCCTGAAGAAGTATTTGAAGCTTTCTATTTTGATTTTCAAAAATTGATTGAAGAGGAAAGAGAAGGAAAACTTTCAACACAACTAAATTATACAAAAAATGGTTTCAAAAGTATTATCAAAAAATTAAGAAGAAAGTCTAAATCTTTTGAAGAGGGTAATTATAAAGAGCAAATTATGTCTGTTCATCGAAGATGGGCTGATGTTGAATATTGGAGAGCAATTAAAAGAAGAGCTCCTGCATATACTTATCAAAAATATTTAAAGGGAGTTGATATGTATGAAAATGAAAAAGGAGAAATAATCAATGTTCCTGAGGATAGAAGAGTTCATAGAATTTTATGGATGAGGACTTTGGAGATTGCTTTCTTTGTTACGGTGTTTTGTTTTTTAATGGCATATCCAATCGCACACTTACTGGCAACATTACCGATGAAGTACAGTAACCTTTTAATGATCTGTGTCTTACTTCCTTTTTGGACCTCATTATTAGTTAGAACTGCTAGTTGGATGATACTTCTACAACAGCAAGGAATAGTAAATGATTTTTTTGTTATGATAGGTCTGGTTAGTGATGATAACCGGCTAGAAATGATGTTTAATAAAACAGGTAGTTATGTTGCAATGACACAAATTTTACTGCCTTTTATGGTTCTTCCACTTTACAGTGTGATGAAAACAATCTCTCCAAGTTTAATGAGAGCCGGTAAGTCATTAGGCGGAACACCTTTTGTGGCTTTTTGGAAAGTCTATTTCCCTTTAACTATCCCAGGTATTGGAGCGGGATGCTTATTAGTTTTTATTTTAGCAATAGGTTATTACATTACCCCAGCTTTAGTTGGTGGAGCTTCTGGTACGTTAATAAGTAACCAGATAGCGTTTCATATGAAAAGTACTCTCGATTGGAGTTTTGCTTCAGCAATGGGACTTATGTTGTTAAGTGGGGTATTAGTCATTTATTGGCTGTACAATAAATTAGTTGGAATAGATAATATTAAATTAGGATAAAGAAAATGGCTTTACCCAAATATACAGAACCACATTATAGAATTTGGCACTACGTTTATTTGACAATCTGTGCAGCAGTATTCTTTTTTCTTGTTGCGCCATTATTTGTTATTTTTCCATTATCTTTTAATGCTGAGGAATTTTTAGTTTTTTCTGATGGGATGAAACGTTTAGATCCTGATGCGTTTTCTTTAAGATGGTATCAAGATATGATTTATGGGACTAAAAATCCCTGGGGATTAGCTGCAAAAAATAGTTTTATCATTGCTATATTCGCAACAATAGGTTCGGTAATACTTGGAACAGTTGCGGCATTGGGTCTGAGTAGCAGGCATATGCCGTACAAGGGTTTAATTATGGCAGTATTAATTTCACCTATGATAGTTCCTCTAATTATTTCAGGTGTAGCGATATTTTTCTTCATGGCTAAAGTTGGATTAGCAGCCACTCACACAGGAATAGTACTTGCACATATTATCTTAGGAACGCCATTTGTAGTTATTACAGTAACCGCAACTCTATCAGGTTTCGATCATAGTGTCACAAGAGCTGCAGCCAGTTTAGGTAGTGACCCAGTAAATACATTTATGAAAATTACTTTACCACTTATTTTACCTGGAGTGATATCTGGAGGGCTATTTGCTTTTGTAACATCATTTGATGAAGTTGTAGTGGTTCTATTTTTAGCAGGATTGGAAAACACAACTATACCAATTCAAATGTGGACAGGTTTGAGGGAACAATTGAGTCCAACAATTCTTGCAGTTGCAACTTGTCTGATTATTTTATCAACATTAATATTAGTTACCGCTGAACTTTTAAGAAGAAGATCTGAAAGACTCAGAGGTATAAATCGATAAAAATTTCTTTACATGAATATAAAAAATGTTGTGGTGATTGGTTCTGGTACGATGGGAAGCGGTATAGCTGCCCATCTATGTAATGCAAATATCCCAGTTACATTATTAGATTTAAAAACTGAAATTAGTGAAAAAGCTAGAGAAAGAATTCATAAATCTAGACCTCCATTATTAATCGATAAAACTAAAATAAATAATATCAAGGTTGGAAATATATCTGATAATTTTGATGTTGTAAAAAATGCTGATTGGATTGTTGAGGCGGTAGTTGAAAGAATAGATGTAAAACACCAAATTTATGAAAAAATATTCAAATCAAGAAAAGCAGGCGCAATTGTTTCATCTAACACTTCTTCTATACCTATAAAAGTTCTATCTCAAAACTTAACAGATACAGAAAAAAAAGATTTTTGTATAACTCATTTTTTTAATCCTGTCAGATATATGGGGCTGTTAGAAATTGTTAAAAATGAGAACAACGATCTAAATAAAATAAATCAATTAAAAGAATTTTGTGAAACTGAGCTAGGCAAAGGTGCAATTGTTTGTAATGATACACCAGGATTTTTAGGAAATAGAGTGGGAGTTTATGCAATGCAAATTGCAATGACAGAAGCTTTTAAAATGAAGTTATCAGTTGAGGAGGCGGACGCTATTTTTGGAAGGCCGATGGGAATTCCAAAAACAGGTGTTTTTGGGCTTTATGATCTAATTGGGATTGATTTAATGGCCGATGTATTAAAAAGTTTCATTAAAGAGCTGCCAGAAACAGATGAATTTCATGAAGTTGCTAAAGAAATTCCGTTGGTAAAAAAGTTAATTGAGACCGGTTATACGGGAAGAAAAGGTAAGGGTGGTTTTTATAGAATGAATAAATCTGGAACTACTAAAGTTATGGAGGCAATTAATCTTGAAACAGGTGATTATTCACCAAGCAAAAAAATTGATATTAAGTCTGATAAGGTAGATCTTAACGGATTAATTAACAGAAAGGATAAATACGGTGAGTATGCATGGTCCGTCATTTCAAAAATAATAAAATATGCGTCATCACTAGTTCCAGGGATTACCAATCAATTTAATGATATTGATGAGGCAATGCGGTTAGGTTTTAACTGGGCGAAAGGACCATTTGAAATGCTTGAGGAAATTGGTGTTCAAAATTTTTTCGACAAAGTTGATGATTTTAGTGGGAATAATTTTTTAGAGAAATTAAATAAAAGTAAAGATGAAGATTTTTATGGAGAAAGACAAAAATACACCAATATTGAAACATTAGGTAAAGTTAAAAAAACAGCAATTAGTTTAGATGGCAATGACTCTGCAAAGATTTATAGGTTTCAAGATTATAATATTGTTGAGTTTACCACTAAAGCTAATGCTTTAGATTACGACTCAATGGATGCGCTTAAAACAGCAACAGACAAACCTTTAATCATAATAAATGAGAGTATGCAATTCTCTGCTGGTGTAAACTTAACTTATACCATGCAATTTGCAGATAAAAACGATTTTAAATCAATAGAAAAATTTATTAAATATTTTCAAGAGACGTGTAAGCATTTAAAATACTCAAAATACCCTGTAATTTCTGCTCCATCAGGTTTAACGCTAGGTGGTGGCTTTGAGGTTATGGTTCAAAGTAATTTTGTGGCATCCCACACAAATATTGTTGTAGGACTTGTTGAGACCATTGTTGGATTAATTCCTGCAGGTGGAGGATGTAAGGAGATGTTAGGCAGATGGTTAGATACAGAACAAGCAAAAAAAGATCCAAATTTTGCACCACTTAAAGTTTTTGATATTATTGGATATGGGAAGACAGCAACCTCACCTGTAGAAGCAGAACCACTGAAATATCTAAGACCTGAAGATAAAAAAATTATGAATAGAAACAGTTTGTTAGAAGTCTCGAAAAAAATTTTTAATGAAAATAAAAATTTTAAATCACCTGAGGAGCTTGTATTTAAGCTTCCTGGGGAAAGTGTCAGAGGTGAAATGAATAAGATTATAGAAAAACTTTATAATGAAAAAGTGATATTAGACCATGGTGTAGAGGTTGCAAAAGAATTGGCACATGTTTTAAGTGGTGGGGATACAACAATAGACAAAACATTATCCGAAGATGATTTGTTTAAGTTAGAGCTAGATGCATTTATGAGATTAATCGAAACAAAAAAAACACAAGACAGAATAAAACATACTCTAGCAACTGGAAAGCCATTAGTTAATTAACATTCTTATAGAATTGATAAAATCAGGTCTTAATACATACTGAGATTTATCAAGATACTTAATTTTTTTTAACGCCTCTAAACCGTAGATTACTTTACCAATAGGAGTGTATTCAGATTCATATAGCGGTTCATCTCTTAAAATTATAAAAAACTGACTATCTTCCGTATTGTAACTTTTTGATCTTGCTAATCCCACACTCCCTTTCTTGAAATCAAATGGAGTGTCTATCTCTGAATTTATTGTTCCTAAACCAGACTTACCAGTGCCAATTTTTGCGTAATTTAAGCTTCCTTTTTTACCAAATTCTAAATCACCCGCTTGTACAAGTGTATCTTTTATTACTCTATGAAAGGCTGAATTGTCATAGGCTTTAGACGCAACTAGTTTCTTAAATCTTTGAACAGCATTTGGAGAAATTTGAGGATAAAGTTCAATTATAACATTCCCACAGGGAACATTTAAAATTGCGATATTTGAAGGATTTTCAAAAGTAATTTTTGTTGGATCATAATTTTTTACAAATAAACATTTATTCTTTATTAAAAAAAAAGAACCAAAAGAAAATACTGCCAAGGATAGTAAAAATATAAGAATTATTTTTTCTGATCTTGTTGCCTTAATTTTTTTGATCATAGGATAAAATTTGGATCAATTTTTAACAAATTTTTTTTTATAAAATTTATTTTTTTTTCTAAAATGGGGTCTTTATTCTTTAAATTGGTTCCAATCATCAAATGAGAAAAAACTTCTGCCATATCCTCAGATGCAGTAGATTGCGAGTATTCTGAGAAAAATCCCTTAGTATTATTATAGGTATCTAAACCTAATTTATCGGTACAGGTGGAACATTCTGCATACTTAAAATCTGTTAAGTTGAAGTTCGACCAAGTGCTTTCATCAAATATATCTTTAAAACTGTCGTTAATTATATGAAAAACTTCATGATGAATTACTCTTTCGAAATATTTTTCATTAAACTTTATATCGAGAATTAATGTTTTCATTACATTATCTGGAATACCTGCTGTATTGATATTTGAGATTGATAAATCTTCACATAAAACAATGTATTTTAAGTTTATTTTTTTCAAGAAAACTTGATTGTATCTGCTCAAATTTTTCTGAATAACTCTATACTTTTTATCTAAAGTTTTTTTTTCAGAGTCATAACAATTTATATTATTATCAACTCCTATTGTGAAAGGTTGTTTAGCATACAAGTATCTAAGCTTATTTGGAGTTTTAATATCATATATTTCTAAATTTGGAATCTTGATGAGATTGTAAATGGTATCTGCTTGTGCTGAATTAAAAATTATAAAAAATAATATTATATATCTAAAATAAATCATAAATCTTTATATAGAAGATATTCCAAATTAAAAGAATGTGATACAGTTTTTACTGTGAAAAAAAAAACTAATAAAGATCCAATTCAACCTGTTAGTGGAACAAAAGTCCCTAGGTTTGCAGGGCCTTCAACATTTGCTAGATTGCCAGAGCTTAGAGATGTAGAGAGTTGTGATGTTGCAATTGTTGGAGTTCCATTTGATGCTGGCACAAGTTACAGACCCGGAGCGAGATTTGGACCTCAAAGTATAAGACAGGCCTCAAGACACTTAAGAACAAATTATCATCCAAGTTATGATGTTGAGCCATTTAAAATACAACAGGTGGCTGATGCTGGAGATATTACCTGCAATCCATTTAATATTAATGAAGCAATAAAACAGATAGAGATAGGAGCTGAGGAGTTATTAAAAAAGGTTGGGGGTATTATTTGTTTAGGTGGAGATCATACAATTGCTTTTCCTCTCTTAAAAGCAGTGAATAAAATTAACAATGGACCAGTCGCGTTAGTACATTTTGATGCTCATCTTGATACTTGGGATACATACTTTGGAGCCCCCTACACTCATGGAACTCCTTTTAGAAGAGCGAGGGAAGAAAATTTATTTTTAGACGATGCATCAATGCATGTTGGAATTAGAGGTCCTTTATATAGCAGAGATGATATTAAGAATGACGAGAGTTTTGGATTTAAAATTATTCATTGCGATGAATTTCAATCAGAGGGCACGGATAATATCGCTGAGAGAATAAAGAAAAGAGTAGGTAAAAATCCTTTGTATTTATCTATAGATATTGACGTATTAGACCCTGCTTTCGCACCTGGAACAGGAACTCCAGAAATTGCTGGGATGACCTCAAGAGAAATGGTGAATGTTTTAAGAGGCTTATCGGGCTTAAATCTTATATCAGCAGACGTAGTTGAAGTTTCACCTGCATATGATCATGCTGAGGTTACATCACTTGCTGCTGCTACAATTGTTTATGAATTAACTAATTTATTTGCAAAAAAATAACAAAGAGTTAGTAAAAATTATGAAAGATAAAAAAAATTTTTATATAAATGGAAAATGGCAGACTCCAAAAAGTAAGCAACAAATTGAAGTTGTTAATCCTTCCACTGAAGAAAAATGTGCGATCATAACTCTTGGTAATAAAGAAGATGTCGATATTGCAGTAAGTTCTGCTAAAGAAGCTTATAGCTCTTGGGCTTTTTCAAGCAAAGAAGAAAGAATAAAACTTTTAGAAAAACTTTATGAAAATTATAAAAAAAGGTGGGCAGATATATCTGAAGCAATTACTACTGAAATGGGTGCACCTAAAGACTTTGCAACTAAGCTTCAAGTAGGCACAGGAGCCGCTCACATTAAATCTTTTATAAGACACCTTAAGAACTTTGAATTTGAAAAACCTTTGGGCAATCATGCTCCCAATCAAAGACTTTTATACGAGCCTAAAGGAGTCTGCGCATTGATAACACCATGGAATTGGCCAATGAATCAGGTTTGTCTTAAGGTAATACCTGCCTTAGCATCAGGGTGTACAATGGTATTAAAACCATCGGAACTTGCTCCATTATCATCAATGATTTTGACTGAAATTATCGATGAAACAAAATTTCCCCCAGGAGTATTTAATTTAATAAATGGAGATGGAAATACTACCGGTGATGCCCTCACACGACATCCAGATATTAATATGATTTCTTTTACTGGTTCGACTAGAGCTGGTGCTTTAATTTCACAAAATGCAGCCAATGATTTTAAAAGAGTAAGTTTAGAATTAGGTGGCAAAGGTGCAAATATAATTTTTAAAGATGCTGATCCAAAAGCTATTGAATGGGGTGCTTTAAGATGTTTTAAAAACTCAGGTCAATCATGTAATGCACCAACAAGAATGTTAATTGAAAAATCGAATTACTCTGAAGCAATAAAAAAACTTAAAGAGTACACAGACAGTATAGAGGTAGGAGATCCTAAAAAAGAAGGGGAACATATTGGGCCAGTTGTATCAGAGTCTCAATATAATAAGATTCAAGATTTAATTAAAAAAGGAATTGATGAAGGAGCAAAACTAATTGCAGGTGGACTAGGAAAACCCGATGGTCATGAAAAAGGATATTTTGTAAAACCAACTGTGTTTGTCGATGTTGATAATAGTATGGAAATTGCTAGAACAGAAATTTTTGGACCTGTATTGTCAGTTATACCATTTGAGTCAGAAGAAGACGCAATCAAAATTGCAAATGATACTCCTTACGGACTAACAAATTATATCCAAACCCAAGACCAAGAAAAAGCTAAACGAGTTGCAAAAAAACTTAGATCAGGAATGGTGGATGTAAATGGAGCAGGTATAGCAATAGATACACCTTTTGGAGGTTTTAAACATTCAGGAATAGGTAGAGAAGCTGGTGAGTATGGTCTTCAAGAATTCTTAGAAGTCAAATCAGTTGGTGGATGGACTAATTAAGAGTAGATTTATCCTTAATTCCCTCAAGAAATTTCAAACATTTTTTAAGTTCATTAAGTTCTATGAACTCATCAACTTTGTGAGCTTGCTCTATAGAACCTGGGCCACAAACAACTGTGCTAATACCTATTTCTTGAAATAATCCTGCCTCAGTTCCAAAGGACACAACTTCCCTAGAATTATCACCAGTTAGACTTGAGACCAATTCACATGCCTCTGAGTTATTTACACGATCGAAACCAGTAACCTCGCCAATTATTTTCTTTGTTATTTTTGAATTAGGAAAAATTTTTTTCATTTCTGGCAATAAAACATCTTTGGCATAATTATCTATTTGTTGATTTAGAAAGATACCATCTTCTTTGACAACTGGTCTTGTCTCCCATTCAACGCGACATTTGTCAGCTATTACATTATGAGCTATACCTCCAAATATACCTCCCACTTGTAATGTTGAAAATGGAGGATTAAATATAGAGTCCTTTGGTGCTCTTTTTTTTAATTCTTCTCTAAGCTCTATTAATTTATTGGCATATCTTGACGCAAATTCAACTGCACTGACTCCTTTGTGTGGCATTGAGCTATGTCCAGCCAGTCCCTCAAAATAAGTGGTGTATTCGTAGCATCCTTTATGTGCATCTATGATTTTCATATTTGTAGGTTCACCGACTATACAAATTCCGTTTTGAATTTTTCTTTTTTTAAGTTCTTTAATTAATATTGGTGCACCTAAGCATGCAGTTTCCTCGTCAAAAGTAAAAGAAAAATGAATATCTCTATTCAGATCAACTTTAGAAAAAATTGGAGCAAATGCTAAAGTGCATGCAATAAATCCCTTCATATCACAGGAACCTCTTCCATAAAGTTTATCTTCTTTAATTGTTGCTTTGAAAGGGTCTGTACTCCAACTCTTTGAAACAGGCACTGTATCAGTATGACCAGATAAAATTATTGGTTTAACTCCATTTGATTTTTTTGCCTTTATTGTTGCAAAAAGATTTACTCTTTTTTTTTCATCGTCATATGTTTTAAATGAAGTTGCACCCAAATCATTTAGATATTCCTCACAATAATCAATTAAATCATTGTTATCCTCTCCAGAAATAGTTTTAAATCCAATTAAATCAGATAAAATCCTAATAGAATTTTCGTATAATTTATCTAAATTTACTTCTGTACTCATAAGTAATAATTAATATAAATATCTCATTTATGAAAGAACAAATTACTTACGACATATTTGATAAAATAGACATTAGACTTGGGACAGTACTTTCAGTCAAAAAAAATGAAAAAGCCAGAAAACCATCTTTAGTTGTTGAAGTCGATTTTGGAAAAGAAATAGGTGTTAAAACATCTTCAGCCCAAATTACTCATTTTTATAATGAGGAGAATTTAGTTGGTAAACAAGTGATTGGGGTTTGTAATTTTCCAGAAAAAAATATTGCAGGTGTAAAATCTCAATTTTTACTTTTAGGCTCAATAGACACTGAGGGAAAGGTAACATTAGTACATCCCTCACAAAAAGCAGAGAATGGTTTACCTATAGCATAAGTATGCATCCAGAATTTTTATCTATGGCGCTATTTTGGATTGTAGCTGCTTATACACCAGGACCAAATAACGTGGTCGCATCTTACTCTGGTTTTAATTTCGGAATAAAAAAAACAATCCCTCACATTTTTGGAGTTACATTTGGATTTACTTCTGTGGTATTTGCTTTGACAATTGGTTTAGTTAATGTTTTTAAACTATTTCCAATTATTCAAACTATTTTGAAATATTTGGGAAGTTTATTTCTAATATACCTGGCTTATAAAATTAGTTTCTCAAAATCTTCTAATGAGAGCAAAAATGAAAATCCAATTTCTTTTTTAGATACTTTTATTTTTCAATTTTTGAACCCAAAAGGTGTTTTGATTGGAATTATTATTGTTTCAACATATGTTGAATATGGAGAAAATTATCTTAATTATGCGACTCAAGTTGTTTTATTTGCCTTTATAGTATCTTTATCAAGCATTACCTTTTGGACATTTGTTGGTAAATATCTTAGAAAATTTGCGACAAATGAGAAATTTATTAAATACTTTAATTATGTTATGTCAGTGCTTCTTCTTTTGAGCATAATTACATTTTATATATAAGTTATGAAACCAGGAAATAAAAATTCTTACAAATCATTGTCTGACCTAGAGGTTAACGGTAAAAATTATAAATATTATTCATTAAAAAAAGCTGAATTAAATGGTTTAGAAGGTATTTCAAAACTACCAAAGTCGTTAAAAGTTTTATTGGAAAATTTACTTAGGTATGAGGATGATATATCAGTTAATAAAAAACAAATAGAGGCCGTAAAAAACTGGCTTGATTCAAAAAAATCAAAAACTGAAATAGCTTATAGGCCAGCCAGAGTTTTGCTTCAAGATTATACAGGAATACCAGCAGTAGCTGATTTGGCTGCTATGCGAGAGGCTGTAAAAGAGAAAAATAAAGATCCAAATACAATTAACCCTTTGTCTGCAGTTGACTTAGTCATTGATCATTCCGTTCAAGTTGACCAATCTGCAAAAAAAGACTCGTTTGAAAAAAATGTAGATATTGAATTTAAAAGAAATGGTGAAAGATACTCTTTTTTGAAATGGGGCCAAAGTGCCTTTAACAATTTTAGGATTGTTCCTCCAGGAACTGGTATTTGTCATCAGGTAAACTTAGAATATTTATCAAAAGTAGTTTGGTCAGAGGATTATAAAGGTGATAAATATTTATTCCCAGATACACTTGTTGGAACAGACAGCCACACAACAATGGTTAATGGTTTGTCAGTTCTAGGTTGGGGTGTTGGTGGAATTGAAGCTGAAGCAGGTATGCTTGGACAACCTATTTCGATGTTAATACCTGAAGTAATTGGGTTTGAAGTTACAAAAAAAATGCCAGAGGGTACAACTGCTACAGACTTAGTATTAACAGTGGTTAAAATGCTTAGAGACAAAGGTGTAGTTGGAAAATTCGTTGAATTTTATGGTGAGGGTTTAAGAAATTTAACTTTAGCTGATAGAGCGACAATTGCTAACATGGCCCCTGAATATGGAGCAACATGTGGATTTTTTCCGATAGATGAAGAAACTTTAAAGTATTTAGAATTTTCTGGACGAGATAAAGAAACAGTGGCAATAGTTGAAAAGTACGCAAAGGACCAAGGTTTGTGGTCAAGTGACGAAATCGAGTTCACTGATAAAATTTCTTTAGATATGTCCACTGTAGTTCCAACTATATCAGGTCCTAAAAGACCACAAGACAAAGTTCTTTTAACTGACGCATCAAGTAATTTTAAAAAAGTATTTAAAGAGGCTACAGATAAAAAGGATTACAAAATTTCCAAGGTAAAAGACACAGATTATGAAATAAAGGATGGTTCAATATTAATTGCCGCAATTACATCATGTACCAACACTTCTAATCCTAACGTTCTAATTGGAGCTGGCCTTTTAGCAAAAAAGGCTGTTGAGTTAGGATTAAATGTTAAACCATGGGTTAAAACCTCTTTAGCCCCAGGGTCTCAAGTAGTAACAGATTATTTAGAGAAAGCTGGTCTAAATACTTACTTAGATCAATTAGGATTTAATTTAGTCGGTTATGGTTGTACAACTTGTATCGGCAATTCAGGTCCTTTAGCAGAAAATATAGTAGAGGCTATTCAAAAAGATAATTTATACGGAGTATCGGTTTTGTCAGGTAACAGAAACTTTGAAGGAAGAATTTCACCTCATATCAAAGCTAATTATTTAGCCTCTCCACCACTTGTTGTTGCTTATGCTCTTGCAGGTCACATGGAATTTGATTTATTCAAAGACTCATTTGGAAAAGATAAAAATGGTAAAGACATATTTTTAAAAGATATCTGGCCTTCAAATAAAGAAATAGAGGATACTTTGAAAAATTCTTTAAATGCAGACATGTTTGTTAAGCGATATTCAAATGTATCTGAGGGACCAAAACAATGGCAAGAAATCAAAACAGAAAAAAGCAGCATTTACAATTGGGATGAAAATTCTACTTATGTAAAAAAACCCCCATTTTTTGAAAATCTTAGTGATGAGCCAGAGGGTTTTAAAGAAATTAAAAATGCAAGACCGTTGTTGATATTGGGAGACATGGTTACTACTGACCATATTTCTCCAGCTGGTAATATTCAAAAAGATAGTCCAACGGGTGAATATTTTATGAATTATCAAATTCTACCTAAGGACTATAATTCATATGGCTCTAGACGAGGAAATCACGAGGTAATGATGAGAGGTACATTTGCAAATATAAGAATTAAAAATGAGATGGCCCCAGGAACAGAAGGTGGTTTTACGAAGTTGTATCCAGAAGAAAAAGTAATGTCAGTTTATGATGCAGTAGAGAAGTATAAAAAAAGAGGAACTGATTTAGTTGTAATTGGTGGCAAAGAGTATGGCACAGGATCTTCTCGAGATTGGGCTGCAAAAGGGACTAAACTACTAGGAGTTAAGGTAGTAATTGCAGAGAGTTTTGAGAGAATACATAGATCTAATTTAATTGGGATGGGAATTTTGCCATTACAATTTACAGAAAATATGAATAGAAAAAATCTAAATTTATTAGGCTCCGAATTGATAAGTGTTTTAGATATTGAAAAAGGAATTAAACCATCTGATAAAGTCAAAATTGAGATTAAGTATGCATCAGGTGATGTTAGAATAATAGGTACTCTATGCAGAATTGATACTAAAAATGAATTAGAGTATTATAAGAATGGTGGAATACTTCAATATGTTTTAAGAAATATGATTTAGACATGGAAGAGGATATATCAATAGTTAATTCAAATACAAGAAACGAAAAAATAAAAAATTTTTTTTTAAATAATAAAAAAAAATTAATAGTTTTTTTGATATTGGCCGTAATTTTACTAATATCTTTTTTTTGTTATGGGGAGTTTAAAGATTATCAAAAACAAAAAGTTTCAAATTTATTTTATTCAACAATAATAAATTATGAGGAAAGCAAAAAAGAAAGAACTATCAAAAAATTAATAGAAATTATTGAATTAAAAGATCCAACTTATTCTCCGCTTTCTTTATA
This sequence comes from uncultured Pelagibacteraceae bacterium, assembly GCA_902621345.1. Classification (GTDB taxonomy): domain Bacteria; phylum Pseudomonadota; class Alphaproteobacteria; order Pelagibacterales; family Pelagibacteraceae; genus Pelagibacter. The sequence continues at coordinate 846,940 of CACNLV010000001.1, read as the reverse complement.
CTATATTTTAGATAATGATTTAATTTCCAATACAGATCAGATTAATGGTATGTTTAACATTTTAATTAATAAAACCTCTTTAGAAAAGGAGATAAAAAATTTAATAATTTATAAAAAAGGTTTGTACAATGCTGATCAAATTTCCGAAAATCAATTATTGGAAATTTTAAACCCAATTATTAAATCTGAAAGTGTATGGAGTTCACATGCACTATATTTACTGGCAGAGTATTTTTATTCAAAAAATCAAAAACAGAAGTCTAAAGAGTTTTTTAATAAGATTATCAATTCAAAAAAACCAAACCCAGATATAGTTAAAGAAGCACAAAAGAGATTAAATAGAGATTTAAGTGATTAGAATTTTTATATTTTTTTTGTTGTCTTTTATTTTGGCAAATTGTTCTTTAAATGAAGACTCAAAGATTTGGAATAAAAAAAAAAAGATAAATATTGAGAAGAATATTGAAGTTTTATTCGAAGAAAAAGAAATTGCTTACAATGAACTAAATCCAAATATCGGTTTAAACTTATTAAATATTGATATTCAAAACAAAATTTTGGATAATAAAAATAATTTTGGTATTCAAAAATACTCGGGTAAAATAAATAAAATAAAAAACTTTAGATTCGCTAAGTTTCATAATAAAGCTGAAACTGATTTAAGTCCTCTGTTTTTAAGAGATGGAATAATTTTTTTTGATAGTAAAGGATCAATAATTAGGTTTGATAATAATCAAAAAATTGTTTGGAAAAAAAACTATTATTCCAAGTTTGAAAAAAAAAATCATCCAAAACTTTCCTTTATGAAGTTTAACAATAAACTAATAGTTGTTGATAATTTATCTAATCTATTTTTAATCAACATAAATAATGGAAATTTAATCTGGAAGAAAAAAAATGACTATCCTTTTAATTCAGAAATCAAAATATTTGAAAATAAGTTTTTTGTAATCGATTTAAAGAATGTGTTGAGATGTTATTTCATAAAAGATGGCTCTGAGTGCTGGAGTATTGAAACTGAAAAAACGCTGACAATTACAAATTCGAAAAATTCTTTATTAATACATGAAAATGTAGTTTATTTTATAAACAATTTAGGTGATTTAACAGCTGTCGATATATTTTCAGGAGATTTGATATGGCAGCTTCCAACTCAAAGTAGTGATATTATTAATATCACTTATAATTTTAAAAATTCAAGGCTCGTTTCAGATGGTAAAAGTATTTTTTTTTCAAATAATAAAAACGAATTTTTTTCAGTTAATTTAAAAAATAGTTCCATAAATTGGATTAACAATATTAGCTCAAGTTTAACTCCTATTTTAATTGACAACTTAATTATTACAGTTTCTGACAATGGTTATTTATTTGTAGTTGATAAAGAAACAGGAAATATAATTAAGATTAAAGATATCTATAAAATTAACAAAGATAAAAAGAGAAAAAAAAAGATAAAACCAATAGGATTTTCAATAAGTCAGGATAAAATTTATATATCTGATAATGATGGTAAATTAATTATTTTAGGACTTAAGACTGGTAATGTTTTGAATGTAGAAAAAATTGCTCGAAATATAATATCAAAACCCTTTTTATATAATAATCATTTATTTATGGTTAAAAATGGTACTGTTGTACAATATGAATAAAAAATGTTTTTAAAATTTTTAGAGAAAATAGGTAGAAAAAAAATTGTTTTAGATAGAGGTCCTTCTCACCCCGAATTTCACAAAGCAAAACCATGGATGAATAGATATTATGTATTAATGAGACACAGACCGAAATGGTTTCCTTTTAATATTTTGATTCATGAGATGCTAGCAGATGATCATGGTGAAGGAGTTCATAACCATACATTTCCCTATATAACAATAATATTAAGAGATGGCTACTGGGAAACTTTAAGCACCGGAAAATTTTGGAGACCACCTGGTTATATTGGGTTTAGATCAGCAAATAATCTTCATAGAGTTGATATTAAACCAGGTACAAAACCTCTAACAATATTTATATCTGGTCCTTTTGGACTTAGAAAGGGGCCAAGATCTGAATATGGCATCGATTTCAAGACCAAAAAAGATTAATGCTAAAGGATCTTGAAGAAAAATTTAAACTGCATTGTGAGTCTGAAAGATTAGAAGTTAATCAAAATCAGATTAAAGTAATTAGAAAATTACAAAATTATTTTAATCAAAATTTTACATCCTCTTTACTCAAAACTTTATTTGTTAAAAATTCAAAAAAAGCTTTCTATCTACATGGTGGAGTCGGTGTTGGTAAAACAATGATCTTAAATTTTTTCTTTGATTTAATTAATCAAGAAAAAAAAAGACTTCACTTTAATGAGTTTATGTTAGAGTTTCATAATTATGTTCACAGCAGGAAAGATAAAAATCAAGAGAACGTAGTAACTACTTTCGTTAAAAATTTAAAGTCAAAAGCATTACTAATTTATTTTGATGAATTTCAAGTTACTAATATTGTAGATGCTATGATTTTAGGAAAGCTCTTTGAGGAAATCTTTAAGGAAAATATTAAGATAATACTAACTTCAAATATTGAAATTTCTGAATTATATAAAGATGGCCTACAGAGAGATCAGTTTCTACCATTTATAGAAATAATGAAAAAAAACTCTATCAATCACGAACTAACTATTGAAGATGATTATCGAAAATCAAAAGCAAATCAAAAACAAAGATATTTTTTTCCCTTAAATCAAGAAACTAATTTTAAGATAAACAAATTTTTTAGAATTATCACAAAAGAAAAAAAAAATTCTCGTAAGGTTTTGAACATAAAGGGTAGAGGTTTTATAATAAAAAATTTTTACGAAAGTATTTGCAGATTTAATTTTGATGAACTTTGTGATCGAAATTTAGGAGCGGAGGATTATCTAGAGATAGTTAAAAATTCAAAATTCATTTTTATTGATGGAATACCACAATTTAATGATATCAATTCTAATCAACAGCAAAGGTTTATAACTTTAATAGATATTATATATGACAAAAATTTACCTATAGCAGTAACTGCAAATCAAGATGTAAGCAAGTTTACCTCTTCGAGATCATTAAAAGAGCCATTTAAGCGAACAATTAGTAGATTATATCAATTAACCTCCATGGAATATAATTTATGAGACAAAAATTTTATGATTTAAAAATAAATACTAATGGTCAGAAATTATATGACTTTACTGATAGAACTATTGAATGGATTAAAAAAAATAACTTTAAAAATGGTATGATAAATTTAAGTATTCAGCATACTAGTGCATCGTTGATTGTACAAGAAAATGCGGATCCAGATGTTCAAAAAGATTTGATCAATTATTTTAATAATTTAGTACCAATGGACAACAAATTGTATATCCACACTACAGAAGGTAAAGATGATATGCCTGCACATATAAAATCATCAATAACAAATAATCAAATTTCTTTAAGCATCAAAGACGGAAAATTATTACTTGGAACTTGGCAAGGAATCTATTTGTTTGAACATAGAGTAAATCCGCAAATAAGATCTATCATTCATCATTTTTTAGGTGAGACTTAATTTTTTTTTAAAGCCTGGAAAGCCTCTAGAGCAGCTTTACGTGCCTCTTCATGGACAACTATTGGTTTTGGATAATTTTTTCCTATAACTGTTTTAATCGCCTCTTGATACTTAGCTTCCATTTCCCAAGGTTTGTGAATAAATTTTTGTGGCACTTTATTTAATTCGGGTACCCATTTTTTTACATACTTTCCCTCTTTATCAAATTTTTCACCTTGAAGGATAGGATTGAATATTCTGAAATAGGGAGCTGCATCCGCGCCACAACCAGCAACCCATTGCCATTGAGCTACATTATTAGCTTTATTAAAATCTAATAAACAATTTCTAAAATGTTTTTCACCTTCAGTCCAATTTATTCTTAAATGTTTTACTAGAAATGAACCTACAACCATTCTTATCCTGTTATGCATCCAGCCAGTTTCATAAAGTTCTCTCATCCCAGCGTCAACAATCGGATAACCCGTCATACCTGATTTCCATGCTTTTAAAAATTTTTCATTTTTGACCCAAGAAAACTTATCAAATTCTTTTCTATAATTTCCTTTTAAAAATTCTGGAAAATAATTAATTAAACTATGTGAAAATTCACGCCACCCTAACTCATTAATATATTTTCTGTAACCAATTCCTTTCGATTTTATCTCACTACACTTTTTCCAAATAGTATTCACGTGAATTTGCCCATGTTTGATATAAGGAGATAATTTCGATGTACCCTCTACAGAAGGATAATCTCTTGCAGTTCCGTAATCTTTAATTTTACCATCAATTAGATTTTTTAGAATTTTTTTAGATTCTTCCTCAGATACCTTCCAATATTTTTCAAACTTTTTATACCAATTTTTTCTTGGAAGAATATCTTTTGGCTCTATGCAACCTTTGAAGAATGTTAATGACTTTGTTTTTTTTTTGATACTATAATTTTTACTTGGTGGTGATCCTAAAAATTTTTGTTCAGCGTTTCTCCAAAATGGGGTGAAAACTTTAAAAGGTGTTCCATCATTTTTAGTTACTTCTTGAAACTCATTTAAAATATTTCCTTTGAAATATTTGTAATTAATCTGATTTTTAACAAGAATATCTCTAATTTTTTTTCCTTTTGCAATTACGTCTGGTTCATAAATTTTATTCCAATATATCGAAATATTATCTTTTTTTTTAATCTTTGAAAATATATCTAGCTCATCACCCGCTAATATTTGAAGATTAATTTTAAACTTAGATAATTCAGACTTAAAGATTTCTAATGATTTTGAAAGCCACCATTTTTGTGCCTCTCTTTTGGCATCAAAGTCACTTTTGTTGTAAATATATAGGGCAAGCACGTTCTCATGATTTTGAGTTGCGTAAGAGAGAGCAGGGTTATTTTCAATTCTAAAATCTTCTCTTATCCAAGTGATTGCGTTTTTTGTCATAAAAATTATTTTCTACCTTTAGATAGCAGTTGTTTGTAGAGTTTAACATCTGCATTACCTTCGCATCCAATAACTAAAACATTTGAATTTTCATCAAGGTTAATCAATTTTCTTGCCTTTTTGTTATTGCATATTCCAATCAAAGCAATAATTCCTGGAGTAGCGCATTCACCACCTACAATTGAAGTTTTGCCGAACTTTTTATCTTTTAAACCAGCTACTGTTTTAGCAACATTTTTATCTGAAATTGAGACACAACAATTGCTAGCTTTTTTTAATATTTGCCAGGGCACAAGAGACATTTCATTACAAGACATACCACCCATAATGCTCTCTTTTCTTATTTTTATTTTTTTTAACTTATTATTTTTAATACTTTGAAGAACACAATCGGCTCTATCTGGTTCAACGATAATGATTTTTGGAATTTTTTTAAAATATTTTGCTACTCCAGCAACCAAACCTGCAGCTAAACCACCAACACCCGCTTGAAGAAATATATGAGTAATATACTGATTAGTTTGATTAGAAATTTCTTTAATTAAAATAGAGTATCCTGCCATTGTTAATTGAGGAATATATTTATAATTTTTTGTAGATACATCTTGAACAATTTTCCAGTTATTTTGTCTTGAGAGTAATTGGCATTCTTTTAATGATGCCTTATAATTTCCCCTTACTCTTATTACTTCAGCGCCTAATTTTTTAATTTCTTTTACTCTTGTTTCACTCACGTATTGACTAACAAAAATTTTACACTGCAATTTTAGTCTTTTTGCCCCCCAAGCTACTGATTTCCCATGATTACCAGCTGTTGCTGATGAAACAGTTATTTTATTAGTTTTTTTTGAAATTTTTTCTACTGCATAAGCACCACCAAGTGCTTTAAAGGATTTTAAGTGAAATCGTTTTGATTCGTCTTTATAAAATATATTCTTAAGCTTAAGTTTTTTATTTAATTTATTTAATTTCAATAATGGAGTAGGAATATATCCTTTCCATTTAGATATACATTTGTGAGAATTGACCAATAAATTTGATGGTAAATATTTTAAGACATAGTTTCTACTAAATTGAAAGTTTTTATTTATTAAGAATTTCGAGTATCTCCATTTAAGATTTCGCATTTTAAATTTTTTTTATATTCAAACTATAAATAAACCTATATTAATATTTATACAAAGAAAAACTGTATGAAAAAAATATTAATCATTGGTGGTGGTGCAATGGGTTCTGCCTTTTCAGTTCCATGTTTGGAAAATAATAATAAAGTTACTATTACAGAACCATATAATAAAACTTTTATTAAAAACTTATCATCAAAGAAAAAATTTCACTCCTCACTAAAACTTAATCTTCCAAAAAAGTTACAGTATAAAAAATATTCAAAAGATATTTTAAAGGAAAAATTTGATTTAATTGTTATTGCCTTAAGTCTTGCTGGAATTAATTTTATTGGAAAGGAATTAAAATACTTAAAAATAAAAACTCCGTTATTAGTTCTTACAAAAGGACTTAAATATGATAAAAAAAGAAAAAAGCTACTCACTATTTCAGGTTTACTTAAAAATAACTTTAATGTTGCAAATGTATCAGTGCTGAAAGGACCTTGTTTAGCTAAAGAATTAGCAAAAAGAAATAATACAAGCGTAGTAGTAGCAAATAGGAATATCAAAATAGCTAAATGGATTGGAAAGCAGATATCAACAAAATATTATCTGACTGAATTTTCAAAAGATGTTATTGGAGTAGAAATTTGCTCAGCAATTAAAAATATATATGCAATGGTTATAGGCTCAGGTCAAAATTTAAATGCTGCATCAGATTTATTTCAAAAAAGTGTAAATGAGATGAAATTTTTGATTAAATATTTTAAAGGCGATCAATCAACCATATTAGGTCTTGCCGGTATTGGCGATCTCTATGTGAGTGCTGTGGGAGGAAGAAATAGTAAAATGGGAGATTTTTTAGGTAAAGGTTTTACATTTGTAGCAGCTAAAAAAAAATTTATGCAAAAAGATACAGTCGAAGGTGAGCAGTTGGCTAGAGAAATTGCTCCTTATATTTTAAAAAAAATTAATAAAAAAAAGATACCTTTGATGATCAATTTGCTAAAGACGATATTGTATAATAAAAAAATCTAACCAATTAGAAAATTATTTTCTACAAGCAATCCTATAATGATACCAACCAATAATGCAAAAATTAGTTTTTTTTTATCCACTTCTTAAGATTTTTTACCGATTGAAGAAGTTAAATTTTTAATGTTCATAGTTGGGAATTTTGTCCTCCATTTTTGCTTTATGTTTTCCCATAATTTTGCCATTCCTAAAGGTTCATAAATCATAAAAATAATCATCAACCCACCAAATATTACCTGCTCGATTGAAGATATTATGGTAGCATCAATAGCCCCATGAAAAACATTATTACCAATGGCATTAAGAAGAACTGGAAAAAGTAGAATAAACGCTGCACCAATAAAAGCACCATTTATTGTACCGAGTCCACCTAAAATACACATAAATAATATTTTAAAAGATAATTTAATATCAAAAGCAACTGGTTCTAAAGATTTTAAATAACAAAATGCAAAAAGTGCACCTGCAACCCCACAATAAAACGCACTAATTGCAAAGGCCTGTACTTTTGTCCTTAACAATGAAACTCCCATCGACTCCGCAGCTATATCCATATCTCTAACTGCCATCCAATTCCTACCCGTACTACCTCTAGCCATGTTCATCGCTAGCAAAGTTAAAACTGTGGTAACAGCCAAACATACAAAATACATAGCTAATGGAGTTGTAAATGGTTTTCCTAAGATAACTATGTCTTGTGCTGTTATAATTCCTGAAGAGTCATAGTTTTTAAACCAACCAAATTTATCTATCATCCATATAATAAAAAACTGTGAGGCTAATGTTGCTACCATCAGATAAATTCCTCTTACTTTTAAACTTGGTAAACCAAACAAAATTCCAAAAGCGGCAGCAATCAAACCTGACACTATTAGTGAACCCACGAAACCTAAATCAGGCACTCGTAAAATAAGGTTGAACATAGCAAAAGCACCTGCAGCCATGAAGCCAGCGGCACCTAAAGCTAATTGTCCTGTGTAACCCATAACTATTTGCTGTCCTATTGTAGCTAGAGCTAAGCAAAGCCAAGGTATCAATATGGAAGTGTACCAATATTCTGTTGTAATAAATGATGGAATTACTAATACACTTAGGACCATACAAACAGCTAAGTTAATTAGGTCTTTTTTTGTATAAGTCATAAATACTGGTTTCATCATAAATTAAACTCTCCTAATAATTTTTTCTCCAAATAAACCTTCCGGTCTATATAATAAAAAGAATATTGCTAAGACGTAAGGAGCCCAACCTTCAATCGCGCCTCCAAAAAACGGTCCAATGTATACTTCTAAAACTTTCTCTACTGCACCAATGATCAAGCCACCAATAATTGCACCTGGGATAGATGAGAAACCACCTATAATTAAAACTGGTAAAGCTTTTAGAGCTAAGTCAACTAGGGCAAATTGAACACCAGCTCTTGCACCCCACATACATCCTGCAACTAATGCCACAACTCCAGCAGCAGACCAAACTAGTAACATAATGTGTTTTAAAGGAATTCCTATTGAACTAGCGGCACCCGCATCATCTGCAACAGCTCTCAAACCAAGACCAATTTTTGTGTATTTAAACAGAAGGAATAAACCAATAATCATAATAGCAGCCACAACTCCTGCAGTAATATCAAGAGCACTAATGAATAATTTTAAGTTATCAGCGATCCACGGTACTGGAAAATCTCCTATACCTAAATCTAATCTTCTTACCTCTACTCCCCATGCTGCTTGAGCCAAGCCCTCTAAAACATATCCTAGACCTATTGTAGCCATTAGCACTGTATCTTCGCTGGCATTCATGAGAGGTCTTAAAACAAATCTTTCGGTACATAGACCAACGACTACCATTAAAAGAGCAGCCATAATAAATGCAAGTACAAAAGGTATGTTAAAATCTTGCATGAAACCACAAAAAGCAAGCACTGAGAAAAAAACCATAGCTCCTTGTGAAAAGTTAAACGTTGCTGAAGCTTTAAAAATTAAAACGAATCCTAAAGCTACTAATGAGTACATGGTACCAGCAAGCAAACCGCCAACTAAAACTTCCATAAAAAATAGTAATTCATCAACCATATCTTTATCCTAGTGTTCCACTCCTAAATAAGCATCTATTACTTTTTGATTTGATCTTACTTCATCAGGCGTACCATCGCCAATAACTTTACCATAATCAAGTACTACAACTCTATCTGATATATCCATAACTACTCCCATGTCATGCTCAATAAGAACCATAGTTGTGCCAAGTTCATCATTTACTTTTAATATAAATCTACACATATCTCTTTTCTCTTCAACATTCATACCGGCCATAGGCTCATCTAATAAAATCACAGATGAATCAGTTGCAAGAGCACGACCTAATTCTACTTTTTTTTGTAATCCATATGGAAGTTTTCCAACTGGTGTGTCTTTGATATCTTCTATTTCTAAAAAACTAATTATTTCTTCAGATCTATCTCTATTAATCTTTTCTTCTTTTTTAACTTTAGGTAGTTGAAATGCAACTTCAAGAAAATTTGTTTTTGTGTGAAGCTTTCGGCCTACTAAAATATTATCTAGGACTGACATTCTTTTAAATAGAGCTAAGTTTTGAAAAGTTCTAGATAAACCCATTTGAGCCATAATATTTGGTGTTATATTGGGTATTTGTTGTCCCTTAAATGAGACAGTTCCTTGTTGAGGCTTATAAATTCCATTAATGCAATTTAACATTGAGCTTTTTCCAGCTCCATTAGGTCCGATTATAGCTCTGACTTCATGCTCAAGTACATCGAACGAGGTATCAGTTATTGCCTTAACACCACCAAAAGAAAGTGAAATATTTTTTACTTCTAATATTGGTTTACCTATTTTAAATTTTCTCTCTTGTGCCATTTTTAATTAATTTTTTTCTTCGTTAAACTTTCTTCCTTAAGTACGTCTCTGAAATTTTTTCTACCTTTCTTTGAAATACCTAAATATAATTCTTTTACTTGGTCATTACTCAATAAACTTTTAGCTGTCCCATCTAACATAACTCTTCCTGTTTCAATAATATAACCATAATCTGAATTTTTAAGTGCAACGTTGGTATTTTGTTCAGCAAGTAAAATACTAACTCCTTCTTTAGTGTTTAATTCTTTAACAATATTAAAGATCTCAGCCACTAATTGCGGCGCTAAACCCATTGTAGGTTCATCTAAAAGAAGCATTTTAGGTTTAGCCATCATTGCTCTTGCAACTGCTATCATTTGTTGCTCTCCACCTGAAGTAAATGCAGCTTGACTTTTTCTTCTTTCTTTAAGTCTTATAAAATAAGTGTAAATTTTTTCTAATTCTTGATTGATATCACCTTTTGATAATTTTCTTGAATATGCTCCTGAGATAATGTTCTCCTCAACAGTAAGGTGACCAAAACATCTTCTGCCCTCTAATACTTGGACCATTCCAAGCCCAACCATTTGCGAAGGGTTTTGTTTGTCAATCGAAGTACCATCATAATTTATTGAACCTTTTGTTACTTTACCTCTTTCTGAAGCTAACATAGTTGAGACTGCTTTTAGTGTAGTGCTTTTACCTGCACCGTTTGCCCCTAATAATGCAACTACTTTTCCTTTAGGAACTTTTAGAGATACATCGTGTAAAGCTAAAATGACACCGTCATACATTACTTCAATATTTTTAATATCAAGAATGTTAGTTGAAGTGTTACTCATTAAGCTTTCTTTTTATATTAAATTAAATTTTATTTAAAGGGGGAGTTTAAAATAATTTGATTATTTAACTCCCCCTCCAACAGATATTAATTTATCTCTAAATTAATTATCCGCATTTTTTCGGTGTAATGTTGTTCTCTTTAGCAAACTTAGCTGCAGATGCCTCTACTAGACCTCTAATAAATGCAGGATCACCTGGAGCTTCCCAACCAGTAACCTGGTTGAATTTTGTTCCATCCCACTGCATTACAGCAAATTTACCGGCACCTTCATGGTTTGCACATGTAATAGCGAATGGAGCTAACATACCACCAACTCCAAGCTCTTTCAGTCTAGCTTCAGTCATGTTAATTGCTTCATAACCGTCTCTAAACTCAGCACCAGTTACTGCTTTACCAACTTTGTTATGCATTTTTTGAGCATTTCTTAAACCCTCAATCCACATAACTGCAGCACCTAGTCCTCTATTCCAGTAAACTGAACCAATCCTATTTGGATCAGCTAAGTTACCTTTTCCAGCACCATATACTTTATCTTTGATGTCTTTAACTAACGGATATTCTCCTGGCAAAGCATTTGCAACAGCATAAGTTCCCTTAGCTGCATCACCTGCTGGGTACATATCTTCTTCGGCAGCACCAAATGTTACATACATCATTCTATCTCTTGGGAAATTAATTCTAGCAGCATTAGTCATTGCTGTTGAATTCATTCCAGAACCTGCTCCCCAGAAAGTAACCCAATCAGGTTTTTCTTTTCTGATTTGCAGCCACTGAGATTGTTGTTCAAGACCTGGAGGTGGAATTGATATCTCAATCAATTTGACTCCCCAGTCATTACAAATTTTTCTCATTGCTGGTAACGGCTCTCTACCGTAAGCAGAGTCGATGTGTAAGTGAACGATTTTTTTACCTTTCATCTTATCAATTCCGCCTTCGATTTTAGCCATAAACTTAAGTTTAACAGCTATTTGTGACCAATAGTGACTTGCAGCATTAAATACCCAAGGCCAAACTCTTCCATCAGCACCATCAGTTCTTCCGTAACCATATTGAGCTAAAACAACATTGTCTTTTGCCATACGGTTAATTACTGCGTATGCTCCTGGTGTCCCTAAAGTATCGAACACTACTATTCTTTGTCCATCTTTTTCTAAAAGTCTCTGATAACACTCAACTGTTTTAACAGCGTTATACTCAGTCTCACATTCTTGCCATGTAAGCATTACTCCATTCACCCCACCTGTCATGTTTACATAGTTCATGTAATCAATCTGAGCACCGTAGTAACCAGTTCCCATTGCTGAGTATGGTCCGACACGGCTACTTGCTACTGGAAAATACTGTGTCTCCGCCGCAAATACATTTTGAGGTAAACCAAGTGAAGAAATTAAAGCTATAACTACTGTTAGAGTAGAGGTTAGCTTTTTAATCATTTTTGCTAACATTATTCCTCCCTTTTGTTTAGTTATGTTAAACATTATAATAAGCTATAATCTAACCACATAGCTACGGTTTCTGCAATTGATAATCATTATAAATTTTAAAAAAATAATTTTTAAATGATGTAAAATTATACAACTTTTGATTGAAGAAAATTTTTCATCATAACTTTGATGATTTTGATTGCATATCAACTAATTATAAAGTCTGAAGATAAGCTAGATTACGATTATGAAAAAAATTTTGATAGTTGAGGGAAATTTAGAGGAAGAAAATAATACTTTTACTAAAGCTGGAATCCAAACTCACACCCAAAGTTTAAAAGAAAGTTTAGATTATTTATCGAAAGAGATATTGCTAGATATAGTTAATCCATCATCAGATAAAAATATTGATAGTTTCAATAATAAGTTGCACACTTATGATGGTTTAATCTGGGGAGGGAGCAGTTTAAATATTTATAACGATACTCCAGAGATAAAAAGACAAATTGAATTTATGAAGAATTGTCAAAAAAAGGTTAAAAATATTTTAGGGATTTGCTGGGGAATGCAAGTAGCTGTAACTGCTGCTGGTGGCCAAGTTAAAAAGTCAAATGTATCCCATGTTGGGATTGCAAAAGAGATTGAGTTAAATGAGAAAGGGTTAAAGCATCCTCTATATAAAGATAAAGAAAAAAAATTTAATTCTGCAGCATTTAACTATGATGAAGTAGTAAAAATACCTGAAAACGGTGTTTGCCTAGCGTCTAATAAAGTTAATAAAGTCCAAGGTTTATATTTTGAAGTAAATAAAACTAGAGTATGGGGTCTGCAATACCACCCTGAAATAACTTATGAAAAAATGATAAGTCTAATTAATTTTAGAAGAAAAAGATTAATTGAAGATAGAAAAGTATTTGAAAATGAGAATGATCTTGAGAAGCATATCTCTTTTATTGAGAAAGAAATTCAGGTCACTGTTAAAGAAAAAAAAATGTTAGAGCTTAAAAATTGGCTTAAAGAGTTAAATTAAAATAATCCCTCAATTTGGCCCTTTTGATTTAACTTAATAGTATCAGCTGCTGGTACTCTTGGTAATCCCGGCATTGTCATTATTGAACCACAAACAACCACCACAAATTCTGCTCCCGATGATAATCTCACCTCCCTTATTGGTATTTCGTGATTTGATGGAGCACCTTTAAGTTTTGGGTCTGTTGAAAAACTAAATTGTGTTTTTGCAATACAAACTGGTAAATTTCCATGACCGTTATTTTCAAAAACTTTTAATTGTTCTTTAACTTTTTCATCAGCTATTATTTTATCAGCTTTATAGATTTGTTTAGCAATCAACTCAATTTTATCCCAAAGTTTAAGATTATTGTTATATAAAAATTTAAATTTATTTTTCTTATTTTTGCAAACTTTAACAACTTTTTTTGCAAGGTCTTTCGTACCATTTCCACCTGTAGCCCAATGTTTACATTCACTGACCTCTACTTTATTTTTTTTACAAAAATTTAAAACAGTATTTACCTCTTCTTTGGTATCAAGTGCGAAATGATTTATGGCTACAATTGGCTCTAAACCAAATTTTTTAATGTTTGATATGTGTCTTTCTAAATTAACTAGTCCTTTCTCTAAGGCAGTAATATCCTCTTTTTTTAGGTTTTCTTTTTCAACACCTCCATGCATCTTTAATGCTCTTATCGTTGCAACTATCACTACACAGCTAGGTCTCAGTCCTGCTTTTCTACATTTTATATTTAAAAATTTTTCTGCACCAAGATCTGCACCAAATCCTGCCTCAGTAACAACATAATCAGATAATTTTAAAGCAGTTTTTGTTGCAATCACTGAATTACACCCGTGAGCAATATTTGCAAATGGACCACCATGAATGATTGCTGGATTATTTTCTAAAGTTTGAGTTACATTAGGTCTAATTGCTTCCTTAAGTAAAACAGTCATGGGACCGTGAGCATTTATATCTCTAGCGTAAAGTGGTTTTCCATTTTTATCATATGCAAAAGTAATATTACCAATTCTTTTTTCTAAATCTTTTAAATCATTAGATAGACAAAAAATTGCCATTACTTCTGATGCAACTGTTATATCGAAACCATCAACTCTTTTAAAATCCTTAGCAACTCCATTAGTATTGATATCAATAAATCTAAGAGCACGATCGTTCATATCCATCACACGCTTCCAAACTATTTTGTTTTCATCTATATTTAATTTGTTACCCCAATAAATATGGTTATCTATCATTGCTGAAAGTAAATTATGTGCTGAAGTAATGGCATGGAAATCACCTGTAAAATGTAAATTTATTTGCTCCATAGGAACAACTTGGGCGTAACCACCCCCAGCAGCACCACCTTTCATTCCAAATGATGGACCTAAACTAGGTTCCCTAAGACAAACGATAGATTTTTTACCAATTTTATTTAAGCCATCACTTAAACCAACTGAAGTAGTTGTTTTTCCCTCACCTGCTGGTGTTGGTGTTATTGCAGTAACTAAAATTAATTTACCATCTTTTTTTTTCTTCAGTTTATCTAAAAATTCAAAATTAATTTTTGCGATATGTCTACCCATTGGGCTAAAAGCACTGCTCTTATCTGGAACTTTAATTTTTGCTAAAATTTTACCTATTGGTTTCATTTTAGCTTTTCTTGCTATTTCTATATCTGATTTTATTTTAGCCATTTATTCAAATAAAATATTTGTTTAATACATGTTTTTAGTCATATAAAATATAATGGTTTCAGTCTCTTGTAGCAATATAAACTCCAACAGATGTTACAATAAAGCCAACGATATCCAAATTAGTTAATTTTTCGTTTAAAAAAAACCAGGCCATTAAAGCTGAAGTTGATGGAATTAAAAAAAATATTGAGACAGTTTTGCTTGCTGAGTTTTTTTTAATTAAAAGCATTAAGATTGTAAAAGCACCAAAAGAGACAAGCAGTACTTGATGGCTCATTGCAATGATAAAAACCTTGTTAAAATTTATATATGGTTCAGCAAAGAAAATTACTATTAGAACATGAAACAAACATCCCCCAAATGCTTGGTAAAAATTACTTACTGATAAAGGTAAGTTTTTACTTATCTTTTTCTGCCAAATTGTAGATATTGTAATAGAGAGTAATGCAATGATTGTTGCGATAAGTCCTAATAAAGGGATACCGGAACCTACATCTAGACCCAAAACTAAAGAGGCACCTGTAAAACCAAGTAAAACCCCAATCCATTGTTGGATAGTTATTTTTTCATCAAGGATGGGTCCACTTAAGATGTTTGTCAAAATTGGTTGAAGAGTAACTATTAAAGCTGCTATTCCTACTGGCATTCCAATTGAGATTGAATAAAAAACTCCACCTAAATAAAATCCATGAAAAAGCACACCACTTAAAACAGATTCGGCTATTTTTCTCTTATTTGTAATTAATGATTGATTTAAATAAAAAGAGAATAAACAGAAACCAAAAGCTACAAAAAAAAACCTGAATGCTAATGCTGCAAAAGGGTCACTATTATCTACAATCGGTTTAGTTGTTATGAATGCCGAAGACCATAGCAGAATAAAAATAAGAGGATATATTCTAATCACTTTTAACTTGATAGGTTAATTATCATTTATACAGTTTACTAATCAGTAATATTTAATTGAATAAATTCATTTTGTTTAGTCTCTTTGCACCATAACTCATAACTTTCGCACATTCTCCAAATATGATCAAATGCTCTTTGGGATATCTCAAGTGGTAAATTATTTTTAGTATCGTAAAGATCTGGAAACTGGATAAGTTGTTTTATCATTACATCTTTTTGAATTTTTAATAGTCTTATCGTTTCCTCTGGAATTTTTTTATTTGTTTTTAAATCGATAAAATTATTTTTTTTTAATTCTTTTAGCCAATTATCATGAAATTTTCCGCTACTAATATTTTTATAAGTCCCGTTACCAATAAAAGCATCAATAGCCTCTTTATTTGAAAAATTTGAGTTCTTTTTTTTAATTTCTGAAATTTCTAAATAGATTACCTCTGCAACATATAAAACATACGGCTTGTCTTTAGATTGCATTGATTATTTTCGGTATTTTTTCATTGCTGCATTTGCTAAAATTAAATTTGGATCTAAAAAAATTTTTGATTTTTTGATTTTATCAAATGATTTAAAGGCAAATATTGCTATGGGCAATTCTGTGCAACCAAGAACAATTTTTTTACACTTCTTTTTAATCAAAAAGTTTATAGCTGGTTTAATTTTTTTAGCTGCTGCTTTTACGTTTCCCATTTTAACAAGTTTAATTGCTTGGTTCACAGAATTTTTTTGAATTAATCTATTTGGGTGTATCAATTTATAATTTGTATCGAAAAATTTATTGTAAACACCTGTCATTATAGTTCCTTCCGTAGCAAGTAAGCCAATAGGTGAGTTTTTTTTACATGTCTTTTTTGCATGAATATAAACTTCTTTCGGCATATTTATTATTGGTAATTTTATTTTTTTTTTTAAATCATCATACCAATAATGTGCTGTGTTACATGGAATAACAATGAACTTACATTTATCTTTTTTAAGTAATCTGCATCCCTTAAGCAAACTATCTAAGACTAATTTGTATTTTTTATTATTTTTTGAATTTGAAAATCTATTTGTTAATCTGCTTGTCTGAATTCCAATCGACTCAGGTCGTCCAGGTATGTTAGATTTATTGTAAAGTAAAAATAAAGGATAATCTTGATCAATTTTTCCTCTATTTAAAACTGCAAGTTTATTACAGAAATCAAGACCTGCTTGCGTTCCCATTCCACCAAGAATACCAATCATAACTTATAGCTTCTCTTTGATAATAGTTTATTGGCCATAAAAATGAAATGCTTAGGTTATTTGATTAATACAGCCAATAAAATTTGTGAAAATTATGCAGTTTTTAAGTTAACTGCTGAAGGACCTTTAGGACCATCTTCAACATCGAAAGTCAAAGCTTGACCCTCGTCTAAACCATTCATGCCAGCATCTCTTACTGCTGAAACGTGAACAAATACATCTTTTTCTTTATCTTCTCGTTCAATAAAACCATAACCTTTGGTCGGATTGAACCATTTTACTTTACCTTGTAGACTCATATTTATACTTATTGTTGTGTTAATTTATTACTTATAATTAAGTAATTGTGCCTTTCTTTAGAATTTTAAGTCTTTTGTCAACTAAATTGATCTACTTACTAGTTTTAAATATTAATCGTTGCTAATTAGTTTTGTAAAATAAAGAGAATTTACGTCTTCTTTATAATGCGCGAAAGGCGCACAAGGTTGAAAATTACAACTTATAAATAACTTTCTTGCAGGTTTAAAAAATTCTCCAGAACCTGTTTCAATACTAATTCTAAGAATATTTAGATTTTTTGACTCATTAATCAAATGTTTTATAATCTTAATACCATTTCCTTTATTTCTGAAGTTATCGTGAACTCTTATTGACTTAAATTCACCATGATCTTTACTTAAAAATTTAAGCGCACCACATCCCATTAAGTTATTATTTTCCCATAAACTCCAAAATTTTATAGATGAAACCTTTAGACCAGGGATATCCAAAACATGGGCACTTCCCTCTGGGGATGCAGCTCTTAGTTCTTTAAAATGTTTTGTAAGAAGTTCATTTACTTCCGGATGATCAAAATTTCCTTCTATTGATTCTATCATTTTATCAAAGTAGTAATGTGTCCCATCTTCCTTTTAGCTTTAATTTCTTTTTTTAAATAATCAAAAAAAAATTCGTTTTCACCTAAATTATTACTTTTTCTATATTGCTCAATCTGACTTCCTATTAAATTAACCATCTTTGCATTAGATAGTTTTTTTAATGAGACTTTTTTTAGAGAACAAACTGCTCTTACATGATTCTCAAATTGGCTAACATTGTAAGCGTTGATAGTGAGATGACCAGAATTATGTACTCTAGGAGCAATTTCGTTAACAAATAAATTTTCATTTCTATCTATAAAAAATTCTACACAAAGAGTTCCTATAAACTTTAACTCTTCAGCAATATCCATAGCCCAATTTTTTGATTGTTTAAAAATATTTTCACTTATATCAGCAGGTATACTTGAGCATTTAAGTATTTGATCTTCATGAATATTTTCTATTGGTTCATAAATTTCATATTCGTTATTTCCAAATCTTGTAATAATAACTGAAATTTCTTTTTTAAGTTTTACTAATTTTTCTAGTATGTAGCCTTTGGAAAAATCTATATTTAATACATCCACTTCTTTAATTTCTTTAATAGGGTATTGGCCTTTACCATCGTAACCCATAGTTGTTGTTTTTAAAATACCTGGAAGCAAATCGTTTAAAGAATCTAAGTCAGACTTTTTATCAACAGATGCATATTGTGTGGTTCTAATATTAAGTTTATTTACAAAATCTTTTTCAGCTAACCTGTGTTGTATCAGTCTATTGATAGATGGTTTTGGTAATACAGGCTTTGTCTTATTGATTTCATTGAGAGTTTCAAATGGAATATTTTCAAATTCATATGTAGCGATATCTACCTTTTCAATAAATTCATTAATTTTTTCTTTTTCATCGTATTTACCACAAATAAACTCATCACAAAAATTTTTTGCTGGTGCATCTAAATCATCACAATAGATTACTGTTTTTACATTTAACTTTTGTGCAGCACTTGAAAGCATACTTCCGAGTTGACCACCACCGATAATGCCTAACTTTATCTCTGACATTAATCTTACTTAGGTCTTTTTTTTACAGATCTTGTTTGTGATGCACGCCATTTTTCTAATTTCTTACTTACAATAGAATTATTATTTGCAATTATTGATGTAGCAAGTAATGCTGCGTTTATCGCTCCATCATTTCCTATAGCTAATGTTCCTACTGGGATACCCTTAGGCATTTGAGCAATTGACAAAAGACTATCTAAGCCTTTGAGTTTTTTACTTTCAATTGGAACACCCAAAACAGGAATTGAAGTTAAAGCTGCAATCATTCCAGGTAAATGCGCAGATCCTCCAGCACCAGCAATTATAACACTAATATTATTTTTTTTTGCCTTACTTGAAAATTCATACATTCTTTTAGGTGTTCTATGAGCTGAAATTATTTTAGTTTCAAATTTAACACCGAGAATTTTAAGTACTTTTGCAGCCAATTTCATTGTTTTATAGTCCGATTGACTACCCATCACCAATGCTACTTTTTGATTTTTGTTCTTTTTCATCGAAAAATTTGATTATAATCTTATTTCAAAATTAAATAAAAATTTCAATAAAATAAATAAAACTAAAAAAAAGTGTTAATATCATTAATAATGTTTTCATAAAATGAGTAAAGATAAAGATTTTGATAATTCAAAAGAGTTAGACGATATTTGTGATGAGTGTAAAAAGGAAGATGAGAGTGTTACTCAAAATTTAATTTTAACAGGATTTAAAATTTGCAAATCGTGCAGAGTTTCAAAAACAATTTTTCCGATTTAAATACTATTTACTGGTAAAGCATTCATTCTACTCATCACAAAAGAAATAGATAAGAAGACAATGATTAGAAAAGATAAGAACACAATTCCAAAAGATTTTAAATTTGATTTAAAATTTAAAATTTGTCTTGTTGAGATAATTAGCGCAGCAAAAATCCAAAATTGAGTAATAAAAATTATTGGTATCATTAACTCAGGAGTAACAGCAAAGAATCTCAGTAGACCAGGAGCGTGAGCAAATCCAACAAAAGTTAACACTTTTTTAAAGGAGACTTTTGTTTGTTTATCAGGAAATATCTTCACTCCCAAAACATAAATTAAAATTGCCCAAATAAACCAAGTCAAAATTGCTGTTAGTCCTGACATCCCAATAGCTGTTTTGATGACTGTATTTGCAGCTACAGCACCCGCTACTCCATCTAAGATCATAATTAATCCAGCAAAATAAATTGAGGCTTCACCAAAATTTCTACTATCTGTATAAAGAGACTTGTCTAGTTTAATAGACTTAAAGATAATATTTAAAAACTCTCCAAACATTCAATTTTTTTTATTTTTTTGCTCTTTGTATGAAACAATCAAAGGAAAGACTATTAAAGCAATAATTATGATAATGCAAATTCCAATTAAAAAACCTTTAGACATTTAGATTAAAAGTAATCTAGCTCTTTTAACGACTATTAACCTGAAACCACCTCTCTTGTATTTGCATTAAAAGACTCTTTGAATGGTATATCAACTATAACTGCATCTACTGGCTGACCTGGACTATTTGAATATTTCTCTGGAAGATGAACTTTAAATTTGGTTCCAACTTTTCCCTTCGGAAAACCATTAGCATTCAGAGTCCCGTCAAAAGGAACGTAGCCCATTGCAATATTAGTCTTTTTCTCAGGATGCCACCAGGGAGAGGTAATAAATCCAACTGGTTCACCACCATCTACGTTTGAGATCAACCAAAAATCAGGGGCATAATCTTCTATTGGTTTTCCACCTAATTCTAAACCAACTAACTGCAGTTTGTAAGGTTTCTTTCCTGCTTGTATTTCTGACTTCATTTTTTCTAAAACTTCTTTACCAACATAGTCAGTTTTTTTATTCCATTCTCCTTTGCCAGATAAAGAAACTTGATAACCAAGGTTACATTGAAAAGGATTATGTTGTTGATCCATATCTTGTCCCCAAGAAAGTATACCTGCTTGTATTCTTCTATGGTGAGCTGGAGCAATAACCATCAAATTATGCTTCTCACCAGCTTTTAAAACAGCGTTCCACATATCATCTGCATATAATGTTGCATTCCTTAAATAAATTTCATATCCAGCTTCACCCGAGAAACCAGATTGTGAAATGACACAACTTCTACCTCCAATTTTTGCTTCAGCTAATCCGTAAAATGGCATGTTATCCAAATCAAATTGATCACCACAAAGATCTTTCATTAAAGCTTTAGATTTAGGACCTTGAATTTGAACTGGACAATGGTCTGTCTCCTCAATTTTACAATTAAATCTTCCATCAGCATTTACACCTTGTAAATACATTCCAATATCGGAGTCAGATAGAGAAAACCAAAACTCATCCTCTGAAATTCTTAAAAGAATTGGATCATTTAAAACCCCACCATAGGCATTGCATAAAATTACATATCTTGCTCTCATTGGGGAAATTTTTGTTGCGTCTCTAGTTATCACATAATCTACAAATTTTTCTGCATCTGGACCTTTTACTCTTATTTGTCTTTCGACAGCAACATTCCACATAGTTACATGATTTACTATTGCATCATATTCAACCATCGCACCACCATCTTCGGGTTTTACATATCCTCTTGGATGATAAATTCGATTGTATACTGTAGCCCTCCAACATCCTGCTTGCATAGATAAATGCCAATAAGGTGATTTTCTAACTCTTGTTGATATAAGCATTTCAACTTTAGTAGGTCCACTTTGTCTTAAGTTATAAGGAACCTGTCGATCAGACTGATCTACTGATGTTGCATGTTTTAATTTTGTGTAATCAAATTCTTTAGACATATTTGTTCTCCTTCAACCACTTGTTAGTTTCCGTCAAGCCGCCGAATGTATAAATGTGAAAAAAATCAGTATGAGATTTAATTTTCCCAATTAAATCATTTGGGTCTTTAGGTTTTAATAAATCTAATGCCTTACTGAAATTAGATTTAAGAAAATTTAAGGAATTTTTTGCTCCAACAATATTTGCAAATTTTATTAGGCTTGATATCTTTAGAGGCCCAGTAATTCCAACATGAACTGGTACACTTTGTTTTGAAATAAAATCTATAATAGGCTGAGGATCTAGCAACCATTGTGTCACTATATAATCAGCGTATGGTTTTTTATCTATCATAGCTTTTTCTAATTTTGAATCGGATATATCAGGACTCCCCTCCGGGTGTCCAGCAATTCCTATTGTCATCTTCTCAAAATAACCAGTCTCTAAAAGTTGGAAGGAGCTATCGAATTTCCCCATCGGCTCTCTACCACCTCCGATTACTAGCACTTGTTTTACACCCCCATCTTTACATCTTGAAACATAATCTTTTAGCTGTTTTTCATCTTGCATTGATCGAGCAGGGAAATGAGGAACTGGGTTAAAGCCTTTTTTAACTAAATCAACTGCTTGTTGAGCTGTTTCTTTGTAGTCACCACCAGGCAACATTGTGATATAAACATCACTAACTTTTGGAACAGTGCTTAAGTCAGTTTTTGGACTTATTTCAAGAGAAAATTTCATATTTAGATAATTATATCTTTTGAAAATACTGTCAAAGAAATTCATCCTATAATATAATCGTCTTATGGCACAAAAAGACGTAGGAAACAAAGTACCAATTTATAAATTGAAAACCACAAAAGAGGTAATGGATTACTATGATGAGTGGGGTGAAAATGACAAATATAACAAAGATATGGTTGATTGGAATTATACAGGACCTAAGGAAACTGTTAATACTTTCTTGAAATATGAAACAAATAAAGACGCCTTGATTTTTGATGCTGGCTGTGGGACTGGTTTAGTAGGATCAGAGTTAAAAAAATTCGGTTTCAAAAACTTTCATGGTGCAGATTTATCACAAAAATTATTGAGTACCATTCCCTCTGATTTATATAAAAAACTTCTCAAGACAGACTTAAATGAGCCAATTAATTTAAAAGATGATACTTATGATGCAATTTTTTGTGTTGGCACATTTACTTTTGGCCACGTAAAGCCAAACGCTTTAGATGAATTTATAAGAATGACTAAAAAAGGTGGTTTAATTTGTTTCACAATTAATGAGGGTATATACAAAGATTATGGATTTGATAAAAAAATACAAGAATTAAATAAATCTAATCTTTGGAGTGAAATAGAGTTTTTTAAATCTGATTACATCGCTAGCAAAGATGTAAATGCTTGGTTGGGTTTGTATAAAGTAAAATAATGAAAATTATATTAAAATATATGAGAAATTAAAATTATGTCTTATCAATGGGATAATAAAAAACCAACTGCACAAATGTTAGGAAGATGGCAACCATTTCATGATGGGCACTATAATTTATTTAAGGAAATAATAAAAAAAACTGGTCAAGTTTGTATCCAAATAAGAGACGTTCAAGGAGTAGACGATAACCCCTTTGATTTTGAGACAGTCAAAAAAAGTATTGAAGATAAACTTAATCCAGAATTCGAGGGACGTTTTAAGGTGATGCTAGTTCCAAATATAACTAATATTTGTTATGGAAGAGGCGTAGGTTATAAAATTGAAGAAATCGAATTATCAAAAGAAATCCAAGAAATCTCTGCAACAAAAATTCGAGCACAAATGAGAAAAGAGGGTAAACTTAAATAAAACAATATGAGTATTAAGGTTATTAATCAAAAAGACATTTCAAGAATAATAATAGATGAGCCCAAAACTTATAATTCATTATCATTCAAGAATTTAACAGATTTAATTAAAGTAATAAAAAAGTTAGATAAAGATAATAATACTAAAGTAATAATAATTGAGGGATCAGGCAAAGGTTTTAGTGCAGGACATGATTTAAAAGAGGTAAAAAGTTTAAAAAAAAAGGGGAATTATCAAAAGCTATTCAATTTATGCTCAAAACTTATGTTGCTTATTGTGGAGGGTAGAAAGCCAGTTATAGCAAAAGTTCATGGGGCTGCATATGCTGCTGGGTGTCAATTAGTTGCAAGTTGTGATTTAGCTTTTAGTTCTAGAGATGCATTGTTTTCAACACCAGGCGTGAACATTGGTTTGTTTTGTAGTACCCCCATGGTTGCAATAAGTAGAAAAATAAAAAGAAAGCCAATGATGAAAATGTTATTAACTGGTGAGCCGATCTCCGCAAAATACGCAAAAGAAATAGGATTGATAAATGATTTTTTCCAAAAATCTAAACTTGATAAAGAAGTTTTTAAAATTGCAAAAAAAATTGCATCTAAATCAAATCTTACAATTAAGATAGGTAAACAAGCATTTTATAAACAATTAGAAATGCCACTAAGAAAAGCTTACGCATATACTGGTAGAATGATGACACAAAACATGATGGCGATGGACGCAAAAGAGGGTATTTCAGCATTTCTTGAAAAAAGAAGACCTGTTTGGAAAAATAAATAATATGGTAAATATCAAAGATATTCTCTCAAATTATAAAAATATTGCTTTAGTTGGAGCTAGTAAAGATTTGAATAAAACTTCAACAATAGTAATGAAATATCTGCAAAACCATGGATATAGGGTTTATCCTATTAATCCAACTATTACAGGTCAGGTAATACTAGGTGAGAGAGTCTATGGAAAAATCTCAGAGATTGATGGGCCAGTGGACATAGTTGATGTCTTTAGACCATCAGATGAGGCAATTGAAATTGTTAATGATGCCATAAAGATCAATGCAAAAGTTTTATGGCTTCAATTAAATATAAAGAATTCTGAAGCCAAGAAAATTGCTGAGGCAAATAACATTATTTATGTAGAGGATAAATGCACTAAGATAGAAGTTGAGAAACATTTTAATTAATGAAAAAAATTTTTATTGTTTATGGTCATTACGATGAAAAATCTTTTAACGCCGCAATAAGAAATACTTTCATCGAGACAGTCACAAAAAATGGTCACAAAGTTGATGTAGTTGATCTTTATAAAGAGAAATTTGATCCAGTTTTCTCAGGAGAAGAACCAGATAAAATCGTTTTAGGTCACAGAAGTAGAATAGAAAAATCTGATGCGATAGTTTTAATTGCCCCAATATGGAATTTTAGAATGCCAGCAATAGTCGAAGGCTGGATAGATAAGGTACTAGCTCCACCTTGGGCATTTAGATTTAAAAGGTTGTTTGGAAATTATGGATACCCTTTGGGTAACTTAAAAGATAAAAAAGCTGTCGTGTTTTGTACTTATGGATCTCCACAATTTGCAGTAAGAACTTTTTTTTTGAATATGCCAACTAAAAGATTAAGAAGAGGTGTGTTTAATATATGCGGCATAACGGATGTTATATATAAAAGATACTTTGCTGTACCATTCGTAGAAGACAAAAAAAGAAAAAAATTCTTAAAAGATGTTCAAAAAACAGCAAATAATATTTGAATTTTTAGTAATTTTTTTCATCACAATTTCGACCTCAAATGCAGAATTGCTTAAGCCAAATAGCAATATTAAACCTTCTGAAGTTGTAAAAATTCAACTGCTTGGACTTCAAAACAATGATGAAGTATTCAATGATAGTGGAATTGAACAAACCTGGAACTTTGCCCATCCTATGAACAAACAAGCCACAGGACCTTTAGATAGATTTAAAGAAATGCTAAAAAGTAATAATTATCAAATGATGATAGATCATATAAGTCACACTATTACTCAAGTTAGACGAGGAGACGATTGGGTTCAGTTTGAAGTGATTATACTAGATAAGGAAAAAATTTATCATAAATTCAATTGGCAAGTTGAAAAATTTATAGAGGATGGACCTTTAAAGGATTGCTGGTTAACCACAATGGTATCTAGTCCAGAACCTTTAGGAAGTTCAATATGATGCTCATTTATACAATTTTGTTTCGTTATGAATAAAAATTTAGTAGGTATATAATTATGAAAACTAAAACAAAAGTAGTAGTTGTTGGTGGAGGAGTAGTTGGTGTGAGTGCTCTATACCATTTAGCAAAAAAAGGATGGTCAGATGTTGTTTTGGTTGAAAGAAAAGAACTTACATCTGGTTCTACTTGGCATGCAGCTGGATTATTGCCACTCTTTAATATGAGCTATTCAGTTGGTCAGCTTCATAAATATGCAGTTAATCTTTATAAAACATTAGAAGAAGAAACAGGTAAAAATGTAGGCTTTAGTGTTGTTTCAAACATCCGTTTAGCGAGCACTAAAGATAGAATGGATGAATACCATCAATATGCAGGTGTAGCTAAAACAATAGGTGTAGATGTAAAATTTTTAACTCCTAAACAAGTGAAAGAAATTTGGCCTTTATGTCATACAGATGATTTAGTTGGGGCAATACAACACCCTGAAGATGGATATATTCAGCCTGCTGACTTAACTCAAGCATTAGCTACGGGCGCAAGAAATAGAGGAGCAGAAATTTATAGAAATACTGCCGTTCTATCAATGAAACAAACAAGAGATGGATGGATTGTAGAAACTGATAAAGGCTCAATTGAATGTGAACACGTGATATCATGTTCAGGTAACTTTGCACGACAAACAGGTGAAATGGTCGGATTAGATATTCCTGTTATACCAGTTGAACATCAATACATTGTAACAGAGCCACATCCAGAAATTCAAAAAAGAAAAAAAGAGGGACTACCAGAGATGGGTGTTCTAAGGGATAGTGACAGTAGATGGTACATGAGAGAAGAAGCTGGTGGATTAATCTTAGGCCCATATGAGGATGGTGCTCCTGCTTGTTATGTTGAAGGACCTTCAAAAAATTCAGAGTATGAATTATTTCAGGAAGATTTAGATAGACTTGCTCCACACATTGAGGGAGCAATACATCGTGTACCTGCTTTTGGAGAAGTAGGAGTTAAAAAAGTTTATAACGGGGCAATCTGCTATACTCCTGATGGAAACCCTATAGTTGGACCAGCTTGGGGTTTAAAAAATTTTTGGATTAATGAAGGGCATAGCTTTGGAATAACCGCTGCAGGTGGTGCTGGTTGGCAATTAGCAGAATGGATTGTAGATGGAGAACCTACAATAGACATGCTAGGTGTAGAACCAAGACGATATGGGAATTATGCCACTAAGTCTTATTTGAAAGCTAAAAATGAGGAGGCCTATAGCCATGTTTTTATAGTTCATTATCCTGATGAAGAAAGACCAGCAGCAAGACCTTTAAGAACTGCACCGTGTTATGAAAGAATGAAAGCTTTAGGAGCTGTATTTGGACAAAAATTTGGATGGGAACGTCCTAATTTTTTTGCAACGGATGGCATGGAACAAAAAGATGACTGGTCTTTTAGAAGATCAAAATGGTTTGATGCAATAAAAAAAGAATGTGAGAATGTGAAAAAAAATGTTGGACTTTTAGATATGACCGCATTTGCAAAATGTAGAATTAAAGGACCAAAAGCTGAAGAATTTCTTGATTACTTAGTTGCAAATAAACTTCCAAAAAAAATTGGTAGAATAAATTTATGCCATGCACTTAATACCAAGGGTGGTGTTCATTCAGAATTTACAATTATGAAAGAGGCAGAAAATAGTTATTATCTCGTTTCTGCTGGAGCAAATTTACGATTAGACCATGACTGGATACAAAAATGGATGCCAACAGATGGTTCTGTAATTTTTGAGGATTTAACTAACAGCACAGGAGTACTTGTTGTTGCAGGTCCTAAAGCAAGAGAATTAATGAAAAAAGTTTCAACAGACGATTTTTCAAATGAAAATTTTAAATGGTTAACTGCAAAAAATGTTAATGTTGGATACGCACCAGTTAATGCTATGAGAGTAAATTTTGTTGGAGAATTAGGATGGGAGTTACATCACCCAATTGAGTATCAAAACCATATTTTTGATAAATTGATGGATGCAGGTAAAGATTTGGGAATAAAGCCATTTGGTATTAGAGCAATGAATAGTTTAAGAATTGAAAAATCTTATAAGCTTGTAGGAACTGAATTATCTATTGAGTATTCTCCTTATGAGTCTGGTTTAGATAGATTTGTTCATCCAAATAAAGGAAATTTTATTGGCCTAGAAGCTTTGAACAAATGGAGAGAAAAAGGTTTTGATAATAAATTGGTTACTCTTGAAGTTCACAATACAACGGACTCTGACGTATTAGGAAATAATCCAATTTACAAAGATGACAAAGTTGTAGGAAGGGCAACTGGAGGTGAATACGGATTTAGAATTGATAAATCAATAGCTTTAGCAATGGTAAAACCTGATCTAGCTAATGTTGGAGAGAAACTAAAAGTTGATATTCTTGGAAAGATGTATGAGGCTACAATTCTTGATGAAAGTCCTTATGACTCTGAAAATAAATTGTTGAGAGCTTAATGAAAATTTTAGTAGCAGTAAAAAGAGTTATTGATTATAACGTTCAAATCAGAGTGAAAGAAGATAACTCGGGTGTAGTAACTGACAATGTTAAAATGTCGACTAATCCACCAGATGATAATGCAATTGAAGAAGCGGTAAAGATTAAAGAAGCTGGTAAAGCCACAGAAGTAGTGGCAGTAAGTATTGGTGAAGAGAAAGCACAAGAAACAGTTCGTAAAGCATTAGCGGTTGGAGCTGATAGAGGAATACTCGTTAAAACAGATGGTGTTGTTGAACCTCTTTCTGTTTCAAAATTATTACAAAAAATTGTAGAAAAAGAAAAACCAGATTTAGTCTTTATGGGTAAACAGGCAATCGATGATGATTGTAATCAGACAGGTCAAATGTTAAGCGCTCTTCTCAATTGGCCCCAAGCTACCTTTGCATCTAAAATTGAGATTAAAGATGGTAAGTTAGAGGTGACAAGAGAAATAGATGAAGGTTTAGAAACAATAGAAATAAATGTTCCAGCAATAGTAACTTGTGATCTAAGATTAAATGAACCAAGGTATGCTTCACTACCAAATATAATGAAAGCTAAAAAAAAACCTATTGAACAATTAAATGCGTCAGATTTAGGAGTGGATATAAGCCCAAGAATCGAACAAATTAAAGTTGAAGAGCCACCTAAAAGAAAAGCTGGTATAAAAGTATCAAGTGTATCTGAGCTGGTTCAGAAACTAAAAAATGAGGCTAAGGTAATTTAAATGTCAGTTTTATTAATTGCAGAACATAACAATAAAGAATTGAGGCCATTTACACTTAATGCAGCAACTGCAGCATCACATATAGATAATGATGTTCATGCTGTAATTATTGGACATAATTGTGAAGAAGCTGCTAAAGCATTATCAAAATTAGAATTTGTTAAGAAAGTTATTCAAGTCGAAGCAGCTTACTACGAGAATTTTGTTGCTGAAAATTTTGCACCAGTAATTGTAAAATTAGCTGATAACTATTCACATATAATAAGTTCAGCAAACACTTTTGGTAAAAATTTAATGCCAAGAATTGCTGCTGCTCTAGATACATCTCAAATCAGTGATATAACTAAAGTTATTGCTCCCGATACTTTTTTGCGACCAATTTATGCTGGAAATGCTTTTGCAACAGTAAAAAGTAAAGATACAAAAAAATGTGTAACTATAAGACCAACATCGTTTGACGCTTGTGAAAGTTCTGGTGGATCAGCATCAATAGAAAAAGCTGAAGCCAGTGAGGAATTTTCAAAAACAAAGTTTGTAAAAAGAGAAGAGGTAAAATCGGATAGACCTGAACTTGGCACTGCTAGAGTTGTTGTATCAGGTGGAAGAGGAATGCAGAGTGGAGATAATTTTAAACTTATTACTTCTTTAGCTGATAAATTAAATGCAGCAATAGGAGCATCTAGAGCAGCAGTTGATGCTGGATATATAAGTAACGATCACCAAGTTGGTCAAACAGGTAAAGTTGTTGTCCCAGATTTATATATTGCTGTTGGTATCTCAGGTGCTATTCAGCATTTAGCAGGAATGAAAGAAAGTAAAGTAATAGTGGCAATAAACAAAGACGGAGAAGCACCAATTTTTAGTGTTGCGGACTATGGTCTTGAAGCCGATCTTTTTGAAGCAGTTCCTCAATTCTTAGAGGAATTGAACAAATTAAACACTATACAAAAATAATATAATCTGTAAAAAATTAAATTATGTCCAGAGAGACAATGGAATATGATGTAGTGATTGTAGGTGGCGGTCCATCAGGCTTAGCTACAGCTATAAAGTTAAAACAATTAAACTCAGAATTAAATATTTGCTTGTTAGAAAAAGCATCAGAAATTGGTGCCCATATTTTAAGTGGAAATGTATTTGAAACAAGAGCTTTAGATGAATTGATTCCTAACTGGAGAGAATTAAATTCACCCATTAAAACTAAAGTTACTAAAGAAAAATTTTTATTTTTAGGTAAAAACAAATCATTAAGTTGGCCAACATGGTTATTACCAGCAGTTCAAAAAAATCACAAAAATTATATTATTAGTCTTGCAAACTTATGTAGATGGCTTGCAGAACAAGCAGAAACCCTTGGCGTTGAAATTTTTCCCGGATTTCCAGCAAGCGAAATTTTATTTAATGAAGATGGTTCTGTAAAAGGTGTAGCAACTCAAGATATGGGCATTGATAAAGAAGGAAACAAAAAAGATAGTTTTGAGCCAGGTATCGATTTATTGGGAAAGGTTACTGTTTTTGCAGAGGGTTGTAGAGGTCATTTAGGAAAACAATTAATTAAAAAATTTGAACTTGATAAAGATAAAGACCCACAACAATATGGAATAGGATTTAAAGAGATATGGGAAGTGGATGAAAAAAATCACCAAGAGGGTTTGGTAATGCATACTGCTGGATGGCCATTAGATAACAGTACTTACGGAGGAAGCTTTATTTATCACGCAGAAAAAAAACAAATATTTTTAGGTTATGTAATTGGCTTAGATTATCAAAATCCACACTTATCTCCATTCGATGAGTTTCAAAGATTCAAAACACATCCTTCAATAAGAAAAATAATTGAGGGTGGAAAAAGAATTTCCTATGGTGCTAGAGCTTTAATTGAAGGTGGCTTCCAAAGTTTGCCAAAAATGTTTATGCCTGGTGCATTATTGATTGGGTGTGATGCAGGAACTTTAAATATGCCTAAGATAAAAGGATCGCATACCGCAATGAAAAGCGGAATAATTGCTGCAGAAGCAATTAATGACCATTTTAAAGATAATAAAGAGCTATCAATTTTTGAGGAAAAATTAAAAAAAAGTTGGTTATACAAAGAACTTTATGAAGCAAGAAATGTTAAGCCTAGTTTTAGTTGGGGCTTAATTTTGGGAATTATTTTCACTGGAATTGACCAAATTTTGTTTCGAGGTAAATTACCATTTACATTAAAACACAAACATGCTGACCATCAAACATTAAAACCAGCAAGTAAAATGCCAAAGATTGATTATCCTAAGCCAGATAACGTTATTACTTTTGATAAAACGAGTTCTGTTTATTTAACTGGGACAAACCATGTAGATAATCAACCAGTTCATTTAAAACTTAAAGATCCATCATTACCAATTAACTATACATTAAATGAATATGATGAACCTGCACAAAGATATTGTCCAGCAGGTGTTTATGAAGTTCAAAAAGAAAATGGATCTAATAAATTTGTTATAAATTCTCAAAATTGTATTCATTGTAAAACTTGTGATATAAAAGAACCCTCACAAAATATAACTTGGGTAACACCTGAGGGTGGGGGCGGCCCTAAATATGGGAATATGTAATTAAGACAAATCTATTGCAAATTTTTTTAAAGTTTCGATAGGTAAAATTTTCAGAGTATTTTCATGTGTGCTTTTTAGATAAATTGGACAACCTTTACCAGCTTCAACAGCTCTTGCATACCAGGTAGCACATACACACCATCCATCTCCATCCTTCAAACCAGGAAAACCGTATTCCGGATGTGGCGTAATTAAATCGTTACCAGCTTCTTTGCACCATTCTAAAAATTCGTTTGTTACTTTTGCACAAACGGTGTGTAAACCTCTATCATTTTCATCAGTGTTACAACAGCCATCTCTATACCATCCAGTAAGTGGATCCAATGAACAACTTTCTAAATTTTCACCCAAAACATTTTTTTGCATTGATTTATCCAAATATATTAAAAATTTTACTATCTATAAGTCCATTAAATGAAATTGAACGCCTCTCTTCCTTTGTTCCTTTAAAAGGATAAACCGTATGCATCAAATAATGAGGGAAAAAATAAAAATCCCCTACTTTTGGTTTTATAGGATATCTACATTGAGACAAAAACATTCTGTTACCATGAATTAATTCTAAGTTTCCACCTCTGTAGTCTTGCTTATTATCTTGATAGGGCTTTCCAAAAGTTTCAGGTAACTTTAAAAACCCTGCACCAGATATATGGCCTGAATGCCAATGTATCGGGTTATATTCATTTTCAAATTGTCTTACTACCCACGACTCAATTAATCTAAATTCTGAAATTTTATTTCCAGTATCTTTATAAATCCATTGTGCAACTGAATCACCCAAAAATTTTAACCATCCACTTTCTTGTACAGTTTTTTTGTCTAATTTAAATTCCTGTTTTACATCTCCTACAAGACCTTTACCAACATCTAGTTTTTTTGATTGCTCTTCATCATTAATTGTATCATCAATAAATTTATTGAGTTTATTTAACAGTTCTTCTGGAATCTTAGCTTTAAATATGGAGGGACCAAAAGCTTTAATTAAACCATAATTATTTTCCATAGTTTAAATTTTTGTAGGGTTGGGTTGATCTTTGTATACTTCCTCTGGATCAAATTTTTTTTCTTTTTCTAAAAATTTCATTTTAACCTCTCTACCGTTATGAATTACTCCTAGAGGTATAGATCTATAAAAACAAGATCTATATCCAACATGACAGCTTGCTCCCTCACCAATATCAACAGTTAACCAAATAGAGTCTTGATCATCATCAATTCGAATTTCTTTTACTTTTTGAACAAATCCACTAGTTTTACCTTTGTGCCAAATAGATTTTCTTGATCTACTAAAATAATGAGCTTCTTTAGTTTCAATAGTTTTTTTTAAAGCTTCGACATTCATATAACCATGCATAAGAATATCCTTGGTCTTATCACACATTGTAATTACAGGAATTAAACCATCATTGTCAAATTTTGGAGAAAGAAGATCACCTTCCTCAATTTCGTGGACATTTTCTCTTTTTTTGAACATACAAGGTAATTATGTAGCATATATCTAGATATATTAAATATTTTAAAAATATAAATTTATAGGTATAAAACCCGCAATGAAACTTGTTAAAAATAATAACGAAGAACAAAAAACTAAAATTGTATCCGATAAGGATGCTGAAGAAGCTTTTAAAACAATTTTGAAATGGATAGGTGAAGATCCTAAAAGAGAAGGCTTGCTGGAAACACCTAAAAGAGTAGTTAAAGCTTTTAAGGAATATTTTAAAGGATATAGAGAAGATCCAAACTTAGTATTAGATAAAACTTTTGGAGATGTTGAGGGCTATGATGATATGGTTGTTCAAAAAAATATATCGGTTCAAAGTCATTGCGAACATCATATGGCACCAATAATTGGAAAAGCCCATGTAGCTTACATTCCAAGAGACAGAGTGGTAGGATTAAGTAAATTAGCAAGAGTGGTAGAAGTTTTTTCAAAAAGATTACAAACACAAGAAAGATTAACTATGCAGATTGCGAATACACTTATGAAATCTTTAGATGCAAAAGGTGTAGCTGTAACTATTGATTCAACTCATCAGTGTATGACAATGAGAGGAATTAAAAAAGAACAAGCCTCAACAGTAACGAATTATTACTTAGGTCAGTTTAAAGAAGATCTAAGTTATCAAAATAGGTATTTAAGATTTATAAGCACGCAAAAAGATTAAAGTGTCTGACCAATTTAAAGCATTAATACTAAATCAAGAAAGTGACAAGTTCACAAGGGATGTAAAATTAATTGATAAAAGTTTTTTAAAACATGGCGATGTAACTATCAAAGTAGATTACTCAGACTTAAATTTTAAAGATGGAATGATCCTTAAAAATGGAGGAAGATTAGTTAAAGAATTTCCTCATATTCCTGGAATTGATTTTTCAGGCACTGTTTTAGAAAGTGAAAACTCAAAATTTAAATCAGGTGATGAAGTAATTTTGACTGGTTTTAGAGTTGGGGAGATTTTTTACGGTGGTTATTCTCAAATTGCAAAAGTTAACGGAGATTTTTTGGTTAAAAAACCAACTGGTTTAACGACAAAGCAAGCAATGATATTGGGCACTGCAGGTTTTACATCTCTAATGGCAGCATTTGCAATCAAGGCAAGAGAAGAAATTCTATTAGGCGAAAAAGTAAAAAATGTTTTGGTAACAGGAGCATCTGGAGGAGTGGGCAGTATTGCTGTAATGATATTAAATAAAATGGGGTACGAGGTTACTGCCGTATCTGGAAAAGAATCTAAAGCTGACTATTTGAAATCATTAGGTGCTAAAAACCTAATAAATAGGGCCGAATTTGATAAAGATCCAAAACTGATTGATAAAGGTTTATGGGATGGAGTTGTTGATACAGTTGGTGGAAAAATTTTAGCTAATGCGATTGTTCAAACAAATTCTAACGGAATTATTGCTGTTTGTGGTAATGCAAGCACCAATGAATTAAATACTAATGTCATACCATTTATGTTAAGAGGAATAAAACTTTGGGGTATGGACTCAGCTAATTGTAGCATTCGAAGAAGAGAATTTATTTGGGGAGAGGCTTCAAAATTGATTAATTTTGATTTATTAGAAAATTCTATTCAAACTGTAAGCTTGGAGGAGTTAATTGAAACCTATCCAAAGATATTAAAAGGTGAAATTTCAGGAAGAGTTTTAGTAGATTTGAATAAATAATGGATTGGGACAAATTAAAAATATTTCATGCGGTGGCTGAGGCTGGAAGTTTTACAAATGCAACAGTCAATTTAAATTTGAGTCAATCGGCTATTAGTCGGCAAATTCAATCATTAGAGCAAGATTTACAAGTTCAATTATTCGAAAGACATGCGAGAGGCCTTACCCTTACAGAAAATGGTGAATATGTTTTTAAAACAGCTCATGAAGTCATAAGTAAATTAAAAGAGGTAGAAACCACTTTAGGAGATCAAAAAAATAAGCCAACTGGAAAATTAACCATTACGACAGTAAGAAGTTTTGGTACTCATTGGTTGACACCAAGAATTCAAGAATTCATGAGATTAAATCCTGATATAGAGATTGAGCTTATTTTTGAGGATAAAGAGCTAGATTTGAGCACCAGACAAGCCGATATTGGCATCTTTATGCGAAGACCAAAACAATTAAACTATATTCAAAAAAAATTAGTAGATTTGAAGTATTATATTTATGGTTCTAATAGGTATTTAGAGAAAAACGGCATGCCTAAGTCAATAAATGACTTAAACAAACATAAATTTATCTCTTTTGGAAGAGGAGCTCCATCTCCAGTTTATAATCCAGATTGGGCATTAAAATTAGGAATGCCAGAAGGCAAGAAAAGAAAACCAATTATGAAGGTAAATAGTGTGATGGGTTTGTTGCTTGCGGTTGAAACGGGTGTTGGATTAGCTGCTTTACCAGAATATTTAGTAAGTGACTCGAATAAGGTAATTAAAGTTTTACCTAAATCTGAGGGCCCAATAACAGAAGCTCATTTCGTATATCCCCAATCACTAAAAAATACTGCAAGAGTTCAAGCTTTTAGAAATTTTTTATTCAGCAAAATAGGCGACTGGAAATCTTCTTAGCCTGCGACACTATTGCGATTGATAATCATTATCAATGAGAATAGTTCTCATTCTCATTAAGAATCATGTGGAAAACATAAAAAACGGAGAATATATGAGGAGTATAATATCAACATTTACGTTAGTCCTCTCGATAATTGCATCATCATTTGCAATTGCAGAGGAAGTTAATGTTTTTAACGCAAGACACTATAAAGCAGACTCTGAACTTTATTCAAAATTTACAAATAAGACCGGAATTAAAGTCAATTTGATAAACGGAAAATCGGGTGCTTTAGAAAAAAGAATAATAAGCGAGGGTGCAGACTCTTCTGCTGATCTATACATCACTGCAGATGCAGGTAGATGTGGTGCCATGGATGCAAAAGGTACACTTCAAGGTGGTCTAACGTCTAAAGCTATTAAAGATGCAGTTCCAAAAAGTTTTAGAACAAACAAGTGGGTTGGAATCGCAAAAAGAGCTAGGATAATTTATTATTCACCTGAAAGAGTTACTGGTGCAGAATTATCTGGAATGACTTATGAGGGTTTAGCTGATCCCAAGTGGAGAGGTAGGCTGGTAATAAGAAAATCAAGTAACATTTATAATAAATCTCTTGTTGCTTCATTAATTAAAAATAATGGAAAAGCTGCAACAGCCGCGTGGGCTGAAGGAGTTGTTGCCAATATGGCAAGAACACCGACAGGCAATGATAGAGCACAAATAATGGCAGTAGCAGCTGGTGAGGCTGATATTGCTGTAGCTAATACATATTACTTAGCTTTAATGTTATCAGGTAAAAAGGGTGCAGAACAACAAGAGGCTGCAAAAAAAGTTAAAGCGTTCTTTCCTAATCAAAATGACAGAGGAACACACATGAACGTAAGTTGTGCAGCTCTAGTAAAAGGTGCCCCAAACAAAGGCAACGCTGTTAAACTCGTAGAGTTTTTATTAACTCCAGAGTCTCAAGAACATTTTACAAATAATACTTTTGAGTTTCCAATGATTGATGGTGTTTCGCCAAGTCCATTAGTAGTTAATAACTTGAGGTTAGATTTCAAACAAGACATGAAAACTAAGCTCGCCTCTTATGGAAAAAATCAAGCTGCTGCAGTAGAGGTAATGACGGCTGCTGGTTGGAAGTAACAATGAGAGAAAAAAAGAAATTTATATCTGATATTGATTACAATAAATCTTCTAAGGCATGTTCACCATGTAATTTAGAGTGTAAAAAAATCGATAAAAGAGTAAATAATAGAAAACTTTCAGAATTAAGTGCTAAGGAGGTTCCGCATATCCTAAAAGTATTTGATCTTTAAATTTTCTGGAGTGCTCATGCTTTGATTGAGAAGACGTCTCCTTCCTCTTAGTATGGGCACAAATACTTTCATCTTTATAAAGCGGATTATAAATTATGAAAATTACTTTTTGGCATATATCTTCTTTTTTAATTTCACTTTTTGTAATAATCCCAATACTTACCGTCTTTTCGAGTTTTTTTGAGGATACTTCAAATTATTATCAAGTTTTAAAAGACACTTTTTTAGTAGAATATATATTTAACTCAATTTTTTTATTATTTTCTGTTTTATTATTTACTTTTTTAATTGGCACTGGGTCAGCTTATTTAGTTTCTTTTTATGAATTTCCACTAAGTAATTTTTTTAAATGGGGTTTAATATTATCTTTTGCAGTCCCCCCTTATATCTACGCTTATTCTTTAACAGCTTTTTTTGAAAATTATGGAACTGCATATACTATTTTAAAAAATTTATTTGGTGATGGTAATTACAATCAAAATATACCTAAATTTGATGGTTTATTAGGTGTTATCTTATCTATTTCTTTTTCTTTATATGCTTATGTTTATATTTTAGCCAGAGCATCCTTTTTGTATCAATCACAAAATATAATAGAATTAGGTAAAAACCTAGGATTTACAAAATTTAAAACATTATATTCAATTATTTTACCATCAGCACGACCGGCTATAATTGCAGGCTTATCATTAGTAGCAATGGAAACTCTAGCAGAATTTGGTGCAGTTGATTTTTTTTCAATAAATACATTAACGACAGGAATATATAATTCTTGGATAGCCTTCGATGATTTAGCTTTTGCAAATAGATTATCATTTTTTTTGCTACTTTTTATCTTTGCACTCTTCATTATTGAAAATTTTTCGAGAAAAAAGGCAAAATACCACTTTAATTCGAGGGGTGGATTTAAGCAAAAGCAGAAAATAAAACTCGAAGGAAAAAAATCCTTTTTAGCTTTCTTATTTTGTTTTTCTGTATTCTTCTTAAGTTTTTTGTTCCCTTTAAGTCAAATGATGTATTGGACACTAAAATTCCCTGAAAATTTATTTGAACTTCAAGTTTTAGATCTATTAAAAAATACCTTATATTTGGTTTCTTTATCTAGTTTAGTTTTGATAATTTTCGCACTAATTTCTAATTATGGAAATAGAGTAACTAAAAATAAAGTTTTAAATGTTTTGTCTACTCTATCTATTTCAGGTTATGCAATACCAGGTGTAATATTAGCAGTTGCATACATTACTTTCATTGCTTGGTTTGACGAAAATGTAATTAAAAGTCTTGGTTTCTTTTCAATAAAGAAAATATTCATAGGTTCAATAATTGGATTAGTTCTAGTTTACTTTGTTAGATTTTATTCACTTGCGTATAATGGGATAAAGTCAGGGTATGAAAAAATTAATATCGCAGTTGATGAAAGTGCGTACCTACTGGGTTACTCAAAAAGAAAAACATTTATGAATATTCACGTTCCTTTTTTGAGAAATTCTTTGTTATTTATTATTATTTTAGTCTCACTTGAAATTATAAGAGAATTACCAATAACATTGATTTTAAGACCCTTTAATTTTGAAACTTTTGCGACGACTGCTTATATTTCTGCTTCAGAGGATTTACTTGAAGCTGCAGCTGTGCCATCATTATTTTTAATTTTAATTGCATCTTTTTTTATTATAATTGCATCCAAATATATTTTAAGAGAAAACAATGAATAATAATTTCTTTGAGGTAAAAAATGTTGACTTTGTTGTTGGAGGTAAAACAAAAGTAAGAAACATGTCTTTTGCAATTGAAAACGAGGGTGATGTTATATGTCTACTCGGTCCCTCGGGAATAGGCAAAACAACTATATTAAGAACAATTGCTGGGTTACAGAAAATTGAAAATGGATCTATTGAGCTCAAAGGTAAAACAATATCCTCAAGTGATGTGAATGTTGAGCCTGAGGATAGAAATATTTCTTTAGCTTTCCAAGAGAATAGTTTGTTTCCACATTACACAGTAGAAAAAAATATTTTATTGGGTTTAGAAAAAAATAAAGGAAAAAAAGAAAAGCAAATTGATTTAAGGGAAATTTTAGATTTATTAGATCTTTCTAATATATTAAAACATTACCCCCACCAAATTAGTGCTGGTGAAGCCCAGAGAACATCCTTAGCAAGAACTTTGCTTACTCAACCCGATCTACTATTGCTTGATGAACCTTTGTCTAATGTTGATCAAAGTTTTAAAGAGGAAATTCAAATTAGGTTAAAAAAAATTTTAAAAACTCTAAAAATCTCAACAATAATTGTTACTCATGACTCCTACGAGGCTTTTTACTTAGGCTCAAAATGCGGAATTATTTTTGATCAAGAGCTAAGACAGTTTGATGACCCTTATAAACTTTATCACCTTCCAAATTCAATAGAGGTGGTGAATTTTTTAAATAGAGGTGTTTTGATACCAGCAGAGGTAACAAGTCCCAAAAGTTTAGAAAATAAAGATCTTGGAACTATTACAGGAAATTTTATTAAACCTTTTCCAATCGGTTCAAATGTTCAGTTATTAGTTCAACCAGAGGACTTGCATCATGATGATCAAAGTAATTTAAAATTAGAAGTTGTTGATAGAAAATTTAGAGGAACAAACTTTATTTATACTTTAAGGACACCCAGCAATAGATTTATTCCAGTATTTGTTCACTCTCATCATATTCATCAACATGAAGTTAGTGAAAAATTTGGGATTAAAAGACCAATTCATATTGATCATATAGTTTGCTTCTAATAAAAACCTTCTAGAAAAATGAAAAGTAAATTAAAAGTTTTTTTAAAGGGAATTATTGATGTAAGCCCACTGATGATTCCAGTTGTTCCCTTTGGTTTAATTTTTGGAGTTCTTGCTATTGATGTTGGATTTACTTCAATTGAAACAATGGCAATGTCTTTAATTATTTTTGGGGGCGCTTCTCAGATAGTTTTATTGCAATTATTTTCTGGTGGTGCATCTTCTTTAGTAATAATTAGCTCAGTTGGTGCAGTGAACTCCAGACATTTACTTTACGGAGCTGTCGTATCAGAGCATTTGTCAGATTTGAAGTTGATTTGGAAGATTATTATATCCTATTTTTTAATCGATCAGGCATTTGCAATTTCAAATGAATATTTAAAAAAGAATAAGGACCATAATAGATACTTTCACTTAGTAGGTGGAGGAGCTACTTGTTGGGTAATTTGGCAATCGACCACATTTTTAGGAATTATACTTGGAGCAGCAATTCCAGAAAAACTTGGACTAAGTTTTGCAGTTCCTTTAACATTTTTAGCTTTATTGGTTAATGACTTTAGAAAATTTATAAATGTGATTGTAATAATTATTTCAGGTTTGGTAGCGACTTTTGGATATAATTATATTCCTTTTAAAGCTTACGTTATTGTTGCAGCTCTAGCAGGATTATTCACTGCAATGATATTAACAAGGAAAAATAAAAAAGCATGAGCAACTGGGCATTAATTTTATATTGTGGATTGATTACTTATTTAACAAGGTTTTCTATGATAGCTTTAATTAAAAAGGAAATGTTCAATGATAGAATTAGAGAGATATTATCATTTGTGCCATCTGCAATATTTCCTGCGATAATCTTTCCAGCTATTTTTATTAATGACATAGGATTAATTAAAATAGATGATAATCCAAAGATATTGGCTGCAATAATTGCAATGTTTATTGGTATTTTCTCCAGAAGTATAATTGCGACAATATTTTCAGGATTGGCATCTTATTGGTTTTTAATATTTGTTGTATAAACAATTATGAAAAAAATTTTAACTTTTTGTTTTCTTTTATTAGCATTCAATGTTAATGCCATGGAAAAGGAAACAACTTTTAAAAAAGAATTATTTGACAAAGCACAATCTGATGGCAAAGTTGTAGTAGTCAGCTCTTGGATTAAGTATTGTCCCTCTTGTGCAAGTCAAATGAAAGTTTTGCAAAAAGCAAAAAATGATTTTGATAACATTGAATATTTTGCATTTGATGTAACAAATAGAGAAATTTCTGACATGTTTAATGTGCAATATCAAACAACTCTTCTGATTTTCAAAGATAATAAAGAAGTTTATAGAAGTATTGGAGAAATTAAAAAAGAAGCAATCTACAAAGCTCTTAAATCCTCAATTTAATTTAAGCACCCAGTTTAATATTTCTTGAAACATTTGCCTCAAGTTGATCTGGTTTTTTTAAACCTAAATTATTCATAATTTCAATATACTGATCTTTGCTATCAACTTGTAATCTAGGGTTATTTTTTCTTTCTTTTCCAATTGTGCTAAATTTTTCTCCTTTATAGTCATGAGCGGGGTAAAGAAGAGTTTCGTCTGGTAATTTTAGGAGTTTATTAAATATGGAGTTATAAGAGTCTATAGCATTTCCATTTTGAAAATCTGTTCTACCTGTCCCATTTATCAACAAAGTGTCACCAGAAAATAGATAGTTATCCATTAGAAAACTATAGCTATCTGAAGTATGTCCAGGTGTATACATAGCTCTTAATTTGATGTTATCTAAATTAATATACTCATCATCTTTAACTCTGATTTCAACCGTATCAGCCGGAGTATGATCGCCCATTATTCTAGAGCATTTTGTAATGTCTTTCAATTTTGAGGCACCAGTTACGTGATCCGCATGTATATGAGTATCAATAACTTTGACAAGTTTTAAATTAAGTTCTTTTAATAAATTTACGTATTTATTTACATTTTCTATTACAGGATCAATAATTAAAGCCTCTCTACCTTCCCCAGAAGAAATAAGATATGTGTATGTTGATGATCTATTGTCGAATAATTGTCTAAAAATCATTAATTTACACTATCATACATGTATAATTTGACCCATTGTTAAAATTGTGAAAATTAATATTTAT
This sequence comes from uncultured Pelagibacteraceae bacterium, assembly GCA_902621345.1. Taxonomy (GTDB): domain Bacteria; phylum Pseudomonadota; class Alphaproteobacteria; order Pelagibacterales; family Pelagibacteraceae; genus Pelagibacter. The sequence continues at coordinate 805,010 of CACNLV010000001.1, read as the reverse complement.
TCAACCATGAAACAGATTATAACATTATTCATTTTAGTACTTTATTGCTTACCATCTTTTGCTGACAAAAATATGAAAATTGGTTCGAAAGGGAAAGAAGGTGATATTAACCGAATCATAAAAGTAAAGATGTATGATAATTATTATGAACCTAGTTCTTTTCAAATTAAAGCAGGTGAAACAATAAAGTTTGAAGTTGAAAATGTGGGTGAGTTAGTCCACGAATTTAATATAGCAAATAAAATGATGCACATGAAGCATCAGCCTGAAATGGAAAAAATGGTTGAAAACGAAATACTTTTAGCTGACTCAATTGATAAAGAGAAAATGAAAAAAATGGCAAAAATGGATAAAGCCATGGGTCATTCACATAGCAATAGTGTTTTGTTAGCACCAAAAGAAAAGGAAGATATCATTTGGAAATTTGATAATGCCGTAAATATTGAAATTGCATGCAACGTGCCAGGTCATTATCAAGTTGGAATGATTGCTAAAGTTGATATAAACTAATTCAATGGACAATGCAGTCAATGCCAATTTTAATTGGTCGTGTAAACATACATGGAAAACAAGTGCTAAAAACACTGGTTGGTGTTTATTGGGTTGTGCAATTGGTGATTTTGGTACTATTTTATTTTTCCAACTAACTAAGATTCCATTCCCAGTTATGGCAATAATGACTTTAGCTATCATAAACGGACTAATTACAAGTATTATTTTAGAGACAATAATCTTAATGCGACAAAGTTTTGATTTTTCTAAAGCATTAAAAACAGCAATGGGAATGAGTTTTATATCAATGATAAGTATGGAGATCATGATGAATTTGACTGATTACTTTTTAACAGGTGGCGCAATTCTTACCTGGTGGGTAGTTCCAATTATGCTCTTAGTTGGGTTCTTAACACCTTGGCCTTATAATTATTGGAGACTAAAAAAATTTAATATTGCGTGTCATTAAAAAATTGGGACAATAAAACTTGGCTTTCATCATCTTCTTATATTAAATCTTTTAATAATTTTTTATTAAAACAAGTTAAATTAAATAAAAACAGTCAGATTTTAGATATTGGTTGTGGCAGGGGTAAGATACTAGGAAGCTTGTCAACAAAGTTAAGCTTAAAGAGAAAATCTATAGGTGTAGATATAGAAAATCACAAAGATAGGGATAAAAGAATAATTTTTAAAAAAATTGATGCACTTAAATTTTTAAAAAAGAATAAAAAAAGATTTGATTTAATTTTATTAAAACAAACTATTCATCTTTTTAAAATTAAAGATATTAAGACTATACTTAAATTGTCGAAGCTATTACTAAATCCAAACGGTAAAATTATTATTTTTACTCTAGACCCCATTAATAATGAAATTCCAACTTTTTCGATTATGAAAAAAAAGCTGAAAAAAGCCTTAATAAGAGACAAGAAAATTATTAAATCAATTTCATATTCATTCAAAGGAAAACTCGTTAGAGGGTTTAGTTATAAAGTTAAAATTTCAAGGATAAAATATATGGAAATGGTAAATAGCAAATATATATCGGTGTTGTTGGGTATGAGCCATAAGATAATATCTAGTGGTTTAAATGAAATAAAGAAAAAGTATAAAAAACAAATATCTTTTCAAGATAAATTGATTTGTCTAGTTTTGAATAGATAAATTAACAAAATAATTTAGGGGTTTGCTCTTTAGTCAATTAACCAAAAGAGCAGCCCCTAATTTGCCGTTCTGGCACTTAAGTCCGAATGGACTTTATATTTTTTATTTACGTTTTTATGAAGTATGAAAATACCCAGCTAAGTATCAGGTGGTGTTTGATTCATTAAAGCTACCTCCTTAATTAAAGATTAAATTTTGATTAGGTTGTAATCAATAAATTTATTTAAATTTTCTGAAAATATATTTCTTGAATACAACCTAGGTATTTAATAATATTCCGGCATCTAAAATAATTTCACTTATTAATAGAAAATTTTCATTTGCATAAAGATTGAGAATAGTTAAAATTTTAATGTGAAATATATTAATGGAATAGTAAAATTATTCTTAAGTTTATTAGTCTCTACCGTAATTATTTATGCAATCAATATAGTTGCTGGATTTGCTGGAGCGGATTATTCTTTCACCCATGGTGAAACTTTTGTCATTTGGATATTAATGGCAATATTAGTGAATAATTGTTTTAATAAATAATTTATATATTAAATTTTCTTTTTAGATGCTTAATTTTTCCTTCAGTACTATCATAATCTATATAACAACCTTGAAGAAATCTATTACCCTCATTAGCATTAAAGGATGTCCTTCCATGAAGAAGTCGATAATTGTCCATCATTAATAGATCTCCCGGAAGAAGTTTAAATTCAATTTTATATTTGCTCGAATTATACAATTCAGAAATTTTATTTCTTGCCTTATAGTAAACATTTAATTTGTTTTTATCAATTAATGGAACAAAATCTAACCTTGGGCTAAATCTAACTTGTTTAAAATTTTTATTTTCATCTAATTCAATCATCTCAGCCCAATTTTCTAATATTACATCCTTATCTATAAATTGATATTTTACCTTCACCTCAGTTAAAATTTTATAATATTCAGGATATTTTTCTTTTAATTCCTCTGTAACTGTAAAGCCATCTACCAAAGTAGAATGTCCACCTTCAACTGCATTTTCAATACAATGTAATATTTGAATACATGGAACAGGATTTCTATAAGGATTATCAGTATGAGGTGCTAAAGGCAAAGATGTATAAGCTAGATCATTAGGATTGGGTTTTGATTTTACATTAAAGAATTCACCAAAATTTGTTCTCCTTATACTACCTATAGAATTTGCGAATTTTACTAAGAAATTATTTTCTGTTGGCACATTTTTGAAAATAATGAAACCATATTTATAGAAACTTATTAAAGCTTCATACATTATTTTTTCTTCAAATATATTTTCACTGAACTGAAAATTATTTAGATTTTTTAAAGAAGAGTCCCATTTAGTTTTTTTGATAAATTTTATATCATTAATACCAGAATATTCTTCAAAGATACTTTGAATTGATATTTTTGTTTTAACTCCGTCATTAAATGAAATCTCTAAAAATTTATCAGTCAAATTGACTTTATTTATTTCAATATTTTGATTGAGCGTCGTTGGATCAAATAATCTTTGTTTGGTACCTTTATCAACAAAATCTAAGCCGTTCACTCTTTCTCTCAACCAGAATGGGTGTATTTCTTTTTTTGATCCTTGATTTTCAAAAAAAACTTTATTATCTGAAAGTTCAATTTTCATAATGATTCTTATGATTATTTAAAATTTTACTTTAATCAATACAAATTAAATTGTAATAGTCTCCTGTGATTAAATTAAAATCTTCAGAATATAAAAAATACTCTAAATTTCTTAACAATTTAGCAAATAAACTTACTAGATTTTATTTCTTAAAATTAAATAAGCCATTTAAAGTTTCAAATAAGTTAAAGGGCACAGGTTATGACCCTGTTACTAACGCAGATATAGCTTTTGAAAAATTTGTAAGAAAAGAAATTAGTAATAAATTTCCCACTCATCAAATTATAGGTGAAGAATTCAAAAATAAAAAAACTAAAAGTGATTTTTCCTGGGTTATTGACCCAATAGATGGCACAAGATCTTTCGTTATAGGTAACCCAACTTGGAGTAACCTTATTTCACTAAATTTCAAAGGAATACCAATCTTAGGTCTTGCTAATTTTCCAATTTTAAAAAAATATTATTTTAACGAAACAGATAAATTTGCTTTTGTGTGTGAAAATGGAAAAAAAAAAAGACTAAAAGTGAATAAAAAAGCAACTTTCAAAAATATGAAATTGTCGGCTGCATTTCACGGCAGTTTATCTTTAAACCAACAAAAAAAAATACCACAAATATTAAAACGAATGCAATTTCCGTGTGCTGATGCTTTAAGTTATTCACATTTTGCAGAGGGAAAATTAGATATTGTAATTCAATGTGGAAATAAAATTTGGGATATCCATGCTTTAATTCCCATAATAAGAGCGGCCGAAGGAATAGTTACCACTTGGAAAAATGAGGATCCAAAAAAAGCAGGAAACATTATTTGTGCGCCGAACAAAAAACTTCATAAAAGAATAGTGAAAATATTAAAACCTGTGGCTAAGTAGCCTTGCCAAGTGTGTTGAGTAAAATTACACCAATAATAATTAATATTATTCCTATAATTCCATAGAGATTTGGGATTTGATTGTATTTAAACACGCCAAATAAAGTTACTGCAGTAATAGTTAATCCGCCATAAGTTGCATAAGTGAAACCAACTGGAATAATATTCATTGCTTTAGATAAACAAAAAATACAAGCAACTATTGATATTACACAAAAAATTGTTGGGCCAATATTTGTAAATCCATTAGTTGATTTTAAAAAACCATTCGAAGTTATGCCTAAGATAATTGCCAATAGAAGAAATATATATCCTGACAAATTACTCATATTCTAAAATATGATTATTTAGTTATTTTATCTACAAATTTTTTAATAGGTGGGCCAAGTATAAGAGCAGCTATGATTGCTATCGGTAAACTTATCATCCAAGCTTTTAGGAATCTGGTGATATAATCTTTATCCATACCAGTATTAATATAAGTAATAATAAGGGTCATAAGCAAACTCATGCCAAAGCCCATAATTAAGATAAAGATAAGATCAAAGTATTTTTTTGAAAATATCATTTTTTAAAAAATTTAATTGCATCTTCCATCCTATCATCACCCCAAAATATTTCGTTTTTAACAACAAAAGAGGGACTACCAAAGATTTTATTTTCTCTTGCAGAATTTGTGTTGGCTAAGTATTTATCTTCAATTAATTTTGTTTTTGCTTCAGATATTATCTCATCCTTATTGAGTTTTAATTCTTTACATACTTCAGAAATACTTGGCTCTATCGCTGGTTCTTTACCCTCTTGAAACCATTTCTTATACGTCAGTCTCACATAATCCACACCCCAACTTTTATCTAATCCAAGAATTGCAATTTGATTTGCTAAATCAAATTCAGATAGTGGGTAGGGCACAGGAGTTTTAGCAAAAAAACCATAACCCTCAGCCCGTCTTTCAATATCTCTCCACATGTAATTTACTTTATTAAGCTTATCCTTTGGAAATGGAATATTATTCATTTCTTTCATAATTACCCGAACGCTAAAAGGTTTCCAATTAAAACTGACTTGATGATTTTTTTCAACATCAAGTATTCTAGTGACTGCTAAATAAGTATATGTGCTTCCAATCGAGAAATAAAAGTCAATCATTTACTTTTATTTTGACATAGGAGTAGCGCCAGTCTCCAAACTTATAATCTTTCCATCTTTGTATTTATAAACTGCCATTACTGCTTCAACATTCCCATCATTAAATGTAACAATTGAATGGTGAACTCCAACTTCATCATTTTCATAGACTACTCTTGCTTTATTTTGGTTTATATCACCACTCATTGCCCATTTTATAACATCAGTTTTACCTATGGTATTTCCTGACTTATGCATTGTGAATTTAAAGTCATCATGCAAAAGTTCATTCATAATTGACTCATCTTTATTATTAATTGCATTCGTATATTTCTCTAATATCGACATTTTAAACTCCTTTAATTATTATTCCATTACTGACTGAATTGTCTAAACGGATTTTTTTAATTGGTTTATACTCATCTGAACTATACCACTCTAAAGCTTTTTCGTAACTTGGAAATTTAATAATAATTGTTCTGGGATATGTCCAAACACCTTCAATTACTTTGGATTCACCACCTCTGACAATATATTCACCTCCAAATTTTTTAGCTATTGGTGTTACCTTCTGAACGTATTCTTTATATTCTTCAGGTTTTTTTATTTCTATATTAAAAATAACAAAACCTGGCATTAAAGATCATTTAAACCACATTCTATTAAACTTACAAACGATAGCTGACTTCTGACTTCCATTGCGATCATTATCACTCCTTTGATGTTAAACGTAGATTTTATCTGCTAACCCGTAACAAAGTAAAGCACTTAAAATTGTCAAAAATAAAGGTGCGTAAATTGCTTCATCAGAAGTTTTGTCGGTATGTCCAAGTTTATTTATCTTAGTACTATAAAAACCAACTATAAATGCTGATAGGTTTTGTAAAAACACAAGATTAAAAAACCCCCAAGTAGCTTCTACACCATTTGGTCTTATAAATCCTATGTAAATAGCCATCGCAGTCGAGCCAAAAAATATAGAACCAAAAAATCTAACAATACCTGCGCCCGTGTCATGCATTCCATATTGATTTAAAAAAGACTGCGTTTGAAACACACACCTAAATCCATAGTAAGCAAAACCTGCAAAGTGGATTATAAATAAAGTTAAATAGATTATTCCATTAAATTTTTCTAACATTGATTAAAATCCTTTAACTAAATATTGGTCTAATCTCATCTTCAATAGTACCTTCTATTGCAACTTCTTTTAATTGCTCTAAAAGTTTAATATATTCAGGATCTGCAGACATGTTAGCGTCAGCATCATTATTACCTTCAAACATGGGTCCAATTAAAGTCTCCCTTATGGTTCTTGGGTCTCCACCCATTTGAAAAGAAAAATAAACATCATGGTTAGGATAATGTTTTTTTCTAACTGCCGCTAAACCTTTTCCTATTTCCATTGCTTTTCCTAGGCCATCATCTTTTACCCTCATCGTTCTAGTATAAATTACCTTCATTGTTTTTCCTCACTCGGTAAAAATTTAGGCATTTTTATTTAGCATTAAAATCTATAACATCATCTGTACACTCAACAAATTTATGAGGTTCGAAGAAATCGTTCATAGACTCTAACTGTTTATTAATTGCATCTGGATCAGTACCTTTCCACCAACAATACATTGTTAGATTGTCTCCAGGTGTATTCCAGCTCATTTGGCACTTTGCACTATCACTTGTCATTGCTTTAGTCATATCCTCCATAGACATTGAACCAGTAACTTCTATCATTTTAGCTTTTGCTTCTTTTGACTTAAAAGTGTGTGTTACTATATAGTTTTTCATTTTTTTCCTTTCTATTTAACTTTTAAAAAGAGCAAGAGCTTCATTTAAAAATTTTTCAGATTTAGCATGGTCACCATTATTATGGGCATCCATACCCTGATCTTTAAGTTCTTGAGCTTTTTTAATTTTTTCATCAATATTTTTAGCCAACATTGGACATGAACCTGCGTATGCAGAGCTAACAAATAAGACCAAACAAAGTGTTAATATTATTTTTTTCATTTATACTCCTTATAAATTTACTTCAGATAGTTCATATAATTTAGCACTCTCTACACATTCTGCGTAAATAGCTTTCGCGGTAGAATTATTCCCAGTTACAAATTCTTTCATTCCAGCTTCATTATGAACATTCACTTTAAATAACATTCCACTTTTATCTGGTATCATAGCGCCAACAGTTTTTTCTGGATAGGCAACACTTTTTCTAACACCCATTCCTTCATCTGATTGCATCCAACCCATGAAAGTTTCTAATTTACCTTCTTTAAGTTTAAGATGAACTAACATTTCTTTTTCCATTTTTTTCTCCTTTTTTTTGAATTAATACAAAGTTTGAACTACTTTTTTAACTCTTTCAGCTCCATTAGGAACTAAAGCTTCAACAAATGTATGACATTTTTCAGTTTTAGCTTTGTCGTATTTTGAACCGTAATGTTTATCTACAGCTTTGTTTACTCCAGCATCCCAATCTTTTTCTGGAATACCTATTTCAAGAGCATATGTTTTTAAAACTTTTACAGTTGAAATAGATTTTTCTTTCATGCCGTATTCAAATTTTTCACCTGATGGCAGGAAATAGTTGGCCATATAAATTCCAACACAATCCCAAGCTTTAGATTTATCTTCATTACTCATATCTGCATAAGCAGAAGTAAAAGCAAAAAAAGACAAGATTAAAATTATTTTCTTCATAGAACCTCAAAGTTAATTATTTTAATTTAAAAATGTAACTGTTTTGTTACATGCCTGATATGCGATATTATAACCAGCTAGGTACAGGTAAGTTTTTTTCCTTTAAAAATGATTTATTAAACATCTTAGAGTTGTATTTATCTGATTTATCACAAAGAATAGTTACGATTGTTTTTCCTGGCCCAAGTTCTTTTCCAAGTCTAATTGCACCAGCGATATTTATTCCACAACTTGTTCCTAAACTTAGACCTTCATTTTGAATTAGGTCATAAAGTATGGGCAATGCTTCGTGATCGTCAATGGAATATGCATCATCAATTTTTGCGTTCTCAAAATTTTTTGTTATTCTACTTGAGCCAATCCCTTCAGTAATTGATCCACCTTCAGATTTTAATTCACCGTTTTTAATATAATTATAAAGTGCTGATCCTTTAGGATCGGAAAGATAAATTTTAACATTTTTATTCTTTTCTTTTAAAGCATTACTTACACCAGAAATTGTACCACCTGTTCCAGATGAACAAACAAAACCATCAACTTTACCTTCAGTTTGTTCCCAAATTTCCTTTCCTGTTCCTTCATAATGTCCTTTAGCATTAGCAACATTATCGAATTGATTGGCCCAGACAACACCATTATTATTAGTTGGTCTTAACTCATCTGCTAGACGTCCAGCAATCTTAACAAAATTATTTTCGTCTTTATATGGCTTTGCAGGGACTAATCTTAATTCTGCCCCTAGATTTTTTATTGTATCTTTTTTTTCTTGAGTTTGATTATCATTCATTACAATTATTGTTTTATAACCAAGTGAATTCCCTATCAAACCTAATCCAATTCCGGTATTACCCGCAGTACCTTCAACAACAATACCACCTTTAGAAATTAATTTTTTTTCTTGTGCGTCTTTAAGTAATGAGAGCGCAGCTCTATCTTTGACAGACCCGCCAGGATTCATAAATTCTGCTTTACCATAAATGTTACATCCTGTTAATTCAGAGGCAGCTTTAAGTTTGATTAATGGAGTATTACCAATTGAATCAATAAATGTATTTCTAATATGAACCATTAATCTTCTTTATTATCAGTAACAGCGTAAGGCTTAAATCCTCGTGTAGCATCCCCAATTTTTTTTGCAGGATTACCAGCCATTATAGATTTTTCTGGAACATCTTTGGTTACAACTGCGTTAGCACCAATCAAAGAATTTTTTCCAATAACAACAGGTCCTAGGATTTGAGCACCTGAACCTACCACTACATTTTCTTCTAAGGTAGGATGCCTTTTTGAATTTCTTTGTTCATTTGTATTAATGCTTGGAGATGTCCCTCCAAGAGTAACATTATGATAGATTGTTACGTTATCGCTTATTTCAGATGTTTCGCCAATGACTACACCCATACCATGATCAATAAATAAATTTTTTCCAATTTTTGCCTTTGGATGAATTTCAATTCCTGTGAAAAATCTTGATAATTGTGAAATAATTCTTGCTACTAAATCAAACTTTGCAATTGCAAAAAAATTTGCAATTCTGTGAAAAAATATCGCTTTTACTCCTGGATAAGTTAATATTAAACTTAATTTAGATTTTGCCGCAGGGTCACGGTCGATTATAGATTGTAAAAATTCATTCATGTTGTATTTATCGTGTCAGTAGATTTAGTTTATATAGTTATTTTAAAAGATATTTAAAGGATTTATTATGTACAAAAATACTAATTGTTTTCATTTAGCTATACCATGTGGTGATTTAGAAACTGCTAAAAAATTTTATAGTGAAACTCTTGGATGTAGCTTAAGTAATTCTGAAAAAGAATGGGCTGATGTAGATTTTTGGGGAAATGAATTAACCCTTCATGCTAGTGATCACAAACTTAGCAATGAAAGACACGATGTTGATATGGGTAATGTCTCAGTTCCTCACTTCGGTGTTCATTTATCAAGAAAAGATTTTGATGCTTTAAAACAAAGATTAAAAGATAAAGGGGCAAAATACTATGATGAGCCTTATCTTAGATTTAAAGGCACAAAGTACGAGCAAGAAACATTTTTTGTTAAAGATCCAAACGAAAATATTTTGGAAATAAAAACATTAACAGCAAATCCTGAATAATCTTAATCAAATTACACCAAGGTGTGAAATGACTTACAGAAGAAATTTATTAAAAATTATTGGTTTATCTTTTGTGTCATTGATTCTGTATCCATATAAGTTGGTACTTTCAGAGACAAAAAAAATAATAAATCAGAACCTTACCAGTAAACAAAAAGAAATTATGTTTAATGAGGGCACTGAAAGACCATTTACCAGCGAACTTCTACAAGAGAAAAGAAAAGGCTTTTATCATTGTGCGAATTGTGGAAACAAATTATTTTCCTCAGAGGCTAAATTCGATAGCGGTACTGGTTGGCCGTCATTTAGTGAAGCTTTACCAGGGGCTTTTAAAACAAAAGTAGATTATTCATTTGGTATGAAAAGGATCGAGTATCATTGTGCAAAGTGTGGAGTCCATCATGGACACGTTTTTGACGATGGCCCAAGCTCAACCGGTAAAAGATTTTGTAATAATGGGTTGTGTTTACTATTTATCCCTGCAACTTGATAATCATTTTTATTTTCTAAAGATTTAAAGTAAGTTCAGAACATTCAGATATCTATATTATGGAATTTGCCTTATTAGGTTTTTTTACAGGGTTAAGTCTTATATTAGCTATTGGTGCTCAAAATGTTTTTGTCATAGAACAAGGTCTAAAAAAACAACATATCTTTTTAGTTTGTTTTATTTGTTCTATATCTGATTTTATTTTAATATTTTTAGGAATATTTCTTTTCCATTATTTTACACAATACTTTACTGCAACAGTAGAGTTAATCTTTAATATTTTGTTAATTATTTTTTTAATTCATTTTATATATTCAAAACTAAAATCCTTAAATTCAATAGTAAGTTTTAATGATACAATTCCTAAAATCTCAAAATTAAATGTTTTCATAAAAACACTTGGTTTTACTTATTTAAATCCACATGTTTACTCTGATACTGTATTTTTTTTAGGGAATTTTTCTAAAAGTTTTATTTTAAATCAAAAAATATTATTTGGAACTGGAGCTTCAATAGCATCCTTGCTATTCTTTTTTACTATTGGTTATTTATCTAAATATTTATCGCAATATGCTCAAAGTTTAAAAGTGTGGAAAACAATAAATATTTTTATTATTAGTTTTATGAGTCTACTTACAATTTTTGTTATAATGGAAACTATTAATTAGAATATCCATATTTTTTTAATCTTACATCACCAGTTCTGGCATGAGCTTCCATTCCCTCATATCTTGATATTCTTGCTGCAGCAGCACCAACTAATTCAGTAGATTCTTTTGTCATTCTTTGAAAACTTAAAGTTTTAATAAATTTACCAACAAATAAACCACCAGTATATTTACCAGCTCCTTTAGTTGGTAAAATATGATTTGTACCTGAACATTTATCTCCATAGGCAACTGTAGTTTCTTCACCTATAAATAACGATCCATAATTTGTTAATCGTTCATAAAACCACTTTAAATTTTCTGTTTGAACTTCTAAATGTTCTGGAGCGTATTCATCACTAATCTTAACAATTTCTTCATCAGTATCGCAAAGAATTACCTCACCATAATCTCTCCAAGCTGCTTCTGCGCTTTTTCTAGGAACTTCGGGTAATTCTGAAATTAATTCTGGAACTCTTTTTAACACTTTCTCAGCTAACTCTTTACTTGTTGTGTATAACCAACATGGAGAATTATAGCCATGTTCTGCCTGACCTACTAAGTCTACAGCAACTATCTCTGGATCAGCTTTTGCATCAGCAATTATTCCAATTTCAGTTGGACCCGCAAATAAATCTATTCCCACTTTGCCATATAAAATTCTTTTCGCTTCAGCTACAAACTGGTTTCCCGGACCAACAATGATGTCTGCTGGGGGGTTTTTAAATAATCCATTAGTCATCGCAGCAATCGCTGGAACACCGCCTAAGTTCAATATTACATCTGCTCCACATAGATCAGCAGTGTAGACAATAGCAGGATGAGCACCAACATTTTCTTTAGGAGGGCTACATGCAATTATATTTTTAACACCGGCAACTTTAGCTGTAGTAACGCTCATAACAGCAGAAGCGATATGAGCATATCTTCCACCTGGTATGTAACAACCAGCAGTATTAACCGGGACTAATTTTTGACCTGCATACAAACCATCGGACAATTCAACCTCAAAGTCTTGTCCATAATTTTTAAGTTGAGCTTCAGCAAATTTTCTTACTCGATCAAAAGAAAATTGGATATCATCTATAGTTTTTTGATCTAAAGTTTTTTTAATTTCTTCAATTCTTTCTTTTGAAACAATTATTTCCCCATCGTACTTGTCAAACTTTTTTGTTAAATCAACGCAACCTTGTTCTTTTGTAGTTTCAATATCTTTTAATAAATTTTGGACTATTCCTGTTGTCTTATTGTCATCTGTTGATGATGTTTTTGGAGATTTTTTTAGATACGTAATAGCCATATTATTTGTTTACTATAATTGGATTATTTAAGACAATTTCAATTTTATTGCAATCAAACAATTAATCTAAAGCAACGACGGCAGCAGCAATGGATGCTAATCTTGCGGGAGCATCGTCAGAACGACTGGTTATTACTACTGGAACTTTACCTCCAACAACTACACCTGCCGCGCACGCTCCACAAAAGTATATTAGCATTTTTACAAGTCCATTTCCTGTCTCAACACTTGGGACTAGCAATACATCAGCCATACCAGCTACACTATTTTGTATTCCTTTGATAGCGGCAGACTTTTTTGAGATACTATTATCAAATGCAAGCGGACCAAAAACATCGGCATTTAAATTTTCCTTTTTAGCTAAATTGGTTAATTCTTCAGCTTCTTTAGAACTTGGAACACTATCTAAAACTTCTTCAGTGGCAGATAATATTGCGACTTTAGGTTTTTCAATACCAATTCTGTTTGAAAAATTAATAACATTTTTAAGAATATGTAATTTTGTTTTTACATTAGGCAGAACATTCAATGCTCCATCAGTAATTATTAAAGGCTTATCTTCTTTTCCTAAAGTCATATGCCAAATATGACTCAATCTGGTTTTTCCGAGCAAGTTATATTCTCTTTTCAAGACTTCTTTCATTAAAACGTCAGTATGAATATGGCCTTTAACAATAATTTTGATCTTTTGTTCACTTGCCAATTTTGCAGCAATCATTGCTGTATTATTTTCAACAGACTCATGGATTATCTCATAATTTGAGATATCCCATTTCAGATCCTGGGCGCATTTATTAATTTCTTTTTTATCACCAATGAAAATTGGCTCAATTAGATTTTCTTTAACAGCATCTTGTACTGACTGCATAGGCAAAGGTTTTCCAGCATTAACAATCCCTGCTTTAACACCTTTCTTTTTATGAGCAACATTGAGCAAGTTATCAGGACAAATAATCTCTTTATTGGAAAGCATGTTAATTTTTTAAATCTACTAAATCTTTTTGAATAATTTTTGACAATTTAATTTCTTTTTTTAAGTTCATTCTAAACCTTTTATCTTTATTTTGACCAGGATACATTATTTCTTTTACTCCTTTAATCTTAGGTAATCTTTTAATTGTTTTGATATTATTCTTAATTCTTGAAGTATAATTTTTGACAAATAAGTTTGTTTTAAATGTGATAAATAGATGTCCAATATTTTGTGGACCCGAAAAATCATCAAAAGGATCCTTAACTTTACCTGCGTGATTTCCACCAGTTAAAACACCACTTAAAATATCTACCATCCATGCTAAACCTGATCCTCTAAAACCTGCAATTGGCAATTGAACCCCGTAAAGAGCTTTTTTTGCATTTGTAGTTGGTTTGCCAAATTGATCTAATGCAACACCTTTTGGTATTTTTTGATTATTTCTAGCTGCAAATCTAATTTTTCCTCTATTAATTTTTGCAATAGCTGTATCCAATATAAAAGGTACCTTTGCTCCAGTTGGAGAACCAAAACATATAGGATTAGTTCCAAATAAACTTTTTTTTGCACCATAAGGAGCAATTGCGGGTGGAGCATTAGTATAAATCATAGTGATTAAATTTTTTCTGATTGCTTGTTCAGCGTAATAACCAGATAATCCATAGTGACCACTATTTTTTACTGCAACTAAACCGATGCCTGTTTTTTTGGCGCATTCGATTGCTTTTTTAATTGCAAGATCTGCTGCAACAAAGCCAATACTATTATCTGCATCAATGTGAGCAATCGATTGAGATATTTTTTTTATTTTAATTTTTGGTTTTGGATTAATAACTTTTTCAGATATTCGCTCACAATACATTCTTAATCTAGAAAGACCATGACCATAAGCGCCAACTAACTCTGCATTAATCAAAGCATTTGCTGAAATTACAGCATGTGGATTACTCAATCCATAATTTTTAAAAATTTTGATAACTTCTTTTTTAAGATTTTCTGTTTTCAAATTATCCTTTTCCACGCCATGGAATTGTTTTGTCTATTATTTTTCTCAAAGTGACATCAAATAATAAACCCAGCATTCCCATTATAAATATAGTGATCCAAATAACTTCATATTGAAAATATTTTTTAGCAACGTTTTCAACGAAACCGATTCCAGTTGTTCCAGCTAAAAATTCGGCAGCAACCAGAGTTCCCCAACACATTCCTACTGCAACTCTTATTCCAGTAAGTATTTCTGGTAAAGAGTTGGGAAAAATTACATACCTCAAGATTTGTTTTTTTGATGCGCCAAGTGAGTGAGCTGCATGTATTTTTGATAACTGAGTACCAGAGGCACCAGCTCTCGCAGAAATAATCATGATTGATAATGACACCATAAATAATAAGAAAACTTTCCCAGTATTATCAATTCCTAAAACTGAAATGATTAAAGGAGCCCAAGCCAGAGGGGGAACAGGTCTATAAAGTTCAATTAATGGATCAAAAAAACCTTTGGCAAATCTATTTAATCCCATAAATAATCCAAGTGGTACACCAATCAATATTCCAAACACCAATCCTAAAAATACTCTTAAAAAAGAATCCCAAATATGACCATAAGGCACTGGTACTTTAAATAACTTAAAGTCTCCTGTTACTAATTTTAAAACTTGGCCTTTAAAATTTTGTTTAACAATTCCATCTTGAGTGTGAACTGGGTATTCACCAGGTAAAATGTCTGCAATCCAATCAGGTAAAATAAAACCAATCATTTTACTAACATCAACCAGTTCTATCCATAGGAGAGGAATTTCTTTATAACCTACACTAGGTTTAAGCATAAGCATGAACTTATCAAATGTATCTGACGGTTTAGGTAGCCATCTACCAGATCCTTGTTCAGAACAGCTTGGTCCACTTGCAACAATGGTACCTGCTGGGAATAAAAATATATCTATAAATCTCAATCCCCCTTGAGCTTCTTTTTGGGCAACATCAAAATTGATAATTGCATTTTGCATTTCATTTAATGCATTGGGTGGATATATACTTGCAAATTCTATTCGTCGTGCAATTTTAACAATATCTTTAGCATAAGTTGAAGCTACTTCTTGAGTGTCATCCAAATTTTTTCGATAAGCTTTGATCTCATCTTTGAGCTCTTTTATTTTATTTTTAAATTGTGGATTATGATTTCTTAGCTTAAAGAATTCATCACTAATAATTTGTAATTCTTTTGCAGCAGCATCAAATTTTAAACCTCTTTTAGTTTCAGGTACTAAAGGTACCTCGATAGTATTTTCTATTGATCCTGTTCCAGACTGAACTTTTATAATTCCCCAATCTCCTTGTTCACTTACTGCTCTAAGTCTTTCATTGGCTTCTTGCTCTGTTTCAAAAGGATATTCAGGTTTTTTAAAATTTTCAGTTAACAAGTTAATTTTTCCAGTGATGTCATCTATTTTGAATTTTGTCTCATTTTCAATTAAATCCTCATTAGTCAATAAAGGAATTAGCTGAATAGTTTTGTTGATAAACTCAGTGAGCTCTGTTTTTTGTTGTGAGTTAAGATCTTTAGAAAATTTGATTTCATTTAAAATTGCTTTAAGATTTTTATTTTCTTTCTTAATTTGAGCAGTACTTTTGAATTCTCGTTGCTCTATTGGAAATTGATATTTTAAACCTAATAAAGAATCGTTAACTTTTGCTACTTGGCAAAGTTCATTAGCTGATTTTGGGTAAAAACCTTTTGCAATATCCCAAGAATAGTAAAGCCATACCAATAATAGAAAGCTACTTCCGACTATAATCCAATGAGTACCACCTCTTGCCCTTTCAGGATTTCCAAAAACAGCATCAACTTTTTCAGTTTTGATTAATCTTCTTCCATAGAGAATACAGCCAATGACTGCAAAAAAAATTAAAAAGGTGACTATTTGAGTTAACATTTAATTATCTTTCCCCATAATTTCTTCTTCCATATTCCAAATCATCTCTAATATTTCTTCACGTTTCGCGGAAAAATCTTTGTTCTTTTTAATCTCTCTTAGATCTTCTTTCAGTCCCATTGAGGCAAATGGAAGATTGTATTCTTTATGAATTCGCCCTGGTCGAGGTGCCATAACATATAATCTTTCACCAAGTAAAAGAGCTTCTTCGACTGAGTGGGTGATTAAAATAATTGTTTTCCCTGTCTCTTTCCAAATTTTTAAAACTAGAGACTGCATTTTTTCTCTTGTTAACGCATCAAGGGCTCCTAAAGGTTCATCCATTAAAATTAGGTCAGGATCATTAATCAAACATCTTGCAAGAGCAACTCTTTGCTGCATACCACCAGAAAGTTGATAGGTTGGAGTATTACCAAAACCTTTTAAGCCAACTATTTCTAACCATTCATCAACTTTTTTTTGAGTTTCAATTGGATCTTTTTTTTTCATTCTTAAACCAAAGTTGACATTTTCTGCAACTGTTAACCATTCGAACAATGCACCTTGCTGAAAAACCATACCTCTCTCTACACCTGGTCCATCAATCTCTTTACTATTTAAAGTAATACTTCCGGAAGTTGGTCGAATAAATCCTGCGGTAATATTTAATAAGGTTGTTTTTCCACAACCTGATGGTCCAAGAACTGTTAAAAGCTCTCCTTTTTTAAGAGTAAAATTTAAATCTTTTAAAGCGTGAACAGTTTCTCCTTTCGGAGTTTTAAAAATCATATTAAGATTTTGAGAAACTAGATCACTCATCTGTTCACTTTATATTAGAATTTATAGTAAAAAAATAGGCACCAATTTAATAAAAAATTGGCGCCTATTTAAATTTTAATTACCTTAAAATTACAAAGGTAAGAAACTCGTATCTACGTTTCCTCTTGGTGTTCCCATTCCTTTTAGGAATGCATCAAGATTTCCACTTTCCATAGAACTTTTTGTTTCCTCTGGAGTTAGAAATTTGAAACCACTTAAAGTTTCTTTCATGTCAGGAATTTTCATTTCTGAAGCTTTTGACATTGCATTCATATCGCTTTTTCCAGCTCTATATCTTGCATTGGCTTCATGAGTTACTTCGATGAAAGTTCTCAACATTCCTGGATTTTCCTTCATAAACTTTGTAGTTACAGAAGTAATATCAATCCCTAGGATACCTGCATCTCTAGCTTCTTGAACTGTTAGTAATCTAGATCCAACTGCAGTAGCAGCTTTAATAGAATTACCACCAAATAAACATGACATTACAACATCACCGCTTACTAAAGCAGCAGCACCTTCTTCAGGGTCCATTTGAATGATATCCATTTTTTTTCTATCTGCTCCAACAACTTTCATGCTTTCATCAAAAACATATTCCGCCATTGTCCCAAGTGGAACAGCAACTTTTTTACCTTCTAATTCAGTTGCATTCGCTTTTGTAATTCCAGATGCATTAGATGTAACACAAGTTGTTCCTCCCATTCCGTATTCCATAGCAATATCAACTAATTTGATAGGTGCTTTAGATTTTACTGCGTTAATGAATGGAACTAAACCTTGAGAATAAGAAATATCTATATCTCCTGCTAACATCGCGTCAGTCATAGCACCACCATTAGTAAAGTTAGTCCACTTTACAGGAACCCCTAGAGCTTTTGCGAAGTTTTTCTTCATCATGTCCTCTAGATTTGGACTTGGCCACTCTAAGAAGTATGCGACTCTAACTTCATTAGCTGCTGAATTAGCAACTGATATTGAAAGATTTAGAGCTACAAAACATCCAAGAATAAAACTAATTATTTTTTTCATTTATGCCTCTTCTTTGTTTATTTATATGTTCCAATTTTAAGATTAATTTGACCTATATGTAAAACAAAAAAATGATCATTATAGTTACACAACTTTAAGTTGTGACATTATTTTGGTGGTTAATTTCTATTAATTAGTCTAAGGATTTAACTATTAAACATTTTAAATTTATTTATGAGCTCAGAAAAAAGAACGTCAGTGCCTAATTCACTCAATGAACATTGGATGCCATTTACATCTAATAAGGATTTTAAAGAAAATCCAAAATTGATTGTTGAGGCAAAAGGTGTTTATTTAAAAAATCATCATGGCAAAACACAAATTGATGCAAGCTCAGGATTATTCTGTAATCCATTGGGACATGGAAGAAAAGAAATTATCGAAGCAATAACAAATCAATTAAACACTCTTGATTATTGTCAGCCGTTTCAACAAGGATTTGGTGGTTCATTTGAATTAGCAACAAGAATTTCAAAACACACACCAGGAAACTTAAATAAAATTTTTTATACGATATGTGGATCTACTGCAGTAGAAACCGCAATAAAGATTAGTATTGCATATCACAAAGCAAGAGGTGAGGGACAAAGATTTAGATTTGTAGGTAGAGAACGTGCTTATCATGGTATGAATATTGGAGCAACTTCAGTAGGTGGTATGATCAATAACGTTAAAGCGTATGCAAGTGTATTGATGCCAGGTGTTGTTCACATGAGACACACACATTTAGATGAACATAAATTTATTTCAGGTCAACCAGAAACGGGAGCTGATATTGCAAATGACTTAGAGAGAATTTGTACTAATTTTGGTTCTGAAAACATCGCAGCTTGTATCGTTGAACCTATTGCTGGTTCAACAGGAACGTTAGTGCCACCAGTTGGATACTTACAAAGACTAAGAGAACTTTGTGACAAACATAAAATACTATTAATTTTTGATGAGGTTATCACGGGCTGGGGAAGAACTGGTTCAGCTTTTGGAGCTCAAGAGTTTGGTGTAACACCTGACATAATGACAATGGCAAAGGCAACAACGAATGGAATAGTTCCTTTTGGTGTGGTTGCTTGCAAAGAAGAAATTTACGATGCGGTGATGGATAATTCTCCAAAAGGTGCAATAGAATTATTTCATGGTTATACATATTCTGGAATCCCAGTTTCAGTAGCTGCGGCTTTAGCTGTTCAAGATATTTTCGAAAAGGAAGATATTTTTAATAGAGCTAAAGAACTTGCTCCTTACTTTCAAGAAGGTCTATTTTCTCTAAAAGACATTGATGTAGTAGATAATATTAGAGGTTATGGAATGATGGGTGGTATAGATATTAAAACTGATGGTAGACCTGGCAAAGCAGGTTTAGCTACCTTCAAACATTGTTACGATGCAGGTGTAAATTTCAAAGCTACTGGTGATTGTTTAATTATAGCACCAATGTTTATATGTGAAAAAAAACACATTGATGAAATTATAGAAAAATTAAGAACAGGAATAACTAATTACGCAAAGAGTAAAAAGAATTAAATTCCGTTAATGAGAATTGGCGTTCCTAAAGAAATTAAACCTCAAGAAAATAGAATTGGCCTGACACCCGATAGTGTAAAAACTTTAGTCTCAGAAGGCCATGAAGTTTTAGTTGAAAATAATGGAGGCTTTGAAGCAGGTTTCGATAATGATCAGTACAAAAATGCTGGCGCAAAAATTATAGAAAAAGCTAGTGATATTTTTAATGATGCTGAGATAATTGTTAAAGTTAAAGAACCTCAAAAAGTTGAGGTTGAAATGATTAGGGAAAATCAAATTGTTTATACTTATTTACATTTGGCTGCTGCAAAAGAATTAACCGAGGGTTTAGTAAAATCAAAAAGTATTAATATTGCTTATGAAACCATCACTGATGATAATGGACGGCTCCCTTTATTAGCACCCATGAGTGCTGTAGCTGGACGTATGTCAGTTCAAGCAGGAGCACATTGTTTAGAAAAAAATCAAAAAGGTAGGGGAGTTTTATTAGGAGGAGCTCCTGGTGGTGAGCCTGCAAATGTTTTAATTTTAGGTGGAGGGGTTGTTGGTGAAAATGCTACAACTATAGCAACTGGTATGAAGGCAAAAGTTCACGTTGTCGATAAATCAGAAGTAAGATTAAAACAATTAGTTGAAATGTTTGGAGATAAAATTATTCCAGAACAAAGTGATAAGATAGATTTAAAAAAGTTAGTTGCCGAGGCGGATTTAATAGTAGGTGGTGTTTTAATACCTGGAGCAGAGGCACCGAAATTAGTTACCAAAGATATGCTTAAATTAATGAAAAGAGGCTCTGTAATTGTTGATGTTGCAATCGATCAAGGTGGATGTGTAGAGACTAGTAAACCAACAACTTTTAATGATCCAACTTTTATAGTTGATAATGTCGTTCATTATTGCGTAGCGAACATGCCAGGTGGAGTTCCAAGAACCTCAACCATTGCATTAAACAAAGCAACACTTCCATATCTGGTAAAATTGGCTAACAAAGGTTATCAAAAAGCTCTTGGTGAAGATAAAAACTTTCTAGCAGGATTAAATGTTCATAAGGGTCATGTGACTTATAAAGCGGTTGCAGATGTTTTTGGACATGAATATGTTAATCCAGGAGAAGCAATCAATAACTAATTAGATGGAAAAAAAAATTCCAAGTAGCACAAAAGTTGTTGTGATAGGAGGTGGGGTAGTAGGTTGCTCTGTTGCTTATCATTTAGCTAAATTTGGTTGGAAAGATACAATCCTTTTAGAGAGAGATCAATTAACGTCAGGCACAACTTGGCATGCAGCAGGTTTAGTGAGTCAGTTGGGTCCAACTGCAGCAGTCACTAAAATTAGAAAATATACTTTAGATTTATATAAAGAGCTTGAAAAAAAAGTTGATCATTCTGCGGGGTTAAGATTAAACGGAGCACTTTCAATCGCTCAACATAAAGGCAGATGGCAAGAACTTCAAAGACAAGCAACGACCGCACAACTTTACGATGTTGATGTAAGAATTTTAGATAAAGATCAAATCAAAAAAGATTATCCCATAATCAATACAGATGAAGTTATAGGAGGAATTTTAATGCCGGGTGATGGTGCTGCGGATCCTTCAGGTGTTACCCATATGTTGGCTAAATCAGCAAGAATGGAAGGAGCACAAATTTTTGAAAAGTCACCTGTTGAGGAAATTTTAACTAAAGATGGAAAAATTTCTGGAGTTAAAGCAAAAGGCCAAAAAATTGAATGTGAATATATTGTTTTAGCCTCAGGTATGTGGTCAAGGCAAATAGGAGAAAAAGCTGGTGTTAGTATTCCCTTATATCCAGCAGAACATTTTTACATTATTACTGAACCAATTAAAAATTTATCTAAAACATTACCAGTTGTTAGAGATTTTGACAATCGAACTTATATAAAAGAAGATGCAGGAAAAATACTAGTTGGAATTTTTGAGGGTAATTCAATTCCTGCCTGGAATAAAACTAATAAAGTTCCAGAAGATTTTTCTTTTGGCGAGTTTCAAGAAAATTTTGAGCATTTTGAACCATATTTAGCTTCAGCAATTAAAAGATTTCCAATTCTGGAAACTGCAGGAATTAGAAAATTTTTTTCTGGACCAGAATCTTTTACTCCTGACACCAACACATTATTAGGAGAGGTACCTGAAATTAAAAATTTTTTTGTATGTTGTGGGTTAAATAGTATTGGAATAGGGAGTGGTGGTGGTGTTGGTAAGGTTACAGCAGAGTGGTTGATGACTGGTCATATTAATGAAGATATTTTTAGTTATGATATAAAAAGATTTCAAAAATTTCATTCTGAATTAAGTTTTATAAAAAAAAGAATTACAGAGTCATTGGGTGATTTGTACGGAATGCATTGGCCGTTCAAACAACACAAAACTTCTCGAGATATAAAAAAACTTCCACATCATGATAATTTGAAAAGTTTTGGAGCCTGTTTTGGTGTCTCTGGTGGATATGAAAGACCCATGTGGTTTGCACTAGATGGTGAAAAGGCAGAGTATGAATATAGTTATAACTATCAAAGTTGGTATCCCTCGGCTGAGTATGAAACAAGTAATACAATAAAAAATGTTGGCTTATTTGACTTAACTCCTTTTTCTAAGTTTGAAATAAAATCAGATAAAGCACATCGAGAATTACAAAGAATTTGTACTGCAAACATTAAAAACGAACCTGGTAAATGTATTTATACACATATGTTAAATTCCGATGGTGGAATAGAGGCAGATTTAACAGTTGTATGTATTGATAAAAATCATTTTAGAATAATAAGTTCTGCAGCAACAAGAGAAAGAGACAAATTTCATATCAACAAACATCTTTCAAATAATATTGAATTAAAAGATATTACAGATGATTTATGTGTATTTGGTTTGTTTGGTCCAAAAAGTAGAGATTTACTAAAAACTTTAAGTAAAGACAATTTTGAAAATGATAAATTTAGATTTGCATTTGCAAAGTTTATTACAATTGATGGAGTTAAAATCTGGACGCAAAGATTATCTTATGTGGGTGAATTAGGCTACGAGTTATACGTGGATCTTGAAGACGCAAAAAAAATATATGAGCTACTTATTGAAAAAGGTAAAGATTTTAATCTTTCAAATTGTGGTATGCACGCAATGGATATTATGCGAATGGAAAGTGGCTTTCTTCATTGGGGACACGATATTTCGCCTGAGGAAAATCAATACCAAGCAGGTCTCTCTTTTACAATCAGTAATAAAAAAAATGTAGACTTTATCGGTAAGTCAGCTCTTGAAAAAATTGATAAAGAGAAGATTAAAACAAGATTTGCTATGTTTACCTTAAAAGATAGTAAACCTGGAGAACCACTATTACTTCATGATGAGCCTATTTATTTAGAAGATAAAATAATAGGAAGATCTACCTCAGGAAATTATTCATTTAACTTTAAGAAGAATCTTACTTTTGGTTATATTAATAACAATTTTTCTTATGAAAAACTGAAAGATAGTAAATTGTTCATCGAGGTTGAGAAAAAAAAATATGAGATTAAATTGATTAATAAACCATTAAAGCAGACTAATTTTAAGGGTAATTAAACTTTATTTTTTAAAAGAAAAACAAATATAAAACCAGTGATGTACATAATTAAAGCATATGCAGCTGTTGGAGTTATGTAGACTATATCTGCACCAAATATTTGTGTAGATACAAATATTGCTAAAGTACCATTTTGCAATCCACATTCTAAAGCAATACATTTTTGTTGTTTCACTCCTGAGGCAAAAGTTTTACCAAGGTAATAAGCCACAATCATCATAGATATATTTAAAATTAAAGCAATTAAACCTGCCTGCATTAGAAAATTTATAAAACTCTCTCTTTCTTCGTAAAATGCGGCAATAAAAAAAATAACAAACAATACTATATTAAGTTTTTCAAAAATTTGAATTTTTGAATTTACAAAATTTTCAGCAAATTTTCTTATAATCATTCCCAATATAACCGGAACTGTTACAACCAAAAACATTTTTAGCGCTATACCAGTCATTGAAATATTTTGAGAAATATTTGTAATTTCAAGTAAATCAGCAGATTTAAAGATTATAAGAGGAACAGTAATAATAGAAATTAAACTGATTATAGCCGTTAGAGTAATAGATAAAGCAACATCTCCGTTAACAAACTTTGTTAATATATTAGATGTAACCCCACCTGGCGCAGCAGCAATTATCATAACTCCAATGGCTAATTCAGGTGGTACTTTTAGAATAATAATTAATAAATAAGCAATTAATGGAAGAATAATTAATTGAGAAAAAAAACCTACAAAAAAATCTTTTGGAGTTTTTAATACCCTAGTAAAATCTTCAACTTTTAAACCTAAACCCAAACCCAACATTATTAACGCGAGTATGATAGGTGCTATTTTTGTAACTATCTCCATGACCCCTCTGTAAAATAGTATTACAAATACAGCTTATTTAAGATTTATGAAATTGCAATTAAATTTAAAATTCTTGTTATAAATTTTGATTTTTCTTTAAAAAATTCTAGTTGGTAATCGATTATTTGATTCCTGTTATTTCCTGTAAGAAAATATTGTTTTTTATCATTAACTTTTAAATTTCCTTTTTTAATTAAAAATTTACATTTTCTTATAACCGTTGCTCTTGGAATATTTGTCATTTCTGAGATAGACATAGCACTTAAACCTGGCTTGGTTAACTGAAGAGGATTAGTAAATGTATTATCCACAAAATGTCTGTTATCCCTATTAATAGAAAAGTCTCTTGGAAATGTTTTTGTATTTAATGCTTGATGCATCATAATTGTTCCAATGACATGAACGGTCGTCAAGTCGTTAAACATTTTTTGATAACCAACAATCCATGGAATTTGCATTCTGTAATACCATCTCCAACATAATGTAAAATTTTTTTTGATCAATTTTTCTAAATCTTTTTTGTCAATTTTTTTAAAGAATAATTTTTCTTTATTTAAAAGTTCCCCAACTCTAAAGAGATATTTTGAAGTCAGTGGTATTTGATTTATAGGTTTAACATAAAAATAAGCAGACCCATCAATTATAACTTGTTTTTTTTTTCTCTTTATAACGCCTAGTTTTTCTAGTTCTAAAACTTTACGTCTTAAGGTTTCTTTTGGTAAATTAAGTTTTTCACACAATTCTGAGATACTAAACTCATTTATTTGTAAATTATCTTTTGCATAAAATTGATCGTATGTTTGTGTAATATTAACTTGATGGTAAAAATTTAAAGTTTTTTCGACTAAAGAAATTATTATTAAGAATTTTAAATGATCTTGAAAAGAAGTGTATATTGCATTAATCCAATTCCACTGATGTGTTATCCAATCTGTACCAAGAGCTTCATAGTTTTGTAGAATACAATTATAAACTTGATCTTCCGAAAGTATTTTTGAAAAATCTATTTGTTTGACTTCCATAAATTAAAAGCTGATTGTATTAATGACCCAAATTGAACACATGCCAACCTATTTGTGACCCATATTGAACTTTTTGTCAATTGAGAAAAATTGAACTTTATGATTTACCATCACTATGACCAATAAAGGCTTTACAGATTTGAGTGCTGAAATCGAAACCCCAAGTGATTTTACTGAAGCTGAAAAGCCTTTAAAAACTAGAAGATCATCATCTAATAGAGTCGATATCAACATTCTAAAATCCAAACTTCAAGAAACAGAGAGCAAAGAATTTAAAAAAAATCTACTCATTCTTATTGTGCTTTTTACTATATTAGGAATTTTAGGAATCAACCTCTCACTATAATGAAATTTGCAAATACGGGTTTTCCATGGTTTAATAAACTAATGAAAAATTCTGGTTTTAACGTAAGAGACAAGCTAATTGAAAAATATTTAGTAAAAGATCATCCAAAAAATCAATCTAAGAGTACAAATATAAATGTTTTACTAAACAGAGTTAAGACTGAGAAAAGGAATGAAAGTATGAAGAAATTATACTTTTCTGCGGCAGCTTCTACTGGTTTAGTATTATTTGGACTACTAATTTTCTAGAATTTATTTCGTAAAAGTTTCATTAAACTGATTACTGACTCTTACAAAAGTTGTACATTTACTAAGTTGTTTTAAGGATGGTGCACCAACATAGGTGCAGCTACTTCTAACACCACCAAGTATATTCAAGATTGTTTCGTTTATTTTTCCCCTATATTTAACTTTAACTGATCTACCTTCACTACTTCTATAGTTTGATAATCCGCCGTAATGTTTTTTATTTGCAACTTCAGAACTAGATCCATAAAATTCGATATATTTTGAACCATTTTTTTTTATCACTTTTCCACCGCCTTCATCATGTCCTGCTAACATTCCACCAAGCATAACAAAATCAGCACCTCCACCAAAACCTTTGGCAACATCACCTGGACAAGTACAACCACCATCAGCAATAATATGTGCACCTAAACCGTGAGCTGCATCTGCACACTCAATTACAGCACTTAATTGAGGATAACCAACTCCTGTTTGTATTCTTGTAGTGCAAACACTTCCAGGTCCAATACCTACTTTTACAATATCAGCACCACTCAAGACTAATTCTTGTGTCATATCTGCTGTAACAACGTTACCCGCAATAATTGTCTTTGTTGGATATTTATCTCTTACAGATTTTATGAAATTAGTAAAATGTTCTGTATATCCATTGGCTACATCTATACATATGAATTTAAAAAAACTAAATTCTTTTAATACTTTATCCAAGTTACGAAAATCTTCTTTTTTTATGCCAACACTTAATGCTATGTTTTGATAAATTTTTTTTATATTTTTATTTTGTTTAATCTTTTTAACATCGTGTTGTTTAGTTAGACATGTAATCATTCCATGCTCATTTAACTTTTCAGCTATACTAAGTTCTCCAACACCATCCATATTTGCTGCTATTATTGGAATTCCTGACCATTCATTTTTACTGTATTTAAATCGATAAGTTCTTAATAGATTTACATCCTTACGACTTTTCAATGTGCTTCTTTTGGGTCTGAATAAGACATCTGAGTAGTCTAATTTAAGCTCTTCTTCTATTCTCATTAAGTGAAAGATAACTTTGATATTCGAAATATCAATTATATTATTAGTTGAAAAAAATACTTTTAGTGGATAATTAACACCTATTTGAAATAAATGATTAGATACGCGCTACTTATATTTTTTTTTCTAATTTTTAGTCAGAATTCGTATGCTGAATTTACTTTTGTACAAACAAAAGATGTTTCATCAGATACCACTGGTATCAGAGGAATAAACTTTAAGCCAGATGGAACAAGAATGTATATAACTAATCGTGAAGATGATTTATCTGCATACATTATTGAATACTCTCTAACCACGCCATTTGATATAAGCACTGCTACAATATCTTTTACAGGAGGGAGACCAAAAGGAACTGCGTTAACATGTGCGGCAGAGGGAGTTGGTCAAATGAACTACCCTCATTCAATTGAATTTAACCCTGAAGGGACAAGAATGTTTATTACTACAAATGAAGGGATTGGTTCTTTTAGTTTTGGTGTTTGGCAATTTAAATTAACCACTCCTTGGGACTCAACCAGTTTAGTTTGCGAAAAAATATATGAGATAGCTATAAGTGACGAAAATCAATTAAGAACTTTAGCTTTCAAACCTGATGGAACACGAATGTTTATTGGTGGAATAAAAAATGATAAATTGAGACAATATGATTTAGCAAACCCTTTTGATCTTAGATCGGGAGTTACCCCAGGGGGAACTTCAGACTCCTTAAATAGTGCTGATGATAGTATGAGAAATATTCAATTCAATCCAGATGGAACTCAATTATTTTTCGCCGGTAATGGAAACACAAGAATGAACAAATACTCCTTAAGCACAGCTTACGATATCACAACTCTATCTTCTACTTTTACTACATTCGATTTAGGGAGCAGAACAGATAACATGATGGGATTTATATTTGCTTCAAACTTTACAAAATTATTCGTTACCAGTGACGATGGTGATGCTGCAGGTGAAAATCAGATTCATGAATATGAAATTGATTGTGCAGGAACAATTACTTGTACCGATCCTTCTGCTAATGCTGATGTCAAAGCTATTATCGAAGCTAATGTAGAGTTAGCTAAACGTATCATAAATAATAATACTCTTCCAATATTTCATAGAAATGAGTGGCTAAGAAGACATAAAAATAAAGATAATCTTTCGAACTTAAATGCAGAAATTAATTTTACAAATCAAAAAGTTGCAAAACTAGTAAGTGCTTTAAATACTCTTAAAAAAGAAAAGGATAGAACTTATAATAGTGATGATTGGTTTGAATGGAGTGAAGGGAGAATTATAATCGGCAAGAAAGATACTAACAATGCATCTGCACGGGATATTAGTAGTTACGGTTTTTCAATTGGCTCAGATAAAATCAAAAAAGAAGATAGAGACTCAAT
Source organism: uncultured Pelagibacteraceae bacterium (assembly GCA_902621345.1). Classification (GTDB taxonomy): domain Bacteria; phylum Pseudomonadota; class Alphaproteobacteria; order Pelagibacterales; family Pelagibacteraceae; genus Pelagibacter. The sequence continues at coordinate 776,736 of CACNLV010000001.1, read as the reverse complement.
GTATGGTTATGTCTTTCAATATGGAAATGATAATGTTGATATCGGAAGCAATGGTACAACTCTAAACACAGACTCTTATAGTCTAGCTTTATATGATACCAAACTTAGAGATAATCAATTTTTCACTGATAGTCTTATTGGGGTAAGTTTGTTACATATTGACCATAAAAGAGTAATCAATGGTAACACTTTAAAAGGTGATAGAGAAGGACAACAAATATATGGTTCTTTAAATTTTGGGAAAAGATTGCTTGATGAAAAATTTAACTTTAATCCAGGAATTAAAGTGGACCTAGGATATACAAAACTAAAAGCGTTTAGAGAAAAAACAACATTGGGTAATAGTAGCGCTGATGCATTGATTTATAAAGATCAAGATATCAAAAATGCGATTGCAACAATAGGAATACTTTTTGACACGAAAGATAAAAAAGACGATAAAATAATCAATCATCATGGAAGAATTGAATATGTTGGAGATCTAAGTCCATCTTCTGATGCAGAATTTTATTTTTTTAACGATCAAAGCACAATATATAGATATAAATCTAGCAATAAATCAAAACATAATTACAGAATCGGTTATGGTATTGATACAACCTCAATTTCTGGTTGGTCGACAGTAGCAAATTTTGAAAGATTTGGTTCAAGAGGTAAAGGTCATACAAATGAATTTTATTTATCATTGGGATATGTTCCAATTGATGAAATTAAATATGCATTCAAGATCAATGATTTTAAAAATGCTGGATTAGAATTTACTAAAGAAGTGAATGACTTAGATTTAAAAATTAGTACAAATTATGATTTTTTAAGTGTTGCACCTGATTACAATGCAAATATTTCAATAAGCAATAGCTTTTAATATTTCTTTAGTGTTTGAAAGAAAAAATAAAAGTAGTATATATCAAAAATAATTTAACGGCGGGGTAGCTCAGTTGGTTAGAGCGCAGGACTCATAAGCCTGAGGTCAGTGGTTCGATCCCACTTCCCGCTACCATTTAAATGAAAAAAATTCTTTCTGTAATTGGTATATGCTTAGTATTTGTTTTGTTGATTGACTTATTATTTGGGGCTTATTTATTAAAATTTACCCCCAAAAAAATCGATTATACAACTATTCACAATGTTTATGATCATGATCTAAAAAAAAGTTTCAAAGGAAATCTAGAATGGTCTCCCGGCGAAACATATCTTTTTTGTTCTAATAAAAATTCATTTAGAACTTTTTGTGATAAGATGGATTTTGAGTCAAAAGAATTTGATATAGCATTCATAGGAGATAGTTTTACAGAAGGTGTTGGGGTTGATTACGAAGATACTTTTGTTGGAAGAATTGAAAATAAATTTGACAAGTTAAAGATTGCTAATTTAGGTGTAGTATCTTATTCGCCATCAATCTATTTTACTAAGTTAAGATATTTATTAGAAAATGATTATAAATTCAAAAGAGTAATCATTTATTTTGATATTAGCGATATACATGACGACAATAGAAAATACAGATTGATAAATAACAAAATAAGTAGAAAAAAATCAGTAATTTTATCTAATATCCAAAGAACCCTGAAATCAACTTTTCCATTTTTGGCATATTCGTCAAAAGTATTGAAGAATGATCTATTTAAAAAAACAGAAGTAATAAATAAATGTACTTATTTGGATTTCTGTCATGAAAAAAGTTCGTGGACTTTTAATAATAAGTTTTTTGGAGATAAAGAAATTAGTAAATCATTAGAATTTATGGAAATGACATATGAACTTTTACAGAAAAATGATATTAAAATGTCAGTTGGAATTTATCCTTGGCCAGCTCAAATTTTGTACGATAATAGTCAATCGAAGATTGTTAAATTAATGAATAATTTTTGTTTAAACAAATGTGAGTTTTTCTTTAACAATTTTACTGATTTCTTTAATGAAATTACTTTTACTGAAAAAGAAAAAATTATTTCTAAGTATTATATTGAAGGTGATGTACATTTTAATTCTTTAGGTAATGAAAAAATATTTCAAAATTTTGTAAAGACCTTCAAAAATTAATGTCCAGGAAATTCTATTAAATTTTCTACTTTAAAACCTTTATCTTCAAGCTTTTTGCATCCATCCAAATCAAATAAATTTATAACAAAAATAAATGCTGCAACATTAGCATCTGACATTTTAATTAACTTAGCAGCAGCTTCAGCTGTTCCCCCAGTGGCAACTAAATCATCAATGATTAAAACATTATCATTTTTCTCAAAAGAGTCCTTATGAACTTCAATTGTAGCTGTTCCATATTCTAACTCGAAATCAACTGAGTGAACTTCTGCAGGAAGTTTATTTTTTTTCCTAAGCATAATAAAAGGTTTTTTCAAAACAAATGAGACTGCTGAAGCAAAAACAAATCCTCGAGACTCAATTGCAGCGATCTTATCAAAATCATATTTTTTAGACCTTTCAACTATTTGACTAATTGCTTCAGCAAATGCATCTTTGTCTTTAATTAGTGTAGTAATATCTCTAAAAAGAATTCCCTTTTTTGGATAGTCTTGAATAGATCTTATAAAATCTTTTAAATTCATAATAAGTAATTATTGAAGTATAAATAATTTATATTTTAAACATGACAAGAAATAAATTAGCAATAATTGGTGGAAGCGGTCTATATGATGTAGAGGAATTTACTGACAGGAAATTAATAGATTTAAATACTCCCTGGGGTAAGCCATCTGATCAAATTTTAAAAACAATATATAAAAATAAGGAAGTTTATTTTTTACCAAGACATGGAAGAGGTCATTTCATTTCACCCTCAAATATTAACTTTAGAGCCAATATTGATGCACTGAAACAATTAGGGGTTACAGACATCGTATCTGTTTCAGCTGTCGGATCATTAAAAGAGGATTTACCTCCCGGAAAGTTTGTAATAATAGATCAATTCATAGATAGAACTTTCTCTAGGGAAAAAACATTTTTTGATAATGAAATAGTTGCACATGTTTCTATGGCTCATCCAACATCTAATGGTTTGATGAACGCATGTGAAGAGGCGATAAAAAAAGAGAAAATTCAATATCAAAGAAATGGAACATACGTTGTTATGGAAGGCCCTCAATTTTCTACTTTGGCAGAATCAAACTTATATAGATCATGGAAAGCTGATGTAATTGGTATGACAAATATGCCTGAAGCGAAATTAGCTAGAGAGGCTGAGATCAGATATGCCTCGGTGTCAATGGTCACAGACTATGATTGTTGGCATCCAGATCATGAGAATGTTGATGTTCAACAAGTAATAAAAGTTTTGTTAGGCAATGCAGCAAAAGCAAAAAACATGATTAAAAACTTGATAGAAAATTTTGAAGATCACATTGATCCTAACGATCCAACCAATAATTGCTTAGATGTTGCAATTATTACAGCACCTGAAAAAAGAACAAAAAAAACAATAGAAAAACTTAAAACTGTTGCTGGTAGAGTTTTAAATCAATGAGAATAGAAGGAAAAGAATATCGTACTATTTGGTTTGAAGATAATGTTGTAAAAATTATTGATCAAACAAAACTTCCACACCAATTTATTATTAAAAACCTTAAAACAGTTAAGGATTCAATAAATGCGATTAAGGTGATGGAAGTAAGAGGTGCACCCCTTATAGGAGCTACAGCAGCTTATGGAATGGTTTTAGCTATAATTGAAAATAATGACCAATCATTTTTAAAGAAATCTGCAGAAAATTTAATTAGTTCAAGACCAACAGCAATAAATTTAAAGTGGGCTGTTGATAGAATGATGAATAAATTATCAGGAGTTAATAGCGATAAAATCTTAAAAATAGCCTTGAATGAAGCAAAAGATATATGTGAAGAGGATGTAAAATTTTGTGAAAATATAGGATTAAATGGACTAAAGATTATTGAGGAAATCTATAATAAAAAAAAAGATACAGTTAATATATTAACTCATTGTAATGCAGGTTGGCTTGCAACAATAAATTGGGGAACCGCAACCTCTCCAATTTATCATGCACATAAAAAAGGAATTCCTATTCATGTGTGGGCAGATGAAACTAGACCAAGAAATCAAGGAGCAAATCTTACATCCTATGAATTGAATGAGGAAGGAATTAAAAACACAATCATTGCAGATAATACAGGTGGCATATTAATGCAAAGAGGTGAAGTTGACATGTGTATTGTTGGAACAGATAGAACTCTAGCCAATGGAGATGTTTGTAATAAAGTTGGAACTTATCTTAAAGCACTAGCAGCTCATGATAACAAGATTCCTTTTTATGTTGCACTACCAAGTTCAACAATTGACTGGAATATAAAAGATCATAAAGATATTCCAATAGAAGAGAGAAATTCAGATGAATTATCTCATATTGAGGGTTTAGATGAAAAAGGAGACATAAAAAAAATACAAATTTATCCAACAAAAAGTAAAGCCATGAATTTAGCTTTTGATGTAACTCCAGCAAAATATGTTACAGGATTAATTACAGAAAAAGGAGTATGTGAAGCGTCAGAAAAAGGACTTAAAGAATTATTTAAATGAAGAATTTAGAGCAAAGAAATCAGATTATAGAATATTCGTTAAAATTAAATTCTACAAATCTTTCACCTCTTAGATCAGGCAATATATCATTGAGAGGAATAGAGGATGACATAGAGGGATACTTAATTACTCCATCAGGAAAAAAATATGAAACACTTAAACCTGAAGATATTGTTTTTATGGGTTTAAATGAAGGAGAAGAAAAAAACAATTTAACTAACAAACCATCATCAGAATGGAGATTTCATAGAGATATTTATACAAATAAAAAAGATGCTAAAGCAATTGTTCATGCTCATTCTCCACACGCAACAGCTGTATCCTCACATGGAAAACCTATTCCACCATTTCATTATATGATCGCTCTTGCTGGCGGAGATGACATTAAATGTGCAGAATATGCTACTTTTGGAACAGAAGATTTATCCAAGAATGTAATTAAAGCTCTAGAGAAAAGAAGCGCTTGTTTAATGTCCAATCACGGCCAGGTTGCTTTTGGAAAAAATTTAGAGGATGCATTTGAACTTGCACAAGAGATAGAAAATATTTGTCATCAATACACTATTGCTTTAAAACTAGGACAACCTAAGATACTTTCATTTGAAGAAATGAAAAAAGTTTTAGATAAGGCTAAAAACTATAAAAAAGGGTAAGATGATTAAAGTTGGGGAGCATATTACTTTAGATATTATAGGTACTACAAAAGAGTACGATCCTTCAGTTTATGAGAAAGTTATACATGAAATAGCTAAAGCAGCTAACGTAACTATTTTGAATATTTCAAAATATAAATTTGAACCTCAGGGTTTTACCATTTTAGCTTTATTGGCTGAAAGTCATATTAGTTTTCATACCTTTCCAGAAAATGGAATAATTAGTTTTGATTTTTTTACTTGTGGAAAAATAAGCCCATCAGTGGCAATTAATATTATTAAAAAAGAGTTTGAACACAAAAGAATTGTAAAAAAAGAATTTAATAGAGATACCCGATCTTTGTATCATGATATCTATAGCTCACCTGGTTTACAAAAATCATATGTTGTGAATGAAGTTTTAGAAGATTTTAAATCAAAAGTGGGTCAACATATAGAAATTTTAGAATTAGAGCAATTCGGGAAATCTTTGTTTATTGATGGAGAAATACAAGTAGCGGCATCAGATGAACATTTATACAGCTCAACTTTTGTTGGAGCTGGGCTTAAGTTAAATAAAAAAAATGAAAGAGCAGCAATAATTGGCGGTGGTGATGGTGGTGTTGCAAGAGAGTGTATTTCAAAAAAGTTTAACTTTATAGATTGGTATGAATTAGATCCTGAAGTTGTTGAAGTTTGCAATAAACATCTTGGTGATATTGGAAAAAAAGCTACAGAAAAAAATTCTGTAAAATGTGTGTGGGGAGATGCTTTTGAAAGTATAAAGATAGTGAATGAAGATACATATGATCATATTTTTGTTGATTTAAATGATGACCAGTTTTGTATAGATCTCGCTGCCAAAAATATGGATTCTTTAGTCAGAATACTAAAACCTAAAGGTGTTATTACTGCACAAGTTGGAAGTCAGGATAAAAAACCTCTTCAAGTTGAAAATTGGCTGAATGTATTCAATCATCATTTTGGAAATACTAATTTATCTAGAGTTTATATACCTAGTTTTGATTGTTCTTGGAATTTTTCTTCATCTATAAATCATTAATTTTTTCTTTTTAATATCCATAATCTGTGAAATAATATTTTTTTTATTAAAGGAGATATTAATGAATATATTTAAAAAGATTATTTTTTCAGTTTTACTTTCTCTATTAGTAATAGGAAATGTTAACGCTGATAAAATAAGAATTGGAACAGAGGGTGCTTATCCTCCATGGAACTCAAAAAATGAAGCAGGTAAGTTAATAGGTTTCGAAGTTGAATTAGCTTACACGCTATGTAGATACATTGGACAGCAATGTGTAATAGTTGAGCAGGATTGGGACGGAATGATACCAGCTTTAATCATGAGAAAGTTTGATGCAATAATGGCAGGTATGTCGATTACTGCAGAAAGACAAAAAGCTATTAGCTTTTCTCAAGGATATGCAGATGAAGTTGCATCTTTAGCAGTTATGAAAGGATCTAGCCTGGAAGGTCTAGATACATCTGCCGGGATAAATCTTACCAAACCAAATGCTGCAGCTAAAAAAGATCTTAAAACACTTACTGCCGCATTAGCAGGTAAAACTGTTTGTGTACAAACTGCTACAATTCACCAAAACTTTTTAGACTCTGGTGATGTAGGAAAAGTAAATGTTAGAACTTATAAGACACAAGATGAAGTTAACTTAGACTTAGCATCTGGAAGATGTGATGCTGCATTAGCTGCAGCAGTAGCATTTAGTGATTATGCAGAAAAATCTGGTAAGCCAGTTGTTCTAACTGGACCAACTTTTTCAGGCGGTGCTTTTGGAAATGGTGTTGGGGTAGGTATTAGAAAAGATGATACTGAACTTTTAAAAAAGTTTAATGCTGCAATCAATAAAGCAAGAAAGAACGGAGATATTAGTAGAATAGCTACTAAATGGTTCGGTTTTGACGCTTCTATGTAATTAAATTTTAGGTTTGGCGACTATCATGTATAGTCGCCAATCTATATGGAACTTCTAGCTTTTGGAGATACTGGTTGGGGTGATGAGTTATTTCGTGCAACCCTAATGACCATAGCTGTTTCAATAACAGCAATGTTAATCGGTTTTAGTTTCGCTGCAATTTTTACTCCATTAAAATTATCTAAATTTAAATTTCTAAATTTAATTGCTAATATTTATACAACAGTTATCAGAGGTGTCCCTGAATTATTAGTTATTTATCTTTTCTTTTTTGGCGGGAGTGGAGCGATTATGTTTGTTGCTTCAATTTTTGGGTACAACGAATACATTGAGATTAATGCATTTGTTACAGGCTCATTTGCTATTGGTATTATATCTGGTGCTTATTCGACTGAAGTTTTTAGAGGAGCAATTCAATCGATTGATAAAGGTCAATTTGAAGCTGCAAAGGTTTTAGGATTTAGTAAATTTAAACAGTTTTATAAAATTGTTCTTCCACAAATGTTAAGACTAGCCATACCAAATTTAAGTAATGTTTGGCAAATTACACTAAAAGATACATCTCTAATTTCTGTAACAGGTTTGGTTGAAATAATGAGACAATCTTACATTGCTGCTGGATTTACAAGAGATCCATTATTCTTTTATTCATTTGCTGCCGTTTTATATTTATTGCTTACCTTCATAAGCATGAAGTTGATTAATAAATTAGAAGTCAAATATAGCAGGGGGTATTGATGGATTTTGAATTAATGATCAATAGCTTTCCAAAGTTATTAAATGCTGCAGTGGTAACTTTGAAACTTTTATCAGTTTCTTTAATTGTAGGATTATTTATTGGATTATTATTTGCAATTTTAAGATTAAATAAAAATATTTTCATCAATAAATTTGCTTATGGATATTCATATGTGTTTAGGGGGACTCCATTATTGGTTCAAATATTTATTATATATTTCGGCTTAGGTCAGATAGAGTCTTTAAGATCCTCTTTTTTGTGGGTAATACTTAAAGAACCTTACTGGTGTGCAATTATTGCTTTTGCATTAAATACTGGTGCTTATACTTCTGAGATTTTAAGATCTGCTTTTCAAACAATTAAACCAGGCATAATTGAAGCTGGAAAAAGTTTAGGCATATCTAATAAAATTATATTCTATAAAGTTCAAATTCCTATAGCCATTAGGCAATCTCTTCCAGCATATGGGAACGAAATAATACTAATGCTTAAAGGTACCTCGTTAGCAAGCACAGTTACATTAATGGATTTAACGGGTGTAGCAAAATATATAATATCAACAACTTTTAAACCAATTGAAGTGTTTATAGTTGCAGGTGGAATTTATTTATTTATGACTTTTATAATTCACAACGTAATAAAGTTTTTGGAAAAAAAATATAGCTACTAATATTTTGTATATTCTTTAATTTCTTTAATTTTTGAGCCAGTATGATTATTAATTTCTAATTTAATTTTTGCACGATCATCATTTAAGAAGTGAACATCTCTGGAAAGTTTAATAAATTTTTCTCCAAAATCCTTTTCTTTTTCACATAATCTTTTTTCATCTTCAATTAACCAAAGTTTAGAATTTATTTCTTTTAGTGATTGATAAAGTTTCTCAAGTTTTTCATCAGACTTTACATTTTTTTCTAATTGATCTTTTAAAACAGAATGTTCGTTGTTTATAAATTTTAGCTTTTCAGTGTCTTTAATTTTTTCTTGCTTAATCTCTAAAATTGAAACTTTGTCTAAAAGTTCCCCAATTGAAACTTCGACTATAATTTTATTCATAAAATTTAATACTGTGCTATCTTGTTATAAATATGTCTAATATTTTAATTATTAAACACGGGTCATTAGGAGATATAGCTCAAGCAAGTGGTGCAATTCAAGACATATCTGAAAATCATAAAAATGACCAAATATATATGCTGACAACAAAACCCTATTTTGAATTATTTAAGAAAAATCCTTTTGTAAATGAGGTGATCTTAGACAAAAGATTACCAAAATATAATTTAATTTATCTATATTTTCTAATGAGAGAGCTTAAGAAGTATAATTTTTCAAGGGTGTTTGATCTTCAAAATTCATCAAGAACTTCTTTTTATAAGAGTATACTTTTTCCAAAAGCTAATAAAGATACTTGGTCTAGCACTAAAACAACTTTACCAGCAGAAATAAATAAAGAAAAATTTGATAAAGACTCAGTATTAAATAGATTTGACTATCAACTTAAAGAGACTGGGCTGAATACAATCAATACACTTAAACCTAATTTTAGTTGGGCTTGTTCTGAAATTAACGAAATAAAAAATAAATATGACTTACAAAAATATATTTTATTATTTCCTTTTTGTTCACCACATCTATCAGTTAAAAAATGGCCTTATTACGATAAACTGATTGGATTGATTAAAGATAAGTTTGGCTCAGAATATAAAGTTATAACAGCACCTGGACCTAATGAAATAGATGATGCTAGAAAATTTGATGCAATAAGTGTTCTTGATAATGATAAAGCCTTGAATTTATCTCAGTTAACATCTCTTATCAAAGAGAGCTCCTTTATTGTTGCTAATGATACTGGTCCTGCTCATATAGCTGCTCATGTTGCAGCAAAAGGTTTAACTCTATTTGGAAAACATACAACTGCACATAAAGTTAGTATCGAAAGAGAAAATTTTAAAGCAATACAGGTAACTGATTTAAATAATTTAAGTGCTGGTAAAGTTTTTGAAAGGTTATTAAACTTATTGTAAGATTTTTTTATATTCTTCTATAGTATTAGACCAATTAAATTTAGAAGAATATTCTTTTGCATTTTTACCTAACTCTGAATATTTTTTATTCTCTAACATGGAATTTAAAGAAGAATAAATATCTTCTAGCTCATTTCCATCACAAATTAATCCTGTTGTGTCATGCTTGATAGCATCTGAGGCACCTCCATCTTTACCACCAAGAGAAGCAACACCATACTGAGCAGCTTCTACGTATGCTATTCCGAATCCTTCAACAGACTTTTCGTGAATAATTGACGGCATTACAAAGATATCTGACTTTGCTATTAAAGCATTTTTTAAATCATCACTAATTTCTTTGAAAAACATTACTTGTGAACTTAAATCTAGCTCTTTTACCAATTCTTTAATGTTTTTTTCCTCATCCCCATAACCTATACAAATATAGACTATATCTGGATAAATTTGTTTTAAGTTTCTTAAAGCCATTAATATTTTTTCATGATTTTTCCTTTTATCAAATCTTGAGACAGTAATTAAGCGTGGCGTTTTTATTTTGAGTAAACTTTCAACTTTATCTAAAGATTTCTTATTTAGGTCTTTAGGAGGATTTACTCCAGGATTTATAACAACGATTTTTTCAGGATTTAAGCCAATATTAATAGCTAGGTTTTTAGTATATTCAGAGTTAGCAATAATTTTTTCGACATTATCAAATACTTTCACAATCCTTTTATTTTGGTAACTATCTTTTGGATGATTAATTTCTTTACCGTGTATCAGACAATATTTCTTATTATTAGATTTAATTAATTCTAAACTTTTCCAATGGTCAGCTATAATTCCTTGAACTTTATTATCTTTGAGAAACTCATTAACTAATTGGGCTTTTCTAATTTTTCTCAAAAATTTAAGACCACCAACTCTTTCAATAGAAAAATTTACTTCTTCATCAAATTCTTTGTGATTTTCATGATAATCAGCAAAGACTTTAATCATAAAGTTTTTTGACATCTCTCGTGCAAGACCCCACATTAAACTTTGCATCCCACCAATTTCTGGTGGAAAAGATCTTGTAGCAATTAAATACATTAATTAGTTTTCCACTTAATACCACAGCCAGCACTTGGGACCTGACTCTCTGGTCCTTTGCCAGTTTCGGCTATTTGTCTCATAGCTTTTAATAAGTCACTATCCCCATCTCTTACAGGAATTAAGTTTTTTAATTCTCTTAGTCTGCCTCTATATTGAAGCTCCAAGTTTTTATTATAGCCAAAAAAGTCAGGCGTGCATACTGCATCATAAGTTTTAGCGATATCTTGAGACTCATCATTTAAATAAGGAAAACTAAATTGATTTTTTTTGGCAAATTCGATCATATTTTCAAATGAATCTTCTGGATAGTTTTCTGCATCATTTGCACATATAGCTACTGAGTTAACACCTAACTCTTTTAATTTGTTACAATCATCAACGATATCTTTGGTCACTGCTTTCACGTATGGGCAGTGGTTACAAATAAACATTATTAAAGTTCCGTTTTCACCTTTAATGTCATTTAAAGAAATAATTTTATTTTCTGTAGATTTTAACCGAAAGTCATGAGCCTTTTGGCCGAAATCACATATTGGAGTTTGTATTGGCATAATGTAATAATATATAAATTATGTTTTACGATTTAAAAGATAAAAAACCAAAAAACTCTGGCGAAAATTGGGTAGCTCCTAATGCAGTAGTAATTGGCGACGTTACTTTAGAAAAAAATACCAGCGTTTGGTTTAATGCAACTTTAAGAGGCGATATTGAAAATATTCACATAGGTGAGGGATCAAACGTTCAAGATGGATGTGTTTTGCATACTGACCCAGGCTGCCCTTTGAAAGTTGGAAAAGATGTAACCGTTGGTCATTTAGTTATGCTTCATGGTTGTACAATAGGTGACAATAGTTTAATTGGAATAGGTGCAGTTATCCTAAACAATGCCAAGATTGGTAAAAATTGTATTATAGGTGCAAAAGCTTTAATAACAGAAAACAAAGTAATTCCCGATAATTCATTAGTTGTTGGTTCGCCAGGTAAAGTTGTGAGAGAGGTGACTGAAGAAGAAAAAAAAGCAGTTAGGGAAAATACCAAACATTACCAGGATAATTGGAAAAAATATTCTAAATCAATTTTTTAATACTTAAAATCCATATTCTAAAAAGTTATTCTATAATCAAATCTGTATTGAATGATATTAAAGTCGGCCTTATATCCCTCAGTCATACTTCTCATGTGGTCGTTATCGCAACCTAAAATTAAATTTTCAACTGAAAAACCATATCCTCTAAATAATCCTGAATTAATATAAAAACCTAAATTAGGAGTTATTCCAAAACATTTTACAAATGTTTCTGGACCTCCATGCCCGTACACTCCCTCACCATCTGTCCCATAATTGGTATCAGATTGAAAACCTAAAAAACTAGATGCGTTTAAACCAATGTAACTTGTAATGTTGGAAGTTTTATCAAATCTATAACTTGGACCAAAGTCTAAAGCCAAACCTCTAAAATGTATATTGGGAAAACTTGAATTTGAACCACCATCAAAAGTTATATTGGTCTCCGTGGTGTAGTGACGAGCAAAAGCAATCCCTGAGTTTAAATACAAATTGTCATTTAAATATTTGTTATAATCAATATTTATTGAGTAGATTGTGTTCAAACTATCATCATCTAAAACTAAACCTTTTACATTTGTACCTGGGTTACCATCTACTGCAGTGTGCATGCCTTTAACATTTTCCATTATTCCAGTTCCAATACCTATTCCTACAGATAATTCATCCTTATTTTCTGCATACAAACTTAAATGGTATGTAAAAAAAATTATTAATATTTTTAAAATAATTTTGAAAAATTTCATTTAAGGAACCATCCAAGTATTCAAATTTTTTTCAATATTAAACTTAGCCCTACGATGTCCTTTGGCTGCAAGATATAACCATTCAATAGATTTTATTTTACATTTTATAACTGCAAAGTTTTTGTAACCTTTCTCACTTTGCTCCATTGTATAATCAAAATCTTCTAATTTAGATATCATACCAGATGTCGGACTTTCTGATACAGTTCCTGGAGGACTATCAGTTAGGTAACATCTTCTACTTATATGTTGAGTTTTTTTCCAAGATTCCTCAGTTACAGAGTTTTGATTGTTTACTTCACATTCAACTTTTACTCTTAGTTGTATCTTTTCCTCTTTATCGTAGAAAACAAGAGAAGCGCTATTATTTTTCATAAGAATATCTACTTTTGGTGATCTTAAATCAGTATGGAATTGCAATAGATTATTTGATCTATCTGATTTTCTAAGAACAACAATTCTACCATCAATCTCATCTTGATAAGCACAAATAAAAACAGGAATTCTAAAAGGAGAACCTCTATTTGTCACAGCATCATCCAGCATTGACCAAAACTTATTTTTTATTTCCTCGAAATTTTCATAGTATGCTGGTTGCATACATTACTTTCTAAATCTTTTAATTAAACTTGATGTATCCCAACGATTACCCCCCATACCTTGAACTTCTTCATAGTACTTATCAACAAGTTCAGTTACAGGTAGTAATGAGCCATTATTTTTTGCTTCATCCATTGCAATTTTTAAATCTTTTCTCATCCAATCAACTGCAAAACCAAAATCAAATTTATTATTTATCATTGTCTTGTATCTGTTTTCCATTTGCCATGATTGAGCTGCACCTTTTGAAATAACTTCAATTACATCTTCCATATTCAGTCCAGCTTTCATTCCGAAATTAATTGCTTCAGATAAACCTTGCACCAAACCAGCAATACAGATTTGATTAACCATTTTAGCAAGCTGTCCATTTCCAGCACCACCCAGTAGCTTCATTTTCTTACTGTAGCAATCAATTTTATCCTTAGCTTTGTCAAAGTCAGCTTGATCTCCACCAATCATTACGGTTAGAGCACCGTTTTCTGCACCAGCTTGACCACCAGATACTGGTGCATCAAGTGCACCAAAACCATTTTTTTTTGCGTAGTCGTAAATTTCTCTTGCAATAGTTGCAGATGCAGTAGTGTTATCAATATAAACTGCTCCTTTTTTAATTGCTTTGAAAGCACCGCTGTCACCAAAAGTTACTTCTCTTAAATCATTATCATTTCCAACGCAGGTAAAAATATATTCTGCATCTTTAGCTGCTTCAGCTGGAGTTTCAGCCATTTTACCTTTGTATTCATTAATCCATTTTTCTGCTTTTGATTTTGTTCGATTAAAAACAGTTACATTGTGTCCACCTTTTGATATATAACCAGCCATTGGATATCCCATGACACCAAGACCTATGAAAGCAACATTACAACTCATAATTTTTTATGTTTAATAGTTTAAGTTTAAAAGTAATTATATTTGGTTTCATTTTTACATTTTTTTCTAGTTTTGGACAGAGTTTTTTTTTAGGTTTGTTTAATTCCAGTATTAGAGAAACACTTTCTATCACTCACGGACAATTTGGCTCAATATATGCATCAGCTACTTTATTAAGCAGTTTTCTTTTAATTTGGGTTGGAAAAAAAATTGATGATATCAATATTTTTCAATTTGCATTTTATGTTACTTTACTCTTAGCATTTTCATGTTTCTTTTTTTCAAAAATATCTTCAATAATTTTTTTATTTATAGCTGTTTTTTTGATGAGATTTTCTGGACAAGGATTAATGTCTCATACGGCAACTACAACAATTACAAGGTATTTTACAAAATCAAGAGGGAAAGCCTTAAGTGTAGGTTGGTTTGGTCTTTCAACAGCTGAATTTATTTTACCTGTATTAATGGTTTATTTACTATCAATTACAGCTTGGCAGAATATTTGGATATCTATTTCGATTTTAGTTTTGATTTTTTTACCTTTGATATCATTTCTTTTAATTAAAAAATTGGATTTTGATACGAGAGAACAAGTGGACTCGACTGACTCTGAAATAAAGGAAATTAAACAATGGAAAAGAATTGAGGTTATAAAAGATTACAGATTTTATATTGTATGTTTAAATATGTTAGCAATGCCGTGGATTGCAACTGGTGTATTTGTATATCAATCATTTATTACTGAAGCTAAAGAATGGGGTTCTTTTGTAATTGCTCAATCATTCATGGTTTATTCAATATTATCTGTACTCACTTTGTTAGGATCTGGATTTTTAATCGATAAATTTACTAGTAGAAAACTTTTAATCTTTATGAATATACCTTTGTTGATTTCTACTATAGTTTTATTTTATTTTAATAGTCCAATAACATCTTTTATTTTTCTTGGATTAATAGGTATTTCCAATGGTTTAGCCAATGTTTTAGGTTCATCAACATGGGCTGAGATTTATGGTGTAAAATTTATTGGCTCAATTAAAGCTCTAACTACAGCTTTAATGGTTTTTTCAACTGCTTTTGGAACAGCTTTATTTGGTTTTTTGATAGATAGAGGCTTTTCTATTGAGCAAATTGCTATGGTCTCATTTGTTTATATTTTAATCTCTTTAATCTTATTATTTTTTGTAAGAAATAAGCTAAATCCAAAATATATATAAAAAATTTCCTTGATTTTTTTTTAGTCACTGTGTAGATACTGCGCATGGCTAGAGTTACCGTTGAAGATTGTATTGATAAAGTTGAAAGTCCTTATGAGCTTGTTTTAGTTGCAAAAGAAAGAGCAACTCAATTGAACTCTGGTATTGAGCCAACTTTAGATAGAGATAATGACAAAAATACAGTTATTTCACTCAGAGAAATAGCTGAAGAAAATATTAAAGTTTCAGATTTAAGTGAGAGTGCAATCTATAAATTGAGAAAACATGTAGAACAAGTTGATGATGGAACAGAAGATGATGAAGAAGTGGGTGATGATTTTGAAAGTTTATACAAAGGTGAAATTTCGAAAAGTGGTGCTCCTATACTGCCATCAAAGAGAGCTAGAAAAGCTCCAGAAAAAATTCAAGTTTCAAAAGATGATCTAGCCGAACTTTCTCAAACAGCTAGTCCTGATGTAGATTCTCAAGCATTAGAGGAAACAGAAAGCGACACTGATGATGTTTCGCTTCATGAAGTTTCAGAAGCTGAAGAGCAGGTGAGTCAACAAGATACAGATTCTTCTGAAGAAAATAATTAATTATCAAATTCCTCCAAAATTTTTTGTCGATGCTCATCCAAATCAGGAATATCCCCTCTAGTCTTTTCATCCTTATATGATGACATTTTAATTGGGTTTCCAGCTAATTTAAAATCTCCCACAACTTTATGAAAAGCTTTTACAATCATGTTTCTTGATTCTATTTGAGGATTTTCAACAGCATCTTTTATGTTGAAGATTGGACCACATGGAATTTTATCCTTCTCCATTTCTTTAACCCACTCATCTGTTTTTTTGGCAACTAATCTATCCTCTAAAATTTTTTTAAGTTCATCCATATTTTTAGCTCTGGATGAATTATTTGAAAATTTTGGATTTTGATTCACTTCATTTATTTTTAAGACATCACAAAGTTTTTCAAATAATTTATCGTTACCTGCTGCAATTATTATATAACTGTCTTTTGTTTTGAAGGCTTCAAATGGAGCAATTGACGGATGACGTGATCCCATTGGCTTTGGAATTTCATTTTTAGAAAGATATCGAGCGATAGCATTTTCTAGAATAGCTATTTGACAATCAAGCATTGATACATCTATGTACATTCCTTTTCCAGTTTTTTGTCTATCGTAAAGAGCAGCATTAATTCCAATTGTAGTAAAAAGTCCAGCAGTTATATCTCCTATAGATGTTCCAACTCTTGTAGGTTCAGAATTTGGCTGACCAGTTACACTCATTAATCCTCCCATACCCTGAACTACCATATCATAAGCCGGTAATTCTTTAAGTGGACCTGTTTGACCAAATCCTGACGCCGAAGCATAAATTAGTTTCGGGTATTTTTTTGACACATCCTTCCAGCCATAGCCCCATTTTTCCAAAGTTCCTGGTTTAAAATTTTCGACTAAAATATCCGCTTTATCTAAAATTTTTTCAAAAATTTTTTTATCTTCTGAATTTTTTAAATTGAGAGCAATACTTTCTTTTCCTCTATTTAAAGACATGAAGTAAGCAGAGTAATCTTTTATAAATGGTCCAAAATTTCTGGAATCGTCGCCGATTTCTGGAGCCTCAACTTTTATCACTCTCGCACCTAAATCTGATAATATCATTGTGCAATAAGGCCCAACCAATACTCTTGTTAAATCAACAACTAAAAGGTTTTTTAAAGGTCCATCCATAATTATTTGTTTGTATTTAAAGAGCTTTTGTTGACTTGACTCTCATTAATAAGTTCATTTTAATTAAATTATTAAAAATAACAATAGAAGGAAAAATAATGTTAAAAAAAATATCTTTATACTTAACTTCATTAGTTTTTGTTTTCACAACTATTGGTTCTGCTTTTGCTGTAACTTTAAAAGCAAGTCACCAATGGCCAGGAACACCGAGAGCTGATGGATCTTTTGATCCACGTCATGAAATGGTTCAAATCATTGCTGATGAGGTCAAAAAAGCAAACGTTGGAATAGACATAAGAATTTATCCAGCTAAATCGTTATACAAACCAAAAGAACAGTGGAAACCAATGACAACAGGTCAGTTGGATATTTCTGCTTTCCCATTAGCATATGCGTCTAAATTCCATCCAGAATTTGATGCAACTTTAATGCCAGGAACAGTTAAAAATCATGATCATGCATTGAGATTTAATAAAGGTCCAATGATGACTGAGATTAAAAAAATCATTAATGATGCTGGTGTTGTAGTTTTATCTGATGCTTGGTTGGGAGGTGGTTTTGCTTCAAAAACAAAATGTATCAAAAATCCTAGCGATGCAAAAGGTCAAGTTATGAGAGCTGCAGGTAAAGCATTTAACCAAATGTTAGAAGCAGCAGGAGCTGGTATACAAAGTATGCCATCATCTGAAATTTACACAGGTCTACAAACTGGTGTATTAACAGGTGCTAACACTAGTTCAGGAAGTTTTGTAAGTTACAAAATTTATGAACAAGTTTCATGTGCAACTCCTCCAGGAAAATTTGGTCTATGGTTTATGTACGAACCAATCTTAATGTCTAAAAAGTCTTATGATGCTTTAAGTTCTAAGCAACAAAAAGCTTTAATGAAAGCTGGTAAAGTTGCTGAGAAATACATGACAGCTCAAGTAGAAAACTTAGATAAAAAGTTTGAAGATGCTTATAAAGCTGCTGGTGTAAAATTGGTATACATGGATGCAAAAGACCATGCTGCATGGGTAGAGATTGCTAAAAAATCTTCTCATAAAGCATTTGCTGATAAAGTTCCAGGTGGCGATAAGCTGATGGAAATGGCTTTAGCAGTTAAATAAAATAATATATAAAGAACCCCTATTTATTCTTATTAAATAGGGGTTTTTTTTATGAAAAAAAAATATCTACAACTTTGTGACCATATAGCTAAGGCATGCGGTGCTTTCGCTGTATTGGCATTGCTTTTATCAATCTTGGTAATTGTTGAGCTTGTTTTTGAAAGATATTTTTTTCAAAGAGCAATTACATGGCAGACAGAACTCGTCACCATGTTATTGGTAGCTTCAACTTTTATAGGAAGCGTATACGTTTTAAGTGAAAAAGCTCATGTTAGCATGGAATGGATTTACGATTTTTTATCAAAAAAAAATATAATTAGGTTAAAAATTTTTACATCATCAATAAGTTTAATTTTTTTCTTAATATTATTTTATTTTGGATTTTTAATGTTTGAGGAAGCTTTTACCAAAAATTATTCAACAGGAACCGTTTGGGATCCACCACTATGGATACCATATTCGTCAATGATGTTAGGGGCTTTGTTAATGATATTACAATATATTGCAGAAATTATAAAATTAACCGATGATAAGGATTTTAATTAAATGGATCCATTGATTATAGCATTAATTGTTGCAGTTTTTACTTTATTAGTGCTTTTTTCTGGAATTCCAATTGCTTTTGGTTTGAGTTTTGTTTCGATTGCTTTGTTAGTTACATTTGAGGGGGTTCAAATGCTCGACGTATTTGCTGAAACATTTTTTGCAGGATTAAATTCTTTTGTTTTACTTTCCATACCAATGTTTATCTTAATGGGAATGGCTGTCGCTAATTCTCCTGCAGGAAAAGATTTATACACAGGCTTGGATAGATGGCTTTGGAGAGTACCAGGTGGATTAGTAATTTCTAATATTGGCGCTTGTTCAATTTTTGCGGCTTTAAGTGGATCTAGCCCAGCAACTTGTGCAGCCATTGGAACAATGGGAATACCTGAAATGAGGAAAAGAGGGTACTCCGACCAAATCGCAACAGGAACTATCGCAGCTGGAGGAACCTTAGGAGTTTTAATTCCTCCCAGTATTGTTTTAATTGTTTATGGAATTGCAACAGGCACATCAATTGGAAGATTGTTTTTATGCGGTCTTGTACCTGGATTCATGTTAGCAGGTATGTTTGCAATTTGGGCGCTAATACATAGCTATTTCATTGATAAGGATGCAGCAAAAGCTTTAAGGAATAGAGTAAGACCAACTTTAAAGGAAAAACTTGAAGTATTACCAAGAATTCTTCCTTTCTTAGCTATTATTGCAGGTGTTTTGTATGTTCTTTATGGAGGGGTTGCAACACCGTCTGAGGCATCTGGAGTAGGAGCATTCTTAGTTTTTGTATTGATAGCGGTAGTTTATAAAATTTATCAACCAAGCAAAATATGGAACATCGTTAAAGTTTCAATGAAAGAAAGTGTAATGATAATGTTTATCATTGCTGCATCATATCTTTTTGCTTTTACTCTCTCACAACTTTATGTAACCCAATCTTTAGCACAGAGTATGGTTGAATTAAGTTCAAACAAATGGGTTGTGTTCATTTTAATAAATATATTTCTTTTAATAGCTGGTTTCTTTTTACCACCAGTCGCAGTTATTGTAATGACTTCAGCTATACTATTACCAGTAATCACCACTTTAGGGTTTGATCCATATTGGTTTGCAATAGTGTTTACAATCAATATGGAGATTGGCTTAATTACTCCGCCAGTTGGATTAAATCTTTATATTATAAAAGGAATTACCCCAGACGTTAGTTTGTCAGAAATTTTAAAAGGGTCTATACCATTCATGATAATTATGGCTTTAGCTATAGTGATTTTATGTATTTTTCCTGAGATTGTTACTTGGTTACCTGATAAAATAATGGGTAAGGACCTTGGATTCTAAAAAAGAAATAAATAGAAAAATATCAGTTGCTCCAATGATGGATTGCACTGACAGACACGATCGTTTTTTTCTAAGACTGATGAGTAAAAATGTAATGCTCTATACTGAAATGGTAGCTACAAAATCAGCAATTCACGGTGATAGAAAAAAAATCTTGTCTTTCAGTCCTGAGGAAAAACCTTTAGCTTTACAGGTTGGTGGTTCCAATAAAGATGAATTAGCAGAGGTCGCTAAAATTGGAGAAGATATGGGTTATGATGAAATAAATATCAACCTTGGATGTCCTAGCAAAAAAGTTCAAAAAAATAAATTTGGTGCATGTTTAATGAAAGAACCAGAGTTAGTAGCTGAGTGCATACACTCAATGGTAAATGCTTGCAAAATTCCAGTAACAGCTAAAACACGTATTGGTTTTGATGATGTAGAAGATTTTGATTATTTAAATAATTTTATTAGACAGATGAGAGATGCAGGAGCAAAGACATTTATTTTACATGCAAGAAAAGCAATGCTAAGTGGATTATCTCCAAAACAAAATTTGAATATTCCAAAGTTAAACTACGATATGGTTTATAGAATTAAAAAGGAAAATCCAAAATTAGAAATTATAATTAATGGAGGCATAACTAAAGTGAGTGAGATAAAAGATCATTTAAATTATTGCGATGGTGTAATGATTGGTAGATCTATTTATCAAAACCCATATTCTCTCGTAGAAATTGAGAAAGAAATTTTTAATGTAAATAATAGCCCTACAAGAGAAGAGGTTGTACAAAAACTTTTAGAGTATTTAGATAAAGAAGTTAAAGAGGGTACCAAAGTTAATCACATAATGAGACACACAGTTGGACTGTATCATGGTCAAGTTGGATCTAAAGAATGGAAAAGGTATTTAAGTGATAATATGATGGCAAGAGATTCTGATTTTCAAAAAGCAAAGCATATTATGGCCATTGTTCAAAATAATGAAAAAGCAAATCAAACAAGTCAGTAATGGAAATAATAGATTTAGGTGAATTAATAAACCTATTATTCGTCTTAGGTGTTGCAGCAGCAGTCGCAGGTTTTTTAGCTGGCTTACTAGGTGTTGGTGGAGGAATAATTATGGTTCCTGCTTTATACTATGCTTTCACAGTTTTAGATTTTGATATTGTAACAAGAATGCATTTGTCGGTTGGTACTTCTTTAGCAATAATAATTCCAACTTCTATTATTTCTACAAAAACACATATGGAATATGATGCAGTAGATTTTAAATTGGTTAAATCATTTGGTATTTTTATTTTATTAGGAGTAATTGCTGGAACTTTCTTAGCTGTGAACTTGAAGACAGCAGCGTTAGTTTTATTCTTTTCTGTATTTGCATTTATAGTAGGTTTATTCTTTATTTTTTTGAGAGAAAAACTTCTTGAAAATCCAAAAGAGATTTCTGATTTAGTAAAAAATATTTCTGGGATTGTAATAGGCTTCATTTCAGTACCTCTTGGAATTGGTGGTGGTTCATTAATGGTGCCTTTTATGAGAACATTTGGCTATGATATTAGAAAATCCATTGGAACAGCCGCTGCGATAGGTTTTTTGATTGCTGTGAGTGGTAGCATAACAATGATTTTAGGGGGTAAAATAATTGATAATGTCAGCACTCCTTTTAGTGTTGGTTACATAAATTTATTGGGTTTTCTAGTTTTTGTACCAGTAACAACAGTCATGGCTCGCATAGGTGCAAAAGCAGTTTATCGAATTGATAAAAAATTATTAAGTAAAATTTTTGGAACTTTTTTAATTATAGTGTCTATTAGATCATTTATTGAGTATCTAAATATTAGTTAAAATTTATCTTGATCGGTACCCCATTTAATTTTGTTCCAAATTCTTTCGTGAAAATAGTAGAAAAAAAGTGGTACTATCGACCCGATTCCTAATATTCCTGCGACTTTAAAAGAGCCTGTAAAAATATATCCAAACAACATCCAATATACAAATATAAGAAATCTCCAAGAAAAAGTTTTTGCAACTGATCTTATCTTTTTGTCAGCCATTTAATTGTTTTCAATTCTTTTTAAAAAATGGGGGTAAGGGTGGTTTCAGTCTCCCTCTACCACCCTTATTAAAATTTTATTTGATTCTTAAAAAAACACAAAACTCGTAATAATTGAATTTATTAGTTGTTGATAAATAGATTAGAGAAAGATTATATTTTTTGATCGTATTCTCCAATTTTACCAGTTTTTTGTAACAATTGATCAATAAACTCAAATATCTTTTTCTTTCTTTCATCAGAAGTTGGGCTTTCTGTAACAACCACCAACGAAGGTTTATTTGATGAAGCTCTAATTAAGCCCCAGGATCCGTCGTTAAATGAAAATCTTACTCCATTTACAGTGATAATTTCTGTTATTTCTTGTTGGTCGATTTTAGTTTTGTTATTTTTTATATTTTCAATTTCCTTTACAAGTTGATTTACTACTTCATACTTTTCATTATCTTTGCAAAACGGAGCCATTGTAGGTGATTGGAATGTTTTGGGTAATTCATCCATTATTTCACTAATTTTTCTAGTATCGTTATCAAGTAAGTGACACACTTGGATGGCTGAGTTGATACCATCATCATATCCATACCCTAAAGGCTGGTTAAAAAAGAAATGCCCACTTTTCTCAAATCCGGCTAGAGCTTTCTCATTATGAACTTTTCTTTTTATATGGGAATGGCCTGTCTTCCAGTAAATTGTTTGGCATTGATTACCTTTTAATATTTTGTCGTTAGAATATAAGCCTGTTGATTTAACATCTACAATGAATTTCGAATTTTTATGAGTGTTAGAAAGATTTCTTGCAATTAAAAGGCCAATTTTATCTGAAAATATTTCATTTCCCTTATTATCTATCACTCCTAATCTATCACCATCACCATCAAAACCAAAACCAATATCAGCATTATTTTCTTTTACAAATTTTGATATTTCATGAAGCATTTCTAGATCTTCTGGGTTTGGATTATATTTTGGAAATGTCCAATCTAATTTACAGTCTAACTCAATTACATCACAACCTATCCCCCTTAAAATCTCAGGTGCAAAAATACCTGCGGTGCCATTTCCACAGGCAACAATAGCCTTTATTTTTTTTTTAATCTTATTTTTTTTAATTAAATCGTCTTTATATATTTGTTGAAAATCATTAATTTGTTTTTCGCCTCCACTACCTGTCAAAAAGCTTTGATTCAATGTAATTTCTTTTAATTCTTTCATCTCATCCGGTGCATGAGTTAATCCTTTTTTGATACCCATTTTTACACCAGTCCAACCATTTTCGTTATGGCTGGCAGTTATCATTGCAACTGCATCCGAGTTTAAATTAAATTGAGCAAAGTAGACCATTGGAGATAAAGATAATCCTACATCTTCGACATTACATCCTGTTGAAACGAGACCTTTCTTAAATGCTTTCTTAATTTTTTCACTGTAAGATCTATAATCATGACCTACAATTACTCTTGGATTATTTTTTTTTGTGTGTTTTATGATTTGAGATCCGAATCCTTTCCCAAGATTCGTCATTCCATCCAAATTTATGTCTTTCTCATACAACCACCGAGCATCATATTCTCTAAAACCGTAAGGACTAATTTTTAAATTTTCAGACATTATTGTTAATTACTTACATTTTTTTGGATTTTTTTATTGATATTTTTTTTACCACGTTCTATAAATGTTCTATTGATTTGTTGTTTATATAGTATATTAACGCCAAACGCACACAACATATAGTTGTTTTCGTTAAAATAACAAATATAATACATTATTTATGAATAAAATAGTATCGCTAGCAATCAAAAAAGCTGTCTCCGAATATAACCCTAAGGTTGAAAAAGTCGAAAATAATAATAGGCCAGATTTATTTTCGCTTAATAACGAAACCGAACTTTTTCAAAATGATAGAGGTATCATAATCAAAATTGACCGATCCAGAGATGCAAATCTAACTGACTTTGGAAAAGCTACTTTAAAAGACAGATATCTTGGTCACAACGAGTCTTTTCAAGATTTATTTGCTAGAGTAGCCAGCACTTACGCTGATGATAATTTGCATGCTCAGAGAATTTACAACTACATAAGTAAATTATGGTTTATGCCAGCAACACCTGTTTTATCGAATGGTGGAACAAAAAGAGGTTTACCTATTTCCTGTTTTCTTAATGAAGCCTCTGATAGTTTAGGAGGTATACTTGACCTTTGGAGCGAAAATGTTTGGCTGGCTGCAAAAGGTGGTGGTATTGGTAGTTACTGGGGAAACTTAAGATCTATTGGAGAAAAAATTGGTAAAGTTGGAAAAACTTCTGGAATTATTCCTTTTATAAAAGTTATGGACTCTTTAACCATGGCAATAAGTCAAGGTTCATTGAGAAGAGGATCTGCAGCATGTTATCTTCCGATTGATCATCCTGAGATTGAAGAATTTATGGAAATGAGAAGGCCAACAGGTGGCGATCCAAATAGAAAAGCTCTTAATTTACATCACGGTGTTTTAGTTACAGATGCATTTATGAGAGCTGTCGAAAATGACGAAGAATGGGCTTTAAAAAGCCCAGCTGATGGATCCATTCAACAAACCATTTCTGCAAGAAATTTATGGATAAGATTATTAACAGCTCGAATTGAAACTGGGGAACCTTATATTATTTACATCGATACAGTTAATAGACAAATCCCTCAACATCATAAACTTGCAAACTTAACAGTTAAAACATCTAACCTTTGCAGTGAAATAACTTTACCAACTGGTATTGATAAAGATGGAAGAGACAGAACTGCTGTTTGTTGCTTATCATCTTTAAATTTAGAAAAATATGATGAGTGGAAAGATGATCCAAATATGATTGCAGATGTAATGAGATTTTTAGACAATGTTTTATCTGACTTCATTAATAAAGCTCCTGAACAATTTAAAGATGCCAAGTACTCAGCAGAAAGAGAAAGAAGTGTAGGTCTAGGAGTTATGGGCTTTCATTCTTTCTTACAAAAAAAGAGAATCCCACTTGAGTCGGTAATGGCGAAATCTTGGAATAAAAAAATATTTAAACAAATCGACGAACAAGTTAATAAAGCTTCAAAAGATTTAGCTGAGGAAAGAGGCGCTTGCCCAGATGCAGCTGAATATGGATACAAAGAAAGATTTTCAAATAAAACAGCTATAGCACCAACTGCTTCCATTTCTATTATTTGTGGAGGTGCTTCACCAGGTGTGGAACCAATTGCAGCTAATAGTTATACACACAAAACTTTGTCAGGTTCTTTTAATGTCAGAAATAGATATCTTGAAGAAATACTTGAAAGTCACGGTAAAAATGATGATGAGACTTGGTCTACAATTACCACAAACCAAGGTTCAGTTTCTCATCTAAACTTTCTAACTGATCTTGAAAAAGATGTCTTTAAAACTGCATTTGAGTTGAATCAAAAATGGATTATTGAATTAAGTGGAGATCGAACTCCATATATCTCTCAAGCACAGTCAGTTAATTTATTTTTACCAGCAGATGTTCATAAAAAAGAATTACATAGAATTCATTTCGATGCATGGAAAAAAGGTCTTAAAAGCCTTTATTATTGTAGATCGAAATCAATTCAAAGAGCTGAAAATATCAACAATGCTAATTCAACTGATATTACAGCCAATGTATATAAATCAAAAAAACAACAATCTAACGAACAACCAGATTACGAGGAGTGTTTATCATGTCAGTAGCAGAAAAAACTAAGACGGAGAAAAAAGAAATTATTCAACCAAAAAAGATGGGTTTATTAGTGGAAAACCCAGTCTACAAACCATTTAGATATCCATGGTGTTATGATGCCTGGTTAACACAACAAAGAATTCACTGGTTACCTGAAGAGGTACCGCTTGGTGACGATGTAAGAGATTGGCAAAAAAATTTGTCACAACCTGAAAAAAATTTAGTAACTCAAATATTTAGGTTTTTTACTCAAGCAGATGTTGAAGTTAACAACTGTTATTTGAGACACTACACAACGGTATTTAAACCAACAGAAGTATTAATGATGATGACTGCTTTTGCAGCAATGGAAACAGTTCATGTAGCAGCATATTCACATTTGTTAGATACAATCGGGATGCCCGAGTCCGAGTATTCAGCTTTTATGAAATATAAAGAAATGAAAGATAAATATGACTATATGCAAGGCTTTAACGTAAATTCAAAAGAAGATATTGCAAAGACGGTTGCAGTTTTTAGTGCTTTTACAGAAGGTTTGCAGTTATTTGCTAGTTTCGCAATTCTTTTAAATTTTCCAAGACATAACAAATTGAAAGGAATGGGACAGATAGTAACGTGGTCTGTTAGAGATGAAACTCTTCATTGTAACTCAATGATTAGAATCTTTAAAGAGTTTATAAAAGAAAATCCAGAAATTTGGACGCCAAAACTTAAAAAAGAACTTTACGAAGCTTGCAGAACAATCGTTGAGCATGAAGATGCTTTTATAGATTTAGCTTTTGAAATGGGTCCAATGGAGGGTTTAACTGCACAAGAGGTTAAGGATTATATTAGATTTATAGGAAATAGAAGATTGGTTCAATTAGGGTTAGAGCCAATTTATGATGTAGAAAAAAATCCACTTGGATGGCTCGATACAATGCTTAATGCTGTTGAGCACATGAACTTTTTTGAAGGTCGTGCTACAGAGTATTCTAAAGCATCAACACAAGGGACTTGGGTCGAAGCTTTTAGTTAATTTGTTAATAAATTACTAGATAGAAGGCCAGAAATTATCTAATATAACTAGATGGTCGTGTCACCTTGCATAAGTATTTGCAAAACAGATCCTGTAACAGGTTTTTGTTATGGGTGTGGAAGGACTAATGAAGAAAAAAAAAATTGGAAACTCAGCGAGACTTCTGATGAGTGGAAAAAAGAAAATATTCTCGAAATAAAGAGCAGACTTACAGGCTGGCAATTGAGAAGCTTTGAAGAGTCCTATAAAAATAAAATTGATAATGGTATTTCTCTTTTTAAAAAAGAAATTCTTAAATAAATATTTTTTGATCCAAAAACATATTTCAAATTTATTATGGGAAATTTTAACTTACCAAAAAAAGCAGCAAGGTTAATTGTTCTACAAAGAATAGAACTTATAAGTCCTTTTTTAGCAAAAATAAGAAAGTTGTTTGGTAGATACTTTTTTTCAAACTTTGTTACAAGATTTTTTTTGAATCCTAAAATACTAAAAGAAAAATACTATCAAACAATGGCTGATGAATTTTCAATGATAGAAAGATTTATTGACTCAAATGACAAAATTTTTCTTAGCATCGGAGGTGGGTTAGGAGGATTAGAATTAATAATTAATCAAAAATTTAAAAATAATAAGTATCATTTTATAGAGAAAAATTACGTTTCAAAAAAAGTACAATACGGTTGGGGTGGAACAAAAAATACAGAGGGCTACAATAATCTTAACTTACAAAAGAATTTTTTAAAAATGAATGGTTTGAATGAAAACCAGACAAATATTTATGATTTTGATAATGATACATTACCAGAAAAAAAATTTGATGTAATAATTTCACTTTTTTCTTTAGATTATCATTATGATTTTAGTTTGTACAAAGATTACTTAAAAAAAGTTTCTAAATCTGATACGAAAATTATTTTTGATACAATTAGAGCTGACTATTTTTCACAAATTTTTAAAAAAGTCGAAATTGTAAAAACTTATAACAATACAGTTCATAAATCAAAAAGGGTTGTTTGTACCGAATTTTGGAATTAGATTAAATATTTATCTTTGTTTGGATTTTATAACTAAACAAATTTATATAAATGAATTAATGAAATATAAAAGATATTTTAGAAAAACAAGTCTTAAACAAAAAGGTCATGGAGATTTTCTTTTAAACGAAGTTAGAAAAGAAAAACCTATAATTTTTTTAGAGATAGGAGTTTTTCATGGAGTTACTGCACGTAATATTTGTGAATTACTTTATCAAACTCATAAAAATGATTTCAAATACATAGGGCTTGATTTATTTGGGGAAAATGAAGAAAATAAAAATGAAATTATACCCAACAATACATTTAAGAACCCATTAAAAAGAATTTATTTTAAATATATTAAAAAACAAAATCCATATAGTTTTGAAGCTGTAAAAGATTTATTAAAAAAGTTTGAAAAAAATGTTCATTTAATTCAAGGAAATTCAAACAAAGTTTTGAAAAAAATAGACATGAGCAAAATAGACTATGTTTTTTTAGATGGGGGCCATGAATATAATACGGTTAAGAACGACCTGGAAAACTGCATTGAAGTTATAAAAAAAGGTGGAACTGTTTTATGTGATGACTACAATTTAGGCTCAGCACCAGGTGTTAAAAGAGCAATTGATGAATTTGTTTTAAAAAATAAATTAAATATCGAGATACTTTGTGAAAATCGATTTGCTAAAATTCAAAAATAATAAAACTATCTCTGATTTAATTGCAGAACTTTTCTATGTTTATTACCTTTGTAGCTTGCCAAAGGTCTAATTAGTTTATTTGCAGCATGTTGTTCCATTATATGTGCTGACCATCCTGTAATTCTTGAAATTACAAATATTGGCGTAAAAAAATCTGTATCAAAACCCATTAAATGGTATGTTGGTCCGGTTGGATAATCTACATTCGGGTATATATTTTTTCTGTCAATCATGACTTTTTCAATAATGTCGTAAATTTTTTCAAATTTTTTATCTTTTTTTATCTTGGCAACTTTAGCAAAATATTTCCTCATGGTGGGGACTCTTGAGTCGCCAGATTTATAAACTCTGTGGCCAAAACCCATTACGACTTCTTTGTTAGCGAGTGCGTTGTTTATCCACTTTAACGCATTTTTTGGGCTTTTTATTTTATTCATCATATGCATGACTTCTTCATTGGCCCCACCGTGAAGAGGACCCTTTAGACTAGCTATCGCGCCAGTTACAGCTCCATGAATATCGGACAAGCTACTAGTTATAGTTCTAGCTGTAAATGTTGAAACATTAAAACTGTGTTCAGCATATAAAATTAAAGAAACATCGAAAGCTTTTACAATTTCTTTTTGTGGAACTTTTCCAAAACACATATGAAAAAAGTTTTCAGACATATTTAAATTTTTTTTAGGTTTGATTATACTTTTACCTTTTCTTACTCTATAAAATGCAGCTAAAGCAGTTGGCGTTTTTGCCAAAATTCTTACAGCTTTTCTCATGTTTGCTTCGGGTGAAGAGTCTGTTGTCTCTTTATCTTCTAAACCCATGATGCTGACCGCAGTTCTAGCTACATCCATTGGATGGGATTTTTTCGGCATTTTTTTAATGAATGAATATAGATCTTTAGAGAGATCCCTATTATTTCTCTCCTCTTTTTCAAACTTTTTTAACTCTATTGAGTTTGGTAAATCTTTATTTAAAATTAAGTATGCGACTTCTTCAAATTTACAATATTCACATAAATCTTGAGCTGCATAACCCCTATATGTAAGAGAATTTATCTCAGGCATAACTTTTGAAACTTCTGTTTCATCAACGACTATTCCAAGTAAGCCTTTTTTTATGTCATCACTCATTATTCATGTCCATCAGTATTAAAATTATAAATAGTCTCGTCTAAACTATTATATTTTTCATAATCCACAAGCTCGTATAGCCTCTTTCTTGTTTGCATCTTATCTATAATATTGTTTTGGTGTCCATTTGCATAAATGTCTCTTAATCCATCTTCAACATTTTTCATCGCTAATCTTTGAGTTGTGACTGGATAAATAACTATATTATAACCAAATTGTTCTAATTCCTTATAATTGAACAACTTAGTTTTTCCAAATTCAGTCATATTTGCTAGCAAATAACATGAAAGCTCTTTTCTTACTTTTTCAAAATCTTTTTCATCATGTAAAGCTTCTGGAAAAATAATTTCAGCTCCTGCATTAACATAAGCTTTACATCTATCAATCATTTTATCTATTCCTTCTACACTTTTTGCATCTGACCTAGCTATAATCTTAAAATTTTTATCTTTTCTAGCCAAGACACACTCTTTAATTTTTTTAACCATAGCATCCGCAGATATCAGCTCTTTATTATCTAGATGACCACATCTTTTTCTTTCAATCTGATCTTCAAGATGTACAGCTGAAATTCCAAATTCCTCAAAAGTTTCTATTGTCTCTTTACAAGATTTAAAACCAGTATCTATATCAACAATCGTTGGAAGATTTGTAACTCTAGATATTAGATATGATCTTGTACTTACATCTTGCAATGTTGTTAATCCAATATCAGGAAAACCAAGATCATTGGCCATAACACCACCCGAAACATAAACTGCATCGTAACCAATTTCTTCAATAAGTTTTGCTGTCAAAGGATTATAAGCACCGGGAACTCTTAAAATTTTATTT
Source organism: uncultured Pelagibacteraceae bacterium (assembly GCA_902621345.1). Classification (GTDB taxonomy): domain Bacteria; phylum Pseudomonadota; class Alphaproteobacteria; order Pelagibacterales; family Pelagibacteraceae; genus Pelagibacter. The sequence goes on along the minus strand of CACNLV010000001.1, from coordinate 746,111 downwards.
GATCTTAATTTTTTATCGAAATCTTCTCTTTTTTGTTTTGGTTCTTTCTCAACAAAATGCATTAAAAAATCCCTTTTTTTAAGTTTCTCTTTAATTTATTTTTTTTCACTTCTATATTTAAATTATCTAATTGACCCGATTTTAATTTTTTCAAATTTTGGACTACTTTTAAAAATCTATCACTCTCTTTTTTGTCAATTAAGTTTTCAGTTAAAGTTAAAAATTTGTTTATATAATTCTTTCTTTTAAAAGGTCTTGATCCATAAGGATGGGCATCAGCTACATCTTGTTGTTCTGAAATTTTTTTACCATTTTTTAAAGAAATTACTACTTTTGCACCAAAAGCCTTTTTCCTAGGATCTGAATTATGGTATTTTTTAGTCCATTTTTTATCTTCATGAGTTTTTATAGATCTCCAAATTTTTATTGTACTTTTTTTCTTAGCCCTGGATTTAGTGTAAGATCTTATGTGGTGCCAGTTTCCGTCCTCTAAAGCAACAGCAAAAATATACATTATTGAATGATCTAAAGTTTCTCTACTAGCATTGGGGTCCATTTTTTGTGGATCATTTGCACCAGTTCCAATTACATAATGAGTATGATGACTTGTATAAATATCAATTTTTTTTATTTGATTTAAATTTTGAATTTTCTTTTTTAACTTTTTTGCTAAATCAATTAATGCCTGTGATTGATATTCAGCTGAATATTCTTTTGTGTAAGTTTCAAGTATTGCTTTTTTAGCCTCATTTTTTTTTGGAAGTGGAACTTTATATAATGCTTTTTTACCATCTAGTATTCTGGCGATCACACTATCTTCACCTTCGTAGATTGGACTTGGAGCACCTTCTCCCCGCATAACTCTGTCTACAGCTTCTATTGCTAGTTTACCAGCATGAGCTGGGGCATAAGCTTTCCAACTTGATATTTCACCTTTTCTAGATTGTCTTGTAGAAATAGTTGTATGTAAAGCTTGTTGAACAGCTTGATAAATTGTTTCAGTGTTTAAATTGAGCATTGATCCTATTCCTGCAGCAACACTAGGTCCTAAATGCGCAATATGATCAACTTTGTGTTTATGCAAACATATTCCTTTAACTAAATTAACTTGTACTTCATAAGCGGTAATGACTCCTCTCAAAAGGTCTAATCCATTTTTTTTATTTTGTTGTGCTACACTTATCAATGGAGGAATATTGTCACCAGGATGACTGTAATCTGCAGCTAAAAAAGTATCATGGAAATCAAGCTCTCTAACGGCTGTTCCATTTGACCATGCTGCCCATTCACAATCAAATTTTAATTTTTTATTAAGACCAAAGAGTGTAGCGCCATTTTTTCTAGAATGTTTTAAAGCCATTTCTCTAGATGAAACTACAGGTTTTCTGTTTAGAGATGCGATTGCAACAGATGCATTATCAATTATTCTATTTATAACCATTTCTATAGCATCTTTATTTAATTTTGCATTATCACTAGCTATTTCAGCAATTTTCCAAGCAAGTTGTTTTTTTTTAGGTAAGTGAATTTTGGATGGATAAACTTTTATTTTATGTAATATCAAAATAACTCCTAACTATCGGAACTGTTTGTAATAGTTAAAAAAAAATAATCAATATTAAAGATATTTAGACACTATTTTTTCAATACCTATAAAGTCTTTTACCAAGTGATTGTGGTAAATTTCAGTTGTATTTTTTTCTGTATATCCATCTTCGAGTAAAATAACTGGGATACCTGCGCTTTTTGCAGCATTAGCATCCGTCTCACTATCTCCTATCATTAGTGATTTTTTTAAATTTCCATTAAGTATTTCAATTACCGAAGTCAAATGTCGTGGATCAGGCTTACAATAATCAAAAGTATTATGACCAGCCACATATTCAAAAAAATCATAAATTCCAATTTTTTTTAAAAGATCAATAGCTAAATGTTCTTGTTTATTAGTACAAACCGCCATAGAAATTTTATTTTTTTTTGACCATACTAAAAAATCTTTAACGCCATTAATCAATTTACTTTCATTAACAATATTTTTTCCATAAAAATCTACAAAATCTTTGACCATTTCTTTTTTTATTTTATCATCTTGAACTTTACCAAATTCTTTTTTAGCTTGTTCCCAAATCGATCTTCCAAGCATTGCACCAGCTCCTTGTCCGACGAGATTTCTTATTTCTTCAGTAGATTTTGTTGGGTAACCAAATTTTTTCATTACATGATTGTGAGCGCGCATTAGATCTGGAGCTGTATCAACTAAAGTTCCATCTAAATCAAATAAAATTGTAAACTTTTGTTTCATATTTAAAAGTATTTTTAAGAAATATTTTGTGAATTAAGAAATATATATACATAATATAAAGATTTTAAAAGATGAAACAGCTTAATTTCAAAAACTCTCAAATTAATTTAAGAAACAAGTTTTTAAAGTCAGGAGTGAGAATGATTGGTCCTGAAACAATTTTTTTTTCCAATGATACACAAATAGGAAAAAATGTAATAATCGAGCCTTATGTTGTGATTGGTTCTAAAGTTAAAATTGGGAATGATGTTGTGATTAAATCTTTTTCCCATCTTGAGTCATGTCAAATTGAGAATAAAGTTGAAATTGGACCCTATGCAAGAATAAGACCTAATACAATTTTAAAAGAGGGTTCAAAAGTTGGAAATTTTGTTGAAGTTAAAAAAAGTGTAATCGGTAAAAAGTCAAAGGTAAATCACTTAACATATATTGGTGATAGTAAAATCGGTAAATCTGTAAATGTTGGTGCAGGAACAATTACGTGTAATTATGATGGAAAAAAAAAATACGTAACTAATATAAAAGATAAAGTATTTATAGGTTCAAATTCATCTCTAGTAGCCCCAATAACTCTTGGTGAAGGTAGTACAATCGGAGCTGGATCTGTTATAACAAGAAATGTAAAAAAAAAATCTTTGGCTTTAACAAGAAGTGAACAAAAAGAAATCAAGAGTTACAAAACTAGAAAAAAATAATGTGTGGAATTATTGGAATTAATAGTTACAAGCCGGTCTCATCAACAATAATTAATTCGTTAAAAAAATTAGAATATAGAGGTTATGATTCAGCAGGAATAGCCACTCTATCAAGGGGTTCAATTAATGAGATTAAATCTGAGGGCAGGGTAGATAATTTAGAAAAAAATTCACTTGTCCAAAAGATGGAGGGAACTATAGGCATTGGTCATGTTAGATGGGCGACACATGGAATACCTAGCAGTTTGAATGCTCATCCGCATTCTTCTCAAAATGTTTCTGTAGTGCACAATGGTATCATCGAAAACTCAACTATCTTAAAAAAATTTTTAATTGGTAAAGGGCATAAATTTAAGTCTCAAACAGATACAGAGGTCATTGTTCATTTAATAACTGAATATTTAAAAACAGAAAATATAATTAATTCTATAAAAAAAACTTTAAAATTACTTCATGGAAGTTTTGCTTTAGGAATTATTTTTAAAGATCAACCAGATTTAATTATAGGCGCTAGAAGAGGTTCACCTTTAGCTGTTGGCTATGGTCCAAACGAAAACTATTTAGGTTCAGACTCTTATGCTTTGAAATCAATGACAAACAAAATTACCTATTTAAATGATGGTGAATTTTGTGTGATTAAAAAAGATTTAGTGGAGTTTTTTGATGAGAAAGGAAAAAAAATAAACAAAAAAGTTTTAGAGTTATCTAGTGAAAATTTAAAATATGATAAAGGTGATTATAAACATTTTATGGCAAAAGAAATAGATGAACAACCAATGTCAATAAAGAATGGTATTAAAGAATATCTCGATACAGCAAATAACGACATTAATATATTTAATTTTCCTTGGAAGGCTGAAGATATTTCCTCAATAATATTGATAGGATGTGGCACAGCATATCATTCATGTTTAATGGCCAAATACTGGTTTGAGGAATTAACATCTTTAGATGTAAGTGTAGATATAGCCTCAGAATTTAGGTACAGAAAAAATAGATTTAAAAAAGATAGTTTATATATTTTTGTATCACAATCAGGTGAAACTGCTGATACTTATGCGGCTTTAGATTTGTGTAATAAAAATGGTATGAAAACTTGTGGTGTTGTTAATGTAATTGAAAGCTCGATAGCAAGAGACTCTAAATTTGTTTTACCAATTCACTGCGGTACAGAAATAGGTGTTGCTTCAACAAAAGCCTTCTTAGGCCAAATGTTAATTTTATATATTCTCTCTTTAAAACTTGGATTAATTAAAGAAGATATTGATAAAAAAGAATTTTCTAAAAAATTAAAGGAATTAAAAGATTTACCAAAATTGGTGGAACAAACCTTATTGGTAGATAATAAAATACAGAATATTTCCAGTACTTTTAATGAAGCAAAAGGTTCTATGTTTCTAGGCAGAGGTTTTTCATATCCGATTGCATTAGAGGGTGCGTTAAAATTAAAAGAATTATCTTATGTCCATGCTGAAGGTTACCCCGCAGGAGAAATGAAACATGGACCTTTGGCTTTGATTGAAGAAGGTATGCCAGTTGTAGTGTTGGCGCCTAGAGATAATTACTATAAGAAAACTATTTCTAACATGCAGGAAGTTATAGCTAGAGGAGCGAAAGTTTTATTGATTACTAATAAAAGTAAAGATGAGATAGTCTCAGAAAATATTTGGGAAACAATTGAGGTCGAGACAACTAGTGAAGATCTTTTACCTTTTCTTTTAACCATACCTTTACAAAAATTAGCTTATTATTCGGCTCTAAAAAAAGGTTATGATATAGATAAACCCAGAAATTTAGCTAAATCAGTAACCGTTGAATAATTAAAAAACTCTGATACAACAATCCCTGGTTGAACATGAAAAATTGGAAAATAAATAGTTGGAGAAAATATCCAGTAAAACATATTCCTGAATATTCAGATAAAAAGGAATTGGAACAAGTGTTAGGTAAAATCAAAAATTTTCCACCACTTGTTTTTGCTGGTGAGACGAGACACTTAAAACAACAACTTGCTGAAGTTGTAGATGGTAAAGCTTTTTTACTTCAGGGAGGAGATTGTGCTGAAAGTTTTGCTGAGTTCAATCCAGATAATATTAGAGATACCTTTAAACTGATTTTACAAATGTCATTAGTTTTAACCTATTCAGCATCACTCCCAGTAATTAAACTCGGAAGAATTGCAGGACAGTTTGCTAAACCAAGAAGTGCACCAACCGAAAAACAAGGGAACTTAGAACTTCCAAGCTATTTGGGTGATAACGTTAATGGTATTGAATTTAATAAAAAAGCAAGAGAGCACGATCCAAAAAGACTTTTTAGAGCTTACTCACAATCTGCATCAACTTTAAATTTATTAAGAGCATTTTCAAAAGGAGGTTTCGCAGACTTGAATAAAGTTCACTTGTGGAATTTAGACTATATCAAAAAAAGTCCTCAAGCCAAAAAATTTAAAGATTTAGAGGATAAGATTGCTGATGCATTAGCTTTTATGTCTGCTTGTGGAATTACTTCAGATTTTAATAACAGATTATATACAGTTAATTTTTGGACATCACACGAGGCTTTACATCTACCTTTTGAAGAGAGCATGACAAGAGTAGATTCCACAACTGGAGAGTACCATGACACATCTGCTCACTTTGTATGGATCGGTGATAGAACTAGACAGCTAGATGGAGGCCATGTCGAGTTTTGCAGAGGAATAGAAAATCCAATAGGAATAAAATGTGGGCCTACAAGCAAATCAGAGGAAATAGTTAAAATTTGCAACTTAATAAATCCAAAAAATGAAAAAGGCAAAATTACACTAATATCTAGATTTGGACACGACTCAGTTGAAAAGTTTTTACCGAAACTTGTAAGAACTATTAAGAAAGAAGGTTTAAACGTAATTTGGTCTTGTGATCCTATGCATGGAAACACGATCAAATCTACGACTGGATTTAAAACTAGACCATTCAATAGGGTTTTAAAAGAGGTAAGAGATGTATTTGCAGTTCACCAAAGTGAGGGTTCGTACGCAGGAGGTTTACATATTGAAATGACTGGTCAAAATGTGACAGAATGTACTGGTGGTGCAAGAAAAATTTCTGATGCTGATTTATCAAGCAGATACCACACTCACTGTGATCCTAGGCTCAATGCAGATCAAGCCTTAGAATTAGCATTTTTAATATCAGATGAGATCAAAAAGAATAGCAGCTATTCAAAAAATTCTATTCAAGTGGCATCTTGATCTATTGCTTTAAATTGTAAGATTGTTAAATATCAATTTATGAATCCTAAAGAAAAAATAAAATATATATCAAATTGGATCAAATCATACGTTGATCAAATGCCATCTAAAGCTCAGGCTTTGGTAATTGGTATATCAGGAGGAATCGACTCATCTGTATCAAGTACATTAAGCGCGATGACAGGTTTAAAAACTATTGTTTTGACTATGCCCATTAAGCAAATAGAAAACCAACATGATTTGAGTTTAAAACATCAACAATGGTTAGTAAAAAATTTTAAGAATGTAGAGGCACATACTATAAGTTTAGATAAATTATTTGAGACATTTTCATCAACATTAAATAAATTTGACAACGAACACGGATTTGCAAATTCAAGAGCTAGATTAAGAATGACAACTCTTTACCAAGTAGCAGCTGCTAATAAAGGAATAGTTGTTGGAACAGGTAATAAAGTAGAAGATTTTGGAGTTGGATTTTATACAAAATATGGAGATGGAGGTGTTGATATTTCACCAATAGCAGATTGTAACAAAACTGAGGTTTGGGAAATTGGAAAAGAACTTGGAATATTACAAGAAATTATTGATGCTGCTCCAACAGATGGTCTTTGGGATGATGGAAGAACTGATGAGGGTCAGTTAGGTTTTGACTATCAAGCTCTAGAAGACGCAATGAAGAATCCTAATTCTCCACATAAAGCAGAATACGAAAAAATTAGAAAACAAAATATGCATAAAATGGAGCCTATTCCAGTATGCAAAATTCCTAGTTAATCAATTAGATTAACAAATCATCAAATAAGGTATATTTCTTAATCAAGTGAAATGGATATTTTTTTAACAAACAATTTAACAAACAAAAAAGAGCAGTTCATCTCGATACAAAAAGAAAATATTGGAATGTATGTTTGTGGACCGACAGTTTATGATGATCCACATATTGGGAATGCAAGACCACTAGTTATTTTTGATATTCTTTTTAAGATTTTAAAAAATAATTTTTCAAAAGTCACATATGTAAGAAACATCACAGATATTGATGATAAGATTATTTTATCTTCACAAAAACTTAAAATATCGACAAAAGAGTTGACTGAAAAAATAAGTAAAAGTTTTTTCGAAGACTGTAAATTTTTAAATTGTGAGGATCCTACTCATCAACCCAAAGCTACAGAGCATATAGATCTAATGATTCAAATGATTAATGATTTAATTAAAAAAGGTTACGCATATGAAAACAACAAACATGTATATTTTGAGGTAAAAAAATTTTCTGAGTATGGAAAATTATCAAATAAAAAGTTAGAAGATTTAATTGCGGGTTCGAGAGTTGAAATAAGTGACAATAAAAGAAACTCTGAGGATTTTGTGTTATGGAAGCCATCAATAAAAGATGAACCTTCTTGGAATTCTCCTTGGGGACCAGGTAGACCAGGATGGCATTTAGAATGTTCTGCTATGTCAAAAAAACTTTTAGGTGATAAATTTGATATACATGGTGGTGGTATTGATTTAATTTTTCCTCACCACGAAAATGAAATTGCTCAATCTAGATGTGCTAATGATACTGAAGTTTTCGCTAACTTTTGGATTCATAATGCCTTTATAACAATGTCCAATGAAAAAATGGCCAAGTCTCAAGGTAATATCTTAAAGATAAAAGACTTTAGAAAAAAAATGAGTGGTCAAATAATCAGGTTAGCACTGATGAGCGCACATTACAGACAACCTTTAGATTGGAACGATAAATTATTAATTGATTGTGAAAATACTTTAGATAAGTGGTATCGAATAAGATTAGACAATTTCAAACCTGTAAAAGTTCCTGATGAAATATTGAAACCTCTATATGATGATTTAAATACCCCGGGTTATATTGCTAATCTTCATGGCTTGTATGAAAAAGCAATTAAAGATGATAACAAAAATTTATTTATATCAGCATGTAGATTTATTGGTTTATTAAACGAAACAAAAGAGCAGTGGCATAATTTTAAAAGAGATAGAGTTTCATTAAGTGAGCCTGAAATCGAAAAAATGATAAACTTAAGAGATAAAGCTAGAGAAAATAAGGATTATAAAGAGGCTGATCGAATTAGAGATGAACTTTCAGACAAAGGTGTTTTAATAGAGGACAAAGATGGTAAAACACTGTGGAAATTTAAATGAGTAAAGAAAGATTATACATATTTGATACAACTCTTCGAGATGGAGCTCAAACTCAAGGTGTGCATTTTTCAATTGATGAAAAAACAAAAATTGCACATGCTTTAGATGAACTTGGTGTAGATTATATAGAAGGAGGTTGGCCAGGTGCTAATCCTTCTGATACGGAATTTTTTCAGAAAGGTTTAGAACTAAAAAACTCTACCTTTACTGCTTTTGGAATGACAAAAAAAGCTGGAAGGAGTGCTGAAAATGATCCAGGCTTGTCAGCAATTTTAAATTCTAATACCAAATCTGTTTGTTTAGTTGGAAAGTCTTGGGATTTTCATGTTGATGTTGCTCTAGGAATATCTAAAGAGGAAAATTTAGACAACATTAAAGAAACGACAAAGCATTTTGTAAAAAACAATAAAGAGTTCATGTTTGATGCAGAACATTTCTTTGATGGCTACAAGGCAAACCCCGAATATGCTTTAGCTTGCATTAAGGCTGCTTACGATAACGGAGCCAAATGGATAGTTTTATGTGATACCAATGGCGGTACACTCCCTCATGAAGTAACAAAGATAGTAAAAAAAGTTTCAGAACACATACCTGGTGAAAATTTAGGTATTCATGCACATAATGATACTGGTAATGCTGTTGCAAATTCAATAGCAGCCGTTTTATCAGGAGTGAGACAAATTCAAGGTACTATAAATGGCTTAGGTGAAAGATGTGGTAATGCTAATTTGATGTCAATTATTCCAACTTTTCATCTTAAAAAAGAGCTATCAGATAAATTTGAAATTAGTGTAAAAAATAAAAATATTAAACATATTACACAATGTTCAAGGTTACTTGATGAGATACTAAATAGGAAACCAAATAAACATTTACCATATGTGGGTGCTGCAGCGTTTTCACATAAAGGTGGTTTACATGTATCTGCTGTTCAAAAAGATCCTAAAACTTATGAGCACATAAATCCTGAAGAAGTTGGTAATAACAGAAATATAGTTGTTTCTGATCAGTCAGGTAAATCGAATATCCTGTCTAGACTTAAAACTATTGGAATAGATATTAAGGAAAATGATCCTAAAGTAAAAAAACTATTAGAAGAAGTTAAAGATAGAGAGTTCATTGGTTACAGTTATGATGGAGCCGATGCATCTTTTGAGTTACTGGCTAGAAGAGTAATGGGAGAAATTCCAAGATATATTTCAATAAAAGAATACGACGTTTCAGTTTCAAAAAACGATCAAGATAAAATAGTTTCTAGAGCAAAAGCAAAATTAGAAGTTGATGGTGAGCAAATAGTCTGCGAAGGTGAGGGTAATGGACCTGTTCATGCTTTAGACAACGCTATTAGAAAAAATGTTACAAAGTTAGAAAAATATTCTGAATATTTAAAAGATTTAAAACTAGTTGACTATAAGGTAAGAATTTTAAATACAGGAACTGAAGCTACTACAAGAGTATCTATTGAAAGCACAGACTCCCAAGGAAAAAATTGGTTTACAATCGGCGTATCACCAAACATAATTGATGCATCTTTTAAAGCTCTTATCGATAGTTTAGATTTCAAATTATTTAAGGATAAAGCTCCTGCAAGTAAATAAATGAAAATTAAAAAGTTCTCTTTAAAACCCGCTGATATTGAAAGCAGGGTTGGAGCAGAGCCTGTTATTTGTTACCCAAATGATAGCATAAATAATAATCTTGAAATATTACATGAAGCGAGAAAGCATATTAAAAAAATTGATGAAGTTATAGTTCCACCAAGAGATGCAAAAACTTTTAATGTTAAATCAGGTAATTTTTTTAGAATTGAAAGTGTTGAAGGTCCACAAGTAGGAGATTTAAATATATTTCAAGCTGATAATTTAAATGAAAAGTTTTATTCTGGAAAAACTAGAGCTCTCTACGGAACACATATTTCAGTAGGAGACAAAATGTTCAGCAGTTTCCCATATTTAAGATCATTGGCAACAATTACGTGGGATACGTTAGATTGGTATGGTTATGATAAAGATGGGGGCTCGGTTCATGATGTTATTGGAACTAGATGTGATCCTTATACTTACAAGTTAACATCAAACAACGATTATCATTATTGTTGTCATTCAAATTTAACCAGAGCTTTAGTTAAGGAAAAGAATATCAAAATAGATGACGCAGAAAAAATCGTACACGATGTATTAAATGTGTTTATGCTTACTGGTTTTACCAATGATACTAAGCAATACTTTATGAAATCAAGCCCAGTAAGACCTGGCGACTATTTAGAATTTTTTGCTGAGACTGATCTATTAGGAGCCTTGTCTGCATGTCCCGGTGGTGATTGTGGTTCTGAACATTCGTCAGATGTTGCAAAATGTTATCCATTAAAAGTTTCTATTTGGGATGTAGATAAAAAATTTTTGGAAGGTATAAAAAATTCTAAGATATCATCTTATAATAGAGACCATGGTTTGACTGATTAATATGTCAAAAAATAATATTACATTTATTTTACATAAGCCACAATTGTCAGAAAATATTGGTGCATGTGCAAGAGCAATAAAAAATTTTAGCTTTAAAAAGTTAATTTTAATAAATCCTAAGCCTATTTTTCCAAATGATAAAGTTTTTGCTACATCAGTAGGTGCCAAAAATATTATTAATCAAAGTAAAGTGTATAATAATATTGAAAAGGCACTCAAAGATATTGATATTGTAATTGCGACTTCAGCGCGGTTTAGAAATAAAAACATAAAACATATAAATCTAGATGATTTGAAGAAAATAGATTTTAAAAAAAAAGTTGGTTTTTTATTTGGATCTGAAGCCTCAGGTCTTTCCAATGAAGAGGTGAGTTATGCTAATTACACTTTACAAATTCCAACTAATCCTGAATTTAAGTCATTAAATCTTTCTCATAGTTTAATTATCATAGCTCAAGTAATCTCTAGTATAATTAAGATGAAAACCAAACCATTTCAAAAGTCAAAAAAAGTTAAATCTGCATCAAAAAAAGAAATTCAATCAATGATAAACTTGTGTTTAAGTAATTTAGAAGACATCAATTTTTTTAAACCAAAGGAAAAGAAACCTGTAATGTTACAGAATTTAAGAAACATTTTTTATAAAATGGAATTATCTGATAAAGAAACACGTATTTTATCAAGCGTATTCGCAAGTTTGGGTAAAAAACGTTGATTGACAAAATAATGTGTAAGTTTATAAGACCCAATATTAAATGACAAAAAGATTAAACTCTAAACATAAAGTTGATAGACGATTAAAGGTAAACCTTTGGGGAAGACCTAAAAGTCCTTTTAATACCAGAGCTTATGGACCAGGTCAGCACGGTCAAACCAAAACATCTAAACCCTCAGACTATGGTATTCAGCTTCAAGCAAAACAAAAATTAAAAGCTTATTATGGCAATATCAACGAGAGACAATTCAGAAATATTTATAAAAAAGCTAGCATGCTAAAAGGAGATACAAGTGAAAATCTAATTGGTTTGTTAGAAAGAAGATTAGATGCCGTAATTTATAGAGCAAAATTTGCAACAACGATCTTTTCTGCACGCCAACTCATTAATCATGGACATGTTAAAGTTAATGGAAAAAAAGTAAATATTTCAAGTTATTCAGTAAAAGAGGAAGATACTATTGAAATAAGAGATAAATCAAAACAACTAGCCATTGTTGATATAGCTTTAGCAAATAAAGAACGAGACACTCCAGAATACATTCAAATGGACGAAAAAAATAAAAAATTTAAGTTTATTAGAATTCCAAAATTTGAAGAAGTTCCTTATCCAATTGTTATGGAACCAAATTTAGTAATCGAATATTATTCTAGATAAGTTTACTTTTTATATTCAATACCTTTTTCGTCAAAAACCTTTTTTAATTCACCATTTTCATACATTTCTTTAACAATATCACAGCCACCTACAAATTCTTTTTTAACATATAATTGTGGTATTGTTGGCCAATCACTGAAAGTCTTTATACCTTCTCTTAAAGATTGATCTTCTAAAACATTAACTCCTTTGTAATTTACTTCTAAAATTTTAAGTAAATTTGCAACTGCCATTGAAAACCCACATTGTGGAGCATCAGGCGTTCCCTTCATGAATAAACAAACGTCATTATTATCAATATGATTTTGAATTAAATTTTTAATTTGATCGTCCATTATTGCTCCTTTGTTTTTATCGCTAGAGCGTGAAGTTCATTTCCCATTTTACCTTTTAGAGAATTATATACCATTTTATGCTGCTCAATTTTACTTTTACCACTAAATTTAGAAGAAGTAATGGTTGCAGAGTAATGGTTTCCGTCACCAGCTAAATCTTGAATCTCAACCAATGCATCGGGTAATGCATCTTTTATGTGCTTTTCAATTTCTTTTAAATCCATTGCCATAATTAATTCATGTAGTTTGATAACCAATTAGTATTATATGATTTTAATTCGTCAATTGTAACTTTTGTCTTTTGATTAATAATCATGTTTTTATCAATAATTTTACCCAATTCATCAAAATGGACAGAGTTTTTGTTTAATATACTTATAACCTTTTTAAAATTTGTTGGGTCTATCTCAATTACATATCGTCCTTGATCTTCACAAAACAAGTATTCGATTTCACTTATGAAATATTTACGTTTATTAAATTCAATACCTTTATTTCCTTTTATACACATTTTACTAACGGCCGTAATTATTCCTCCAATAGATACATCATGAGCGCTTCTAACAAGATTATTTTTGATAAGTTGGAGAATTGTTTCACCATTATTTTTTTCATTAAAGAGATTTATTTCAGGTGGTGGTCCATTCTTCTCATTTAATATATTTCTCGCAAAAAGACTTTGGTCTAAGTGACCTTCAGTTTTACCAATTATTAAAACAAGATTATTTATTTCTTTAAAGTCCATAGTAATCATTTGTTTGTAATCTTTTATTAGACCTACACCACCAATCGATGGGGTTGGTTTAATTCCAATTTCTTTTGTTTGGTTATAAAATGATACATTTCCAGAGACGACTGGAAATTTCAAATATTCACAAGCTTCACCTATTCCCTGGACACATTCAACAAACTCCCCCATGTTTTCTTCTTTCTCTGGACTTCCAAAGTTTAAACAATTTGTTATAGCAATTGGAGTTGCCCCAACTGAAATAAGATTTCTCCAACTTTCACAAACAACTTGTTTTCCACCTGTTAAGGGGTGAGCCCAACAATAAATAGCTGAAGAGTCAACAGTTGCAGCTACTGCCTTGTCCGTTCCGTGAACTCTCACCACACCCGAGTCACCACCAGGTTTTTGAATAGTATCTCCCATTACTGTGTGATCATACTGTTGCCAAATCCATTCTTTACTACAAACATTAGGATTTGATAAAATTTTATTTAAAACTTCTTTGATTTTAAACTTTTTAAATTCTTCCTTTTTGATTAAATTTTTTTTTGGTAATTTTGTTTTTTTCCACTTTCGATCATACATTGGAGAATTTTCAACTAAAGTATTAATCGGAATACTAGCTACTTGTTTTTCATCATAATATAATTCAATGCTTTTTGTATTATTTGTTTTACCAATTACAGCAAAATCTAAATCCCATTTATCAAATATTTTTTTTGCTAAATCTTCTTTTCCATTTTCTAAAACAATCAACATTCTTTCTTGGCTTTCAGAAAGCATAATTTCATAAGGTGTCATTTTACTTTCTCTACATGGAACCTTATTTAGATTTAATTCAATTCCTAAATTACCTTTTGAAGCCATTTCGATACTTGATGATGTAAGACCTGCTGCACCCATGTCTTGTATTGCAATAATTGAGTCTCCGGCCATTAATTCTAGACAAGCTTCAAGTAAAAGTTTTTCTGTAAAAGGATCTCCAACTTGAACGGTTGGTTTTTTTTCCTCTATTTTTTCATCAAAACTAGCTGATGCCATACTTGCTCCATGAATACCATCTCGTCCTGTTTTTGAACCAACATAAATCACAGGTTTGTTAAGACCAGCGGCTTTTGAATAAAAAATTTTATTTTTCTTAACTAGTCCAAGTGTCATCGCATTGACTAAAATGTTGCCATTGTAAGAACTATCAAAAGAGGTTTGTCCCGCAATAGTTGGGACACCCATGCAATTTCCATAACCCCCAATTCCATGAACAACTCCTCTTAAAAGATTTTTCGTTTTTTTGTGTTGTGAAGAGCCAAAATGAATCGAATTTAAATTTGCAATTGGTCTTGCACCCATTGTAAATACATCTCTCATTATACCACCAACACCAGTAGCTGCTCCTTGATAAGGTTCAATAAATGATGGATGATTATGACTTTCAATTTTGAAAACGATTGCATCTCCATCCTCAATATCAATCACACCAGCATTTTCACCTGGTCCTTGAATCACTTTTCTTCCAGATGTCGGTAGTTTCTTTAAATGAAGTCTCGATGATTTATAGGAACAGTGTTCATTCCACATTGCAGAGAAAATTCCAAGTTCAGTGAGATTAGGAACTCTTTTTAGTAGGTCACAAATTTTTTTATACTCCTCTTTTTTTAAACCGTGATCTATAGCTATCTGTTCGTTAACTTCCATTATTTAATGTTATTTATTAAATTTTTAAAAAATAAAGATCCATCTTCACCAGATAAACTCTGATCAATCATTCTCTCTGGATGGGGCATCATTCCTAAAACATTTTTTTCCTTATTAAAAATACCAGCAATATTCTTTAATGAACCATTTGGATTAAATTTTTCCTCTGTTTTTCCATTATCATTGCAATAATAAATTGCTACCTGATTATTATCCTCTATTTCTTTAAGTTGATCATTTGTGCAAAAATAATTTCCTTCATTGTGAGCAATATGAAGCTCAAGTACCTCTTTATCTAAATTTTTAAAATATGGGTTATCATTATTATCAATTTTTACAAAAACATTTTTACAAATAAATTCTAAATATTTATTTCTCAACAAAATTCCTGGAACCAATCCACTTTCAACCAAAATCTGAAAACCATTACAAATTCCCATTACTAACCCACCTGATTTTGCAAAATTGATTACTGATTGCATTATTTTTGATTTAGAAGCCATGCTCCCACATCTCAAATAGTCACCATATGAAAATCCGCCTGGAAGTACTACCAAATCAGATTTAGGTAATTCATTATCATTATGCCAGACCATTTTATTTTTAAAACCAAACTTATTCAGTGCGACATGCATATCTCTGTCACAATTTGAACCTGGAAAAGTAATTACTGCTGATTTCATTAATTATTGTATTTCAATAATTTTATAATTCTCTATTACAAGATTCGCTAAGAGTTTGTTACACATATCTTCAACAATTTTTTGAGCTTTTTTGGGATCGTTTTCTTTTACATCAATTTCAAAATATTTACCTTGTCTAACTTCATTAACATCTTTAAACCCCATTCCATCTAAGGTCTGGTGAATAACTTTTCCTTGCGGATCCAGAACATCTTTTTTTAAAGTGATAATTGCAGAAACCTTCATTTACTCTTTTTTTTAACTGAAGATAATTTTGTAACATTGACTGCAGTAACATTAGATTGTTCATGTAAAATTCCCAGTCTTTTTGCAACTTCAGTATATGCTGGTATTAAATCTCCTAAATCTTTTCTGAATCTATCTTTATCTAATTTCTTTTCAGTAACAGAGTCCCATAATCGACAAGTATCTGGACTAATTTCATCAGCTAAAATAACCTCATTCTTACCATTTATTTTTATTCTTCCAAACTCAAGTTTAAAGTCTATCAACTTGATCCCAACGCCTCTAAACATACCAATCATGAAATCGTTAATTCTTAAGATCATTTTTTTTACTTTTTCAATTTCTTTTTTTGAGGCCCACTCAAAAGCATAAATATGATCTTCTGCTATTAAGGGGTCTCCAAGTGCATCATCCTTTAAACAGTATTCAATTAGAGGTTCTTTAAGAACCGTTCCATCCTCAATTCCAAGTCTTTTCGTTAAAGAACCTGTAGCAACATTTCTCACAACAAACTCAATTGGAATAATTTCTACCAATTTGATTAATTGTTCTCTCATATTTAATCTTTTTACTAAATGATTTTTAATTCCTATTTGAGACAGATTAGAAAGTATGTGTTCTGAAATACGATTATTCAATACACCTTTTCCTTCTATGGTACTTTTTTTCTGATTATTAAAAGCAGTAGCGTCGTCTTTAAAATATTGAATAACTAAATTTTTATCAGAAGAAGCATAAATGATTTTTGCTTTACCTTCATATAATTTCTTACCTTTTTTCATTATCTGAATACTCTTTTAAATATTAAGTTCACATTCTTAAAATGTTTAGCGTAACTAAAAATTGATTGTAATTTTTTTGGTGAGATCTTAGTAATTATGTATTTATCGTTCTGAATAACGCTATACAAGTCCAGATCTTCTGCAAAACATTTTTTTGCATAATTTTGAATCATTCTATAAGATTTTTCTCTACTTAATCCAGTTTTTGTTAATTCTAACATTAATTCTTGAGAAAAAATTAATCCTTTTGTTAAATTTAAATTTTGTAACATTTTTTTTGGATAAACAATCATATTATCTAATATATTAGCTAGTCTTACTAAAGCGAAATCAAGAGTGATGTTTGTGTCTGGTCCTATATTTCTCTCTACACTTGAATGTGAAATGTCTCTTTCATGCCATAAAGCAATATTTTCTAAAGCAGGCGCAACAGCACTTCTTACCATTCTTGATAAGCCTGTAAGATTTTCACTTAAGATAGGATTTTTTTTATGTGGCATCGCCGAGGATCCTTTTTGATTTTTTGAGAAGTATTCTTGTAACTCATAAACTTCAGTTCTTTGAAGATGTCTTATTTCCGTCGCAACTCTCTCTATTGATCCCGCAATAATACCTAAGACTGAAAAATAAAAAGCATGACGATCACGAGGAATTATTTGAGTTGAAATTGGCTCAACTTTTAATCCAAGTTTTTTAGCAACATGTTGTTCTACCTTTGGAGAAATATTTGCAAAAGTCCCAACAGCTCCTGATATTGCACATGTAGAGACCTCATCAACTGCATCGATTAATCTCTTTTTATTTCTTTTAAACTCCTCATAAAAAGATGCTAACTTAAGACCAAATGTAATTGGTTCAGCATGTATACCGTGACTTCTTCCCATACAAGGAGTAAATTTATATTTACGTGCTTGTTTTTTTAGTACTTTTAAAATTTGATCTAAATCTTTGATAAGAATTTTTCCTGATTGGACTAATTGAATATTAAAACTTGTATCTAAAACATCAGACGATGTCATCCCTTGATGGAGATACCTTGCTTTAAGACCTGCTTTTTCAGTTACAGACGTTAAAAAAGCAATCACATCATGTTTAACTTGACTTTCTATTTGATGAATTCTTTTGACATTAATTCTTGCTTTTTTTCTAACCGTTGAGGAAACTCCTTTTGGAATTTGGTTTAATTTTTCCATTGCTTGAGCTGCAGCAATTTCTACATCAAGCCAAATCTTATACTTATTTTCTTCAGACCATATGTCTGTTAATTCTTTACGAGAGTATCTTTTTATCATTAATTGTATGGTGGTTTAGAATATCCTTTAGCAGATTCTGTAAAGATTTCATAACCATTTTCAGTTATTCCTATTGTATGCTCGAATTGTGCTGATAAAGATTTATCTTTTGTAACAGCAGTCCAACCATCGTTCAAAACTTTAGTATCAAATTTTCCAGCATTTATCATTGGCTCTATTGTAAAAGTCATACCCGGTCTTAATTCCATACCAGTATTTTTATTACCATAGTGTAAAATATTAGGTGCTTCATGAAACACTGTTCCAATTCCATGACCACAAAAATCTCTTACGACTGAAAAACCTCTTTCTTCGACATAGGATTGAATTTCGTGTCCAATATCACCAAGTTTAACACCTGGTTTAAGGATTTTAATTGCTTTCATCATTCCTTCATAAGTAGCATCAATTAAATTATTTAATTTTACTGATGTTTTGCCAACACAAAACATTCTACTAGTGTCCCCATAATGATTATCAATGATCGCAGTAACATCTACATTTAAAGCATCACCATCTTGTAAAATTCTATCTTCCGAAGGTATACCATGACAGACAACATGATTTAAAGATGTACAAAGTGATTTTTCAAACCCTCTATAAAAAAGTGGAGCAGAGTAACCTCCATTATCTCTTATAAATTCATAGCCAAGTTTATCTATATAATTTGTAGTAACACCTTCCTTAATATTTTCAGTGAGCATATCTAAAGTTTTTGCGGCAAGTTTTCCTGCAATTTTCATCTTTTCAAATTTTTCAGAGTAGTTATTCATTTATAATTTTTAATTTTTTCTCGATCAAAATTTTTTTTGAACTAATTTTACATCTATATGATAAAAAATTTACCCCTGCTTTTTTAGCAATTAGATAATTACTATAATATTCTGAGTCGATGTCTTTTGCTATTTTAAAGTTTTCCATATTTTGTATTTGCACTAGAAAAATTAAGTATGCCTTATAACCTTTTTTTATGGCATCAATAAGGGTGAGTAAATGTTTTGATCCTCTTGAGGTAATTGCATCAGGAAATTCAGCAGTTTTCTTATCACGAAAAAGCGTTACGTTTTTTACCTCTATAAAGATCTTTTTATTATTTTTTTCAGCTAAAAAGTCGAATCTTGTCTCTTTATTGAAAAAAACTTCTGGTTTGATTATTTCATTATTTTTTAACTCACTTATAAGATTTTCTATTAGACCATTATAAACAATTTTGTTAGCTAAATGGGTATTTACCCCAACAAGATTTCCCTTAGCTTTTAAAATTTGAAGTGTGTACTTCAACTTCCTTTTTGGATCATCGTTTTTTAAAAGATAGGCCTCATTCCCCTCATCTAACAAACCTTTCATCGATCCTGTATTAGGACAATGTGCCGTAACTACTTGATTATCTAATTTAACATCAACAAAAAAACGTTTATATCTTTTGATTAATTTGCCTTTTATTAAAGACTTGGTAAATTCCATTTTCAAATTATACATATAATAATGAGTAAAAACAAAAAAGTTAATGCTGCAATTCTTATAATTGGTAATGAAATTTTATCAGGAAGAACTCAGGACACAAATACTACCACATTAGCTCTTTGGCTTAATACAATCGGTATAAAAGTAAACGAGGTAAGAGTTATTCCTGATGTAGAGAAAACAATCGTCGATACTCTTAATGTTTTAAGAAAATCAAATGATTATGTTTTTACAACTGGTGGAATCGGTCCTACGCATGATGATATTACTGCACAATCCGTTTCAAAAGCTTTCAATCGAAAGTATGAAATACATAAAGAAGCTTTTAAGATTTTAGATACTTATTATAAAAAAGGGGAATTCAATGAGGGCAGACAAAGAATGGCATGGATGCCTGAAAATGCAGAATTAATTTTAAATCCAACAAGTGGTGCTCCAGGTTTTAGTGTTGAAAATGTATTTTGTTTACCAGGTGTACCATCAATAATGAAGTCTATGTTAGGAGGATTGAAGAATAAATTAGCTGGTGGAGAACCAATTTTAAGTCATACAATTAATTTAAGAACAGTTGAAAGTGAAATTGCTAACTCTTTGATGAAAGTTCAAGATCAAAACCAAGATGTTGAAATTGGAAGTTATCCTTTTTTTCATGCTGGTAAGTTAGGAGTATCAATCGTTTTGAGATCTGAAAATCAATCTAAAATTGACTACTGCAACACTCAAATTCTAAAATTTATAAAAGAAAAAGATATTGAAATTGTAGAGAGATAAATGCTTTACTTTGCTTACGGTAGTAATCTTCATCATATTCAAATGAAAAGAAGATGTAAGGATAGCATTTTTCTTAAAAAGATAGATTTAAAAGATTTCAGATTAACTTTTCGAAGTAAATATAGAGCAGCTGATATTGAACCTAAAAAAAATTCAATTGTTCCAGGTGGTTTATTTGAAATATCAAAGAGTGATGAAAAAAAACTAGATATTTATGAAGACTTTCCAATTTTATATAAAAAATATTATTTTTTATGTGAGGGAAAAAAAATAATGACTTATACCATGACTAAAAAAACACCTTTTAGATTTCCAACAGAAAGATATTTAAATGTAGTCAAGCGTGGGTACAAAGATTGTAAACTTGATTTAAAATTTTTGGAAAAAGCTCTTATTAAATAAATATTTTTCAACCAACAATTAAAGTATCTTTGGATCCGCCACCTTGTGAACTATTTACAATAGTGCTACCTTTTCTCAAAGCTACTCTTGTTAGCCCACCTGAAGTTACATAATTTGATTTTCCTGTTAAAATAAATGGTCTTAAATCAACATGTCTTGGTTCGATATTATTATTAGTTATGGTTGGACCAGTTGATAACACTTCTAGTGGTTGAGCAATATATTCTCTAGGATTTTTTAAAATTTTTTGTCTTACCTCTTCAATTTCTTTTTTGGGCGCTTTTGGTCCTATCATCAATCCATATCCTCCAGAGGCATTTGCTGGTTTTACAACTAACTTAGATAGATTTTCTAAGACATATTTTTTTTGTTGTTTATCGTGACACAAATATGTTTCGACTTGATTTAATATAGGTTGTTCTCCTAGATAATAGATAATCATTTTATTCACGAACGAATAGACAACTTTGTCATCAGCAACACCTGTCCCTATTGCATTTAAGATACCAACGTTTTTTTTTAACCAACACTTAAATAAGCCTGGAACTCCAATCAAAGACTCTTTATTAAATACTTTAGGATCCAAAAAACTATCATCAAGTCTTCTATATATACAGTCAACTTTTAAAGGCCCTTTGACAGTTTTCATATAAACATTATCATCTTCAACGAAGAGATCTTTACCCTCTACTAGAGCGATCCCCATTTGCTCAGCTAAAAACGAGTGTTCGAAGTAAGCCGAGTTATAAATTCCTGGAGTTAAAACAACCATGTGTGGGTTAGATGTTTTTTTTGGAATACACTCAACCATACAATTGTATAATTTATTTGTGTACTGGTGAATTGATGAAACTTTATATCTAGTAAATAGCTCTGGAAAAACATCTCTCATAACCATTCTGTTCTCCAACATATAAGAAACACCAGATGGTACTCTTAAATTATCTTCAAGAACTAAATATTCACCAGTTTTATTTCTAATTAAATCGATTCCAGATATGTTTGACCAGGCTTTAAATTTTGGTGAAAAACCTTCACACTGTTTTATATAATAAGGAGATTTTAAAATTATGTCTTCGGGAACTACTTTATCTTTAAAAATTTTTTTTTGGTTATAAATATCGTCAATAAAAAGATTAAGAGCCCTCGCTCTTTGTATCAAACCTTTTGAAATTTTATTCCAAGCAACCTTAGGAATTATTCTTGGGATGATATCTAAAGGCCATTTTTTTTCTTCAGCTCTATTATTTGCAGCGTAAACTCTAAAATTTATTCCCCTAGCACTAATCGTGCTTTGACAATTTTTTTCAATTTCTTGCAGTTTTTTTTTGCCATATTTTTCTAAGATACTAGAAATTATAAGTGCATGTTTTCTTAATTTGTTATCCGCTGTAAAATAACCATCATACGCATATTTTGCGTTATAATCTTTCCATAATTTAGAGGTCATTAAACATTTTCAAATTTTAAATTAATTAATTCAATTGTATATTTGTTATACCTGTTATGTGAGAAATAGATTATACATTAAACAATTTTAAAAATATTGCTTAAAAATAATGACTTATTGTATTGGTATTAAAGCAAATGATGGCCTAGTTTTTGCATCAGATTCAAGAACTAATGCCGGGTTAGATAATGTGAATATTTATTCAAAAATGTTTACCTATGATGTTGGTGACAGAACAATAATTATTGTTACATCTGGAAATTTAGGCACTTCTCAAGCTGTATATAAGTCTATTGAAAAAGATTTGAAAGATACAACTGGAATAATGAATTTAAATACCTGTAAAGATTTTGATCAAATAGCCTCTTATGTTGGTTCTCTTAATGTTGAACACTCAATGCCAAAAGGGATAAACACTGATACAGTTTTATTAGGATCAACTTTTATAGTCGGTGGACAAATTAAAAATCAACCGATGGAACTTTATTTAGTTTATCCACAAGGTAATTATATCAAACCTGCAGATAGTAAACCTTATCTAGTAATCGGTGAGGTAAAATATGGTAAACCAATTTTAGATAGAGTTATAAAACCTGATGTTTCAATTGGAGATGCCTCCAGATGTGCTTTGATTTCAATTGATTCTACTTTAAAAAGTGACTTAACAGTTGGACCACCAATTGATTTCGTAGTTTATAAAAAAGATGGGTATAAAATTCTTTCACAAAAATGCTTAAATGTTGTGGATGATGAATACTCTAAAGTATGCAATCAATGGTCAGATGGTATATTTAAAATTTTTAATTCTTTTCCAAGATTTGATTGGGAAAAATAATTTATCGATTAGATAACCAGATTGTTTGACAAGGATCTAGTTTAATTCTTTTATCAAGTGTAAAAAATAATTTACTCCCAAGTAAGTCTTTGTATTTTAGAAACTTTTTATTTAACTCAAAATATTGCATTTTTGAGGAAAGATTTGTTATGCAAATTATTGTTTGTTTTTTATCAATACTTTCTCTTTTAAAAGAAAATATTTTTGGTCCAAGATTAATATTCTCTCTATTTGCGTTTGGATGAAATGCTTTTTGTTTTTTTTTGATACTTAATAGATTAGAAATCTTTTTATAAAAATAATTCTCTTTAGAGTCTTGATCATTAAGTTTGTTTGAAATATTTTTTAAATTCCACTTATATCTATTAACGTCTCGATTATTTCCGGTGATTACAAATTTTGCCTCATCATTAGATGTACCAAACATAGAGTTGAAATAAATCGCTGGGACTCCTTCGAATGCAATCATTATTGAATGAGCAGAAATATATCTTTCAAATGCAAACTTGCCGTTATCATAATTAGTTTTTTTAAGAGCATCGAATACTGTTATATTTGCCTCGTAAACCTTTTTTGATTTATTTTGAATTTTTCTATAAGAAAACTTTGACCCATTTTTCTTTAATCTACTAAAAAAATCTTTTAAAACTTTATTACTTAATAATCCTTCAGTGGGTCTCATTCCAATTCCATCATGTGATGCGATGAAATTTAAATAACAATTTCCATTTTTACTTTTTGGAAGTTTTTTACTCCAATTGTAAAGATACGAGTTGTTTTCAAATAAAAAAGCATGGATTAACAAAGGTGGCAATGAAAAATTATATATCCAGTTAGCTTCATCATTTTTTCCAAAGTAACTTAAATTTTCTTTTTCAGGTAAGTTTGTTTCTGTAACTATTAAGGTTTGAGTATTAAGTAACCTAGAAATCATTCTTAGGAGTTTAATGATTTCATGTGTTTTATTTAAGTTAATACACTTCGTTCCACTTTCTTTCCAGAGATAAGCAATTGCATCTAATCTAAAAATAGTCACTCCATTATTGATTAGATTAATCATGATCTTTATAAAGCGCAGTAACACTGCCGGGTTTTTAAAATTTAAATCTATTTGATCTGGACTGAATGTTCGCCAAAGATAATCAGTTTTGTTAAAAATATTTATTTTTTTTAAAAGTTTATGATCTCTTGGTCTCACAACTTTTGAAGTATTAAATTTAGAGTTTACAGTTAAAAAATAATCTTTACCGGGTTTTTTTGCTTTTAAAAAATTTTTAAACCACAAACCTCTTGCAGATGAATGATTAATGACAATATCTGCCATCACATCACTTTTTTTTGAAAAATTTTTTATGTCCGACCAATTGCCAAGCCTACCATCTATTTTGTAATGATCTTTTACTGCAAAGCCACTATCACTGCTTGATGGATAAAATGGTAAAAAGTGAACAGTGTTAAAATTTTTACTTAATCTTTTTTGAAAGAAATTTTTAAATACTTTAATTGAATGTTTTTGATTTTGCGCAAAAATGCTATCACCATAGCATATAAGCATTGAGGTTTTTTCAGTTATATTTTTTGTCTTTTTTTTATTTTTTTTGTTGAATTGGTTTAAAAGCTGTATGACTTCAGTAGTATAAATATTAATATCCTTTTTCTTGCAATGAGCTTGATATATATTATTAATTTTAGAGTAAATCTGTCTTTGGTTTATTTTGGATAACATTAAATATATTTTTTGTTATCCTCATTAACAGCTCTTTCCAGTCTTCCTAAAAAATCAGGTATTGCACTTTTAACTCTACTCCATGTAGGTATAAAAGGTGTATCCATTGGATTAAGAATAAATGCTTCTCCAGCCTTCATTATATTCATAGCAAATAATTCAACAGCTTTTTCTTCTGTATGTGAGTCAAATTTTAATCCATTCATGTATGCATCACTCCGATAAATATCAATTAAATCTAAAGCAGCTCTATAATAAGTTGCCTTTAAAGATCTGAATTTTTCTCTACTAAATGTATTTCCTTGAGTAGCTAATTTTTTAATAAATGTTTTTATTATATCAATAGACATTCTAGATAAACCTTTTGTTTCATCGTCACTAGATAAAACTTGATGTTTATGATCATAAGTGTCAGCTAAATCGACCTGACAAATATTTTGTGGTGAAAAACTTCTTTGCATTTCAGATAAAATACCAACTTCAATTCCCCAATCAGAAGATATCCTCAATTCAGGTAAAACATTCCGTCTAAAAGAAAACTCACCAGCTAAAGGATATTTAAAAGACTTCATAAACTCCAAATAGCTACTCGCACCAATAGTCTTCTCGAGAGCAGTTAGCAAAGGAAAAACAAGTAATCTTGCAACACGGCCGTTCATTTTTCCATTAGCAACCCTTGGATAATATCCCTTACAAAATTCAAAGTTAAAAAGAGGGTTCACAACTGGATAAAAAAGTTTAGCTAACATCCTTCTATCATAAGTTTTGATGTCACAATCATGGAGAGCAACTGAACGTGCAGTATCTCTTGCAATGGACATTCCAATACAATACCAAACATTTCTGCCTTTACCGAGTTCACTTGGTGCAAGATCTTTTTTCTTTAATTCCTTATCAAGTTTTTTTAGCTCTGGTCCATCGTTCCACAAAAGAGAAAAGGGTGTTTTTAGTTTTTTGAAAAACTTCCAAGCTTTTTTTGCTTGTTTTTCATTAGCTTTATCAAGACCAACTATAATATGATCTAAATATTTTGTTTTACTTATTTCCTCTACAATATTGGGTAAAGCGTTACCCTCTAGCTCTGAGTAAAGACAAGGTAAAATTAACTCCATCTTTCTCTCTTTAGAAAATTTTAATAAGTCTTTTTCAATTTCAGTTGTGGATCTTGTCCCAAAATCGTGTAAAGTCGAAATTATTCCATTTTGAGAAAATTCACTCATTATAAATTTTAGACATTATATTTTAATTTAGCTAGAGCCTTTTTAATCACATCAGCCCAGCCTTCTGGAGATGGCTTATTAGAAAATATAAGATTATCAATATTAATTTGATCAAGTTTAAATTGATCGTTAAAAACTAAGCAAGGTATATCACAATTTTTTAACATATTTAGATCGTTATAATTATCACCAACAGCTATTGTTTTTATTTTGTCTTTGGTTTTTTTTAGAATTCTAATAACTTTATTCATCGATTTAACTTTATTGACGTTATCACAAAGATTTGAAACACGTCCACCTTCCTGAAGAGTTAAAGAGTTAGAACTTAAAATTTTTAATAATTTATTTTTATCTTTTTTTTCACCGTTAAATAAAAATGGTAAAGTGTATTTTCTATTTAAAACATCTTTAAGTTTGTCATCCTTTTGTCCAAAAATTATTTCCTGTCTTTTTTTATCTAGTTTAGAAATTAAAAGACATTTATCCCTTATCTTTTCTGGTATTTTTAAATTAAAAATTTTTAGCAATTCCTCTTTTTCTCTGCTTAAAATGATCTTGTTTGGAAAATTTGAGTTAATTAAGTTTAATCCATGTATTGAGGAACCATTTTCAGAAATATAAGGAACCTCAACACCTAGCTCCTCATTAAATTTTTCAATTTCTTTTTCGGTTTTGCTAGAATTTGGAATTATAATTATTTCATTGTTAATAAGTTTTTTTATATAATCTTTAATTGTATCAAATTTAAATGTTTCTCTGTGTAAAAGAGTGCCATCAAGATCAGTAAAAATTATTAATGAATTCTTGTTTTTCAATGGGACTATCTTATCCTTTTTTTTGATTTATTAAAAAATAATACTTTATCTTTTGAAAAAGAAATTTTTAATGACTGTCCAGTCCCATTTTCTGAAGATTTGATTATGATTTCATTTCCAGAAATTTTTGTATAAATAATTTTTTCAAAACCTAAATTTTCAATTAAATCTACTTTTACATCTAACTTGATTTCATAATCATCCTTTATACTGATATTTTCAGGTCTAACTCCTAAATAAATTTCATCTTTAAACTCAAAATTTTCAAAAGTTATCTTATTTTCAAAGAGTTCTATTGTATTTGAATTGATAATCTGTTCTTTATTAATTTTGATAATATTCATTTTTGGAGAACCAATAAATTCAGCTACAAAAATATTGTTTGGATCTGAATATATGTCATCTGGTGTTCCAAACTGTTCGATAATTCCATTATTAAGAACCACAATGCGGTCAGCCAATGTCATTGCCTCTATTTGATCATGAGTCACATAAATAATATTTGACTTTAATTTCTTGTGTAATTTAGATATTTCAACTCTCATTTCAGATCTTAAAGCTGCATCTAAATTTGATAACGGCTCATCAAATAAGAATACTTTTGGATTTCTTGTAATTGCTCTTCCAATTGCAACTCTTTGTCTTTGTCCACCTGAAAGTTGTTTGGGTTTTCTATCTAACAAATCTTCTATTTGAAGTGCAGTAGCTGCACTTTTGACCTTTTCATGAATTTCATTTTTTGGAATTTTTTCCATTTTTAGTCCAAAAGACATATTTTCAAAAACATTCATGTGAGGATACAAAGCATATGATTGAAAGACCATTGCAATTTCACGTTTAGAAGGAATTAGATTATTAATTAATTTTGTATCTAAGTATATTTCTCCTTGATCAATACTTTCTAATCCTGAAATCATTCTTAATAAAGTTGATTTTCCACAACCTGAAGGACCTACTAAAACAATAAACTCTCCATCACTAATATTTATATTAAAATTTCTTATAACTTTATTGTTGTTAAAAGATTTTTCGAGATTTTTAATTGTAATTTTAGACATTTATTAGATTTAAGAGGATTTTAACTAACCATTAAATGTTGTTAAAAATTTATTACACTGCTAGATTTATCGCAATGAAAAAATCTCGAGTGTTTGGGAAAACAATATAAGAGGGGGAATGAATGATTAGAAAAATCATAATTAATATATCTGTTCTAGTATTTCTAATTTCTAATACAAGTTTTGCAGATATCAAATTTTGGACTACAGAGGTTCAACCAGCGAGAATGGCTAAACAAGAGGAAATGGCTAAAGCATTTGAGGCAAAAACTGGAATTAAAGTTGAAGTCATACCTATTGAGGAGAAAGATCTTGGTACTAGAGCTACTGCAGCAGCAGCGGCCGGAGATCTTCCAGATGTGATTTATCACACATTGCAATATGTTTTACCATGGGCTGAAGCTGGCATATTAGATGTTGATGCCAATAACGCTGTAGTTAAGTCGTTAGGCAAGAAAACATTTGCACCAGGTGCATTAAATATGGCCAAGAAAAGTGGAAAAATTGCAGCTGTTCCAGTTGATGGTTGGACACAAATGGTTGTCTACAGAAAAGACCTATTTGAAAAAGCTGGTTTAGAAGCACCAACTTCTTACGCTAACATAGTTAAAGCTGTTAACACATTATCAAGTAATGACATGTTTGGTTTTGTAGCTGCTACGAAAACAGATGAAAACTTTATGAGCCAGGTACTTGAACATGTGCTTTTAGCGAATGGAGTAAATTTCGTTAAGAAAGGTGGAACTAAAAAGCAAGGTAAAGCTTTAAAGAATTCTTTAGAATTTTACAAAGTAATTGCAAAAGCTAGTCCTCCAGGGGAATTGTTCTGGAAACAATCTAGAGCTTTATATTTTGCTGGTAAAACACCAATGATTATTTGGTCACCATTTATTATGGATGAATTAGCAGGTTTAAGAGACTCTGCTCCACCTACAATAAACAGTGATCCAACATCATCAGAGTTAGCTTCAAAAACAGGTTTCATTACTAATTTTAGTGGACCTAACAATCGAAAAGGAGCTGCTTGGGCGGATGTAAGATACTTTGGAATAACTGCGGATGCAGATACTGATGAAGCTAAAAAATTCATAGAGTACTCTATGAGTGAAGGTTATACGGCTACATTAGGAATCGCTCCAGAAGGAAAATTTCCAGTAAGAAGAGGAAATAAAAGTGATCCTAGTGCTTACACTAAAGCTTGGAGTAAATTACCTGTAGGTGTTGATAGAAAAGCCCCTTTAACAGATCTTTATTCTGCAGATGTTATTGATAATATCGTTGCAGGTCTAGATACTGCCAACAGATGGGGTGTTAAAGAAGGTGAACTATCTCGAGCATCAAAAATCATTAATTCTCAATTCTTAAACAGAATCACTAGAGAATATATTGATGATCAAATCTCAGTTGATGAAGCGGTTAAGAAAATTAACGCTGAATTAGCTAAGTTTTAAATAATAAATTTATAAAGAGCGGATAATATTCTATTATCCGCTCTTTATTATGAGTGATTCATTATCAAGATTAGAAAAAAGAACTGCTTACACTTTAGTTTTACCTGCAGTCTTATTAGTTTTTGCCATTGTATTATTTCCTATATTTGCCAATGTTTGGATTAGTTTTAAAGACATTGAATTAAAAGATATTAGAATTCCAGAACCTAGAGCAAAGAAAATTGTTAAATCAATTTCAGAAAATCAATCAGAATTAAAAATTATCTATAAATTAAGAAATAGTTCATTAATTCAAGAAATAAGAAATGTTCAGTTTCAAGATAAACTTCCTACAAATGTTTCACCAATTAATCTTGATCCAAGATGTAATTTTCAATCTAAAAAGATTGTTTGTAATTTCGGAAATTGGCAGGCAAAATATAGAAAGAATTTTGAAATAACCGTAGTAAATAACAAAGGTGAAATAATTGACAAAAAAATAATTAAATCTCAAAAACCAATTTTAAGTGGGAAAGCAGATAATCCACTACTGACTACAAATTTTACTTTAGAAAATTTTAAAAAAGTTTTTTATGAAAATAATTTTGTTGAATTACTTTTAACAACATTTTACTTCACTTTTTTTGGCACAGTAGGTGCAATAATCTTTGGAATTTTGGCAGCACAATTAGTTAATCAAAATATTCAAGGTCGAACCTATATGCGAGGTATTTTACTTTTTCCTTATGTAGGCCCTGTAGTTGCTTTAGCTTATACTTGGACGTTATTGTTGGATCCTAATAGTGGAACTTTAAATGCATTATTAGTTAATTTTAATATTATTGAACAACCAATAAATTTATTAGGCCAAAAATACATAACTATGAGTATTTTAGGTTTTGAATTTAAATTAAGGTTAGCTTTAACGACAGTTATCTTTTTTGAAATTTGGCGCTACTTTCCACTCGCTTTTCTTTTTATTTTAGCAAGATTGCAGGCAATACCACAAAGTTTGTATGAAGCAGCACAGGTGGATGGAGCAAGCCCAATTCAAAAATTTACCCATATTACACTGCCCCAAATTACAGCGATCATCTCAATTTTATTTATGATTAGGTTTATTTGGAACTTTAATAAATTTGAAGATATCTTTTTATTAACCGGTGGGGCATCAGGCACAAGAACTTTACCTATCAATGTTTATCAACAAGGCTTTGCGGTATCAGATATTGGGATGGGCTCAGCTGTTTCAATAGTCATTGTCATGTTACTTCTTAGTTTTATGATTATTTATTTCAGATTAATTGGAAAGAGGGCCAATGAATTTTAAGTCTCTTGCAATTTTTTTGATCATTTCATCTCTTTTTCTGACATGTATTTTGTCAATTTGGAAAATCATGTCTACACTTCAAGGTTTAATTTTTACCAATCTAAACGTCACTCCTATTTTTTTGATTAGTATTCTATTATCTTTAGCATTTGTCTTTATTGGCAATAAGATTAATCACTTAATAAAGATTTTTTCATTATCATTTATATTTTCAATTTTGTATTTTTACTTTAATGAAGCATCTCCATACTGGTATATTCTTGGAGTTTTCTTAATCACTTTATTTTTTACCAACAAACTTAAGAAATACAGTATCCAATCTCTAAAGGAAGATTTCATATCTGAAAAAATTATTTTCGATTTTATTACCTTATTTGGCATCGTTTTCTTTGCATTTGTAATCTTATTCCCGTTTTACATTATGCTGGTAACAAGTTTTAAAACTCAGATCGCTTTATTAGTTAATCCTTTAGATTTTAGTATAGATTTTACCAAAAGCTTAGCTGAGTTATTTAAATCTTATTTTGTAATCTTTGAAACTTATAATTTTGGTAGATATATCTTAATAAGCTCAGCAGTTTCTATCGGAACTGTTATTGTCACATTATTATTTGCAATACCAGCAGCTTATGCAGTAGCTAGATTAAATTTCTTTGGCAAAAACTTTTTATCAACCTCGATTTTAATTATTTACATGTTTCCAGCTATTGTTTTAGTGATCCCATTATATACTGTGTTTAGTCAACTGGGATTAAGAAACTCAATCTTTGGTCTATTGATTGTTTATACGGCCACAACCTTGCCGGTTGCTATTTATATGTTGCAAGGATATTTTAAAAGTATTCCAAAAGAAATTGAAGACGCAGGCATAATGGATGGTCAAAATTGGTTTGGTATAATTTTAAAGATTATTATTCCTTTAAGTTTGCCAGCTATTGCATCAGTTGCACTTTATGTTTTTATGATTGCTTGGAATGAATTCCTTTTCTCTTTAATGTTTTTAGATAGCCCTAAATCATTCACCTTATCTAGAGCTATTCAATATCTGAGTGGAGATGCAGAGATACCACGTCAATACTTAATGGCAGGTTCAGTAATAGTTACACTGCCAGTACTATTTATATTCATTTATTTTGAAAAATATTTGGTCAGTGGTCTAACTGCTGGAAGTGTTAAAGAGTAATTATTTTCAATTGACATTCACTAACTAAGAATAATTTCTAGCAGAAGATGAATACGAGAGTTGAGATAAATGAGTATGAGACATAGTGCAGTTTGACTAATGATTAAGATATTTTTAAAAAAGTATTATGGTCTTAGATTTAATTAGAAAATTCACTAAACATTTCATTTTAGATAAAAAAAATGTTCTAGTTGATCATAATTTAATAGAAAATTTTGTTAATAATAATCATTTTGAAAATTTATTGATAAATCTTACAAAAATAAATCCCTATGATGTGAAAATATCAAATGAGTTTTCAAATATAAATGCCATTTCCTCATTGCCTCATTTGAGAATTTTAAAAACTTCTTTAAATTTAACAACTGAGAGATTTTTACTTGAACTATCGCATTTAGTATTGCCTTTTAACAAAGATTTATCAAAAAACTTAAAATTTTTATCCTCTAGTATAAATAAAACAGAATTTGGAAATTCTAAATTAATCTCTAATTTACTCAACAGCTCAAAACATGCTTTTTATGAACAGCTTATTTTAGATTACGAGCAGAAAAATCCCTTAGCTTTATATCCAACTTCCAGTTACAGAAATTCAAATGGACATGTTGTTAGCTCGAATGACTATCAACAAATAGAAGCAACAATGAATTTAAATACCTTTACATCAATTAAGGTAGAGGAGGACACCTTGAATATTAATAATCCCCTTTTAAGAGATAATTACAAATCGTTTGGAAGATGTGTTTGTTTAATAGATCAAAATATTGAAAATAATTATGGATTAGAAATTGAAAATTATTTTAGTCATCATTCTATTATATTAGAGAAGTTGGTTTATAGAGCCATGGAGGTTGATAAACATATTAAAAACGTTGAAAAAATAGTTGAAGATTTTAGAAAGTTAGGTGTAAATAGAAATGAACCTATTTTGATAATTGGAGGAGGAGTTATAGGAGATATAGGAGCTTTTGCTGCATCTATTTATCATAGAAGCACTCCTTATATAATGTTGTCGACATCAGTTGTAAGTGCAATAGATAGTGGACCAAGTCCAAGGTCATGTTGTGATGCTGGAGGATTTAAGAATCTCTTAGGCTCTTTTCACGCCCCAGTGCTAAATATATCTGATCGATCATTTTTTAAAAGTTTAAGAACTTCTTGGGTTAGACACGGGATTGCCGAAATTCATAAGATGGCAGCAATTAGAGACAAAGAATTATTTATATTACTTGAAGATACTGGTATTAATTTGATGAAAACTCACTTTGGTACAATTAACTGTAATTCTCAAGATGAAATAGTATCTAAATCAAAAAAAATTATCGGATTGTCTTTAAAGAGTTATGTTGAGAGTGAATACGATAACTTACACGAAGTTCACAGTATTAGAGATCATGCATTTGGGCATGGATTAAGTGCAAACTTTGAACTTAAAGCAGGATTATTACATGGCCATGCCATAAGTGTTGAAATGACCTTAAGTTCTTTTATGTCTTACAAAAGAGGCTGGTTAAGTGAAAGAGATTTGCATAGAATTTTAAAGTTATTTAGCGAATACGAATTAAGTTTATGGCATGATATATTGTTAGATGAGATATGTATGAATGAAGGTTTTGATAAAATTCTTCAAAAGAGGGGAGGCAATTTAGCTATTCCAGTTCCAATTGCTATCGGAAAATGTAAATACATCAATGATTTAACAAAACCTGAATTAAAAAAAATCATACAAGAATATAAACAAGTAGTTTCAAAATACCCAAGAAAAGGATTGGGTGTTGAACCTCTTTGTTCAGATGCAGGCCTTGAAGATCCAGTCACTGTTTTTAAAGCAGATGAAAATTTAGAAAAAGAAGCAAAATTAAATTAATAAGATGTACCAATTTGTAATTCCAATTCACCATGTGAATTGGAGTACAAGATCAGTTCTCGAGGGAATTTCTCAAAAATATAAACCTAAACAAATTTATGTTGTAACATCGGATCATGAAATAAAAATTTTTAAAGATAAATCTAATTCTTGGGATATTGAAAATTTAACATTGCTAGACGAGGATAATTTTTTTTTAAATAAATATGGTTTAACAAAAACTGATATCGTTTCTCAAATTACTCAAAATAAACCCAATTACTCTCCTGGATGGTTGTATCAACAGATTATTAAATTAGGTGCTAATGATGTTATAGAAGAATTAGACGATGTTTTTTTAGTATGGGACTCAGATCTATTACCAGTAAGATCCTGGCCAATACTTGATGAAAGAAAGGAAAAGTTTGCTTTATTACAAGATAAATCACATGGAAACCAGGATGTTTTAAATTCGTGGAAAAATTTAATAATCAATGTATTAGAGATAAATCCTGTCGAAGATATTAGGGGAACATTTACCTCTCATCATATGATTTTTAAAACGAAGTATCTAAAAAGTCTCAAATCAAAATTTAAAGATCATTTTAAATCTGATCAAAATTGGATTAATTTAATAATAAAAGCCACAAATATATATGGTTCTTTTGGTGAATATTGGACTTATGCCAGTTGGGTAAATCATATAAATAAAGATGATTTAAATTATTATCCTTATGAAAAATATGGTTTAACCACTGAAAGATTTTATGATGATGGCAATGGTTTATTTTCAAGAAAATACAAGAAATTTAGTAATTTTAACGAACAAGAGGATTTTTATCCATCTTATTCGTCTATAATAAATTTTATAAATAAAAATTATCAACTTCCACCTTCCTCCTTATCATTTGAAACGAATATCAGGCACACAAAGAAAAAAGATGAGAATATCCACCTTGAAGAAAAAAGATCTATTTGGAGAGAAAAAAGCTTATGATCGAGATTAAAAGATATAATAAAATTTTTATCTAGTAAGAGGCAATTGTTTATTGTCTTTTTTAACTTTTTCTTTATTTTTTTGACCACAATATTTCTTAAAAGCATAAGTTGCTGATACCCCACTAATTAGTAAAAATTTTAATATCTTCAATCTAATGAGTGTTTTAATCATGATTTAATATCGAACCTATCTAATAAAAATTGGATTACCAAATTATAGAGAAATACAAAACAAAAAATATAGAATAGAAAAATTACTTCTTTAGAATTAAAGAGGTATCCAGTTGCAGTTAAAAGCACAAAAAATAGGCTAATTGATAAAGCAAGCTTTGCTTGTGATTTCTTTTTTAAGTGAGACTTAACAATATTGTTTTTCATTAAATAATAATACCTATTAAAGATACTTATTCATCATGAATTTTGTCCTACCTAGACATTTGAATTGTAATGTTTTAACATTTTTAACACTCATTTTTCTAATTTTTATGAGGTATTGATGATTAATTGTTGTGAAAAATATTTATAAAATTCATTATATCATATTTTTTTTAGCTTTATTTTTTTCTAAAGCTATGGCGGAGCCAACCTTTGTGCAAAGCAAATCAATCGACACAGCCACTTATTATGGACTTACATTTAATAATGATGGAACAAAAATGTATACTTTAAAAAGTGAAGGATCAACGGATGCAGTTATTGAACATACATTAACTACCGCATATGATATTTCAACGGCAACCGTAAATAATACTAAAGTAGTACATGTAAGTGGAGGTGACGCCTCTCATGTACCAACACAAGTAGTGTTCAATAACGATGGAACAAAAATGTTTGTTGTTAACCATGGTGGTAGAAGGTCAGTAGATTACTGGTCACTAACCACTGCATTTGATGTTTCAACTGCTTCATTTGATGGCAAATATAGTCTCATTGGTAAAGAACAAAGAGCTAATTCAATTGCATTTAATAATGATGGTACCAGAATGTTTATTGCTGGAGTAGGAAATGATACACAAGTGCGTATTGTTGAATTTTCACTAGATACAGCATTTGATCTTAGCTCAGGAGTTACTCAACTTAATACTGAAGACCTAATTTCTTTTCAAAATCACATAGATGGAGTTACTTTTAATTACGATGGTACTAAAATGTATACCATTAATAGTAAAAATGATGAAGATAAGATTTTTCAGTTTGAATTAACTACACCTTATAATGTTTCTACTTTATCCCTTGAAGGTACTTTTGATGTAAGTTCTGTAAGTGGAGAGCCAAGAGAGATGGCTTTTAGCAACGACGGAAGTAAAATGTTTATCATTGATAATGACGATAATAAAATTCATGAATTTAACCTAAGTTGTGATTGGAGTGTAATTGATGGTGCTTGTGATGATCCAATAACCACTTCTGATGAGGGTAAAGATATTTTAAGCTCAATCGAATCTCAAACTGCAACAGCAAAACAAATTGCTATCCACGCCACTACGCCAGTATTAAATCGTATGTATTGGTTAAGAAGACATAGAAATAATGATCAATTAAGTGATCAAAATATTAGATTAAACTTTTCTAATTCGATGGTGGCATCACTTTCTAACATTATTTCTATATCAAATAAAACAAATGAAGTTCTAGACAAATTATCAGATGATTGGTCATTTTGGAGTGAGGGTAGTGTAAGTATTGGTAGAACTGGAGATACATCTACTTCATCATCTAAAAAAATTAATACCAAGGGCATTACACTTGGCATGGATAAAAAGATAAGCAAAAATAGATTATATGGTTATGCTCTTAGATTTGGTAATGATGATGTTGATGTAGGCAAATCTAGGACTAATTTAGATACTGAGTCTTTTAGTTTATCTGTTTATGGAACTTTTCCTCATGATGATGAAAAATTTACTGAAGGTATCATTGGAATGAGCACTTTAAAGACTGATCATGTTAGAAAAGGGGGAGGAAGCACTAGAACAGGAGAGAGAGATGGTGCACAAATATTTGGCTCACTAAATTACTTATCAACATATAAAAAAGAGGATTTTAATATTACTCCTAATTTAAGAATTGATTTAAGCTATACAGAATTATCCAAATATAGAGAAAAAGGTCCCGCAGCCTTAGTTTACAAAGCTCAAACAATTGAAACTGGAATGATATCTGTTGGCTTTACCATCAGTGACATTTTAAATTTTAATACTTTTACTTTTAAACCAAATGGTGGATTAGAGCTTGGAGTAGATTTTAGTCCGTCTTCAGATGCAACATACCGTTACCTATCGGAAACTACAGAATATACAAAATCAATTGATCAAGATTCTAAAAATTTAAGAGCAAATATTGGATTTGATTTAGTAACCGATAATGGTTTTTCTATAATGACTATTTATGAAAGAAATCAAAGTGACAATGCTCATAGCGATACTTTATATTTAGGATTTAGTTATATACCTACAGACGATATTGAATATGCTATTACTTTAGATAATGACAAAGCATCTTTGAGTTATGAGAGAGATTTAAATGGTTTCGATATCAGAATGAGTTCGAATTATAGCTCGATGAATCAAATACCTGAATATGGTGCAACCCTAGAAATTGTAAATACATTTTAGTAAATTTAACTAAAACTCTATTCTTTGAAAAAACTTAGTCAGTGGTTTAACAGCCGGCAGTGTAAAAGAGTAATTTTTAGTATTAAGAAATTTTTTGATAGTTAATTATTATTTATTTTTCATTAATAATTAATTAAATATAAAGATGAATAAATATTTAATTTTTCTTCCAATATATTTTATATACTGTTTAAAAAAAATTTTGATAAATGAAAAAAAATTTTGTTTTTTAAGTAAAATTTTTTTTATATGTTTATCATTATTGTGCTCTTCGTAGCTGACATGGAAACAATTAAAAAATATGCAAATTTTTTTTTGAAAGTTTGATAATTTTCCAGAAATTTTATATCTCAAAAAAAATATAATTTTTTGATTAAAATTTGGATCTTTAAGATATTTGCAAAGACCAATAGTTTCATATTCAGAAAACATAGAATGATTAAAACTAATATTACCTAAAAAAATTGATTTAAAAATTTTTTGAGAAATACTATTTGCACTTATCTTTCGATTAGAAGTACCCATTAATTTTGATTTTATAAACTTATTTTCTTCAGTGTTTAAGGCAATAAATTGATTGATGGATGATAAATAATTTGTTGGAATTTTTATATTAAGTAATTTTTGGGAAGTTAGAAAATAGGATCTATGATATTCAAATACATTGGAATAATTTACACTACAGTTATCATTGAAAAAATTTATTTTTTTAAGAATGAGAGTATCTGCGTCCCACAAAATTAAATTATTAGTTTGGCAAATTTTATTATTCAAAATAAAAACTAACTTAAGAATTTGTTGGTAATACCAATTTAATCTTTTTAAAAATTTTTTTTTATAAGAAATTTTTTTTGAAAATTTAATAAATAATGTTTTGAATTTTGAAAATTTAAAAATTTTATCTTCACTTATGATAAATATATTTTTTTTATTTAATCTTTTTTTAAAAACTTTAATTTGATTTTCTGGGCAAATTATAAAAAAAATAAGATTATTATAAAATTTTGAAAAATTGTTATAATTTTCCTCAATTATCGGTATGTTATTAGCTAATGAAACTTGACATATCACTAATTTTTTTTGAATAAATTTTGTCATATTTTCCACCAATGTATTTGTATCCGTTTTTTTTTAATAGTTTTCTGATTAAATTTGATTTTTTATTATAAATTGTTAAATCATCTTCATAAACAATGTAGTCTGGAGAATTTGTCCAATTCACACCTTTTAAAACCTCTAATTCAAATCCCTGAACATCAATTATCATCAATGATATATGATCTTTGGGAATTTTTATAAATGAAATTTTTTTTGTTTTAATCTCTTGAAATTTAATTGAATTTATAAATTTATTTATATTTTTTATATACTCTTTACCTCTAGATTTATTTTTCTTTATCCAATGAATTACTACTTCTTTACTAAAAGAGCCTTGGCCATGAGCCCAATCTTTTGATGGCCCCTTACCACCCATTAATTCTGCAATTTTGGTATCAATAAAATAAATTTTTTTTCTCTCTATCTTATCTGATAAGGCATGTTTTAATATTTTTATATTTCTTCTATTTTTATAAAGATTTCTCAATTTAATATAATAATAATTTAATGGCTCAAATATTATTGCTTTTCCATTAAAATATTTTTTAAGATATTTTCTCAAAGGATCTGAATTGATCCCGTCATTTCCACCTACTTGAATTATAAATTTTTTATATTTGCTTTTAAAAAAAAATTGAAGAAAAGCATCTAATCTAAGTTTTCTTCTCTTTTTTCCATCTGAAATATAGTTTAGTTTATGTACAAAATAATCAAATATATTCACTTAATTTTAAAAATTAAAATTTATTTTGTTAAATTCTGAGGAGTCATAAAATATAAACATATCTTGATTTTTTTTTAAATCCCTAATGTCTGTAATACTTTTAACTTTAACTTTTAAGTTATACGGTTCTATTTCTAAATTTACGTCTCTATATTTGCCAGTTTTCTTTAAATCATAATTTTTTTCAAGAGAAGGCGCTGAAGTTAAAGCAATGAATTTTGAACCAGCTTTTTTGATATTATCTAAGAATTTTTTATTATCTGCATTGTCTAAGTGTATCATTACAAACCTAGACATAATTAAATCAAAATTTTCATCAATGCTTTCCTCCACAGCATCCATCACCTTAAATTGAAAATTATTATTTCCAAATTTATTATTGTTTGAATCTATTATTGAAGGTACAATATCTATCCCAGTATATTTAATATTTGATAAATCTTTTAATATTTCATTCATGTATATAAAATCACCACATCCAATATCTAAAATTGAAGAGATTTTATTTTCAATAATGAATGATCTGTAATTTTCAATAAATTCCTTTATTTTAGGTAAATCTGAACCAAAACCACTTTTAGACTCAACATTAGAAGGATTTTTATAATCCCTCCAAAAGTTGGATGAATATATGGTATTAAAAATTTTTTTTCTGTAATCTTTTTTTTTAAAAAATAAATCTGAAACTTTTGATAAAAGAAATCTTCTATACCAATAACTATAGTTAAAATATCTAAAAAGATTTTTCATTTTAAAATTTATTATATATCTTAATTTATGCCTTCTAGAGTACAAAAAAATTTACATTATAAGCTTGTTGAACTATAAATATTAGCATAAATACTCATGAAAATAACTCATGCCCTCGTGGTGAAATTGGTAGACACAAAGGACTTAAAATCCTTGCCGCTTGCGGAGTGCCA
The DNA here is from genome assembly GCA_902621345.1 of uncultured Pelagibacteraceae bacterium. Lineage (GTDB taxonomy): Bacteria > Pseudomonadota > Alphaproteobacteria > Pelagibacterales > Pelagibacteraceae > Pelagibacter. The sequence continues at coordinate 706,223 of CACNLV010000001.1, read as the reverse complement.
GTTCGAGTCTGGCCGAGGGCACCACGATGAATAAAATCAAGATTATTTCAGATAAAAATCTTAACTCTGTAAGGATTAAAAAGTCTCTTTCAAAAATTATACAAAATAGTAAATTAATAAAATCTGATATTTCAATAGTTATAGGTGGAGATGGATTTATGCTACAGACTTTGAAAAAAAACCAAAATTCTAAAAAAATTTTTTACGGTATTAATTCAGGAAATTATGGTTTCTTAATGAATAAGTTTTCATCAAAAAATGTCATAAAGAATTTATCAAAAGCAAAGATGATTTCTATTTCGCCTTTAGAAATGACAGTCATTAACAGTAGTAATTTAAAAAAAAAGCATATAGCTATTAATGAAGTTTCAATTTTAAGACAAAGTAGACAAGCTGCATCTTTGTCAATATCTCAGGGTTCTAAATTAATAATTAAAAAACTAGTTTCAGATGGAGTACTAGTATCTACGCCAGCAGGTAGCACAGCTTATAATCTTTCAGTTCATGGACCAATTTTAAATCTTAATTCAAAAAAGCTGTCTATTTCTCCTATTAGTCCTTTTAGGCCCAGAAGATGGAAAGGGAAAATTGTGAATGATAATTCAAAAATCATTATAAAAAATCTTAATTCAAAGAAAAGACCCATAAGTGCAGTCGCTGATAATATAGAAGTTAGAAATGCTAAGAGCATAACAATAAAAACTAATAAAAAAATTAAGTTTAATCTCTTATATGACCAAAATAATAGCCTTCAAAAAAAGATTAAAATTGAACAATTAAGAAGGGAGACTTATTGATGGTGCCCCCGCACGGATTCGAACCGCGGACCTATTGATTACAAATCAATTGCTCTACCAGCTGAGCTACAAGGGCATGCGCAATAGTTATTAATAATTCTTAAATTAATCAACTCTTTTTTTTTAAATATCTTAAATGATGAAATACAATAGCACCACTATTGGAGATATTCAGACTTTCTACTTTATTATCAATATTTATTTTTACTAAAAAATCAGCATATTTAGATGTGTGTTTATGCATACCAAAGCCTTCAGAACCAAATAAAAGTATATTTTTTCCTTTCCATTCTACATTTGTAAAATCTTTATTACCTTTACTATCAAAGCCGTAAACCCAAAAATTTTTATTTTTAAGATTTTTTAAAGTAGAATTTATATTTGATACTTCAAAAATATTCACATACTCAATTGCTCCACTTGAAGCCTTGTACATTAGTTTACTTTCACTTGGAAAATGTCTTTCTTTAATAATAATACCATCAATGTTGAAAGCTGAAGCACTTCTAATTAAAGCTCCAATATTTCTAGGATCAGTAACTCCATCTAAACAGACTAAATTGATATTATCCTTTTTTTTTATAAATTCCTTAAGAATTGGTTTTTCCAAGTGTTCTATCTCAGCAACACAACCCTGATGTAACAAATTTTCTTTAGTACTATATTTGTCTAATTCTTTTTTAGTTTTAAAATAAACTTTTACCTCACGTAAAAGGTTTTTATTTGGACTTTTTCTATGTATATTTTTTTTACTTTCTTCAGTTAAAAATACTTTTAAGACCTTTCTCTTTGGGTTTTTAAGAGCTTCTAAAACTGCGTGTTGACCAACTATAAAAAAGGATGATTTATTCATAAATTATTCATATTTTACACGTTTTTTTTATATTTTCTCATTAAATCACGTGTTGCATTTACACAAATAAAATATATAAAACGCATGTTGTTTGAAGCTTTATTGAACAAGGGGACACTTCCCCTAAGGGAGGGGTTCCAGAGCGGTCAAATGGGGCGGGCTGTAAACCCGTTGACTTCGGTCTTCGAAAGTTCGAATCTTTCCCCCTCCACCATTCAATAAAATTTTAAATAATACTGGAGTGTTATTCTTGGGGTTGTGCGGGTGTAGTTCAATGGTAGAACGCTAGCCTTCCAAGCTGGATGTAAGGGTTCGATTCCCTTTACCCGCTCCAAGAAATAAAATTAAATATTTAAAAGTGAGGAATATTAGTAATGTCAAAAGAAAAATTTGTAAGAAATAAACCGCATTGTAACATTGGAACAATCGGTCATGTCGATCATGGTAAAACAACTTTAACTGCTGCAATCACCAAAGTTTTATCTGAAACTGGTGGAGCTCAAGCGGTTGCTTATGATCAAATTGATAAAGCTCCAGAAGAAAAGGAAAGAGGTATTACAATTTCAACAGCACACGTTGAATACGAAACAGAAAAAAGACACTATGCACACGTAGATTGCCCAGGCCACGCTGATTATGTAAAAAACATGATTACAGGTGCAGCACAAATGGATGGAGCAATTTTAGTTGTAAATGCTGCAGATGGACCTATGCCACAAACTAGAGAACATATTCTTTTGGCTAGACAAGTTGGTGTACCAGCAATAGTTGTTTATTTGAATAAAGTTGATCAAGTTGATGACAAAGAAATGATTGATCTTGTTGAGGAAGAAATAAGAGAATTATTAACTTCCTATAAGTTTCCAGGAGATAAAACTCCAATTGCCAAAGGTTCTGCTTTAGCAGCTGTTGAGGGAAGAGATGAAGAAATAGGAAAAAAATCAATTATGGAATTAATGAAGAATGTTGACGAGTTTATCCCACAACCTGATAGACCAAAAGATAAAGATTTTTTGATGCCTGTTGAGGATGTTTTTTCAATTTCAGGAAGAGGTACAGTTGCAACTGGAAGAGTAGAGTCAGGTGTACTTAAAACAGGTGATGAGATTGAGATAGTGGGTATAAGAGAAACTAAGAAGTCAGTTTGTACTGGAGTTGAGATGTTCAGAAAACTTCTAGACTCTGGTGAGGCTGGTGACAATGTTGGTGTTCTTTTAAGAGGTGTTGAAAGAACTGATATTGAAAGAGGTCAAGTTCTTTGTAAACCAGGGTCTGTAACACCACATACTAAATTTGAAGCACAAGCTTATGTTCTTAAAAAAGAGGAAGGTGGAAGACATACCCCATTTTTTACAAAATATAGACCACAGTTTTATTTTAGAACAACAGATGTAACTGGTGAAGTAGAGTTACCTGCAGGAACAGAAATGGTTATGCCAGGTGATGATGCTAAATTTACAGTAAAATTAATTACTCCAATCGCAATGTCAGAGAAGCTAAACTTTGCAATTCGAGAAGGAGGAAGAACTGTAGGAGCTGGAGTAGTAACTAAAATTATAGAGTAAGCTCTATATAGGAGTGTAGCTCAACTGGTAGAGCGCCGGTCTCCAAAACCGGAGGCTGAGGGTTCGAGTCCCTCCGCTCCTGCCAAAAAAAAAAAAAAAATGAAGAACCCTATTAAATTTATACAAGAGGTAAAACAGGAAGCATTTAAGGTTTCATGGCCCACAGGTAAAGAAACACTACAAGGTGCTATAATGGTTTTTTTGATGGCCTTAGCAATGTCAATTTTTTTTCTTTTATTAGACCAAGTTCTAAAATTCTTTTTAGACTTATTACTTAAAGTGAGCATTTAATGAAAAACTGGTATATTGTTCAATCGCACTCAAGTTTTGAAAATAAAGTAGCTGGCTTAATAAAAGAGGAGGCAGATAAAGCAAAAATTTCCGAAAAATTTGAGGAAATTATAGTTCCAACTCATGATGTCACAGAAGTAAAGAGGGGCAAAAGAATCCAAAGAAAAAAAAAGTATTTTCCAGGGTATGTTTTAATTAAAAGTGAGATGGATAATAATATTTACCATATGATCAAGAACATAAAGAGAGTGAGTGGATTCTTAGGAACTAAAGGCATGCCAGTTCCTGTGTCAGATAAAGAAATAGAAAAAATTCTTGGTCAAATAAAAGATGGTGTAGCCCAGCCAAAATCTGGTATAGAATACAGCGTTGGTGAAAAAGTGCAGGTAGTTGATGGTCCTTTTGCTTCGTTCAACGGTATGGTTGAAGAGATTGATGAAGAAAAATCTAGACTGAAAGTTTCAGTGTCAATTTTTGGTAGACCAACACCTGTAGACTTAGAATACAATCAAGTTGAGAAAGTAAGTTAATGGCAAAAAAAGAAATTAGTGGATTTATAAAATTACAAATAAAAGGTGGTCAAGCTAACCCAGCTCCTCCAGTGGGCCCTGCTTTAGGTCAACGTGGAGTAAACATAATGGAATTTTGTAAAGCATTTAATGATAAAACTAAATCTTTAGCCGGAAAACCAGTTCCAGTAGAAATAACTGTTTATAAGGATAAAAAATTTGATTTTAAGATAAAATCTCCACCAGCATCATTTTATATAAGAGAAGCTGCCAAATTAAAAAGTGGATCACAGGAACCTGGAAGAAATATTGTGGCATCAATAACAAAGAAACAAGCTGAAGAAATAGCAAAACAAAAAATGAATGACTTAAATGCATTGGATCTTGAGCAAGCTGTAAAAATTATTGCTGGATCTGCTAGATCAATGGGAATAGAGGTTAAAGATTAAAATGTCTTCAAAAAGATTTAAAAAATTACCAAATAAAACTACTGAACTTCCGGCAGAGACTATAGATAAGTTATTATCAGTCGTAAAAAAAAATTGTACGACTAAGTTTGATGAATCTGTTGATTTAAGTTTTCAAATAAACAACAAACAAAAGAAAAGCGAAATTAATATTAGAACCATTGTGAATTTACCAGGGGGTACTGGTAAAAAGATAAAAGTTGCCGTTGTCTGTGAAGAATCAAAATTTTCAGATGCAAAGTCAGCAGGTGCAGATATTGTGGGTGGTGATGATTTTATTGAAAAAATTAAAGGTGGAGAAATAAATTTCGAAAAACTAATTTGTACACCTTCGATGATGATCAAACTCTCAAAACTTGGTAAAGTCTTAGGCCCTAAAGGACTGATGCCTAACCCAAAACTTGGAACTGTCACTGATGATTTAAAAAAGGCTATCGCTGATGCAAAATCAGGTCAGGCAGAAATTAGAAATGATAGAGATGGGAATATAGGTGTTAGCATAGGAAAAAAATCGTTTGCTGATGATAAATTAATAAATAATTTTAATGCAATTTTGGAAACTCTTGAGAAAGAAAAATCAAACAACACCATTAAAGGTGATTTAATTCGTTCTGCTTTTATTACATCTACTATGGGTGTTTCATACAGAATTAAATTAGGAAAGAGTATTTAATTATTATGATGAATAAAGAGCAAAAGAAAAATTATATATCTGAGATGTCCACTCAGTTTGAAAAAAGTAAAGCAATTTTAGTCACTCATTATCAAGGCTTAACAATGACCCAGTTAGATGAATTAAGATCGAAAATGAGAGAGCATGGTATTATTTTCAAAATAACAAAAAACAGAATTACAAAATTAGCTTTGGAAAAAACTAAGTGTAAAGATTTATCAAACTTATTCACTGGTCCAACTGCAGTAGCATTTGGTGAAGATGCTATCATGTCAGCAAGAATTTTATCAAAATTTGCAAAAGATAATGAGAATCTTAAATTAATTGGTGGAATGATGGATAATGAGGTTTTAGATCAAGCTGGAGTGTTAAATGTAGCAAATTTACCTACATTAGACGAAGCAAGAGCGAATATTGTAGGTATTTTGAATGCTTCTGCTTCAAAATTGGTTAGTATTTTGCTTGCACGATCAGAAAAAATGAGTAGTTTACCACCAGAAAATTCTGAAACAAAACCCAAAGAGTAATAAATATGCCAGATCTAAATAAAATTATAGAAGATTTATCAAGCTTAACAGTTGCAGAGGCAGCTGAGCTTTCAAAACAACTTGAAGAAAAATGGGGCGTGACCCCAATGGCAGCAGCAGCACCAGCAGCAGCTGGAGGTGCAGCGCCAGCGGAGGATAAAGATGATTTCATAATCATGCTTGTTTCTGCAGGTGAAAAGAAAATAAATGTCATTAAAGAAGTAAGGGCAGCAACATCGCTTGGTTTAAAAGAGGCTAAAGATTTAGTTGAAGGTGCACCAAAAGAAGTTAAATCCGGTGTTCCAAAAAAAGAAGCTGAAGAAATTAAAGCGAAGTTAGAAGCTGCAGGCGCAAAAGTAGAACTTAAGTAATTTAAAAGGATTTTTTTAAATACTGATTAATTTTTTTGGTCAGTATTAAAGTGTAGATGCAAATATCTTTTACAGAAAAAAAGAATATTAGAAAAAGTTTTGGTAAATTAAAAGAGAGCTTATCAATACCAAACTTAATCGAAGTTCAAAAAAATTCTTATGATGAATTAACTCATTTTAATTCAGAGGCCGGAGATTTAGCAAAAGGATTTGATAGAGTTTTTAAAAGCATTTTTCCAATTGAAGACTTAAATGATAAAGCAACTTTAGAATATGTTTCTTATAGATTGGAAAAACCTAAATTTGATGTTGAGGAATGTATAGCTAGGGGACTTACATATTCCTCTGCCCTTAAATGTACTTTAAGATTAGTTGTTTATGACATAGACCAAGAAAATAATACTAAAGATATACTTTCAGCGAAAGAACAAGAAGTTTACATGGGTGAGGTTCCAATGATGACTAATAGTGGAACATTTATAACTAATGGAGTTCAAAGGGTTGTCGTAAATCAAATGCATAGAAGTCCAGGCGTTTTTTTTGATCATGACAAAGGAAAAACCCATGCTAGCGGTAAACTATTATTTAATTGCAGAGTAATACCTAACAGAGGTTCGTGGTTAGATTTTGAATACGATGTTAAAGATTTTTTATATTTCAAGATTGATAGAAAAAAGAAAATACTTGCCTCTACATTATTACTTGCGCTTGGTTTTACAAAAACAGAAATTGCTAATGAATTTTACCAAAAAGAAAAATTCTCTTATGACACTAAAACAGAGAAGTGGAGGGCAAAATTTGATCCAGAGAATTATAAATCTAAAAATTTTTCAGAGGAAGTTGTAGATGCAAAAACGGGTAAGGTTGTTATTAAATTGGGCGAAAAAATTAATTTTCTTAACGCAAAAAAATTACATAACGAAGGTCTTAAGGATATACTTGTCACAAAAGAGTCTTTGTACGGAAAATTCCTACATATGGATGTTAAATTGGGAAGTGATGAAAGTGATATTTTAAAGATAGGCACAGAATTAAATGAGACTATTGTTGATAAAATATTAGAGTCAAAAATATATTCTTTAGACATCTCAAAAACTAACTCAATCAGTAAGGGACCATATCTACTTAATACTATACTTAATGACAAAAATAATACTAAAGATGAAGCTATAACTGAAATTTATAAAATGTTAAGACCTGGAGAACCTCCAACAATTGAAATTGCAGCTCAAATTTTTAACAATTTATTTTTTAGTTCAGATAGATATGACCTGTCCGATGTTGGGAGAGTAAAAATGAACTCAAGGCTAAATTTAGAATGTTCAGATAAAATTACAATTTTAAGGAACGACGACATAATTGCGATAATTCATAAGATGTTAGATTTAAGAGATGGTAAGGATGAAGTTGATGATATAGACCATTTGGGAAATAGAAGAGTAAGGTCTGTTGGAGAATTAGTGGAAAATCAAGCAAGAATTGGTGTCTATAGAATGGAAAGAGCCATCAAAGAAAAAATGACAACACTAGATGTTGAGTCAGCGATGCCACAGGATTTAATTAATGCGAAGCCTTTAACAGTATCTTTAAAAGACTTTTTTGCTAGTTCTCAACTCTCACAATTTATGGATCAAACAAATCCTCTTTCCGAAATTACTCATAAAAGAAGAGTCTCAGCTTTAGGACCTGGAGGGTTAACAAGGGAACGTGCTGGTTTTGAGGTCAGAGATGTTCATCCAACTCATTATGGTAGAATATGCCCTATAGAAACACCAGAGGGTCCAAATATTGGATTGATAAACAGTTTGTCAACTTATGCAAAAATAAATAAGTATGGTTTTATAGAAAGTCCTTATAAAAGAGTCAAAGAGGGGATAGTTCAAGATAATGTAGAGTATCTTTCAGCAATGGAAGAAACAAAATATACAATTGCCCAGGCTAATACAAAAATTGATAAAAATGGTAAAATTATCGAAGAACTTGTATCTTGCAGACAAAATTTAAATTTCCTTTTAGCGAAACCAGAAATTATAGATTATATAGATGTATCCCCTAAGCAGCTTGTTTCTGTAGCTGCATCTTTAATACCTTTTTTAGAAAATGATGATGCTAATAGAGCTTTAATGGGATCAAATATGATGAGACAGGCTGTACCACTTTTAAAACCAGAGGCACCATTGGTTGGAACAGGAATAGAAAGTGATGTTGCACTTGATTCTGGAGTAACTATTGTTGCTAAGAGAAATGGCATTGTTGATAAAATAGATGGAAAAAGAATTGTAATTAAAGTTACAGAGGAAACAGATTTCTCAAAATCGGGTGTAGATATATACAATCTTCAAAAATTTAAGAGATCAAACCAAAATACATGTATTAATCAAAGACCATTGGTTAGAGTAGGTGATAAAGTTAAAACTGGGGATATCATTGCTGACGGACCGTCAACTAAGTTAGGTGAATTGGCCTTAGGAAAAAATGTGACCGTAGCATTCATGCCCTGGCAGGGATATAATTTTGAAGATTCTATACTAATTTCTGAAAGATGTGTGACGGATGATGTTTTCACATCAGTACATATCGTGGAATATGAAATAATGGCTAGAGATACAAAGCTCGGTGAAGAAGAAATTACTAGAGACATTCCAAATGTTAATGAGGAAGCACTTAAAAATTTAGATGAATCAGGAATTGTTTACATTGGCGCTGAAGTAAATGCGGGTGATATATTAGTTGGTAAAGTTACACCCAAAGGAGACTCAGCCTCCGGCCCAGAGGAAAAATTATTAAGATCTATTTTTGGTGAAAAAGCTATTGATGTAACAGATACTTCATTAAGGATGTCCAGAGGAAGCAGCGGAACTGTAGTAGATGTCAGAGTATTTAATAGACATGGTATTGACAAAGATGAAAGATCAATAACGATTGAGCGTGCTGAAATTGAACAAGTTCAACAAGACAAGATAGTAGAGGAAGAGATTTTAGAAAGAAGCATAAAACAAAGAGCTTCTCAAATTTTATCTGGTTCATCACTAACCAAAAAAATTAAAGAAGTTGAATCAGGAACAAAACTAGATTTTGAGACTATAAATAAATTTTCTATTAATGATATTTTCAAAATTTCTTCAAATGATACAAAAAGTGAAGATGCACTAATTCAATTAAAAGATCAGTATACTAGTGCGAAACAGGATATAACTGAAAGATTCGAGGACAAGGTTTTAAAAATTAGAAGTGGTGATGACTTATTACCAAGTGTTATGAAGATGGTTAAAGTTTTTGTTGCCATAAAACGAAGATTAAGACCTGGTGATAAAATGTCAGGTAGGCATGGTAACAAAGGTGTTGTTAGCAAGATAGTACCTGTTGAAGACATGCCTTATAGAAAAGATGGTCGGCCAGTTGATATTGTCTTAAACCCTCTTGGTGTGCCTAGCCGAATGAATGTTGGTCAAATTTTGGAGACTCATTTAGGTTGGGCTTGTAAAGAATTTGGTGAAGAAGTTAAAAGATTAATTAATGAAAATAACAAAAGAATTGAAAAAACTGAAAAAATTTCTAGTTTTTTAAAATCTGTATATGGAGAAGACATATTTCAGAATAAAGTTGACAAATTAAGTAAAACTGAATTTAGAGATTTGTGTGAAAATTTACAAAATGGTGTTGCAATATCCACACCTGTTTTTGATGGAGCTAAGGAAAAAAATGTGACTGAGATGCTTGAACTAGCAAAATTACCTGGTTCAGGACAAACATACTTGTGGGACGGAAGAACAGGAGAAATGTTTGACAGGCCTGTAACTGTAGGGATTATATATATGTTAAAACTTCACCATTTGGTTGAGGATAAAATTCACGCTAGGTCAACTGGACCATACAGTTTGGTTACACAGCAACCACTGGGTGGTAAAGCTCAATTAGGTGGTCAAAGATTTGGTGAAATGGAGGTTTGGGCTTTAGAAGCTTATGGTGCATCTTACACTCTTCAAGAAATTTTAACAGTCAAATCTGATGATGTAGCTGGAAGAGTTAAAGTATATGAAACAATTGTTAAAGGTGAAGAAAACTTTGAGTCGGGAATACCAGAATCATTCAATGTGTTAGTTAAAGAGATAAAATCTTTAGCTCTAAATGTGGAACTAAATTAATAATTTATGAAAAAAGAATTAACAGATCTATTCAAAAATTCTGAGATTTCGGAAGCTCAAAACTTTAATAGCATAAAAATATCTCTTGCAAGCCCTGAAAAAATTAAGTCATGGACATATGGGGAAATAAAAAAACCTGAAACAATAAATTACAGAACTTTCAGACCAGAAAAAGATGGTCTTTTTTGCGCAAGAATTTTTGGTCCAATTAAAGATTATGAATGTTTGTGTGGAAAATATAAACGAATGAAATTCAGAGGAATTATTTGTGAAAAATGCGGAGTTGAAGTAACAAAATCAAATGTCAGAAGAGAAAGAATGGGGCATATCAATCTTGCTACTCCAGTAGCTCATATTTGGTTTCTAAAATCTCTTCCAAGCAGAATCGCTTTAGCAGTTGATATGAAGCTTAAAGAAATCGAAAGAGTTTTATATTTTGAAAATTTTATAGTTATAGAGCCTGGTTTAACAGGTTTACAAAAAAATCAATTACTTAATGAGGAAGAACTTGCCAAATATCAAGATGAATATGGAGAAGAAGCATTTACAGCGGGTATAGGAGCTGAGGCAGTACTTGAAATGCTTAAGAATTTAGACTTAGAGAATGAGAGAAAAAATTTAGCATCATATATAAAAGAAACTAAATCAAAGGTTAATGAGGAGAGAGCAATTAAAAGATTAAAATTAATAGAGTCTTTTATCGAAACAGGTCAGAAACCTGAATGGATGATCATGACAGTTGTACCTGTTATACCACCTGAATTAAGACCATTAGTTCCTTTAGATGGTGGAAGATTTGCAACCTCAGATTTGAACGATCTTTATAGACGTGTAATAAATAGAAATAATCGTTTGAAGAGATTAATGGACCTTAAAGCTCCAGATATTATTGTAAGAAATGAAAAAAGAATGCTTCAGGAGTCAGTTGATGCATTATTTGATAACGGCAGAAGAGGAAGAGTAATAACAGGGACTGGAAAAAGACCTTTAAAATCTCTTGCTGAAATGCTTAAAGGTAAACAAGGACGATTTAGACAAAATTTACTTGGTAAAAGAGTAGATTATTCTGGTCGATCTGTAATTGTTGTTGGTCCCGATTTAAAACTTCATGAATGTGGATTACCAAAAAAAATGGCGTTAGAACTATTTAAACCATTTTTGTATGCTAGATTAAATAAATTAGGATTAGCCTCGACTATCAAACAAGCTAAAAAATTAGTTGAGAAAGAGACAAATGCTGTTTGGGATGCATTAGAACTTATAGTTAGAGAGCATCCGGTATTGTTGAATAGAGCACCAACACTGCATAGACTTGGAGTGCAAGCTTTTGAGCCTAAATTAATTGAGGGGGATGCTATAGAATTACATCCATTAACTTGTGCGGCCTTCAACGCAGATTTTGATGGGGACCAAATGGCAGTACATGTTCCTCTAAGTTTAGAAGCCCAACTGGAAGCAAGAATTTTAATGTTATCAACTAATAATATTCTTTCACCATCTAATGGTAAGCCAATTATTGTTCCTAGTCAGGATATGATATTGGGTATTTACTATTTGTCACAAGAGCCATTGACAGATAAACCTTCAGGCTATTTCCTTAATGCTGATCAAATTGAATTTGCATTGTCATCTGGCCAGATAAAAGTTCATAGCACAATAATTTCAAGATTTGAGACAATTGATGAAAATGGAAAAACAAAATTTGAAAAATATACATCAACAGCAGGAAGATTTTTGCTAGCAAATTTATTGCCGAAGAACAAAGATATTAAATTTTCACTAATTGATAGACTGCTTCCTAAAAAAACTGTCTCAGAAATTATTGATATTGTTTTCAGATTCTGCGGTCAAAAAACAACTGTAATATTCTGTGATAGGCTAAAAGATCTAGGATTCAAACATGCTTTCAAAGCTGGGATTTCTTTTGGTAAAGATGATCTTGTTATACCTGCAAACAAAACTCAATTAATAGATGATACAAAAAAGCTCATATCAGACTATGAGACACAATATGCCGAAGGTCTCATAACAAGAGGAGAGAAATATAATAAAGTAGTTGATGCATGGTCGAAATGTACTGATAAAGTAGCTGGGGAAATGATGAAGGGTATCTCTGCTACAGAAAAAACTTCAGAAGGATTAAAAATAAACTCTGTATTTATGATGGCAGATAGTGGAGCAAGAGGCTCTGCAGCACAAATGAAGCAGTTGGCCGGTATGAGAGGTTTAATTGCTAAACCATCAGGAGAAATTATTGAAAGTCCAATTACATCAAATTTTAAAGAGGGATTAACTGCTCTTGAATACTTTAATTCTACGCATGGAGCTAGAAAAGGATTGGCAGATACCGCACTTAAAACAGCAAGCTCTGGTTATTTAACTAGAAGATTGTGTGATGTGGCGCAAGATTTAACAATTACTAAAAAAGAGTGTGATTGTAAAAAACCTGGTTTTATAGAACTCTCTGAAATCTTAGAAGGTGGTAATGTTGTTGTAAGTATTTCCGAGAGAGCGCTAGGTCGAATAGCATTTGATGACGTTAAACATCCTTTAACTGGTGAAGTTATAATTAAAAAATCATCAATGATAGATGAAGCTGCGTGTGATCTAATTGACTCTGCAGGTATTAAATCCATAAAAGTGTATTCAGTTATGACATGTGGTTCAAAAGAAGGTGTTTGTGCAATCTCTTATGGAAGAGACTTATCTAGAGGTAAAATGGTTCATGTTGGAGAAGCAATTGGAATGATTTCAGCTCAATCAATTGGTGAGCCAGGTACACAATTAACAATGAGGACATTCCATGTTGGTGGAACTGCTTCTGTAAAGCAAGATTCACAAATAGTAAGTAAAACAGATGGTATTTTAAAAATAATCAACTCAAATATTTTGGAAGATTCTAAAAAGAATTTAATTGTTATGGGAAGGAATACTCAGTTATCTATTGAGGATGAAAACGGAGTTCAAACTGCAATTTACAAAGTAGCGTATGGATCAAAATTATTTTTTAAAAATGGAGACAAAATTAAAGCAAATACAAAAATTTGTGAGTGGGATCCATATACCACTCCTGTAATTGCCGAAAAATCAGGAATAGCAAGTTATGTAGATTTAATTGATGGTATATCAATTCAAGAGACAACCGATGACGCCACTGGTATCTCATCAAAATCAGTTGTTGACTGGAGATCTCAATCTAAAAGTTCCGACTTAAAGCCTAGAATTACTCTAAGAGACGAAAAGGGAAATGTCATTAAAAAAGCTGATGATAATGAAGCAAGATATTATCTTGTTCCTGACTCAATTTTATCTGTAAAAGATGGACAAAACGTTTCAGCAGGAGATGTAATTGCTAGATTACCAAAAGAAACAACCAAAACAAAAGATATAACAGGAGGACTTCCTCGAGTTGCAGAATTATTTGAAGCAAGAAAAGCAAAAGATAGCGCGATTATAGCTGAAAATGATGGTCAGGTAATTTTTGGAAAGGAAGTAAGAGGTAAACAAAGAGTTTCAATCGTTCCTGAGGATGGATCTGAACCATCAAATTATCTAATACCAAAAGGTAAACACATTAATTTTAATCAAGGTGAAAAAATAAAAAAAGGGGAGTATTTGTTAGATGGTCAGCCTCTACCTCATGATATATTAAGAATAATGGGTATAAAAGATTTAACTGAATATTTTGTAAACCAAGTTCAGGAGGTATACAGATTGCAAGGTGTTGTAATAAATGACAAACATATAGAGACGATATTAAGACAGATGTTGAAAAAAATTGAAGTAAAAACTTCGGGAGACTCATCTTACTTACCGGGTGAAATTGTTGATAGAATAAAATTTGACAATATGAATGAAAAATTAAAAGTCGATGGTAAAACACCTGCGACTGGTGAAAGAGTGTTGATGGGTATTACCAAAGCTTCTTTACAGACAGAGTCGTTCATATCAGCTGCCTCTTTCCAAGAGACAACAAGAGTTTTGACAGATGCAGCAATAAAAGGAAAAATTGACCCTCTGAATGGGCTGAAGGAAAATGTGATTGTTGGTAGATTGGTTCCAGCTGGCACTGGTAACATTAAGAATAAATGGAATAAAAAAGCTCTTGAGGATGATAATAAGTTCTTATCTGAACAGGAAAAAATTGAGGCTTCTGAAACTCAAGCAAATCAATAAAAATTACATCCTTCATTATTAGTTTTAGTTTGACAAAATCGTATTAATAAGTATTTTGGCGATAATTTTTTGGTTGGAATGTAGTGCTTAATAGCACTAAACGCTGCCATGATTAACCTGTCAGTTATTTCATCAAAAAAATTAATTATATATTTATATGCCGACAATTAACCAGTTATTGAGAAAAAAAAGAATTAAGCCTCTGGCTAGGAATAAGGTTCCTGCTTTACAAAAACAACCACTTAAAAGAGGTGTGTGTGTTAAAGTATACACAACTACACCAAAAAAACCAAACTCAGCACTTAGAAAAGTCGCAAGAGTAAGACTGTCTAATGGATTTGAAGTTACAGCATATATTCCTGGTGAAGGTCATAATCTTCAAGAGCACTCAGTAGTCCTAATAAGAGGTGGTAGGGTAAAAGATTTACCAGGTGTTAGATATCATATTTTAAGAGGTAATTTGGATACACAAGGAGTAGCGAATAGAAAACAAAGACGATCCTTGTATGGAACGAAAAAAGGTAAATAAAAATGTCTAGAAAAAAAACTCAGCCAAAGAAAAATATTACGCCAGATCCAAAATTTAATTCTACCATTATACCAAAGTTAATTAATAATATTATGTATGATGGAAAAAGGGGTGTTGCAGCCAAAATAGTTTACGATGCAATTGAGAAAATAAAAACAAAATCTAAGAATGCACCAATAGATATATTTAATGAAGCAATTAACAATATAAAACCAACTGTTGAAGTACGCTCAAGAAGAGTTGGTGGGGCAACTTATCAAGTTCCCGTTGAAGTAAAAAGTAAGAGAGCGCAAGCTTTAGCTATAAGATGGTTAGTAGATTCTGCAAGAAAAAGAAAAGACAAACATATGTCTGATAAAATTTTTAATGAACTTTATGATGCTTACGAAAAAAAAGGAGCTGCAGTTAAAAAAAGAGAGGATGTCCATAAAATGGCTGAGTCAAATAAAGCCTTTGCACATTTTAGGTGGTAAATAATATGGCGAGAACACATACATTAAACAAGTATAGAAATATTGGTATCATGGCACATATTGATGCTGGTAAAACAACGACAACAGAAAGAATTTTGTATTATACAGGTAAAAGCCACAAAATTGGTGAGGTGCATGATGGTGCTGCAACCATGGATTGGATGGAGCAAGAGCAAGAAAGAGGTATTACAATTACATCAGCAGCCACAACTTGTTTCTGGCAAGACCATAGAATAAATATAATTGATACCCCAGGCCATGTTGATTTTACAATTGAGGTTGAAAGGTCACTAAAAGTTTTAGATGGTGCAGTTGCAGTTTTTGATGGTGTTGCAGGAGTAGAACCGCAATCTGAGACAGTATGGAGACAAGCCGACAAATATAAAGTTCCAAGAATTTGTTTTGTAAACAAGTTGGATAGAACTGGTGCAGATTTTTTTAGATGTGTTGAAATGATAAAGGATAGATTAGGAGCTAAACCTTTAGTTCTTCAAGTGCCTGTTGGAATCGAGTCTTCATTAACTGGTGTCATTGATTTAGTTAAAATGAAAGCACAGATTTGGAAAAATGAAGCACTTGGAGCAGAGTGGGAGTATAAAGATATTCCTGATGATTTAAAAGAAATTTCAAATAAATATAGAACTGAATTAGTAGAGTTGGCTGTAGAGCAAGATGAAAAATTAATGGAGAGTTATTTAAATGGAGATGAAATAAAAGAGGAAGATTTAATAAAATGTATTAGAAAAGGTACATTAAGTTTTGACTTTGTACCAGTTTTAACTGGGTCGGCCTTTAAAAATAAGGGTGTTCAACCTTTATTAGATGCTGTTGTAAATTACCTCCCAAGCCCTGAGGACATAAGTTCAATTAAAGGAACAAAGGTAGGATCTGACGAAGAGGTTGAGATGAAATTTGAGGATAATTCACCATTTTCGGCATTAGCATTTAAAGTAGCTAATGACCCTTTTGTTGGATCTTTAACTTTTATTAGAATTTACTCTGGAACAATAAAATCTGGAACATCGATCTATAATTCCTCAACAGACAGAGAAGAAAGAGTAGGAAGAATGCTGTTAATGCATGCTAACTCAAGAGAGGATATAAAGGAGGCCAATGCTGGAGATATTGTTTCTTTAGCTGGATTAAAGAATACAATAACTGGCCATACTTTGTGTAATAAAGATAATCAAGTTTTATTAGAACCGATGGAATTTCCTGATCCCGTTATCGAAATTGCAGTTGAGCCAAAGACAAAAGGTGACCAAGAAAAAATGGGTGAAGCTTTAGCAAGGTTAGCAAAAGAGGACCCATCATTTAGAGTTTCATCAGACGAGGAATCTGGTCAAACCATCATTAAAGGAATGGGCGAATTACATCTAGATATTATCGTTGATAGAATGAAAAGAGAGTTTAAAGTAGAGGCGAATGTTGGTGCACCACAGGTCGCTTATCGAGAAACAATAGAAAAATCTGCTGAATTTGAATATGTGCACAAAAAACAAAGTGGTGGAGCTGGACAATTTGCAAAAGTTAAACTTTTAATTGAACCTCAAGAACCAGGAAAAGGCAGGTTAGTCGAAAGCGCGATTAAGGGAGGGGCAATACCAAAAGAGTTTATTCCGGGCGTTGAAAAAGGAATTGAAACGGTTTCTGATAGCGGAATTTTAGCAGGTTTCCCAATGATTGACTATAAAGTTACGATTGTAGATGGTTTACACCATGATGTTGACTCGAGTGTTTTAGCTTTTGAATTAGCAAGCAGAGCTTGTTTCAAAGGAGCGTGCACACAAGGAGGTCTAAAACTTTTAGAACCAATAATGAGGGTTGAAGTTGTGACACCGGAAGATTACATGGGTGATGTTATTGGTGATCTTAATAGTAGAAGAGGTCAAATAAGTACACAAGAGCAAAGAGGAAATGCAACAGTCATAACAGCAATGGTTCCTCTTGCAAATATGTTTGGTTACATTAATAGTTTAAGGTCAATGTCTCAAGGGAGGGCTCAATACTCAATGTTTTTTGACCATTATTCTAAAGTCCCTCAAAATGTTCAAGATGAGGTAACAAAAAAGGTTGCAGGTTAAAATGGAAAAGCAAAACATTAGAATAAAATTAAGAGCTTACGATAATAAAATACTTGATGTCTCTACAGAAGAAATAGTTAACACTGTAAAAAGAACGGGTGCAACTATAAAAGGTCCAATACCTTTACCTACGAGAATTGAAAGATATACCGTATTAAGATCACCACACATTGATAAAAAAAGTAGAGAACAATTTGAGTCTAGAACTCATAAAAGATTAATTGATATAATTGAACCAACACCTCAAACTGTTGAAGCTTTAATGAAGCTTGATTTAGCTTCAGGTGTAGACGTGGAAATTAAGATTTAGTTATGAATGAAATTGCTTTGATTGGAAAAAAAATTGGAATGACGAGAGAGTTCTACAAAACGGGTCAATTAGTACCAGTAACAGTTTTGAAAATGGAAAAGGCTCGTGTTATTCAAATAATTGATCATGAGAAAAGAGGCTATAATGCAGTCCAGCTTGGTTATGGTAAAATTAAAAATTCAAAATTAACTAAAGCGATGAAAGGCTATTTTGCAAAAAAAAACACTGAAGCTAAAAAAAAACTTAAAGAATTTAAAGTACAAGATGTAAGTAAATATAAAGAGGGTAATGAATTTGGTTTAGAGATTTTTAAAGATGTGAAATATGTAGATACAAGATCAAAAACAATTGGAAAAGGTTTTGCTGGAGCAATGAAAAGACACAATTTTGGTGGATTAAGAGCTACTCACGGAGTTTCGATATCTCACAGATCTCATGGTTCTACAGGTCAAAGACAAGATCCAGGTAAAGTCTTTAAAGGGAAAAAAATGGCAGGTCATATGGGAGATAAACTCAGAACTATGCAAAATATTGAAATTATTAAAACTGATCTAGAAAATGCATTGTTATATCTTAAAGGATCAATTCCTGGTTCAAAAAATTCTGAAGTTTTAGTTAAAAAATCAGTTAAAAATATAATTAAAAAGACTATAGAAGAAAAAATTCAATCAGCTGAACTGGCTAAAAAAACTCCTGATAAAAAGAAAAAATAATGAAAATTGATAAGTTAAATATTAATGGAAAAAAAGAGTCTATAGAAGTTTTAGACAAGATATTTTCAGCTAAAATAAATAGGAGACTTGTAAATAACGTATTGTATAAAACCATCGCGAATTACAAAGGACGTCATGCTAAAACGAAACAACAAAATGAAGTCTCTGGTCCTACTTCTAAAATTTATGCCCAAAAAGGTACTGGAAATGCAAGACATGCAAGTAGAAAAGCCCCAATTTTTGTAGGCGGTGGTGTTGCTCACGGCCCAAAAGGCGAATTATCTTATAAAAAAAGAAAATTGAACAAAAGTGAAAAAAGATTGGGCATTGCATCTCTAATGAGCGAAAAGATCAAACACAAAAATTTAATAGTGCTAAGTGATTTTAATTCTGAAATTAAAAAAACTAAAGAGATGTTTAATATATTGAAGAAGTTAGAGATTTCAAATTCATTAATTATCTTAGATAAATCCTCAAAAGATAAAGTTGAAAAATCAATTAGAAATATACCAAATATAAAGGTAACTGATGTCAATCATTTTAGTGCATTTGATGTCGTTAAATTTAAAAAGATTGTTTTTACAGAAAGTTCAGTAAAAGAACTAGAAAAGAGATATGTATAATGAGTAAGCTCCATTTATACGATAAAATTATTTCACCTATAGTAACTGAAAAGTCTACAAAAATTTCCGAATATAATAAGATAGTTTTTAAGGTTCCAAACAATGCAGATAAAAAAAATTTAAAGAAAAACATTGAGAAAATTTTTAAAGTCAATGTTGTCAAAGTGAATATAATAAACAAACAAAATAGAATAAAATTAGCACGTGGTCGTAAAGTAAAAATTTCTGGTTTTAAAAAAGCAATAATAACATTAAAAAAAGGTCAAAGTATTGACTTAACAGCAGGTATCTAAATATGGGGCTAAAGACATTTAAACCATACACAAAATCTACTAGAGGAACTATATTAGTTGATAGATCAGGATTATGGAAAGGAAAACCATTTAAATCTCTTGTCTCTCCTAAAAATTCTATGAAAGGAAGAAATAATAATGGACACATAACTTCATCTAATAGAGCTGGGGGTCACAAAAAAATGTACAGGCATATCGACTTTTATAGAAAAAAATTTGATGTTCCTGCAACAGTTGAGAGAATTGAATATGATCCTAATAGATCCTGCTATATTATGTTGGTCAAGTTTGAGGATGGTAGTCATTCTTATTATTTGGCACCCCAAAAAATTAAAGTTGGGGATAAGATAGAAAATGGCTCTAAAAAAGAAATTAAAATAGGTAACTGTATGCCACTTCAGGATATACCTGTTGGTATAAATATTCACAATGTTGAAATTCAGCCTGGTGCAGGTGGTAAATTAGCAAGATCAGCTGGTACATCTGTTGTTATCAGCGGCGTAGATGGAAATTATAGTTTAATTAAGCTTACGTCAGGTGAGGTAAGAAAAATAGATTCTAGATCATTAGCTACAATAGGCGTTTTGAGTAATCCTGATCAAAAAAATATTAAGATTGGAAAAGCAGGAAGATCGAGATGGTTGGGTAGAAGACCTCATACTAGAGGAGTTGTTAAAAATCCTGTAGACCACCCTCATGGTGGTGGGGAAGGCAAATCAGCAGGAGGAAGACACCCAGTTTCACCGACTGGTCAATCAGCTAAGGGTTTAAAAACTAGAGATAATAAAAGAACAGATAAATTTATTGTTAAGAGAAGGAACAAAAGAAAGGATACTAAGTAATGGCTAGAGCAGTATGGAAGGGACCTTTCGTAGAGGAAAGCCTAATGAAAAAAGTCGATAAATTTAAAGTCGATCCAAAAAAAATTCCTATTAAAACTTGGTCTAGAAAATCTACTATAATACCTGACTTTGTTGGTGTTAGTTTTTTAATTTATAATGGCAAGAAATTTATACCAATTACAATTTCTGAAGATATGGTTGGTCATAAATTAGGTGAGTTTGCACCCACAAGAACTTTTTTTGGTCATACACCTGCTGATAAAAAAGCAAAGCCGGCAGAAACGGAGGCTAAAAAATAAAAATTTATGAGTAAAAAAAAGAAAATAGATAAAAGTAAGAACAAGACAGTTAGATCTATAAATAACAATATCAGATCTAGTGTGAGAAAGCTTAACCCAATTTTAAGAGGTATTGTAGGAAAAAAGGTTGAAGTAGCCATCCGTGATTTACAGTTTTCTGAGAAAAGAATTACAAAAGATATAAGAAAGACAATAAATTCAGCAGTGGCAAATGCAGAAAATAACTTTCAATACGATATAGATAAATTAGTCGTTAAGGAAGCTTACTGTGGAAAAAAAATTACAATGAAAAGATTTAGACCTAGAGCAAAGGGTAGAGCTGCACCAATATTAAAACCTTATTCGAGTGTGACTATAATTTTATCAGAAGCAAAAAAAATGGAGAGCCATGGGTCAAAAAGTTAATCCTGTTGGTTTTAGATTAGGTGTTAACAGAGGTTGGGACTCTGTTTGGTATGCTAAGAAGAAAGATTTTGGAAATTATTTAATTGAAGATTACAAAATAAGAGAATACATCAAGAAAAATGTGATTAACTCGGGAGTTTCTAAAGTGATGATAGAAAGAACCGCCAATAAGTGTTATGTGACTATTTATACATCTAGACCGGGTTTTGTAATTGGCAAAAAAGGAAGTGATATAGATAAAATTAAGAATAATTTGTCTAAACTTACTACGAATGAAGTTAATTTAAATATCAAAGAGGTAAAAAAACCTGAGACTAATGCTTACCTAGTAGCTGAAAATATAGCGCAGCAATTAGTAAAAAGGATTTCATACAGAAGAGCGATGAAAAGAGCTATGCAGTCCTGCTTAAGATTAGGTGCAAAAGGTATCAAAGTCTCCGTAAGTGGTCGATTAGGAGGAAATGAGATTGCAAGAACTGAGTGGTTAAGAGATGGTAGCATCCCATCACATACTTTGAGAGCAGATATTGATTATGCAGAGGCAGAGGCACTAACAACATATGGAATTATTGGAATAAAAGTATGGATATATAAGGGAGAGGTATTTGCAAAAGAGTTTAGTCAGGAAACAAATAAAGTAAAAGAAAAAGGAAGTAAATAAATAATGTTACAACCAGTACGAACAAAATGGAGGAAAGCTCACAAAGGTAGAATACATGGTACCGCATCTAGGGCTAACTTTATAAATTATGGGGCTTATGCACTAAAAGCTTTGTCTCCAGATAGAGTAACTGGAAAACAAATAGAGGCTGCAAGAGTAGCATTAACAAGACACATGAAAAGACAAGGCAGAGTTTGGACCAGGATTTTTCCAAACATTCCCGTATCAAAAAAACCAATTGAAGTCAGAATGGGTAAAGGAAAAGGGTCACCAGAGTTTTATGCATGTAGAGTAAAACCTGGAAGGATTCTATTTGAAGTGGATGGCGTCTCAGAGCAAGTAGCAAAAGAAGCTTTATATAAGGCCTCAGCAAAACTACCAATAAAAACTAAGACAATTAAAAGATTTGCTTAATATGAAAAAACAAGAAATTAAAAAACTTACTAAAGATCAAATTTTAAAGAATATTGATAAGTTAAAAAAAGATTTATTTAATTTAAGGTTCCAAAAAATGAATTCTCAAATTACAAATCCTGCTAAGATTAGTGAAACCAAAAAAACAATTGCAAGATTAAAAACAGTTTTAAAAGGAAAAATTAATGCCTAAAAAAATTTTAAAAGGAATTGTAGTAAGTGACAAGCCAAATAAAACTATTACAGTAATGGTAGAAAGAAAATACTCTCACCCAGTGTTAAAAAAAGTTATGAAAGTACAAAAAAAATATAATGTTCATGATGAAAATAATAAATATAAAAATGGTGACAAGGTATCAATCGTAGAGAGTAAGCCTTTTTCAAAAAATAAAAAATTTCAAGTAATGGAGAATGTAAAATAATGATACAAGTTCAGACTGAATTACTTGTTGCGGACAATACTGGAGCAAAAAAAATAGAGTGTATTAAAGTTTTAGGTGGATCAAAAAGAAGATATGCTAGCATCGGTGATACAATTGTAATTGCAGTCAAAGAGGCGATACCAAAAGGGAAAGTTAAAAAAGGGTCAGTCCATAAAGCTGTTGTGGTAAGAGTCAAAAAAGGAATACATAGAGATGATGGCTCAAAAGTTAAATTTGACAATAATGCTGCGGTATTAGTCGATGATAAGGGTGAACCAGTTGGAACAAGAATTTTTGGACCAGTGACTAGAGAGTTAAGAAATAGAGGACAGATGAAAATAATTTCATTAGCTCCGGAGGTTTTATAATGATTAAAAAGGGTCTTAAAGTAAAAGTTTTATCAGGTAGAGATAAAAATAAAGAGGGTGAAGTAATTGAGATAGATAGAAGAAATAATAGAGCAAAGATTAAAGATGTTAATATGGTAAAAAAACACGTCAAAACAACTAAAGAAAAAAAAGGTGGAATTTTTTCTAAAGAAAGTTTTATTCATATTTCAAATTTAAAATTTATTGACGAAAAAACTAAGAATAAAAAAAAAGAGGTTAAAAAATAATGACTCCAAGATTAAAAGAATTGTACTTTACAGAAATCAAACCGTCACTAAAGTCTAAATTTGGTTTTAAAAACTTATACATGGGACCTAAGATTGAAAAAATAGTTTTAAATATGGGTCTTGGTCTTGATGGTAACGATAGTAAAATTTTAAAATCTTGTGAAGAAGATTTAGCAAAAATTACAGGACAAAAACCTGTTATTAACAAATTTAAAAAATCAGTTGCAAATTTTAAAACAAGAAAAGGTTCAAATGCGGGTTTAAAAGTAACTCTTAGAAAAGATAAGATGTATGAATTTTTAGACAGATTAGTGAATATTGCTTTGCCCAGAATTAAAGATTTCAGAGGTCTTTCATCCACTGGTTTTGATAAATTTGGAAATTATACATTTGGAATAAAGGAGCATATAATTTTCCCAGAAGTAAGTTTCGACAGGGCAGATAAAGTTAGAGGATTAGACATAACTATTGTCATCTCATCAAAAAGTAAAGAACATAGTTTCGCTTTATTAGAGAAGCTTAATTTTCCATTTATTAAGAAAGGAGATAATTAAAATGGCCAAACTTAGCTCAGTTAATAAAAATAATCGAAGAATAAAATTATCAGATAAATATTTTAAAAAAAGACAGAAATTAAAAAAAATTATTATGAATAAAAAACTTTCATTAGAGGAAAGATTTAAAGCACAGCAAAAACTATCAAAATTACCTCGAAATTCTGCTAAAACTAGAGTAATGAACAGATGTCAAATTACAGGAAGACCGCATGGTGTTTATAGAAAATTAAAAATATCAAGAATTGCATTAAGACAATTAGGTTTACAAGGAAAAATACCAGGATTAGTTAAATCAAGCTGGTAGAAAGGAATATATGAGTTTAAGTGACCCAATAGGAGATATGATTGCAAGAATAAAAAACGCTCAATCAAGAAATCACAAAAAAGTTGATCTACCAGCATCAAATTTTAAAACTAAAATTGCGGGTATACTGAAAAATGAGGGATATATAAAAGAATATAGAGTTAATTCAGAGAATAACAAATCGGTTTTAACTCTTGAGTTAAAATATCATTCAGGAAATCCAGTCATAAGTGCATTTGAAAGAGTGTCCAAGCCAGGCAGAAGAATTTTCTCAAGTGCTGAAAGTTTGCCAAAAATTAACAATGGCTTAGGGATTGCGATTATATCAACCCCAAAAGGTGTAATGACAGATATCGATGCGAGAAAACAACGTGTCGGTGGTGAAATAATTTGCAAGGTATTTTAATGTCTAAAATTGGTAAAATTAATATTTCAATTCCTGATAAAGTCAAAGTAGCTTTAGCTGGAGATAAATTAAATATTGAAGGCCCAGTTGGTAAATCAGCTCTTAATATTGATTTAGATATTTTTTCTTTGGATATAAAGGATGGTAAAGAAATATCTATTAAGCCTAAAAAGATAGATGAAAATACAAAAAGGTTATGGGGAATGAATAGAAGTCTGATAAGTAATGCGGTAATTGGATCAAGCAAAGGTTATGAAAAAATTCTAGAGCTAGTTGGAGTTGGTTATAGGGCTGCACTTAAAGGTAATCAGCTAAATTTACAACTTGGCTATAGCCATGATATAAATTTCGATATACCAGAGGGAATTAAAATAAGCGTCGAAAAACAAACAACTTTAAAAATAACAGGAGCAAACAAACAACAAGTAGGTTCTGTAGCTTCTAAACTAAAAACTTTAAGAAAAATTGAACCATACAAAGGAAAAGGTGTTAGAGAAAAAGGTCAATATATTTTAAAAAAAGAAGGTAAAAAGAAATAATGAAACTTACAGCTAATAAGAGAAGAAAATTTAGAGTAAGCAAAAAAATGAAGCATGTTGCATCGAAAGAAAGATTTAGATTAAGTATTTCAAGATCATCTAAGAATATTTCTGCACAAATTATAGATGATAGTAAAAATATAACTCTTTTATCAGCCTCATCTATTGAAAAAGAATTTAAATCTGAACAAAAGATTACAAAAACTGAATTATCAAAAATTGTTGCTGAAAAACTAGCAAAAAAAGCACAAGAAAAAAAAATTTCCAAAATTTATTTTGATAGAGGTTTATATAAGTATCATGGGAGGGTTAAAGTTTTTGCAGAAACTCTTCGTAAAAATGGAATGGAGTTTTAAAAATGGATAAAATGAAAGAAAAAAAAACTGATGATATTTTAGAAAAGTTGGTTCATATAAATAGGATAACTAAAGTTGTTAAAGGAGGAAGAAGATTTGGCTTTTCAGCTTTGGTTGTTGTTGGAAATCAATCAGGTAAAATTGGTATTGCTCATGCGAAGGCTAAACAAGTTCCAGATGCAATCAAAAAAGCAAATGAAATGGCGAGAAGAAAGCTTATACATATACCTTTAAGGGAGGGTAGAACTATTCATCATGATGTTAAAGCTAAGGATGGCTCTGGCAGAATTGTTTTAAGAGCTGCCACTAAGGGGACCGGTATTATTGCAGGAGGACCTGTAAGAGCAGTGTGTGAGGTTTTAGGAGTTAAGGATATTGTAGCAAAATCAATGGGAACCTCTAATGCACACAATGTAATTAGAGCAACAATGAAAGCTTTACTAAAACAAAACTCTCCAAAGCAAATTTCTAATATAAGAAATAAAAAAATTTCTGAAATTATTGAGAAAAGAGGATGATGATTAGTTTAAATAACAGAGCAAAAAGCAACAAAAAAAAAATCAGAGTCGGAAGAGGCATAGGATCTGGAAAAGGAAAAACTTCTGGTAGAGGTGTTAAGGGTCAAAAATCAAGATCAGGTGTATCAATAAAAAGCTTTGAGGGTGGTCAGATGCCATTATACAGAAGATTACCGAAAAGAGGATTCAATCCTATCGAAAAAAAAAGTATAGCTATTTTGAATTTAGATAAAATTCAAGCTTTTATTGACAAAAAAAATATAAAAACTTCTGAGACTTTAAATTCAAACTTATTAAAAAAATTAAGATTGATTAATAAAAGATCATCTAAATTAAAAATTTTAGGATCAGGAGTAATAAAAGATAAGATAAATATTGAAGCAGATTTAGCCTCCAAATCAGCAGTTAGTAAGCTCGAGAAGATTGGTGGATCTATTCAAATTAAAAAATAATAGTATCTATGAGCACTGTATCTTCAAGTAATGATTTAAGAAATAGAATATTATTCACTTTGGCATTGCTTGCAGTTTATAGGTTTGGAACATTTGTTCCTTTACCGGGGATAGACCCTGAACAACTAAAAACTTTAATGGAGGGTAACCAAAAAGGTTTATTAGGGATGTTCAATGTTTTTGCAGGTGGGGCTGTAAGTAGGATGGCAATATTCGCGTTAGGTATAATGCCTTATATTTCCTCGTCAATTATTGTTCAATTGCTGACAGGTGTTTCAGATTATTTTAAAAATTTAAAATCTCAAGGAGAGACAGGAAGATCGAAAATTACACAAATTACTCGTTATGGAACGGTATTTCTTGCAACGATACAAGGTTATGGTTTAGCTGTTGGTTTGGAGTCATCTGCTAATCTGGTTATAAACCCAGGAGCTTTTTTCAAAATTTCAACTGTTACGACTATAGTTGCTGGTACCATTTTCTTAATGTGGTTAGGTGAACAGATTACACAAAGAGGAATAGGAAATGGAATTTCTTTAATAATTTTTGCTGGGATCGTTGCTGAAATCCCAAGAGCACTAGTTACAACTTTTGAACTTGGTAGAACAGGTGCTATTTCTACAGTTATGATTTTAGCAATATTTTTACTTCTAATATTAACAATTCTTTTTATTGTATTTATGGAAAGAGCTTTAAGAAAAATACTTATTAATTATCCAAAAAGACAAATGGGAAATAAGATGTACGGTGGGGAGTCCTCACATTTGCCCTTAAAAATAAATCAAGCAGGTGTTATCCCAGCAATTTTTGCGTCAGCATTATTATTGTTGCCCGTTACATTCTCAAATTTTAATTTTTCAGAGAGTGATACATTCTTAAATTTAAGTTCATATTTCACCCAAGGGCAACCTCTATATATGATATTATATGCATCAGGAATAATATTTTTCACATTTTTTTACACCTCTATTACCTTTAACCCAAATGAAACTGCTGATAATTTAAGAAAATATGGAGGTTTCATTCCAGGTATTAGACCTGGTGAAAGCACAGCAATTTATATTGATAATATACTTACAAAACTTACAACAATTGGTGCTTTGTATTTAACTTTAGTATGTTTAATGCCGGAATTTTTAATTGCAAAATATCCAATACCATTTTATTTAGGCGGCACTTCAATTTTAATAGTGGTTGTAGTCGCAATAGATACTGTAACACAGATCCAGACAAGATTAATGAGTTCGCAATATGAACAATTAATTAAAAAAACTAAATTTGGTAGATAAGTGAATATAATTTTATTTGGTCCTCCAGGTGCTGGAAAAGGTACCCAAGCAAAATATTTAGTTAAAAAATTAAATGGCTTCCAAGTTTCAACAGGTGATATTTTGAGAGATGAAATTAAAAAGGACACCGAGATAGGTAAAAAGATAATAAATGATATGAATAATGGTAAATTTGTAAGTGATGAAATTGTTAATAGTCTTATAAGTAATATTATTTTTGATCCTCAGAAAAAAAATCGACTTATTTTTGATGGATATCCTAGATCATTAAGCCAAGCAAAAAATTTAGATTTATTACTTAAAAAATCTAATCAAAGAATTGATCTTGTCTTTTACTTAAATGTCAATAAAGAAACAATAATTAAAAGAATTAAAAAAAGAAAAATTGAGGAAAAAAGATCTGATGATAATTTAGATACTATCATAAAAAGATATGATACTTATATGAGTACTACTAAACCAGTTTTAGATTTTTACTCAAAAAATATGAATTTTCACGAAATTGATGGCACTTTAGAAATTGGTAAAATAACCAATAAAATGGACTTTTTTACCAATTTATAAGTCGTTGACTTTAAAAGATCTTCTTATATAAAGGCTACAATTTATCTCAAATTTATGGCTCGTATAGCAGGTATCAACATTCCGCAGAACAAACAAGTTCATGTAGGACTTACTTATATTTATGGCATAGGGAATAAATTTTCAAAACAAATCTGTGAGGCATTGAAATTTCCAAGAGAAAAAAGAGTTAATCAACTCACCGATGATGAAATTTTGAAAATAAGAGAATATATTGACCAAAATTTTAAAGTTGAGGGTGACCTAAGAAGAGATTTTTCTTTGAGCATTAAAAGATTAATCGATTTAGCTTGTTATAGAGGTTCAAGACACAGAAAAAAATTACCTGTCAGAGGTCAAAGAACTAGATGTAATGCAAGAACTAGAAAAGGTAAAGCAATAGCCATTGCTGGAAAGAAATTAACTCCACTTAAGAAATAGTTATGGCCAAAGTTGATAAAAATGATACTAAAAAAAAAGTTGATGTTAAATCAGATAAAAAAGTTTTAAAAAGCTCTTACTCTAAGAAGAAAAGAACGAAAAAAAATATTTTAAACGGAACAGCATATGTTCAATCAACTTTTAATAACACAATAATTTCAATTGCAGATACTAATGGAAATGTAATCTCTTGGGCTTCAGCAGGTCAAAAAGGTTTTAAAGGTTCAAGAAAATCTACACCTTACGCTGCACAGGTAGCTGCAGACGCAGCCGCTGCAAAGGCATTAGAATATGGGATGAAAACATTAAATGTAGAAATAAAGGGTCCTGGTTCTGGAAGAGAAACTGCATTGAGAGCATTACAAGCCAAAGGATTTAAAATTTTATCAATTAAAGATACAACACCAATGCCTCACAATGGGACTAGGCCCCCAAAAAAAAGGAGAGTTTGATGGAGACTGAAAATGTAAATATAAAAAATTGGAAATCGTTAATTAAACCTTCAAAACTTGACGTTAAATTAAGTGAAGATCTTACTCATGCAAAAATTGTTGCTGAACCTTTAGAAAAAGGTTACGGATTGACTTTAGGAAATTCATTGAGGAGAATATTATTATCCTCAATCAGAGGTGCAGCAGTTACATCAATTCAAATCGATGGAGTATTACATGAATTTACATCTATAAAAGGTGTGAGAGAAGATGTTACAGATATAGTTCTTAATGTAAAATCTTTGGCATTAAAATGTAATGCAGAAGGAACAAAAAAATTAATACTTGATGCTAAAGGACCTGGAGAAATTAAAGCTTCTGATATAACACCGGTAACAGATGTTGAAATTTTAAATCCTGATTTAGTAATTTGCAACTTAGATGAAAATACAAATTTTCATATGGAAATGAATGTTAATACTGGAAAAGGATATGTGCCTGCTGAGCTTAATAAACCTGAAGAACCACCATTAGGACTTATTGCGATTGACTCATTATATAGTCCAGTTAAAAAAGTTTCATATTCTGTGAGCACTGCAAGAGAAGGAAAGGCTTTGGATTATGATAAATTAACAATGGAAGTTGAGACTAATGGATCGATTTCAGCAGAAGATGCCGTTGCTTATTCAGCAAGAATTTTTCAAGACCAACTTAAAATGTTTGTAAATTTTGACGAGCCAGTCGAAGCACCTGTCAAAGAGGTATCTACAGAACCAGAATTTAATAAAAACTTATTAAGAAAAGTTGACGAACTTGAACTATCAGTCAGATCAATGAATTGCTTAAAAAATGATAACATAATTTATATTGGTGATCTTGTACAAAAATCTGAGGGAGAAATGCTTAGAACACCTAATTTTGGAAGAAAATCTCTTAATGAAATTAAGGAAGTATTAACTGGAATGTCTTTATATTTAGGTATGGAGATTCCAAATTGGCCTCCAGACAATATCGCAGAAATGTCTAAAAAATTGGAGGAAGCTATCTAATGAGACATGCATTCGCGAATAAAAAATTAAATAGAACTTCAGAGCATAGAAAAGCATTACTTAAAAATATGCTTAATTCTTTGATTAAATACGAGCAAATTAAAACTACTTTACCAAAAGCTAAATTTTTAAAACCACAAGCAGATAAGATTATTACTTTAGGAAAAAAAAATAGCTTAACATCAACTAAAAATTTAATATCACAACTGCAAGATAAGAAATCTGCTAATAAAGTTACGAAAACATTATCAAAAAGATATGAAAAAAGAAGTGGGGGATATACAAGAATAATTAAAGCAGGTTTTAGATATGGTGATAATGCTCCAATGGCAATAATTGAATTTGTAGATAGAAATGTAGAAGCAAAAAGGGTCAATCAAAAGAAGAAAGAAACTGTTGAAAATACCGAAAAAAAAGACGGTAAAAAAGAGTCTATAAGTAAATAAATTTTTAGAAAATGATAAAAAGTTTTGTTGTAGATGCAACATTAAACAACATGCGTCTTGATAGATTTTTAAGGAACAAATTAGGAAAAATACCCCAAGGTTTAATTGAAAAAAAATTAAGAACTGGAAAAATCAAATTAAATAAAAAAAAAGCAAAAAGTTCTACAAAAGTTAATACGAATGATAAAGTAGACTTGTTTAATATAGAGATTAAAAAAAAAGTTATTGAAAAAAAGATAAATTTTAAACCTTCAAATGTAATTATTAAGGCAAATGAAAATTCTATAATAGATAATAATGAAGATTTCATAGTAGTTAATAAAGAATCTGGTATTTCAGTACAAGGTGGAACTAAATCAAAAAAAAATTTGATAGATATATTTAAAAAAAGTAAAATATTTGAGGGTACCAAACCATACTCTGTTCATAGGTTAGATAAAGATACATCAGGTGTTTTTATAATTGCAAAAAAAAGAGAAACTGCACAACTTTTAACATCTTTATTTAGATTAAGAAAAATTCACAAAACTTATTTAGCAATCTGTCATGGTGAATTAGAGAAAAATTCAGGTGAATTTAATGATAATTTGATAAGATATGATAATGGCAAGAAAATAATTGAAAAAGCTAAAACTATTTTTAGAGTAATTGATAAAAATTCGGAAGCGAGTTTACTTGAACTCAGACCAATCACGGGAAGAAAGCATCAATTGAGAAAACAATTATATAATATTGGTCATTCAATTTATGGTGACGAAAAGTATAAACAAGTTAATCTTAAAGGTCTAAATAAGAAATTGATGCTCCATTCGTATCAAATTAAATTTTTAATAAATAATAAAAAACATACCTACAAGGCTCTGGTACCAGATTACTTTAAAAATTTACTTAAATCGAAAAGACTTAAATTTTTAAATTAAATAAAAAATTTTCTATTAATTTATTCTCTAGTTCATCATAATTTTGATCAATAATTGATTTTAAGTTAGTCACACCTCTGTCACTTATACCACAAGGTATTATGGCTTTGTATTTATCTAACTCATTGTTTATATTTATTGAAAAACCATGGTAAGCAATCCATTTACTCACTCTAACACCAATAGCTGCAACTTTTTTTATTTCTTTATTGTCATTGTACCAAATCCCAATATTTTCTTTATCTGCAAATGTCTCAATTTTAAAAAATTTTATTGTATCAATAATTGTTTTTTCAATTAGGGATATAAATTTTCTTATATCTTTGCCCCTTTTTTTTAGATCAATAACAAAATAACAAATTAGTTGACCTGGCCCATGATATGTAATTTTACCACCTCTATTTGTTCTAATAATTTTTATTGATTTATCTAAAATTTCATTTTCTTTAAAAGTTGTTCCAGCTGTATAAATTTCTTTATGCTCTAAAATCCAAATTAGCTCGTTTACTGTATTTTCATTTATCTGATGAATCTTTGACTCCATAAAATTGATAGCTTCATCATATTTTATTGGTTTTTTTGATTTTTTAACGTCAATATTCATTTAAAAATTGTAATCTTTTCATTTTGTATTAAAAGAGCCGACATAATAATAGGTTAATTTATGACTTTAGTTAAAAAAATTAAAGATAAAAAAGTAAATTTTGAATTTAATAAAGAATTTATAAAAGTTGTTACTGACAAAATCGCTAATAATGATGCTTTATTTATTATCAACTCATTCAAAGAAATGCATCCTGCAGATGCAGCTGATATTATTGAACATTTAAGTGAGAATGATAGAGAAAGTTTAATTAAATTAAACAGTTTTAAAATAGATCCAGAAGTATTTGTAGAATTAAATGAGTCAGTCCAAACAGAAATTATTAAATTTTTATCTTCAGATTCAATTGTAAGAATTTTAAAAAATCTTGAGTCTGATGATGCAATAGCAATTTTAGAAAATGTTGAAGAAAAGAATAAAAATTCTATTCTAAGCGCTTTACCACCTAAAGATCGTTTTGCTTTACTAGAGGGACTTAGTTATCCGGAGGATAGTGCTGCTAGAATAATGCAAAGAGAGTTTACAGCAATACCAAGTAATTGGTCAGTTGGTCAGACAATAGATTATTTAAGAGAAAATAAAGATTTACCAGAACAATTTTTAGAAATCTTCATTGTAGATGAAAATTTTAAGCCAATTGGTACCGTACCCTCATCTAAAGTTTTACGAACAGCAAGAGAAACAAAAATGTCTAATATTATGGAGGAGACAATCTTTTTAGTTCCTGTGGATATGGACAAAGAGGAGGTAGGTAACTCATTTGAAAATTATGGTTTAAATTCAGCATGTGTAGTTGATAAAAACAATAAACTTGTTGGAATGATAACTTCTGATGATATTTTAACAGTTCTAAAAGAAGAAGCTGAAGAAGATACGTTGAGACTTGCTGGTGTTGGTGATGAAGAAATTACAGATGGTGTATTTACTAAAACAAAAAGAAGATTTAATTGGTTATTATTAAATTTATTTACTGCTTTCCTAGCAACTTGGTGCATAAGTTTATTTGGAGCAACAATTGAACAAATGGTAGTACTCGCTTTCTTAATGCCAATTGTAGCTTCAATGGGTGGCAATGCTGGGATGCAAACATTGGCAGTAACAGTAAGATCTTTAGCTACAAATGATTTAACAAAAAATAATTTTAGTCAAAATATATTAAAAGAATTTAATATTGGTGTCTTGAATGGAGTAATTTTTGCTATCATTAGTTCATTAATAGTTCAATTATGGTTCCAAGATAGCCAACTTTCTTTAGTAATTTCTATTTCAATGATTTTGACAATGATAATAGCTGGTCTATTTGGAATTTTAGTTCCTGTTTCATTAAAAAAAATGAATATTGATCCAGCTATAGCATCCAGTGTATTTGTAACAACAATTACTGATGTGATTGGTTTTGTATCTTTTTTAGGTGTTGGTGCATATTACTTTTAGAAATTATCTATCAATCGTACTTTATTAATAAAATAAGCAATAAATATTTTTGAATTTTTTATATTTGAAGAGGATTTAAGATTGTTTTTTTTTCTGATCTCTAAGTAATCAATTTTAACATTAAAATTTTTCTCTAATAATTTTATTTTCTTTTGCAAAAGGGTTCTTGTTTTTTTCTTTTTTTTAAGAAATCTTTTAAAATGAAATAATTCTTGAGCTATTTTACTTGCTTTATTTAAATCTTGTTTATTTAGTAGTTGGTTTCTTGAAGATAAAGCAAGTTTATCTTTATTTCTTATTGTTTTGCATGAAACAATTTTTATTTTGTATTTTTTTTCAATAAACTTTTTAACTAACATAAGCTGTTGATAGTCTTTTTCACCCATAAATATTTTGTTTGGTTTGATAATACTCGTCAATCTATCCATTACATCAATCACACCCTCAAAATGACCTTTTCTAAATTTTGCACAAAGCACTCTATTTTCTTTTTTTAGAACTATTGCCTTCTTTCTCTTAAAAGAATAAACATCTTTCTTATTTGGAATGTAAACATAATTAACTTTTAATTTTTTTAAGATATTAAGATCTTTTTTTAAATTCTTTGGGTATGACAAATAATCTTTTTTATTATTAAATTGAGTGGGATTTATAAAAATACTTACAAGTGTTTTACTGCATTTTTTTTTTGATTTATTTATTAAATATTTATGTCCTTTATGAAGGCTTCCCATTGTTGGGACAAAGCCCAAACTTGAAACTTTTTTGAGTGCCTCATTTATATCTTTATTTTTGATTAAAATTTTCATTTGTATAAAATAATTTTATAAGTAAAACATTCAAATGATTAAACAAGCAATTATTCCTTTAGCTGGTTTAGGCACTAGATTATTAC
This sequence comes from uncultured Pelagibacteraceae bacterium, assembly GCA_902621345.1. GTDB lineage: Bacteria > Pseudomonadota > Alphaproteobacteria > Pelagibacterales > Pelagibacteraceae > Pelagibacter. The sequence continues at coordinate 671,963 of CACNLV010000001.1, read as the reverse complement.
CATTAACTAGTGTTTTTGCCAAAGAGCTTTTACCTATAAACGGTAAACCTGGAATTGAGTATATTTTAGATGAATGTATTGAGGCCGGAATAAAAGAAGTTGTTTTTATTATTTCAAAAAAAAAAAAGATGATTAAAAAATATTTTTATAATGATAATTTTTATAAAAAGATAATTAAAAAAAAGAAAGATCCTAGAACATTAAAAGAATACAAAAAAATTTTAAGATATAAAAAAATTATAAAATTTGTTTATCAAAACAAACCTTTAGGCACAGGTGATGCAGTTCTTAAAACTAAAAATATTATTAAAGATAAATTTTTTTTGATGTTACTACCAGATGACCTTATAGTAAAAAAAAACTGCTCAAAATCTATGATTCAAATACATAAAAAATATAAAGCATCTGTTATGGCGAGTATGAATGTTAATAAAAAAACAGTATCTAGATGGGGTATCTATAAATTGAAAAAAAAAATAGATAAAAATAATTTTTTTATTGAGAGTGTTATTGAAAAGCCATCTATAAAAGAAGCGCCGTCCAATAAAGCTGTAATTGGAAGATATATTTTGCCAAAAAAAATATTTGTAAAATTATTGTCACAAAAGCCGGGTAAGGGTGGTGAAATACATATTACCGATTCTATTCAAACTTTAATTAAAGAAAATCAAAAATTTATAGCTCATAACTTTTCTGGTAAATACTTGGACTGTGGAAGTATGAGTGGTTATATAAAATCTGGAATTGAGATTTCAAAATTATGAAATTATGCATGATAGGGACAGGCTATGTTGGACTTGTCAGTGGTGTTTGTTTTTCTGATGTAGGAAATGTTGTTTATTGTGTTGATAAAGATAGAAATAAAATTGACTCACTTAACAAAGGAAAAGTACCTATTTATGAACCAGGATTAGAAGAAATATTGAAAAGAAATCATAAAGCTAAAAGATTATTTTTTACTTCAAATCTAAGTGAAGCAGTTAAGAAATCTGATATTATATTTATTTGTGTCGGAACCCCTACACAAAAAAAAGGTAATTCAGCTGATTTAAAGCATGTATTTAATGTAGCAAAACAATTAAAAAAAAGTATTTCCAAATACAAAATCATCATAACAAAATCTACGGTCCCAGTAACTACAGGAGATAAAATTGAAAAAATTTTAAGAAATTTAAAGAAAAAAAAATTAATAGATGTTGTTTCAAATCCTGAATTTTTAAGAGAGGGTGAAGCTATAAGAGATTTTATTTATCCTGATAGAGTTGTTGTTGGAACTGACAGTAATAAAGCTAACAAAATTTTAAAATCTTTGTACTTACCTATAATAAAAAAATCTAGCAGATATTTTAAGACCTCAAGAAGAGGTGCTGAAATGGTAAAATATGCATCTAATGCTTTTTTGGCTACAAAAATTTCTTACATAAACGAATTGGCAAATTTATGTGAAAAAATTGATGTTAATATACAAGATATTTCTATTGGTATGGGCTTGGATCAAAGAATTGGTGATAGATTTTTAAGGGCAGGACCTGCTTATGGAGGTTCATGCTTTCCTAAAGATACAAGAGCTTTAATTGACATTGCTGATAAATATAAAACTGATCTTTCTATTATAAAAAGCGTTGTTAAATCGAATAATCAAAGAAAAATAACTCTTACAAATAGAATTGATAAGATTTTGAACAATAAACTTAAAAATAAAAACATTACGTTTTTAGGTGTAACTTTTAAACCTAATACTGATGATATGAGGGAAGCATCAAGTATTCCAATGATTAATTATTTAAATAAGAAAGGAAGTAAAATCAGATATTACGACCCTTCAGGAAGAAAAAAGGAATTTGATAAGTTAAAGAATGTTAAATTCTACAGTAGTATTTCTTCAGCTTGCATCAAAAGTGATCTTATAATTATTCACACTGAATGGAATGCTTTTAAGTTACTAGACTTTAAACGGCTTGTAAAAAAAAAGAATTTTAAAGTTTTTGATATGAGAAATATCTATTCTCAAGATAAAATGAGAGATTTAAGAATAGATTACACCAGTATCGGAAGGTAATTTAATTTAATTCAAATATAGCGTCTACTTCAACTGATACACCTAACGGTAAACTATTTGTGCTAACAGCTGCCCTTGTATGCATTCCAGCTTTATCAAATATTGATGCTATTAAATCTGAAGCTCCGTTAATAACTTTAGGCTGATCAGTAAAATCATCTGTTGAATTAACAAATCCAGTAAGTTTGATACACGATTTGATTTTGGATAAATCTCCATTACATGCTTCTTTTGCTTGTGAAACAATACTTAAACCACATCTTTTTGCAGCATTATAGCCATCATCCACAGATAAATCTTTTCCAATTTTACCTTTGATCAATTTACCATTTTCATCAACAGATATTTGACCTGAGATGAATAACAAGTTGCCAGTAATTTTAGTTGCTACATAAGATCCAACAGGTGGTTTAGCTTGTGGTAATTTAATATTAAGTTTTTCAACTCTATCATTAATTGTCATTTTTTAATTTTTCTATAAATTCTTTACCATTTTTACTATTCTTAAATTTAGCCCATGTATTTCCAAATGATGATTTATCAAATTTTTTTTTACCTTCACTTAATTTTTCACCTGTACTTGTCTTTAGTTTCTTCGCGGTACATTCAATATATTTTGCACTTAGTTTGTCAAACTGATTACAATTAGTTTCATTTGCAAATAAAGAAGTTGAAATTAATAAAATAAAAAGAGACTTAAATAATAATTTTTTTTTCATATTTTTTTCTATTTTTTTTTCTTTTTTTTACTTTTATCATATTCTTTTCTTTTCTCAATTAAAATTAATGCCTCTTCCATAGTTAATTCATTTGGATCTTTTTCTTCTGGTATTGTAGCGTTTAAAGATTTGTATTTGATGTATGGACCATATTGTCCTTTCATAATTCTAACAGGCTTACCATCTTCAGGATGTGTGCCTAAGTCTTTAATAATAGATGAGGACATTCGGCCTGGTTTAGCCTCAGCAATTAAAGTTATTGCTCTGTTTAAACCAATAGAAAAAATTTCTTCTATATTTTCAATTCTTGCTGACTTATTTTCACATTTTAGATAGGGACCAAATCTTCCCGTGTTCAATGTTATTTCTTTTTGATTCTCTGGATTGAGACCTAAAGATTTTGGTAGAGAACATAAAAATTGAGCTTTTTCTAAATCTATATCTTTTAAATCTAAACCTTTGGGAATTGATACATTTTTTAATAGTTCGTTAACTTCAGTTTTAGATTTCTTTTTCTTTTTCTTTTTTTTTTCACTTTCTTCTATTTCTTGTTCACTTAAAATTTTTTCATATTGAAGATAGGGTCCAAATCTTCCATTTTTCAAATATATATCATTACCATTTTCATGTTTTCCAATAAATTTTGGTTCCGCTAGTTGAGCTTGAGCTGCAGCTTTTGCTTTAGATAACGGCCTTGTAAATTTACAATCAGGATAATTTGAACATCCTATAAAAGCCCCTCCTCTAAAACTATTTTTTAAACTGAGTGTGCCATTGCTACATAATTGGCATTTTCTGATTATATTTCCCTCATTATCCTTATCAAAAATGAGTTCACCCAAACTATCATTAAGTAAATCTAAAACCTCTCTGGTTCTTTTTTCCTTCACCTCAGAAACATTGTTATTAAAGTCTTTCCAAAATAATTCTAAAACTTTAATCCAACTTTCTTTACCAGAGGTAATTTCATCTAATTGATCTTCTAATCCTGCAGTAAAATTATAATCTACATATTTTGAGAACAATTTCTCTAAGAAAGCAGAAATTAATTTTCCTCTATCTGTAGGAAAAAATCGTTTATTTAGTATTTCTGCGTATCCTCTGTTAGCTATGGTAGAGATAATGCTTGCATACGTTGATGGTCTACCAATTCCAAGCTCTTCTAGTTTTTTTACTAAACTTGCTTCAGAGTATCTTGGCGGGGGTTGTGTAAAATGTTGTTCATCTATTAAAGACTCAATATTTACCAAACCCTTTGTCATAGCTGGTAATATACTTTCGTCATCATCTTTATTTTGGTTGTTATAGATTTTTAAAAAACCATCAAATTTGAGAACAGAGCCACTAGCTCTACAAACTGTATCATTATTATCTGAAGTTACAGTAATTGTATTTCTGTCAAATTTTGCAGACGACATTTGAGAGGACAAAGCTCGACTCCAAATTAAGTCGTATAATTTATTTTGATCGATGCTTAGATACTTTTTGACATTTTGTGGAGTTCTAATTATATCTGTAGGCCTAATTGCTTCATGAGCCTCTTGTGCATTTTTAGCTTTTTTTCCTGAATAGTTTAGAGAGTTTTCAGGCAAATATTCATTACCAATTTCTTTTTTGATATAGTCTCTAAAAGCTGAGACTGCATCTTTTGACAAATTTGTTCCATCAGTTCTCATGTATGTAATTAAACCTATAGTTTCTCCCTCTATTTCTATCCCTTGATAAAGTTTTTGTGCGATTTGCATTGTTCTTGATGCACCAAAACCTAGTCTACTTGAGGCTGTTTGTTGCAGCGTAGATGTTGTGAAAGGCCCCGAGGGATTTCGATTTATAATTTTACTTGAAATATCAGTAATGCTAAATTTTTTTTTATTAATAATTGATATAGCTTTATTGATTTCTTCTTTATTTCTAAAAGAAAATTTTTCTATTTTGTTGTTTTCAAGTTGACTAATACTAGCAGTTATACTTGGGTTGTTTTTATCTTTAAATTTAACACTTAAAGTCCAAAATTCCTCTGGCTTAAATGACTCAATTTCATGCTCTCTCTCAGTTATTAACTTTAATGCTACAGACTGAACCCTCCCAGCTGACTTTGACCCTGGTAATTTAGTCCAAAGAATAGGTGAGATATTAAAACCAACTAAATAGTCCAAAGCTCGCCTAGCCATATAAGCGTCTACTAACAAAGGTTCAATTTGTCTTGGATTATCAATACCATGTAAGACAGCTTTTTTTGTAATTTCGTTAAAAACAACTCTTTCAATTTCCTTATCTTCTAAAAGTTTTTTCTCATTTAAATATTCTTTTACATGCCATGCTATTGCCTCACCTTCACGATCAGGGTCAGTAGCAAGGATAATTTTAGAGGAGTCTTTTGCTGCATCAGTGATTTCTTTAAGATATTTTTTTGAAAAACTGTCTATTTCCCACTCCATTTTAAAATCATGATCAGGATCAACAGAACCGTTTTTAGAGGGTAAATCTCTTATGTGTCCATAACTTGCTAAAACTTTATAATCATCACCTAAATATTTATTTATGGTTTTTGCTTTAGCAGGACTTTCTACAATCACCAAGTTCATTAACTACAAACTACTCAAATGAATTAGATAGTCAAATTAATAAATTTTTGTCTTTGTTTCTTCTTTATTTTTCAATCTTTTAATATTTTCTCTATGAGTAAAAAATATCAAAATAAACATAATAGTAAAAAAAATTACTTGATTAAATTGTGATGAAAATAACAAATATATAGGAATAGAAATTGATGCAACTAATGAAGCTAAAGATGAATATTTAAAGAGACCAAATGTAACAAACCAAGAAATTATAAAGATTAAACTGAAATAAATATTTAATGCAAATAAAATTCCTAAATAAGTCGCAACACCCTTACCACCTTTGAATTTTAACCAGATAGGAAAAACATGACCCAAGAAAGCACAAAGCGAAGATACATAAACTAATTCTGGAAAATAAATTTTAATATAAATAACTGGAATGATAGCTTTAAGAATATCAAAAATTAAAGTTGTATAACCAATGATTTTATTTCCTGTTCTTAGAGCATTTGTAGCACCTATATTTCCAGAACCTATTTCTCTAATATCTTTTTTTAAAAAAATTTTTGTTAATATTAAACCAAATGGAATTGATCCCATTAAGTACGAAATAATACCAACAATTAAAATTTCCATATTATAACTTAAATAATTCTTTTCCTTTTACAAACGTATTTGTAACTTTACCCTGTAGTTTTTTATCTTCTATTGATGTATTTTTAGATTTTGATATTAGTTTTTCTTTTTTTACAATCCAGGGTTTATCTAAGTCAACAATACAAAAGTCAGCATCACTACCAATTGACAAATTACCTTTATCAATTTTAAGAATTTTTGCAGGATTTGAGGTCATGGCCTTAATTATAGTTTCTAATTTAAGTGATCCATTATGATATAGTTCTAGACTTAACGATAACAGAGTCTCAATTCCTGACGCGCCAGTTGCAGCTTGTGCAAAAGTAAGTCTTTTAGATTCCTCATCCTCAGGTTTGTGATCAGATACGATTACATCTATCAATTCACTTTTTAATCCTTGAATTAGAGCTAATCTGTCTTCCTCTCTTCTTAAAGGTGGTGAGAGTTTCAAAAAGGTTCTAAAGTCACCAATATCATTCTCATTTAATGAAAGATTATTGATTGATACACCCGAAGAAAATTTAACAATTTCTTTTCTATGCTTAATTACCTCAACAGATTTTTGTGATGAAAGTTGTGAAATATGATATCTGCATTTAACTTTTTCTAACAAAGTTAAATCTCTTTCAATTAAAACTCTCTCAGCAATTTCTGGGATACCTGATAAACCTAATTTTGTTGCCACAATACCGGAATTTATCATTCCATTCTTGGCAAGCTCATAATCTTCAGCATGTTGCATAATTAAACAGCCAAGATCTTTAGCAGAATTCATAATTCTTGACATTAATCTTGGATTTTGAATTGTCTTAATTCCATCTGTAAATGCAATAATCCCTTTTTTTTGTAAAAGGCCGAATTCAGTCATGTTAGTACCCTCAATATTTTTAGTTAGAGAGGCACACGGAAAAATATTAATTTTAGATTTATCTCTTCCTCTCCTTTTTAGAAAATCAACTATAGAGACGTTATCAATAATAGGATTAGTGTTTGGCATAGTAACCACTGAGGTCACTCCACCTGAAAGAGCCGCATTACTTAATGTTCTGAAGTTTTCTTTATACTCAAAACCAGGTTCACCGACAAAAACTCTCATATCAACCAACCCAGGAAAGATGTGTTTACCTTTTAAATCTATTGGTTTTTCACGAGTTGGAAGATTATTTGTATTTACTTTTTTTCCTACAGCCTCAATTTTACCATCTTCTCCAATAATTAAACCACCAATTTCATTAATAGAATTATGAGGATCAACTATATTTGCATTTATAAAATATTGTTTTTTCATTTATGTACAAAATATTTTTAAGCAAGCCATTCTTATTGCAACACCAAGTTCAACTTGTTCTTTAATTACACTTTTATTAATATCGTCTGCAAGAATTGTATCTATTTCGATACCTCTATTCATTGGACCTGGATGCATTATTAAAGCATCTGATTTTGCATATTCTAATTTATCAGGTGTTAGTCCAAAATATTCATAATATTCTCTGTTTGATGATAGATATGAACTACTCATTCTTTCATTTTGCAATCTTAACATCATAACGATGTCGCAATCTTTTAATCCTTTTTTCATATCAGTAAAAGAGTTCACACCAAATCTATCTATTTCTTTGGGCATTAAATTAGTTGGTGCAATAATATTTACCTCAGCACCTAGCATATTTAGTAAATAGATATTTGATCTAGCCACTCTAGAATGTAATATATCTCCACAAATTGCTATTTTTAATCCTTCTATTTTTTTTTTACGGTTAATAATTGTTAAAGCATCAAGCAAAGCTTGTGTTGGGTGTTCACGTCTACCATCACCTGCATTTAAAACTGCACAATTAACTTTTTGTGAAAGTAAATTACATGCACCAGAATCTTGGTGTCTAATGACAATAATATCTGGATGCATTGCATTTAATGTCATTGCAGTATCAATTAAAGTTTCACCTTTTTTTATGGCTGAATTACTAATGTTCATAGACATTACATCTGCCCCAAGTCTTTTTCCTGCAAGTTCAAAAGAACTCTGTGTTCTTGTGGATGGCTCAAAAAATAAATTTATTTGAGTTTTACCTTTTAGCACATCTATTTTTTTGTTTTTACTTTGATTAACCTTTATAAAGTTTTTAGCTTCATCAAGTATCAAATTTACATCATTTATTGATAAATCCTGGATTCCTAACAAATGTTTTTGGGAAATTTTAATAGCTTTATTAGTTGGAATTGCCATTAAAACCAACTCTATAACTATAATTCTTTACAATAGCAAGTATTAATTATTTAAAAAATCAATTGCACCCTGTAATATGAATGCAGCTGCATTCTCATCAATTTTTTTTTCCCTTTTTGTAACATTTACGTCCAATTGGCTTGACAAATTAAAAGCCCCAACTGTTGATAATCTTTCATCCCATAAACAAACCGGTATATTAATATTCTTTTCTATGTTTTTAGACACGTCTTTAATTGACTGGGTTGATCTGCCCGAAGAACCATCCATATTAAGAGGATTTCCAATTATGACACCTCCTATATTATTCTCCTTAATAATTTTCTTTAATTCTATTATTAGTTTTTCAGATGAAGTTTTGAAAATAGTTCTAAATGGTGTTGCAATTAATTGCTTCTCATCACATATTGAAACACCGATTCTTTTAGAACCAAGGTCTAATCCTATTAATCTACACTTATCTGAGCGTTTTTTTTTGAATTCATTTAATGTCACCATATTGTATAATTTTAACTTAAGTGATAGTTTTCGTCATATTTAAATAGCATATGAGCATAGATCTTAAAACAATAAAACATATATCTAAATTATCAAGAATTTCAGTTGATGAGCAAAGAGCTAAAAAATTAGTTGGTGATTTAAATTCAATTTTTGATTTTATTGAAAAGCTTAATGAATTAAAAACTGAAAATGTTAAACCGTTAACTTCTATCGCAGAAACAACATTAAAATTAAGGTCTGATGAGGTTAAAAGTAAAAATATCAGAGAACAAATAATCAAGAATTCTCCTCAAGATAATAAAGATTATTTTGTTGTACCTAAGGTTATTGAGTGATGTCAGATATAACAAAACAATCTTTAACAGATTTGGTTGAAAATATTAAAAATAAAAAACTTTCTTCATCAGAAGTTACGAAAGCCTTTATCGAAAGATCCGAAAAATCAAAAGTGCTTAATGCTTTTATTACCGAAGACTTCACATCCGCTTTAGATAAAGCAAAAAAATTTGATCAAAAACCTAATTTAGATTTAAAATTACCTGGTATTCCAATGGCCGTTAAAGATTTATTTTGCACAAAGAATGTTAAAACAACTGCTGGTAGCAAAATTTTAAACAATTTTGTGCCAACATACGAGTCAACGATAACAGAAAATATTTGGAGCGAAGGTGCAATTCTTTTGGGCAAGTTAAATTGTGATGAGTTTGCAATGGGCTCCTCTAATGAGACTAGTTTTTTTGGCAATGTTCAAAATCCTATTGATAAAAATTTAGTACCAGGCGGTTCCTCTGGAGGATCTGCTTCTGCAGTTGCAGGACAATTAACACCAATCACAATTGGAACAGACACAGGTGGATCAATAAGGCAGCCAGCTTCTTTTACTGGAACGGTCGGTTTAAAACCAACTTATGGTAGTTGTTCAAGATATGGAATAGTTGCATTTGCATCTTCATTAGATCAAGCAGGACCAATGGCACAAAATGTTAAAGATTGTGCTTTACTACAGGAAGTGATTAGTAGCTTTGACTCAAAAGACTCAACCTCAATAGATTTCAAAAGAAGTCATTACAGCAAAGAACTTACTAATGATATTAAAGGAAAAAAAATTGGAATACCAAAAGAATATAGGGTTGATGGTATGCCTAAAGAAATTGAAACTCTATGGCAAAAAGGTATTGAATATGTAAGAGATTGTGGTGCAGAAATTATAAATATTTCTCTTCCACACACTAGTTATGCTCTACCAACTTATTATATTGTTGCTCCAGCTGAAGCATCCTCAAATTTGGCGAGATATGATGGAGTAAAGTATGGATATAGAGCAAGTGGTGATAATTTAATTGACATGTATGAAAAAACAAGGTCAGAGGGTTTTGGTGCAGAAGTTCAAAGAAGAATTATGATTGGAACTTATGTTCTATCTTCAGGGTATTATGATGCATATTATTTAAAAGCTCAAAAGGTTAGAAGATTAATTAAAAATGATTTTGACGAAGCATATAAAAAAGTAGACGCAATTTTAACACCATCCACACCTAGCTCAGCTTTCAAAATTGGTGAAAAAACAAATGATCCTGTTTCTATGTATCTCAACGATATATTTACTGTGCCTGTCAATTTAGCTGGTTTACCAGGTATTTCAATTCCTGCAGGACATGACGCAAAAGGTTATCCTCTTGGTTTACAAATAATAGGTAAAGCCTTCGATGAACAAAATATATTGAATATTGCATTTGCAATGGAGGAAAAAATAAATTTTAAAAATAAAATTTCTGATTGGTGGATTAAATGAGTAAAAAGAGTCGAGAATTTTTGATTAATCGTAGAGATAATCAATATGAAGTTGTAATAGGTTTAGAAGTTCATGCTCAAGTATTATCCGAGTCAAAATTATTTTCTTCTTCTGCTACAAAATTTGGTGCTGAACCTAATACGCAAGTAAGTTTAGTTGATGCAGCTTTTCCAGGTATGCTTCCAGTAATAAATGAATTTTGTGTTAAACAAGCAATAAAAACTGGTATAGGTCTTAATGCAAAAATAAATAAACGCTCAGTTTTTGATAGAAAAAATTATTTTTATGCAGATTTACCACAAGGATATCAAATTTCTCAATTTAAAGATCCAATAGTGGGCGAGGGTAAAGTTATTCTAGATTTGCCTGATGGCCAGAAAGAGGTAGGAATAGAAAGATTACATTTAGAACAAGATGCAGGTAAGAGTGTACATGATTTAGATCCTCAAAATACTTTTGTTGATTTGAATAGATCAGGAGTAGCTTTAATGGAAATTGTAAGTAAACCAGATCTTAGATCCCCAGATGAAGTAAGCATTTATATAAAAAAATTGAGATCAATCATGCGATATTTAGGAACATGTGATGGAAATATGCAAGAGGGATCATTAAGAGCAGATGTTAATGTATCCGTAAGAGAAAAAGGATCAAAAGAATTTGGAACAAGATGTGAAATTAAAAATGTAAACTCAATTAAATTTATGCAAATGGCTATAGAATATGAGGCTAACAGACAAGTTGATCTAATTGAAGAAGGGAAAACAATTGATCAGGAGACTAGATTATTTGACACTAAGAAAAATGAGACAAGATCAATGAGATCGAAAGAAGATGCTCATGACTATAGATATTTCCCTGATCCAGATTTATTACCATTAGAGGTTTCTGACGAATTTGTAAACAAACTTAAAAATGAAATTCCAGAGTTACCTGATGATAAGAAGAAAAGATTTATTAACGAATTTAAGTTATCAGCTTATGAAGCAACAATTTTAGTTTCTGATATAGAAATAGCAAAATATTTTGAAGAAGTTGTAGCAAAAATGGGCAAGAATAAAGATATGAAACTTGCAGTCAATTGGATTACCGGAGAGCTTTTTGCTGTTTTAAATAGTAAAAATTTAGAAATTACACAAAGCCCTGTAAGTGCAAAAAATTTAGCAATATTGGTAAATTTAATAAAGAATGGAACAATTTCAGGAAAAATTGCTAAAACAGTTTTTGAACTAATGTTAAAAAATGACGAAGATCCTCAAAAAATTGTGGAGGAAAAAGGCTTAAAACAACAAAGTGATCCAAAAGCATTAGAGGAATTAATAGATAAGATAATTAACAACAATAGAGAAAAAGCTATTGAATACAAGCAAGGCAAAGAAAAACTTTTTGGTTTTTTTGTAGGTCAAGCTATGAAAGCCTCTGGTGGAAAAGCAAATCCTCAATTAATTAATGAGATCCTAAAAAAAAAATTATAAAGGTTATGGGTTCTGACCTTAATATTACAAAGCATCTACAAGATTATATATTAAAACATGGTTTAAAACTTCATCCAGTACAAAAGGAAATAATTAATTATAATCTTAAATTAGGTGATATTAAAAGAATGCAAATATCAATATCACAATGTCAATTTCTTCATTTAATTATTAAAGTTTCTAAAATTAAGAAAGTATTAGAAATTGGAACTTTCACCGGTTTAAGTACATTATCTATGGCATTAGCCTTACCTGATAATGGAGAAATTATCGCTTTAGATAAAAATAAAGAGACAAATAAAATTGCTGTTAAATTTTTTAAAAAAGCAGAACAAAATCATAAGATAAAGACAATTATAAAACCAGCCTTAGAATCCTTAATTAAGATTAGAAATAAAAAATTTGATTTAGTTTTTATAGATGCAGATAAAATGAATTATAAAAAGTATTATGAAATTTCTCTAGACTTATTAAATAAAGGAGGTTTAGTAATAATTGATAATGTATTATGGCATGGAGAAGTAGTTGATAAAAGAATAAATGATAAATTTACTAATAATATAAGGGAATTGAATGATTTTATATCGAAAGACAAACGAATAGAGAAAGTAATTGTGCCTTTTGGTGATGGAATGAGTGTTTGTAGGAAAGTTTAATGTTTACAGTATTTGGTTTTTATAAATTCAAACAAATTAATAATTTAAATAGAAATAAAAAATTATTAAGTAATCTTCTTTTTAAAAAAAATATTAGAGGAACAATTATAATTTCTAGAGAAGGAGTTAATGGATCTCTATCTGGAAAAAATAAAGACTTAAATGAAACAATTAGAAAAATAAAGACTATCTTTAAATTAAAAGAGTTTAATAGTTTTAACAAGTCAAATTGCAAATTTCAACCTTTTCATAAGCCAAAAATAAAAATCAAAAAAGAGTTAGTGCCAATGAGTTTAAATATAAAAAATGAAATTCAAAAAATTAGTAATCATATTGAGCCAAATAAATGGAATAAACTAATTAAAAGTAAAGAAACATTTTTACTAGATGCGAGAAAACCTTTTGAAAACAAAGTAGGATCTTTCAAAAATGCTTTTAATCCTAATGTAGATAATTTTAGGGATTTTCCCAAATATTTAAAACGATTAAAAAAGCAACAGCCTATAGCTATGTTTTGCACTGGTGGTATTAGGTGTGAAAAAGCTTCTGTATTTTTAAAAAAAAAAGGTTTTGAAAATGTTTATCAATTAAAAGGAGGCGTACTAAATTACTTAAAGAAAATCAAAAAAAAAGATAGCTTGTGGAAAGGGGAGTGCTTTGTTTTTGATAACAGAGTAAGTTTAAAACATGGCTTATTACAGGGCTCTTATTCGGTTTGTAGTGGATGCAGAAAACCAATCTCATTAATAGATAAAAAATCTAAAATGTATGAAGAGGGCGTATCTTGTCCAAGTTGTTTTAGTAAACTCACTAAAAAACAAAAATCTCGTTTCAGAATGAGGCAAAGTCAGATATATAAAGCAAAGTTATCAGGAAAAAAATATAATTTTCAAAAAGAATATTAGTAGGAATTAATTTGCCACAATCTCTTAAACTTACCAAGGATCCAATATGGTTTTTATTAAGGAAAGTCACAATCCCAGCAAGTGTGGGTTCGTTATTTCAAACTTTTTATAATTTAGTTGATACATGGTTCGCAGGAAAAATATCAGCTGAAGCGATAGCAGCAATTGCAAAATCTTTTCCAATTTACTTTACTATAATTGCCATAGGTGTTGGTTTAACAGCTGGTACTAATACATTAATAGGTAATAATTTAGGAGCCAGTAATAAAAAAAAAGCTTCATTATTTATTGCTCAATCGATAATTTTTGCTATTTTTTTATCTGTTCTTGTTACCTTCTTTGGTTTAAACGTTTCAGATTTCTTATTGTCATTAATGGGGTCTGACTCAAGTGGAATTATTTTATCAAGAAAATATTTAGATATTATTTTTTATGGAACAATTATTGTCTTAATACAAATTTCCTTAAATGGAACTTTAAATGCTCAAGGAGATACAAAAAGTTATAGAAATGTATTGATATTTACTTTCTTTTTAAATATTTTTTTAAATCCTTTATTTATTTTTGGATATGGATTCGTTCCTGCTTTTGGCATATCAGGTTTAGCAATAGCCACAGTTGTTGCTCAATTTATTGGTCTACTTTATCTAGCTCATAAGGTATATTGTTGTGAGTTAAAACAATACCTAAAACTAGAATGCTTTATACCTAAATTTAATCTTTTAGGTGAGTTAGTTTACCAAACCATACCTGTTATGTTTAGTATGTTATTAATTGGTGTGGGTTTATTTAATATTCTTTATTTCATTGGACAATTCGGAGACCTCGCAACCGCCGGTTATGGCGCTGCCCTAAGAATTGAACAAGTTTTTTTGTTACCTGTTATAGGCTTGAATACAGCTGTTTTATCTATTGGTGGACAAAATTTTGGGGCAAAAAATTATGATCGTCTTAGAGAATTATATAAAAAAGCTTTACTATTTGGCTCATCTTTCATGATTTGTGCAGGAATAATAATTTTTATTGGAGCAGAATTTTTAGTTTCATTATTTACAGACAATTTAGAAGCTGTAAAACATGGTGCAATTTACCTAAAAGTTGCAGCATTGATTGGTCCTATCTATCCAGTGTTCTTTATTACTACTGCAGTATTTCAAGCGGTCAAAAAACCTCTTTATAGTCTTTATATGAGTGTTTTAAGATTAACAGCTCTACCCTTCTTTAGTTTATGGTATGTAATTAACATTAGAGGAGGCAATTATGAGGATATTTTTTACACTATATTTGTAACAAATTGGTTAATGGGAATTGCAGTTTTGTTGTTTATTGGATATTTCTTAAATAATGTTTTCAAACAAAATAAGAGTCTTTTTACTAATTAATATACATATAGTTATTCTTTTAACTAGCCCAGAAAATCTGAAAGCAAAAGAATTAAAAATTATTACAGGTATTGCAAAAGTTATTGATGGTGACACAATTTTAATAAATAAAAAAAAAATTCGTCTTTTTGGAATTGATGCCCCAGAACGGGATCAAAAATGTCGAAAAATTTGGCTAACAATTTCTTTCTTTTCATTTAATAAAGATTATCTTTGCGGTGAGATTTCAACTAATAGGCTCAAAAAAAAAATTAACAATCAATTTATGAGTTGTAAATGGAAAAATAAAGATAGATACAAAAGATTTATTGCAGAATGTTTTAAGGGCAAGACTAACGTCAATGCTTGGATGGTTCGATATGGTTATGCTGTTGCATATAGAAAATACTCAAAAAAATATGTTGTACATGAAGATATAGCAAAAAAAGACAAATTAGGTTTATGGTCTGGTACTTTTGAAATGCCTTGGGACTACAGAAAAAAAAATTAATCCTTTTGCAATTTTTTTTCAAATTTTCTGACTAGATAGGAAACAATTAATATTAAAATTAAATACTCAAAAATTAAAAATGTATATATTTCAAGAGGGCGATAGGTTGTAACAACAAGTTCGTTAGCTTTTCTTGTCAAATCACCAATGCCTATAATTGAAACTAAAGAAGACATTTTTAAGACATAGACAAATTGATTTCCTATTGCAGGTAAAATATTTTTGATAGCCTGAGGAAGAATAACAAGCTTTAATTTTTTGACAAAATTTAATCCCAACGAACTTCCAGCTTCCCACTGGGACTTCTTGATAGAGTTAATTCCCGCTCTAAAAATTTCTGCTTGAAACGCACTTTCACTTATAGATAGTGCAATAATGCCAGATACAAATGGACTAAAGCTAATACCCGTCATTATTGGTAGTCCATAATAGATCCATAATATTAATACTAATAATGGTATCGCCCTGACAATCTCAACATAGCCAATATTGATATAAGTTAAAAATTTATTTTTAGCTAATGATGGTATGGCTACAATTAATCCAACGAAGATTGAGATAATAATTGAAACTAAAGAAATAAATATTGTAGTGGTTAAACCACTTAATAGAAACTTTAGATTTGTTAAACCTTCAATATTGTTTGGTGATAAGATTAACCAATTAAGTTCACCTTTATTACATGAAGTTAAAGGGATAATTAGAAGTAAAAAAAATAAATTTCTCACCCCCCAATTTATAAAGTATTAAGCAGTAAATACTAATTTATTATAAACTTTTTAGATTATATTTGGCCAACAACTTATTAAAGAAGCCCGATGATTTCTTCTTTTTAATCCAGTCATTAACATAATTGTTCCATTTATTATCACCTTTAGGAACCATCATTGCTAAAAAAGCAGGATTTTTTTCACCATCAGGGACGATAGCTAATTGTGGATATTTGATAACTAACTTATTTGCTTCTGTTGAACTTGTTATATTTCCATCTGCTCTTCCAGCTAATACTTCTTGAAAATCTCTAGCAGGAGCCTCTACAGAATTCAATTTTGATTTAGGAAAAAATTCTTTTGCCTTTTCTTCCTGTGAAGTACCAAGAGTAGTTGCAATAGTTACATTTGATTTATTAAGAGAGTCCCAGGTCGAAAATTTGCTTAAATTCTTTTTTAGAACAAGTGGAACGGTTCCATATTTATAGTAGGTATCTGTAAATCCAGCTACTTCAGCTCTTTTAGGAGTTTTTGTGACACTTGTTGATATATCATACCTTTCAGAAGTTATTCCAGAAACGATAGTTTTCCACTCAGCAGGTACAAATTCAATTTTAACACCCATGTCCTTAGCTAGTTCATTCATTACATCGATATCGAATCCTTTATATTTATCAGTCGCCGGATCTTTAATAGTCATAGGATCCCAATCACCAGTTGTTCCAACTTTTAAGACACCTGATGATAAAATCTTGTCTAAGTTTGACTCTGCATTTAAATTAAAGGGTAAAAGAGCAAAAATTGCTAAATAAATTAATTTTTTCATTCTTGATTTTTAACAAATTTAAAAAAAAATGAGACTATAATCTTGACGCACTATCATTCATCCAAGAAAACAAATGTTGTGAAAAAGAGCGTCTGACAAAAAGATTCACGTCATTTTGACTCTCATTTTGTATAATCACATCAATTTTTGCCAATATTGTTTGTATGACAGAACCCTTTTTTTTTCTAAAATCATTGAAATTGAATGGTGATCCAGTCTCAAATAATTCATAAATTTTGTCACCTTTAAGGTTAACCAAAACAAATTGGTCAGTGACATCTGTTACAGCTCCTAAATTTGTTTTACAAATACTTTTGTTAAGTAAATTTTCTGTTTGATAATCGTTGCTACCAATATGGGAAACTTCATTTGAAAAAATCATCCATTCATCAGGACTTAGCCAAAGTGCAGTTAATTTATCGCTTTTAGTAAAAGTATTTGCTTCTGCCGGCAATATCAAATTTAATGATTTTCCAACTGCAGATAAAAATTCTCTTTTTTTCCCTCTTAAAACCAGTTTCATTATAGGTTTAACTTCTTTCATTTGTAATCCTGAATAAGATTTATCTTCTGTAATTGCGTTTGAATAATTAAGCATTTAATCTTTTATTCTCCTTGTCTAAAAACACTGGATCTGTAACTGTCACGTTAATTTGTTTATTTTCCATTGGGATAATTAGTTTTTGACCCATCATATTTTTTCCACCTTTAACAACACCTAAAGCAATAGATTTTTCTAAATTTGGACTATAGTAACTTGAAGTTACGTGACCCAGCATTTCAACTGGAGACTTACTTGTGTCCAGAACAATTTGAGCGCCTTCTTCCAAAACTTCTTTTGGGTTTTCCGTAACCAAACCAATTAATTGTTTTCTATCTTCTCTTATTGTATCTGATCTATATAAAGATCTTTTACCAATAAAGTCATATTTCTTTTTACTAACTATCCAATCCATTTGAAGATCGATTGGTGTCATAGTTGCGTCTGTGTCTTGTCCTACAATTATAAATCCTTTTTCAGCTCTAAGTAAATGCATTGTTTCAGTCCCATAAGGTGTGATATTAAATTCTTTTCCTGCCTGGATACACTTGTCCCATACAGATTTTCCATAGTTAGCCTGAACATTAATTTCATAACTTTGTTCACCAGTAAAACTTATTCTCATTACCCTACATTTGATTTTGTCAATTTTGGTATTTTTAAAAGACATATGTGGAAATTTTTCATCAGATAAATCTAGATTAGGAATTACTTTTGAAATAATTTTTTTACTGTTTGGACCACAAACACTTATAGTAGCGTAATGGTCAGTTACTGAGGTTAAATACACATCCAATTCTGGCCATTCTGTTTGTAGATAATCCTCTAATTTGCCAAGAACAGTTGCAGCTCCACCTGTTGTTGTAGTCATAATGTAGTGATTTTCATCTAAGCGTGTTGTTACACCATCGTCATAAACCATGCCATCCTCATTAAGCATTAGTCCGTATCGACATTTTCCAATAGCAAGCTTTGACCATGCGTTGGTATAAACTCGATTTAAAAACTCTGAAGCATCTGTACCTTGAATATCAATCTTACCTAATGTTGAAGCATCTAATATACCGGCACTATCTCTTGCAGCCTTACTTTCTCTTTGTACAGCTTCATGCATACCCTCATTTTCTTTTGGATAAAACCAAGCTCTTTTCCATTGTCCCACATTTTCAAATTTCGCTTTATTTTCAACGTGCCAATCATGAATTGGAGTTTTTCTAAAAACATCAAAATATTCTCCTACATTTCTTCCAACTATTGTACCAAAAGTAAGAGGAGTGTAGGGTGGTCTAAATGTTGTTGTACCAAGCTCACCCATTCTAGAGCCAGCAGTTTCAGAGATAATTCCTAACGCATGCATATTGCCAAGTTTACCTTGATCAGTTCCCATGCCAGTTGTTGTATATCTTTTTACATGTTCAATTGATCGGAATCCTTCTCTTAAAGCTAATTTAATATCTTTTGCTGTCGCATCATTTTGATAATCAACAAATGGTTTTGTCTTACCAATTATCTTATCTGATGGGAGTAGCCATATATTTCTTTTAGTTTTATTAAAATGAGATTGGATTTCAAGATTTTCATAGTCAGTTTTTTTAATATTTAAAAAATCTTTAAGTTTTTTTGAAATATCTGATAATATTTCATCTAATGTAAATTCTCCATTGCAAGAACCTATACTTACTTGATCTGAAGGATATTTATCTGGAATAAATACTTGATCATCTTCTCTAAATTTTAATTTTCCTCCAGACTGTGTGAAAAGATGTACTGCTGGAGTCCATCCTCCAGACATACCAAGACAGTCACAATCAATAGATATTTTAGAACCTACAACTTTTTGACCATCTTTAGAAAGTTGCATTATTGAGATTCTATTAATCCTTTTATATCCAAATGTATCGACGACTGTATATCCTTTGTAAATTTTTATATTATTTTTTTCTATTTCTTTAACTAATTTTGAGTCGACTTCTTCTCTGTTATCAATAATAGCTTTAATATTAATTCCTTTTTGAAGTAAACTTGTTGCTGTTTCATAGGCACTATCATTATTGGTAAAAAGAACATTCTTTTGACCACATGTTACGCCAAAGAAATTTGAGTATTTTTCTATTGCTGAGGATAGCAAAATACCCGGTCGATCATTATTATCAAATATTAAAGGTCTTTCTAAAGATCCAGTTGCACATATGACTTTTTTTGCTCTTATCTTAAGTAATCTATGTCGAATTTTTTCATCTCTTTGATGTAAAGGAATATGATCAGTTAAACTCTCTCGTGCTAATAAAAAGTTGTATCCATGGAATGCGGCTACACTTGTTCTTGTTTTTATTTCTAAATTATCAATTTTTTTTATTTCATTTATTTCTTTTTCCAACCATGAACTTGAAATTTGATTATTAATCTTGAAGTATTCTGAATTTTGATAAATTGTAGAACCACCAAGATAAGGTTTTTCATCTAACAATAATGTTTTAAAACCATTTTTTGCAGAAGTTTTTGCAGCAATAACACCTGAAACACCTGCACCAATAACTAATACATCACAGTGAATATATTTATGTTCATACATATCAGGGTCTGGCTCTGTAGGTGATTTTCCCAAACCAGCAGATTTTCTGATAAAATACTCATATTTCTCCCAAAAACTTGCTGGCCACATGAAAGTTTTATAATAAAAACCGGCTGGAAGCACAGGACTTAAAAAATTATTTATACCTCCTATATCAAAGTTTACGCTTGGCCAACAATTTTGACTTGAAGCCTCAAGTCCTTCATAAATTTCTATTTCTGTGGCTCTAACATTTGGTTCAGTTCGAGATGTGTTTTTATGAAGTTGAACAATAGCATTAGGCTCTTCTGAACCTGCGGTCATTATTCCTCTTGGTCTATGGTATTTAAAACTTCTTCCAACTAAATGAATACCATTTGCTAAAAGTGCAGATGCTAATGTATCCCCTTTGTAACCATAATAAGTTTTATTATTAAACCTAAATGAAATTTTATATGTTTCATCTATAAACTTACTTGATTTAACTCTTAAATTATTTGTCATTTATTATTTTACTGGAGGCTTTTCACCCATTTTATAAATTGCTTTAATTTCATCATTAGATGTATCTCTAACCATATTAAACCATTTTCTACATCCATGAAAATGAACCCATCTTTCGAATTGAATACCCTTTATATTTTTTCTCATAAATAGATATTCAGCCCACTGATCATCACTCAATTCAGTTGGTTGTTTGGGTCTAACAATATGAGCTTCACCTCCAGCTTTAAACTCACTTTGTTCTCTCTCACCACAATAAGGACAATGAATTACAAACATTAATGTGCTACAGCAGCTGCACCATGCTCATCAACAAGATCTCCACTTACAAATCTATTAAGATTAAATGCAGCATTTAATTTATGAGGTTCATCATTTGCTATTGTATGAGCGAATAGATCTCCTGAACCTGGTGTTGCTTTGAATCCTCCAGTTCCCCAACCGCAATTAAAGTATAAACCTTTAATTGGTGTTTTACTAATTATGGGACTTGCGTCAGGACATATATCTACAATACCACCCCATTGTCTTAACATTCTCATTCGACTAAATATAGGATATAATTCTAAAATAGCATTTAAGGTTCCCTCTACAATTTCATGACTTCCTTTTTGAGAATATGAAACGTAGTCATCTGTGCCTGCTCCAATTACTAGCTCACCTTTATCAGACTGGCTAACATAGGCATGTACAGCATTAGACATAACTACTGTATCAATAATAGGTTTTACTGGCTCGGATACTAATGCCTGAAGAGGTTTACTTTCCAAAGGTAACTTTAAACCTGCCATGTTTGCTATTACACTTGAATGGCCAGCAGCAACAACACCAATTTTTTTTGTTTTGATAAAACCTTTTGTTGTTTCAACTCCATCAACACTATCACCATTTCTTTTAATTCCTTTAACTTCACAATTTTGAATTATATCAACACCCATTTCATCAGCACCTCTTGCATAACCCCAAGCTACGGCATCATGACGTGCAGTACCAGCTCTCCGCTGGAGAGTCCCACCTAAAACTGGATATCTAATGTCTGGAGATGTGTTTATAATTGGACAAAATTTTTTCACTTGTTGTGTATTTAGATAGACTGCATCAATACCATTTAATCTGTTAGCATGAGTCCTTCTTTTAAGATCTCTAACATCTTGCAAGTTATGAGCTAGATTCATCACACCGCGTTGACTAAACATTACATTGTAATTTAATTCCTGAGAAAGATTTTCCCAAATTTTTAATGCATGATCATATAAACCTGCACTTGCATCCCATAAATAATTTGATCTTATTATAGTAGTATTTCTTCCAGTATTACCTCCACCAATCCAGCCCTTTTCTAATACAGCTATATTTTTCATATTATGTTTTTTAGCAAGATAGTAAGCCGTCGCTAATCCATGACCTCCGCCACCAACAATTACAATGTCATATTCTTTTTTTGGCTCCGGATCACCCCATGCTTTTTGCCAATTTTCATGGTAAGAAAATGCATTTTTTACTAAAGAAAAGATTGAATACTTATTTTTCATAGGCAATGTTTACTTTATAAGTTAATTATTTTCAATATTCTAAAATTTCACAGGTATTGAATAATTGGAACAAATGATTGATTTTTCTAAAACATATACAATCAAAATTATTACTTTTTTACTAATCGTAATAATTATACCACCCCCATTTAATACATGGGAAAAACTAATTTTACTTAGCTTATCAACTACAATAATTTTTTTTTCAAATATTTTACAAAAAGAGAATCACAATAAATTTCTATTTATCTTTATTTTTATATTTTTCTTCATTTTACAAAATTTATTTTCGAATAATCGTGTGATAGTAAACCATATAGTTTTGCCGACCTCATTTACTAAAGATTTTGATTATATAAAGAAAACATTTCCAGAAGATTTTGAAAAAATTTTAAAAAAAGAGTTAACAAAATTGGAAAACCAGGAAAGATTGTTAAAAAATATTCAACAACCAGGGTCGAGTGAAAAATCTACGCTTTTTAAAAAATATGCATTTCAATCTGAAAATTTGTGGACAAAATTTGAAGAGGGAAAACTTGTTTTTATTCGTAAGAATATGAATTTTTGGGATTTCGGTCCATCTGCACTTAATGATACAAATTTGAATTTTGGAGATCCCCAAAAAAAAAACTATAAGAATAATATTATTTTTCCAACACTTATAAAATTAAATTTTTGGAAAAATAATCATAACTCAAACTTGTGTTTTGTTGGCAATCTTATTTATGAAAAAGATAAAGAATTTATACTAGTAGAAAACAAAACAAATAAATGTGTCATCATAGATAGTAAAAAGGATTATTTTTTTTTAGATTATAAAAGAAATTTAAAAATAAATATAAAAAGTAATATTTTATACAATAATAGTTATTTAATCTACAATCTATTATCTATTTTATTAATCTCATTAATTCTAACAAATTTTTTTAATATCAATAAATTATTTTTATTTTTTTCTATATCCTTTTATGTTGTTTTATTTATATATTTGAAATTTAGTCCCAATTCAGTTTCTGGATTTTCTGAAACTTTTTATTTCGATAGAGGAATGGATGGGATGGCCCATTATGGTTTTTCACGAATAATATTAAATAATATTTTTTTGGGGAATATTTATGAGGGTTTAAGAGGTGTTGAAGATATATTTTTTTATATGCCCCTTTCCAGATATTTAAATGCTTTTTTTTCTTTATTTTTTGGTGATACAATTTTTGGAAATATATATTTAATTTCTTTTTTTCCTATTACTTTCTATAAACTCTTTGAATTATTTTTAAAAAACCCTTTACCAAAAATTCTAACATTAATTTTTATTTTTTTACCTATTTTTGAGTCATTGGGATTCGCATTGATTAATTATATTAATTTTACAGTTGATGGTTATGCAGAGGGTATATGTTATTTTTTCCTGCTAATAATAATCTATCTTTTTCTTAAAAATGAAAAAAAAATAAATTTATTTTTCATAGGTTTTTTGTCCTTTTTAGTAATTGGATTGAGACCAAATTATCTAGCATTTATTATACCTTTTTTGACATTTTATATAATTTATATGGTTCTTCAAAAAGATAATATTTTAGATTTTGGTAAACATATTTTTTTTTTATTTTTTGGAGGATCTTTTATTTTTCTTATCCCGCTACATAATTACATCTATTCAAATGAAATTGTTCCTTTAATCCAAAATCAAAATATAGAAAGTAGTTTACATATTAGCTTAAAGGACTATATGATTTTTTTTCAATCATTTAATAAAAATGAAAATTTAAATATTTTTAATCATTTAAATCACTATATAAAGATTTACGAATTATGGTTCTTTATAATTTTGTTAAATTTATTTTTTGTTTTTTATCAAAAATTAGAGATTAAAATTAAAATTTTGTCTATTTCTCTGATATTTATGCATTTTTCTTTTTTATTTTTTCTTGGCGATCCAAGATATTCAATGGGAGCATGGTTATTATCTTTTATTGTTTTTTTGAATGCTTTTTCTAAGATATATTATCCTTATTTAAGTAATAAAATCTTTTCTGCTAAACAATAAATCAAAGTAAACAGATATTTAGATCTTAATTCTTTAAATTTAAATTTTGAAACTCCGTCTTTCCTTCCATACCAATTAATGGAAATAATCTTATAATTTAATTTTCTATTTATTATCTTTAATGGTAATTCTAAAAAAACGTTAAAACTCTCAGAAACAATAGGTTCAATTTTTAAAAGAGTATCTTTTTTGTAGATTTTAAAAGCATTTGTATAATCGTTATACTTATTTAGATAAACTAGACTTACAAAATAATTAAATATTCTGTTCAAAATTAACTTAAATTTTGGGTAATCATAAATTTTCGATTTATGAAGAAATCTAGACCCAAATACAGCATCTAAATTATTATCCTTAATTGTAAAGTAATAACGATTTAGATCTTCTAAATCATCAGAGCCATCACACATTAGGATGGATAAATACTTTCCATTAGAGTGTTTAATACCATTTCTGATTGACTGTCCCAACCCACTGAATTCATTTTTGATAAGTTTAATTTTATTATTTTCATTTTGAAAATTTTTTATTACATTTGTTGTATTGTCTGTACTAAAATCATCTATAAATAATATTTCATAATCAACTTTAATTTTTGAATTAATCGATTCAACAATATTCGAGATATTGTTTGCCTCATTTTTAACTGGTATTATAATTGTTAAATCCATATAATTAATCATGCTTATATTAATTCCTGGTGGATGTGGATTTATAGGATCCAGTCTAGCAATTTATTTAAAGCAAAAAATTAAAAATTCTGTTGTTATTACAGTTGATAATTTATCAAGAAATACCTCATATTTAAACCAAAAAAAATTGAAAAATTACAATATTAAGAACTTTAAGTTAAATTTAGCATCAAATAATTGTTTAAAAAAATTAAAAAATATAAAAAAAAAAATTAACTTGATTATAGATTGTTGCGCAGAGCCTTCCGTAGAATTATCAAAAAAAAATTCTAAATTAGTTTTTGACTCTAATTTAAGATCTACATTAAATTTGTTAGAAATAGCTAAAATTAATAACTCTAAGATAATTTACCTTTCAACGTCACGGGTATATTCAATTAATAAAATAAACAATTTATTTAAAAATATCAGTTTTAAAACAAGATTAAAAAAAAAGATAAAAATTAATGAGAAATTTTCAAAAGAATCTCCTGTTTCATTTTATGGTTTTACTAAATTAAGTTCAGAAAATTTAATAAAAGAATATTCATATCTTTATAATATTAAATATCTTATAAATAGATTTGGAGTTGTATCAGGTTATGGTCAATTTGGGAAACAAGACCAAGGATTCATTAGTATGTGGCTTTGGAGGCACATAAATAGGATCCCGATAACATATCAAGGTTACGGAGGTTATGGAAATCAAATAAGAGATATACTAGATATAAATGATTTATGCTCATTAATTGAAGAGCAAATTTCTAAAATTTCTAAAATAAATAATCATACTTTTAATGTTGGGGGAGGATCAACTAATGCAATTTCATTAAAAGAATTAACCAAGTATTGTGAGAATATTACAAAAAATAAGATAAAATTTAAAAAGAAAATCAAAACTTCTAATTATGATTTGCGATATTACATAACAGATAACAAAAAAATTTATTCTAATTATAAATGGAGAGTTGTTAAAAAATTAAACACTATTATAAATGAAACATTTCAAAGCTTGATTAAAAATAAAAAAGCCTTAAAAAAGTTATTATAATGTCAATTGTCTTAATCACAGGCTCTAATGGTTTGGTTGGATCTGAGTCTGCTTTTTTTTTTTTAAAAAAAGGTTTTAAGGTAATAGGAATAGATAATAACCTTAGAAAAAAATTTTTTGGAAGTGATGGAAATACACTGTGGATACAAAAAAAACTTAGCAAGAATAGAAGCTATACTCAATATAATTTTGATATAAGAAATAAGGAAAAAATACAAAATATATTTAAAAAATTTAATAAAAACATTTCTATTGTAATTCATGCAGCAGCTCAGCCATCACACGATTTTGCTAAAGATAATATCTTTTTAGATTTTGAAGTTAATGCACTGGGTTCTTTAAATATTTTTACTAATACGCAAAAGTATTGTCCTTTAGCTAAAGTCATCTATTTATCCACTAATAAAGTTTATGGTGATAGTCCTAATAGATTGAAGTTAGTTGAAAAAAGAACACGATATGAACCTTTATCAAAATTATTTTTAAAAAAAGGAATAAATGAAAATTTTAATATTGATAATTCTGTTCATAGTTTTTTTGGTGTTTCAAAAACATATGCTGATATCCTTGCTCAGGAATTTGGGAAAAATTATGGTTTAAAAATTGGAATTTTTAGAGCAGGATGCTTGACTGGACCAAATCATTCTGGTGCTGGATTACATGGTTTTTTATCTTTTTTAGTAAAGTCTTGTATAAAAAATAAATCCTATAATATTATTGGCTATAAAGGTAAACAAGTTAGAGACAATCTCCATAGTAAGGATCTAATTAATGCTTTTTGGGAATTTGTTAAAAAACCAAAACCTGGTGAAGTTTACAATATTGGTGGAGGAAAATATTCTAACTGCTCAGTAATAGAAGCCATTAATCATGTTGAAAAAAGGTTAAAATTAAAAATTAAGATTAAATACTTAAAAAAAAATAGAATAGGAGATCACATTTGGTATATCTCTGATTTATCAAAATTTAAAAAAGATTATCCAAAATGGTCAGTTTTATATAATAGTAATTCAATAATTGATGAAATTATTGATATATATAAGTAAGTCATATAAATTATTAAAATTCATTAATTGGAAAAGTGGGTGAGAGGCTTAAACCAGTCGTTTGCTAAATGACCGTGCGAGGAAACTTGTACCGAGGGTTCGAATCCCTCCTTTTCCGCCATTTCTTCGATAATATTTAGTTTTTGAATAATTCTCTTAATTTATCATTAACTATTATAGAGATCGATCCCCAATTATTTATTTTATCAGCTTTTACAATTTCTAGATTGTCGTAAAAACATTTTTCTTTTAATTCAACATGCCATCTCCAATCTGGATTAGAATTGAGTAAGAGTAAAGTTTTAGTTTGCATTGTAGATGCAAGGTGTGTCATTGAGGTATCAACAGAAATTAATAAATCTATATTATTCAAAACAGATATGGTATCTAAAAAACTCTTATCCCCAAGATCAATCAATTCTGAAAAATCTGTAATAAAATCTTGTAGGTTATTTTGTTTAATTTCTGTAGAAAAATTATCTTTCTGTAAACTTATAAAAGAGTAATTCTCATTTTTTATTAAATCACTAAAAAATTTAATAGGTATAGATCTTTGCTGGTCATCAACAAATTTTTCATTACCTTTCCATTGAATTACAATTCGAGGTTTTTTTAATTTTTCAAGTTTTTTTTTCCAATATAAATTGTTAGATTTATCAATAGTAATAAAGGGAATACATTTTTTAAATTTATTTTCAATAATGTAATAGATGT
Organism: uncultured Pelagibacteraceae bacterium; assembly: GCA_902621345.1. GTDB lineage: Bacteria > Pseudomonadota > Alphaproteobacteria > Pelagibacterales > Pelagibacteraceae > Pelagibacter. The sequence goes on along the minus strand of CACNLV010000001.1, from coordinate 644,364 downwards.
ACGGTAAAGATAATAAATATTGATAAAAGTCAATTTTATCGACTTGATCTAAATTATTTATAATTTTACAAGGACAGTTTTTAAAAAGGTGTGAAATTTTTTTATTAACATAGAAAATTATATCACAATTAAATTTTTCCTTTAACCAAAAGATATATCTAGCAAATTGTAAATTATCTCCAATACCTTGTTCACTAAGTATCAAAATTTTTTTTTTATCTATTTTTTCCTTAAACCATTCTTTACAATCAAAATCTTTAATCAATTTATTAGTAATTTTCATATTATCTAATTGCGCTTTTTTTCTTGCCTCAAAAAAATAAAAGGCCTTATCGTAATTATGTAAAGCAAAGTAACATTTACTTAATCCTATCTTGGCAATAACATGTTCTTTATCAATCTCTAGAACTTTATTGTAATTTATGATTGATTTTTCAAAATCTTTTATTTGAAATAAACAATTAGCCAAATTTAGGATAGCTTGTTTATTTTTATTATTTATATTAAGACATTCTTTAAATAAGTTAATTGCTTTTTTAAAATTAATTTGCTTTGAATAACAAATCCCAAGATTATTAAGCGCGCTAATATTTTTTGGCTCTCTTAATAAAATATCTTCAAATTTTTTTTTGGCTATCTCATATTCCTTATTTATCATATCAATTAATCCAAGATGATATTTAGCTAACAAATTTTCTTGATTTATTTCTATTGTTTTATTGAAATAATGTACTGTTTTTTTTATATCTTTCTCTTGGAAAGAAAGGAGCCCTAAATTTAAATTTGCAAATTCATGATTTTTATCTATTTCAAGAATTTTAAAAAAATATTTTTTTGCGTCTTCATTATTATTTTTTCTTATTTCTATTATTCCTAAATATAAAAAAGCTATAATTTGTGTCGATTTTTCATTTATTAAAAATTTAAAACATCTAATAGCTTCATTTAGTTTATTTTTATTGAAAAATTCAATTCCAGATTTTAATTTTTGCTGAAAAAAAGATTGATTAAATTCCATATTTAATAAAGAGGGTCATCTTTAAAAAAATTTTTCATTTTTATTGGTTTTTGCTCTAAAATATATCGATAGACATTATAATTTTCTAAAACTCTTTGCACATAATTTCTAGTTTCTCTAAATTTAATTAGCTCAATCCAGTTTATATAATCAATTTGCTTTTTTTGAGGGTTTTTATTTATTTTTTTCCAATATTTAACTCTTTTGGGTCCAGCGTTATAAGCAGCAACAGCAAATGGATAAGCTCCATCATAATCAAGAATTAAACCAGCTATGTAATGTGATCCAAGATTTATATTGTACTCAGCATCCTTTGTTAATCTTGATTTTGAGTAGGGAAGCTTTGCTTGTTTAGCGACTACTTTTGCAGTGTAGGGCATAAGTTGCATTAAACCTTTTGCACCTGCATGACTATTGGCGCTTAAATCAAATTCACTTTCTTGTCTGATTATTGATAGAATAAAAGCAGTTTCAGGAATTTTTCTCCCATTGATATATTTGGGTGTACTTATAATTGGATAATTAAATTTATTATGAAATCTTTTTTCATAAGAGGCAATTTTAGCAATTTGAATTGCAAAATCAAACCTATCAATACTTGTTGCTAATTGTGCTGCCAAAATTTCACTTCCATTTTCTATATTATCATTAGCTAGGTGTCGAAGAATATGTTTAGTATATTTGTCGTTGTTGAGTTCATCAAGAAGATAAATTGTTTTTACTAATTCTTTTTTAAAAAAATAATCTTTATAATCTTTTGATACCTCTAAATCTTTTGGAAGTTCAAAAGTTTTATTAGGATCTAGTTCCATAAATGCTAATTGACCGTAATAAGTGGTTAAAAATCCTGCAGCTTTTTCAAGCCATTCAATAGCTAAATTTTTTTCTCCAAGCTTTTGGTAAGTTTTTCCTAACCAATAAGCACCCCGTGATACACTTATGGGATAGCCCACATTATTATAAAAATTTTCAAAATGATCTTTTGCCAATAAGGGGTCATTTAAAAAACTTAGTGCTATCCATCCACTCATCCATTCAGCTGCTGCATATTCAGGTCCTTCAGTTAATGCATGATTACTTGATATCTTATAAGCTAATTCAAACTTTTTTTTATAAATAAGAGATCTTGAAATAATTTCTCTTTCTATCCACCATTTATCTGGTCGAACAAGATAATCTTTTGTATTATTAATCTTTAATAAGATTTCCAGAGAACTATCAACCCTACCTCTTTTTCGTCTCCATTTTAATCTATCGTAATTTAACCCTGCATCATTTTTAAATTTATTAGGAACTTTTGCAATAGCATTATCTACACCATATGACTTACTCATTAAAAGTTGCCTAGCTGTGTATAAAAGCTGATAATCTTTTGGTAAATATCTTAAAAGTCTTTTTAAATCCCAATATTTATTATTCCAGGCAAGGTAATCTGCTCTTTTAATATAATCATCAGAATTTAGATATTTTTTAAATTTTTTCCTATAAAATTTAAGTTCAGATCTGTTAAGTTCAGCTGTTATCCATCCTTTTTTGACTAATGATATTCCCTTTTGTTTATTGCCCAACAAAATATAGCTTTCTCCTAGTATCATTTTTCCAAAACCACTTAACGGTTCACTAGCTTCAAACCAACTAATAATCTTTTTTGGTGACACAGTATCTGTTGAAAGTTTATGTTCTGCTAAATATTTAATTCGACCTATTCTCGGGTAATCCTCATTAGCATCAATAAATGCTTTATATTCATAATACGAGGCTTTATTTCCTTTTGTTAAGAGGTGTCTCCATTGTATGAAATTATAAATTGATTTATCCCTAGCTCTTTTTGAAGTTTTTAAAGCAGAGGTCCACTTTGCTTGTTTCATCTCACTCAAAGCTTTTTTTGCTAATGCAAAATCTTTTTTACTGTAATATTTTGATTTTTTAACAGGATCGTCTTTTTTAACACCTGCTATCAAAGGTTTTTTTTTTGGTAAAATTATACCTATATTTGACTTCTTTTTTGTAACTTTTTTGTAATCAGGTTGTTTTTGTTCGTTTTTTATGACTTTTTTAGTTGATGGTTTTTGCAAAGGTTTTAAGACATCTTTAAGCAGTTTCTTTTCTTTTTCCTCTACAGTTTGTATAGGCTTTTTTAATGGTATTATTTCTGCAAATGTTTGAACAGATTGATTAAAAATTGTAAACAAACTAATAATTAATAAGAATTTTTTAAACATATTCTTTTACTATATGAATCCTTAAACTATGTTATAAGTACTTATGTTTAAAGGTTCAAATGTTGCTTTAGTCACCCCATTTAAAAATAATCAACTTGATGAAGAAAATTACATCAAGTTAATACATTTTCACATCGAAAATGGTACAAATGGTCTAGTACCCGCTGGTACAACAGGTGAGTCTCCAACTTTAAGTCATGACGAGCATCAAAAAGTAATTGAACTATGCGTAAAAGAAAGTAGCGGTAAATTACCTGTTATTGCAGGAACTGGATCGAATTCCACAGAAGAAGCGATTTCTCTAACAAAACATGCTGAAAAAATAGGGGCAAACGGAGCTCTTATTGTTACTCCATATTATAACAAGCCAACACAAGAAGGCTTGTATCAACACTACAAGGCTATAAATGATAAATGTGGGATACCAATCCTGATTTATAATATTCCAGGAAGATCTGTAATTGATATGTCTGTGGACACAATGGCAAGATTGTTTGAATTAAAAAATATTGTTGGTGTAAAGGATGCTACTGGAGACTTGAACAGAGTAAATCAAACATTAGAGAAAATGGGAAAAGAATTTATTCAATTAACTGGAAATGATGACAATGCAATGGACTTTAATAAAAGGGGAGGTGTTGGAGCTATAAGCGTTACAGCTAATATAGCACCTAAATTATGTTCTGAATTCCAAAAAAATTCTGTAAAAAATGATGACAAATCAATTCAAGAAACTACAAAACTAGATGAAATGTTGCAGCCTTTGCATAATGCTATGTTTGTTGAAAGTAATCCAAGTCCAGTTAAATATGCAGCAAAATTATTAAATCTTTGCACTGATGATGTTAGACTTCCGTTAGTTAAAGTTACAGAGAAAACGAAGGGTATTGTAGAAAAAGCACTTCGGTCATCTAAATTGATTTAATGATAAAAAAAACCAATCAAGGTTTAAAAATAATCTGTTTAAATAGAAAAGCCAGTTTTAATTATTTTTTTGAAAGTCTCTTAGAGGCTGGAATTGTTTTAAAAGGTTCGGAGATCAAATCTTTAAGGCAAGGTAAAGTTAATATAGCAGATTCTTACGCTGTTGAAAAAAATGGAGAAATTATTTTAATTAATTCCCATATAGCATCTTATAAACAAGCAAGTTATATAAATCATAAACCACTAGATGAAAGGAAACTTTTACTAAATAAAAAAGAAATAAATAAACTTATAGGTAAAATGCAAAGAGAAGGTTTAACAATAATTCCCACAAAAATGTATTTTAAGAAAGGTAAAGCCAAAATTGAATTAGCTGTTGCTAAAGGAAAAAAGAAATTTGATAAGAGAGCTGCGATTAAAAGAAGAGATTGGAATCGCGATAAAGCAAGATATGTCAGAAAAACAAGCTAAAATTATTTATTTGAGTGTTGGTTCCAATCTTGGTAACAGAAAAAAAAATATAGAAAAAACTAAATTCGAATTATATTCCAAAGGTATAAATATAATTAGATCCTCAAATTACTACGAAACTTTATCTTGGCCAAATCCAAAAAATCCAAAATTTTATAATATTGTTTTAAAAGTTTCATCAGATCTAAAAATGCTAGAATTATTAAAGCTATGTAAGCAGATAGAAATATCTTTAGGAAGAAAAAAAACTCCTAAAAATTCACCACGTATATGTGATATTGATATTATTGACTATAATCAAAAAATTACCTCAAATGGCATAAATGTTCCTCATCCTAGAATGCACCTTAGAAACTTTGTATTAATACCATTATTTGAGATAGAAAAAAATTGGGGATACCCTAATTCAAAACTATATATAAAAGATTTCATTTTTTCTTTATCAAATAGTGACATAAGATCTATTAAACTTGTCTAAATTAATGATATAATTAAGGATGTTAAATTCTCAAGAACTCATAAATAAAGTCAAAAATTATAATAAATTTTTGAATCCAGAAAGATTAAATAAAGCTTACGATTTTGCAGTTAAGGCGCACGAAAACCAAAAAAGAGCATCAGGAGACCCATATTCGGTTCATCCAATTGAAGTAGCAAATATTTTAACAGATTTAAAGTTAGACAGTGCAACAATAACAACTGGTTTATTACACGATACTATCGAGGATACGTATGCAACCTATGAGACGATCAAAGGAGAATTTGGAATTGAAGTGGCTGATTTAGTTGATGGAGTAACAAAAATTTCTGTATTTGAAAATACCGCATCACCGAACTCAAAAGCGGAAAACTTTAGAAAGTTAATTTTAGCTACGTCAAAAGATATAAGAGTTTTATTAGTTAAAATTGCAGATCGGCTACATAATATGAGGACCATCAAAGCAATTAAAAAAAAAGATAAAAGACAAAGAATAGCTCAAGAAACAATGGAGATATATGCACCTCTGGCTGACAGAATGGGTATGCATAGAATTAGAGATGAATTAGAAGATTTATCTTTTGAAATTTTAAATAATGATGCGAGGTCATTAATTCAAAAACGATTAGACGAAATAAAATTAGATAAAAAAGATATTTTCGAAACGTTATCAAATGAAATAAATACATTATTATCTCAGAACAATATTCAGTCAAAAATTTTTGGTAGAGAAAAAACTCCTTTTTCAATTTGGAGAAAAGTTCAAAAGAAAAGAGTCTCATTAGAGCAAATTACCGATATAATTGGATTTAGAATTATTCTAGATAATATAGATGATTGCTATAAAACTTTAGGGACAATTCATAAAGAGTGGAATTGTATTCCAGGAAAATTCAAAGATTATATATCATCACCGAAAATTAATGGATATAAGTCAATACACACTGCAGTAATTGGCTCTTATAAAAAACCAATTGAAATACAAATAAGAACTAAAAAGATGCACGATTTTGCTGAGCGAGGTATAGCATCACATTGGCAATATAAATCTTCTGAAAAATTTAACTCTTTAACCTGGAAAGAGTATGATTGGTTAAAAGATTTAGTCGAAATTATTGAAAAAAATGAAAATCCAGAACATTCGTACGAATATACTAAAATGCAAATGTTCCAAGAAAATGTGTTTTGTTTTACACCTAAAGGATCTGTAATAAAATTGCCAAAAAACGCAACTCCAATTGATTTTGCATATGCTGTACACACAAAAATAGGTGATACGGCTGTTGGTTGTGAGATTAACGGCAACAAAGGAGAATTACAAAGTATCTTAAGAAATGGAGATACTGTGAAAATTACAACATCCAAAAATAATTCACCATCACTTCATTGGATACCAATTACAAAAACAGGTAAGGCAAGATCTGCTATTAGAAAGTATTGGCACGATAAAGGAGAAAAAAAACAAGAAAGAGTAAAAAAATACAATACGACTCTATGGATTTCTTTGCCTGATAAACCCGGTCAATTAGGTAATGTTAGTTCACTTATCGGACAACATAAATTAAACATATCAAATCTCGAAATGGTTGGGAAAAACCCAAATTATATTAATTTCAAGTTTCAACTTATAATTAGAGATCTTAAAAATTTTACTAATTTTATTGCAGAGCTTAAACAAAAAGGTATAAAATTTAAGATAATCAGACACGAAGATAAAAGAAATGCTTTCACACAAAAAATCCTTAAATATTTTAAGAAAAACTGATGCGCTTTTAGAAGGACATTTTGTATTATCGTCTGGTCTACATTCTTCAAAATACATTCAATGTGCAAAACTTCTAAGTTATCCTCATTTAGCTGAAAAAATATGCAAATCTCTTGCTGGCAAGATCAAAAAAAATTTCAGTAAATTTGATCTAATTTTATCTCCAGCAATGGGAGGTATAGTAATTGGCTATGAAATAGGTAGAATTTTAAAAAAAGAAACTATTTTTTGTGAGAGAGTAAGGGGTAAATTCACACTTAGAAGAGGATTTAAGATAAAAAAAGGATCAAAGGTTTTAATAATTGAAGATGTTATTACTACAGGAAAGTCTAGTATCGAATGTGTCAAATTAATAAAAAAAGCTAAAGCAAAATTAATAGGATTTGCCTCTATAATTGACAGGTCAAATAAAAAAAATCTCAAAATAAAAAGTAAAATTATTTCTCAGCTAAAAATAGATGTGCCAGTTTTTAATAAAAAACAAATACCAAACAGTTTAAAACTTATTCCTATAACGACCCCAGGGAGTAGATTTACAAAATGAAACGTTTAGGGGTAAATATTGATCATGTAGCAACTTTAAGAAATGCTAGAGGTGAAAATCATCCAGATCCAGTTTACACTGCCAAATTTGCTAAAAAAGTTGGAGCAGACTCAATCACAATTCACTTAAGAGAGGATAGAAGACATATTAATGATGCTGATGCTAAAAGAATATGTTCTATAAAAGGGTTACTAGTAAATTTGGAAATTTCAACAAATTCAAATATTGTTAAAAACGCAATTAAAATAAAGCCTAATTTTATTTGTATTGTGCCCGAAAAAAGAAAAGAAATAACTACTGAAGGTGGTTTAAATTTGATTAAAAATAGAACCAAAATACAAAATATAATTAAAAAATTTAAAAGATTAAATATTAGAACAAGTCTTTTTGTTAATCCTTCTTTGAAAGATATTAGAATATCAAAAGCAATTAACGTTGATTGTATTGAAATTCATACAGGTAAATTATCCAATTTAGTTAAAACAGGAAAAAATTTTCAAAAAGAATTAAAGAGAATAAAAGAATGTTCTTTTCTTGCAAATGATTTAGGAATAGAAGTTCATGCAGGACATGGTCTTGATTATAAAACAACAAAAATCCTAACTAGAATAAAAGTGATTAAAGAGTTTAATATTGGACATTTCATAATAGGAGAATCAGTTTTTTTTGGTTTAATTGATGTAGTTAAAAAATTTAAGACTATAATCAAGTAACATGAAAATTTTAGGTGTAGGCGTAGATATAGTCAAAAATGACAGAATTAAAATTTTAACTGGTAAAAAAAATTTTATCTTTAGAACTTTTACCAAAAATGAAATAAACTTTTCTAAAAAAAAAAATACAAAAATATCTTTTTTTGCAAAAAGATTCGCAGCAAAAGAGTCTTTTTCTAAATCTTTAGGAACTGGTATTCGAGATGACCTTAATTTTAAAGACATTGAGATACTAAACGATAAATTAGGTAAACCTTATTTTCGAAAAACAAAAAAAATTAACAATCTTATTTATAAAAAATTTAAAGTTAAAAAGTACAATTTGTATCTTTCAATTTCCGATGAAAAAGATTATTCAATAGCATTTACAATTATTCAAAAACAATAATGTTTAATAAAAATTTTTTAATTGAAAACGCTAAAACATTGGTCTACGCACTTATAATAGCTGTTTTTATCAGATCCATATTAATCCAACCATTTTATATACCATCCTCATCCATGGAACCCAATCTCTTAGTTGGAGATAGATTATTTGTTAGTAAATACTCTTATGGTTATAGTAAGCATTCATTTCCATTCAGCCCGCCTATCTTTAAAGGTAGAATTTTTTTTAATGAGCCCAAAAGAGGCGATGTAGTTGTTTTTAAAACCCCAGCAGATAATAGAACTGATTATATAAAAAGATTAATTGGTCTCCCAGGAGATAAAATCCAATTTATAAATTCTGAATTATACATAAATAATAATGTAATCTTTAAAGATAAAACATCAATTAATGATAAAATTTTTTGTGGAAATAAAAGAGTAGATGTTTTTTCTTTCAAAGAGAAATTGCCTAACGGTTTCAGCTATAAAACAGTCTATTTTAAAAACGGATCGTTTCAAAATTCTGATATTTTTATTGTGCCTGAAGATAATTACTTTTTTTTAGGAGACAATAGAGACTGCTCAAAAGATAGCAGATATTTATCAAGTGTAGGCTACGTTCACAAAGATAATCTAGTTGGCAAGGCACAGTTTATTTTCTTTTCCTCTGACAGATCTTTTGGAAGTATTTTTTATTTTTGGAAATGGAAACAGTCTATTAGGTTTGATAGATTTTTTAAAAAGATTAGATAATGAAAACACTCTATACAAGTCTTGAAAAGAAATTAGGCGTAAATTTTAAAGATAAAAATCTCTTGGTAAAATCACTGACACATAAAAGTTTTGATAATCAAGATAATAATGAAAAAATTGAATTTTTGGGTGACAGAGTTTTAGGTCTAGTGATTGCAAAAAAACTTTTAGAAATTTACCCAAATGAGAAGGAGGGTATTTTAGATAAAAAATTTGCATCACTTGTTAATAGAAAAACCTGTTTACAAATTGCAAATGAAATCGAATTAGAAAAATATATATTAATTTTTAGACATAAAAATAAGAAAACAATCGTTGAGGATAAAGTTGTTGCTGATAGTTGTGAAGCCCTAATAGGTGCTATTTATTTAGATAGAGGTTTTACAACTGTAGAAAAAACTATTCTTAATTTATGGAAAAAACATTTAGAAAGAAGTGTGATAACAGAAATAGATGCAAAAACAAAATTACAAGAATTGTCTCTTAAAAGATTTAAAAAATTACCAATTTATAAGTTAATATCAAACACTGGTCCAAGACACAAACCTCTATTTAAAGTTGGTGTAAAATTATTTAATACAAAATTATTCATATCTGAAGGTAGATCAAAAAAAGATGCTGAACAAAATGCAGCAATACTTTGTTTAAAGAATATTATTTAATTATGACTTGGGATGATGAAGGTTTTTTAATTTCAAAAAATAAATATAGTGAAAATTCATTAATTGTTGAAATTTTTACTAAAAATTATGGAAAAGTGTCTGGGATTATTTTTGGAGGAACTTCAAGAAAAATTAAGAATTATCTTCAGTTAGGAAATCAATTGTATGTAAATTATTCCTCTAAAACAGAAAATAAGATTGGTAATTTTAAAATTGAAATACTTAAGGCTTACACACCTGTTTTTTTTGATAATTATAGAAAACTACTATGTATTTTTTCCGCTTTTCAATTAATCAAAATTTTAACTGCTGAGTCTCAAAAAAATTTTAAAGTTTATTGTCTAATTGAAAATTTTTATATTTTATTAAAAAAAGAAAATTGGATAAAAGATTATATTTTTTGGGAGTTAGATTTGTTTAAAGTTCTTGGCTATGATCTTGAGTTAAAGAACTTAGTAAAAAAAGAACTTATTAATAACGAGGTTAAATATCTAGTAAAATCTAAAAAAGAAAACAGAATTGTTCCTAATTTTTTAATAGATAATAATAAAGATTTTTTAAATGAGGAAATCTTAATTGATGGTTTAAAACTAGTCGGTGATTATTTAGAAAAAAGTATATTGAGACCTAATAATATCAATTATCCATTAAATAGATTGAGATTTTTAAACACATTCAAATAATCAGTCTAATATTTTATCAATCCTATCTGCATAATAGCTAATAATTGCGTTAGCACCCGATCGTTTGAATGAAATAAGAGTTTCCAGAATAGCATCCTTATTTATAAAACCTTTATTAATAGCATTTGATAATAATGTATACTCACCTGATACTTGATAGGCAAATACTGGTATTTTAAATTTTTCTTTCACAGATCTTATAATATCTAAATACGGCATACCTGGTTTAACCATCACCATATCAGCACCTTCTTTGATATCTAAAGCAACTTCCCTTAAAGCTTCATCGCTATTTCTAAAATCCATTTGATAATTTTTTTTGTTACCCTTCAAGATATTTTTAGAGCCAACAGCATCTCTAAAAGGACCATAGAAACTTGATGCATATTTAATTGCATATGATAATATTTGTGTCATTTTAAAACCATTTTTATCTAGTGATTTTCTGATTTCACCTATTCTACCGTCCATCATATCGGATGGTGCTATTACATCACATCCCATTTCAGCTTGCAACAATGATTGTTTTATTAAAATTTCGATTGTTTCATCATTGAGAACATATCTATTATTTACTAATCCATCTTGTCCATGTGATGTATATGGATCCAGTGCAACATCACACATAATCCCTATCTCACTCTGATATTTCTTTTTGATTAGTTGTAAAGCTTTACAAACTAAATTGTTTTCGTTTAAGGCTTCAGTTCCAAATTGATCTTTATTTTTCTTACTAGTATAAGGAAATAAAGCAACCATTGGCAGTTTTAATTTGAGTGCTTTATCAATGACAAAACTTAATCTATCTAATGAATAACGATATACTCCTGGCATAGAACTAATACTTTGCTTTTTATTTTTTCCATCAGTGAGAAATACTGGTAGTATAAAATCACTAGGTGTCAGATTATTCTCAGCTATTAATCTTCTAGACCAATCACTTTTACGACTTCTTCTTAGTCTCAGGTTAGGAAAATTACCAGTAATCATAATTTAATTATATTTATATTGTGCGACAAATGTTATATACAAATATATCTTAAAAAAGATATTAAACAACATCAGGAGACAATAAGCTACAATGAATTTAAATTTTAATGACTTTCAAAAGCAAGATTTGAAGTTTGACATAAACAAACTCCAGGAAGCTTATAAACAAGTTTTGGCAATAAAGGGATTTACAGGTGTTGATGGAGTATCAAATTTCGGAGCAATATCATTAACTCAAATTCCGGGTGATCCAGACTCAATTAAAGGTAACAAAGCTAGAGGTGTGTTTTGGACTAAACCAGATTCTAGTGGGAAAGAAGCAAGAAGAGATGAAATGATAGATGAAGCAGCTTACTCTGAATTTATCCATGATTATAAAAATACTTATTTTAAAAAAGTCTTTGATGTTCTTTCATCTAAATACAAACTTGGTAGAGTTAGAGTTTTATTAAAAGAGCCTAGATCAACATTAAGTTGGCATAGAGATCCAGAACCAAGATTGCATATTCCAATTATAACAAATCCAGGTTCAATAATGGTTATAGACAATGTTGCAAAACATATGCCGGCTGATGGTTCTGTTTGGATAACTAACAATACAAAATATCATAACGCCTTTAATGGTGGAGAAGAAGATAGAATCCATTTAGTCGCTTGTGTTTTGGATTATAAATTTAATTAACTTGAAAAAAGTATTTATTTCATCAGATCATGCCGGATATCAGTTAAAGGAACAAATAAAAAAAAAATTTTTTAAAAAATTTATTTTTGAAGATCTAGGAACCTATAATTCAAAAAACTCTGTAAATTATCCAGATTATGCTCATACTCTTTGTAAAAAAGTGAGCAAAAGCCACAAAAATATGGGCATATTAGTATGTGGATCAGGAATGGGAATGTCAATGGCAGCCAATAAACACAAGAAAATAAGAGCTGCAGTGTGTTATTCAGTAAAAAACACTAAATTATCCAGATTACATAACAATGCAAATATAATTACATTAGGTTCTAGATTGACAAAAAAAGATACAGCATTTAAATGTATAACTGTGTTTTTTAATACAAATTTTGAGGGTGGAAGACACAAAAAAAGAGTTAAAAAAATATAGATTATTATGTCAAGTGAAACAAAGTATTTAAATTTAGATTATAAAAATTTTTTTGAAAAAAGTTTATCTCAATCTGACCCAGATTTATTCAAAGCAATTAATGATGAATTAGTTAGACAACAAAATCATATTGAACTTATAGCTTCTGAAAATATTGTATCTCAGGCAGTGTTAGAGGCACAAGGTTCAGTACTAACAAACAAATATGCTGAGGGATATCCGGGTAAGCGATATTATAATGGATGTGAACATGTGGACGTAGCTGAGAAATTAGCTTTAGAAAGAATTAAAAAACTCTTCAACTGTAAGTATGCAAATGTGCAACCACATTCTGGTGCACAAGCAAATGGAGCTGTTTTTTTAGCTCTTCTAAAACCTAATGATACATTTATGGGGATGAGCTTAAACTCTGGAGGTCATATTACTCACGGCTTAAAAATTTCAATGTCTGGAAAGTGGTTTAATGCGATTAGTTATGATGTAGATAAAAAATCAGAGTTAATTGATTATGAAAATGTAGAGAAATTAGCTTTAGAACACAAACCGAAATTAATTATTGCAGGTGGAAGCGCATATTCTAGAGTAATTGATTTTAAAAGATTTCGTGAAATAGCAGATAAGGTGGGCGCATATTTGATGGTTGACATGGCTCATTTTTCAGGACTTGTTGCTGGAAAAGGTTATCCAAACCCATGTGATTATGCCCATGTAGTGACTTCAACAACACACAAAGTTTTTAGAAGTGCAAGAGGGGGTATAATTTTATCAAATGATCTTGATCTAGGAAAAAAATTTGATACAGCAGTATTTCCTGGATACCAAGGAGGACCACTAATGCACATAATTGCAGCAAAAGCTGCAGGTTTTTTCGAAGCACTTAAACCAGAATTTCAAGTATACATAAAGAACGTTTTATCTAATGCTAAAATGTTAGCTGAAACTTTAAAAAATAATGGATTTAAAATTTACTCTGGTGGCACAGATACTCATTTAATGTTAGTTGATTTAAGACCGTTTAATGTTAAAGGCAATGTGGCCTCTGAAAGCCTGTGTAGAGCAAATATTACTTGTAATAAAAACGGAATTCCTTTTGATACTGAAAAACCTATGATCACATCAGGCATTAGGCTTGGTTCTCAAGCGGCAACAACAAGAGGTTTCGGTTTAAAAGAATTTGAGAAAGTTGGTAATTTAATCACAAAAGTAATAGAAGGTTTATCAAAAAACCCTGAGGATAATAGTAAAGTTGAGGAAGAAGTTAGAAACGAAGTTATAGACTTGTGCTCTCATTTCCCAATTTACAAAAATCTCAATAGATGATCTGTCCTTGCGAAAAGAAAGGTGAGACTTCTGTAGTAGATTCCCGCCCGACTGAAGATGGAACAGCAATCCGTAGAAGAAGATTATGTGAGTGTGGTACTAGATTTACAACATTTGAGAGAATTCAGCATCGTGAAATAATGGTGGTAAAAAAAAACGGACGAAAATCTTCATTCGATAGGGATAAATTATCGAAATCAATTTACATAGCACTTAAGAAAAGACCGTTAGACACTGAAACTATTGAGAAGTTTATCAGTAAAATTTCAAGATCTTTGGAGGAGTTAGGTCAAAATGAAATTTCTAGTAATACAATTGGAACTATGGTTATGGAGGGTTTGAAGGATCTTGACCCTGTTGCTTATGTTAGATTTGCATCTGTTTATAGAAATTTTAGAGAAGAAAAAGATTTTATACAATTTGTGGACAAGATAGATGTCTACAAAAAAAGATAATTTTACACCAAAAGATAAGAAATTTATGAAACTTGCTTTAAATTTAGCAAGAGCTAGAAAAGGTCTAACTGGTGATAATCCATCTGTTGGATGTGTAATTGTTAAAAAAGGGGAGATTATTTCTATAGGTCAAACTGGGTATGGTGGCAGACCTCATGCTGAACATAATGCTATTTCAAATTGTTTTGAAGATCCAAAAGACTCTAAAATGTATATAACCTTAGAGCCATGTAATCATTATGGAAAAACTCCTCCTTGTACTAAGAATATAATTAAAAATCAAATTCGTGAAGTTTATTATCCAATTGAAGATATTGACTTAAAGGTGAAAGGTAAAAGTTCTTTGATTTTAGAAAATAGTAATATTAAAGTTAGAAAAGGTCTTTTAAGAAAAGAGGCATTAAATTTATATAATTCATATTACATTAACAGAAAAAAAAAATTACCTTATGTAATTGGAAAAATAGCATTATCAAAAAATAAGATTATTTATAGTGATAAAACAAAAAAAATTACCAACAAAATATCTGATAAATTGACTCATTATTTAAGATTTAAAAGTGACGGTATTTTAATTACAAGCAAAACATTAAATATAGATAATCCAAAACTTAATTGTAGGTTAGAGGGATATACACAGCACTCTCCAAAAAGAATTATTTTAGATAAAAATTTAAAAATAGATCTAAAAAGTTATGTTGTAAAATCTATAAAAAACGAAAATACTATTATCTTTTATAATTCAAATAACAAAATAAAAAAAAACTTTTTAATAAAAAAAGGAGCTTTTTTAATAAATCAAACCACCCAAAGACATAAAAATTTCAATTTAAAAAAAATTCTTAAAAAATTATATATGTTAGGAATTAAAAATCTTTTAGTAGAGGGAGGTGATAAATTAACAAAAAGTTTTCTTCAAAAAAGTATGTTTAATGAATTTTATATGTTCAAAAGTTCAAAAAATTTATTAAAAAAAGATAAATACGTAAATTTTACATCTTCTGATATTTTAAATACAAAATATGATAGATATAAAAAAAAATTAAAATTAGGCACTGATAAGATAACAATTTATAAAAACTAACATGTTTAATGGAATTATATTTAACAAAGGTACAATTACAAAGATTCTTAAAAGACCCAAAGGTATTAATATATTTATAAAATCAGATCTAAAATTAAGTATGAGAGATATAGGTATTTCTGTAGCTTGTGATGGGGTTTGCCTTACTCTTTTATCTATTAAAAATAAGATTATGGAGTTCTATCTTTCAAATGAAACAATTAATCGTTCTAAATTTAATTTTATTAAATTAAAAGATAAGATTAATCTAGAACTTCCACTTAAATACGGTCAAAAAATTTCAGGACATATTTGTCAGGGTCACGTTGATACTATCGGAAAAATATTAAGTATAAAAAAAATTGATAAATCTTACTTATTTGATTTTCAAATTAGTAAAAAAGAGAGAAAAAATATTATTGAAAAAGCTTCAATTAGTATAAATGGTATTTCTCTAACAATTTCAAAAGTAACAAATAAAGGTTTTCAAATCTGGATTATTCCACACACATATAAATTAACAAATTTATCATCTCTTAAGAGAGCAAGTTTAGTTAATGTTGAGATAGATATTCTTTCAAAATACGTTAGGAATTATTTCTATGAAAAAAAATAATTATTCATCAATAGAGACAATTATAAACGTTGCAAAAAGGGGAGGTATGTACATTTTGGTCGATGATGAAAAAAGAGAAAATGAAGGTGATTTGGTTATATCAACTTCTGATACTAATGCTCGGAACATCAATTTTATGGCTAAACATGGAAGAGGTTTAATCTGTTTGGCGTTAGATAGCGTTCAAGCTAAAAAATTAAATTTATCTTTAATGTCACCTGTGAATCAATCGAGAAATCAAACAGCATTTACAGTTTCAATTGAAGCAAAAAAAGGAATTACAACTGGTATTTCAGCAAAGGATAGGGCTAGAACTATTAAGATCGCATCAAAAAAAAATGTTAGTAAAAAAGATATTGTATCACCAGGTCATGTCTTTCCAATTATCGCACAAGATGGTGGTGTGCTTGTTAGAGCTGGTCACACTGAAGCTTCAGTTGATATATCAAAGTTAGCTAGAAAAAATAACTCAGCAGTCATTTGTGAAATAATGAATGAAGATGGATCTATGGCTAAAGGTCAAAAACTTTTAAATTTTGCACACAAACATAACCTTAAAATTGGAAAAATTGAGGATCTTATTTCGTATCGTTTAAAAAAAGAAAAATTAGTCAAACTTAAAAAAACATCAGAAATCAATATAAAAAAGCAAAAATATAAGATCAAAATATATGAAAATCTATTAGATGGATCAGAACATTTTGCGCTCATTAAGGGTTCTTTTAAGAAATCTATTATTCCAAGAGTTAGAGTTATTTCATCAAATGTTGTCTACAACTATTTAATAAGTCAAAAATTACCCAACTCATTTGATAAAACTATAAATTATTTTAGAAAATATAATAATTGTGTCTTAATATTTATTAAAGACACAAACTTAAAATCTGTTACACAAACATTAAAAAATTTTAAGAATAAAGATTTTAAAAAAGGAAAAGGAAAAGATAATCTTATAAGAAACTATGGTATAGGTGCACAAATCATTAAAGATTTAAGGATAAATAAAATGATATTAATTACAAAAACACCAAAAAAAGTTGTTGGACTTGAGGGTTTTAATATTAAGATTACCAAACAAGAATTAATTTAATGAGAAAAAAAATCTTAATTGTTTTAGCTGATTATTATAAAGAAATTTCTTTAGGTTTATTAAATAGCGCAAAAAAGAAACTTCCTAGTTTTTTTGAGATAAAGATAATTAAAGTTCCAGGTGTTTTTGAAATACCAATTACTATATCAAAAAATTTAAAAAAATTTGATGGTTTTATTGCTCTTGGATGCGTTATCAAAGGTAAAACTCCACATTTTGATTTCATATCTCAATCTTCAACTAATGCTATTATGAACCTAGCGATAAATTCAAAAAAACCAATAGGAAATGGAATTCTTACTTGTCTAAATATAAATCAAGCAAAGATCAGGAAAAAAAAAGGTGCTGAAGCAGCAGAAGCTATTATTTCAGTTTTATCTCAAAAATGAGACCAAAATACACTGCAAAAAATAATCCAAGAGTTATAATTATTCAAAAATTATATAGCTTCTTATATAACAACAATGATAAAATTGAATTTCCAAAACATAGGTTTAAAAAATTTATTAAAGACATTGTTCTTGGTACAATTGAAAGAAATGAAATTATCGTAGAAGAATTAAACAAAAATCTTGGAGAGAATTTTGATTTAGTCAAACTAGATAAAATATTTCAAGTTATTCTAAAATCTGCAACATACGAAATTTTGTACAAACCTAATTTATCGATAAGAATAATTATAAAAGAATATCTTAATGCATCTAATTTTTTTTTAAATGAGTCTCAAACTAAATATCTAAATGCATTATTGGATAACACCGCTAAAAGATTAAGATACTCAAATGCATGAATTTGACCTAATTAAAAAATATTTTTCTAAATTATCCTTTTATAATAAAAATTCACTAAATTTAAATGATGACGTTTTTTTTGATAGATCAAAAAAATTAGTTATCTCTGTTGATACTTATGTAAATAAATCTCATTTCTTTGATTTTAAAAAACCTAATTTAGTAATTAAAAAGATACTTAGATCATCTATCTCTGATTTGATATGTAAAGGCGTTAAGCCAAAATATTATTTTATTTCAGGTTCAGGAAATAAAAAAACATTTACAAAATTAAATCTGAGCAAAATTTCTCTTTCACTTAAGCAGGAACAAAAAAAATTTGGGATTTATTTGTCTGGTGGGGATACAGTTTTTTCTAATAAATTGAGTTTTACAATTGTATCTGTGGGTTTTTCTGAAAATATTATATTCAGAAATAATGCAAAAATAAACGATGATATTTATGTATCTGGTAACTTGGGAGATAGTTATTTAGGCTTAAAAATTTTAAAAAAAGATATTCCATTAAACAAATATTTAAGTGAATATTTTATTACAAAATATTATCTTCCAGAATTACAT
This sequence comes from uncultured Pelagibacteraceae bacterium, assembly GCA_902621345.1. GTDB lineage: Bacteria > Pseudomonadota > Alphaproteobacteria > Pelagibacterales > Pelagibacteraceae > Pelagibacter. The sequence goes on along the minus strand of CACNLV010000001.1, from coordinate 625,767 downwards.
ATAAATTTAGCAAAAAAATTAATTAATTTTGCAAATACATCTATAGATATTTCTGATGGTTTATTTGCTGATTTAGACAAATTAATTAATAAGCAGAAACTTTCATACAAAATAAGCCTAATTGATATACCAATATCTAAAAAACTAAAAGATGTGATATTACAAAAAAAATTAAAAAAAATTGACTTCATATCTAAAGGCGATGATTATCAAATATTATTTACTGCATCTAAGAAAAAAGCTAGAATCATTGAAAGAACATTTAAATCTTTAGGGATAAAAATTTCAAAAATTGGAAAAATTTGTTCAAGTAATCAAAAATCACAAATTATTGATGAAAAAGGGAATAAAATAACCATTAAAAATAAAGGTTATTTACACAAATTTTAAAAGTTAGTTATTGCCTTTTATAGCTTTTTTTGTATTGTGCGCCTTTTATAACTAACAAGTAATAACTTAATTAAGGTTTATATGAATTCAACTACAGAGACTATTCTTTTATACACAATAGGAGCAGGATTATTATCAATTGTTTATGGATATCTAACAGGAAAAAATATTTTAAATTCAAGTGCAGGAAATTCAAAAATGCAAGAAATTGCATCAGCTATTCAGATAGGAGCGAAGGCTTATCTCGCAAGACAATATAAGACAATTGCGATCGTTGGTGTTGTTGTATTAGTTATTGTAAGTTTTGCTTTTAGTATCCTTGTTGGATTAGGTTATTTAATTGGTGCAACATTATCTGGTATAGCTGGATACGTAGGAATGTTAGTTTCTGTTCAAGCAAATGTTAGAACCGCAGAAGCATCAAGAAAAGGTCTAGCTAGTGGTCTTTCTGTAGCTTTTAAGTCTGGTGCTGTAACAGGTATGCTTGTTGCTGGTTTAGCTTTATTGTCAATTGCTGTTTATTACTATTTATTATTAAAGTTTAATGTTGAAGAGAGAGAAATTGTAAATGCTCTTGTCGCACTTGGTTTTGGTGCTTCATTAATATCTATTTTTGCTAGACTAGGTGGAGGAATTTTTACAAAAGGTGCAGATGTTGGAGCAGATCTAGTTGGTAAAGTAGAGGCTGGAATACCAGAAGATGATCCAAGGAATCCTGCTGTTATAGCCGACAATGTTGGTGATAATGTTGGTGATTGTGCAGGAATGGCTGCTGATTTATTTGAAACTTATGCTGTAACAATCGTTGCAACAATGGTTCTATCCTCAATTTTTTTTCCTGGTGACTTATCTATGATGATTTATCCTTTAACTATTGGTGGTGCGTGTATTCTAACGTCAATAATTGGAACTTTTTTTGTAAAACTTGGTAGTAGTAAAAATGTTATGGGAGCTTTATATAAGGGATTTGTTGTTTCTGCTTTGGCTTCTTTAATAATTTTATATCCAGTTACAGATTTTGTTTTGGGTTTAGAAAATTCATATGATCTAAATAATAAATCTTTTACTGGTATGAGCTTATATTACTGTGGAATAATTGGATTAATTATTACTGGTTTATTAATTTGGGTGACTGAATATTATACAGGAACTAATTACAGACCTGTAAGGAGTGTAGCAAATTCATCTACAACCGGACATGGTACTAATGTAATACAAGGTCTGGCTGTTTCATTAGAAGCTACTGCTATACCAGCACTGATTATAGTATCAGGTATTTTACTTACTAATCATATTGCTGGTCTATACGGTATTGCTATTGCGGTAACAACTATGTTGGCATTAGCAGGTATGGTTGTAGCTTTGGATGCTTATGGTCCAGTTACTGATAATGCTGGTGGTATAGCAGAAATGTCAAAGTTGCCAAATAACGTTAGAAAAACAACTGATGCTTTAGATGCTGTAGGAAATACAACTAAAGCTGTAACAAAAGGTTATGCAATAGGTTCTGCAGGATTAGGCGCTTTAGTTTTGTTTGCAGCCTATACTGAAGATATTAAACATTTCTCAAAAGAAGTTGGATCAAAATTAGAGGGTATCGTGGTGACATTTGATCTATCTAATCCTTATGTCGTAGTAGGTTTACTAATTGGTGGAATGCTTCCTTATCTATTTGGATCAATGGGTATGCAGGCTGTTGGTAGAGCAGGTGGAGCTGTAGTAATAGAAGTAAGAAGACAATTTAAGAAGTACCCTGGAATTATGAAAAGAAAACAAAAACCTGATTATGCTAAGTTGGTTGACTTGTTAACAGTTGCAGCCATTAAAGAAATGATTATTCCATCTTTGCTTCCGGTACTATCACCGATTATCTTATACTTTGTTATATTTGCAATTGGAGGTCAAGTGGCTGCGCTAGCTTCTGTCGGTGCAATGTTGTTGGGTGTAATAATTACTGGATTATTTGTGGCAGTTTCTATGACTGCTGGTGGTGGTGCATGGGATAATGCAAAGAAATATATTGAAGATGGTAATCATGGTGGAAAAGGCTCAGAGGCTCACAAAGCTGCTGTAACTGGAGATACTGTTGGAGATCCTTATAAAGATACAGCAGGTCCTGCAGTAAACCCAATGATAAAGATAACTAATATTGTTGCATTGTTATTGTTGGCTGTTATCGCTGGTTAATTTCTTTTCGTTTTTTTGCCCGTACCCCAAGCGGATCATTTATTTTTTGTCTCATGCTGGACATAAAGTCGTATATAAAGGAATTTTTAGTTATATTTCCCTCAGTGGTTTCTTTTACAATATTTATTTTTTTCATGTCTTCTAAGTCATAGAAATCTTTCTTTTTTAAGATACCATAATTATCTATTTCAAGTACCAATACATCATTTTTATAAACTTTCATTCTTCCTAAATTTCTTAATCGAGATTGAGTTTGCTTTCGTTCAATGTATATCCAAACATCATTATTAAATTTACTTCTAGTTGAGGGATTTCCTAATAGATCTATAATTTCATTTTTGTTTGATTGATTTATAACTAAATTTTTTTGTTTTTTTTCAAGAAATGAAACACCGTGATGCTTGACAACTTTTTTAAAAGAACAATTAGTGACTATCAAAGATATTATAAATAGATATAATATATTCTTCATGGATAAAAATTTTATTAATATTTACAATTATTTAATTAATTACACTAGAAATGAACAATTATACAGTTCATTAAATAGAAATGACAATTTTTCTGATAGATTAACCCTTTTTTTATTACATTTTGCTTTTTTTTTAAAAAACTTTAAAAACGAAGAAAATAAAGAAGTTTTACAAAAAATTTATGATTTTAATTTCCGTCAATTAGAGCTTAGTATAAGGGAAATTGGTTACGGAGATCAATCGATTAACAAGAAAATGAAAGTTTATATTAATTTATTTCATTCAATGGTGAGTGAAATTCATTTTTGGGACGATTTAAATAGAGAAAAAAAAATTGAAAAATTATCAATATTTTTAGAGGATTTTAAAAATATAGACGAATTTGTTGATTATTTTGAAGTTTTTAGAGAGAAATTATCAAAAAAAAATTTGAATTATTTAATAAAAGGTGTAATTAACACTTAATTATGGCAGTCCCAAAACGAAAACAAACACCATCAAGAACTGGTATGAGAAGATCTCAGAATATGAAATTTTTATCAAAAAACGTTATTGAAGATAAGAAAACTGGTGAGTACAGATTATCACATCATTTAGATTTAAAAACGGGAATGTATAAAGGAAGACAAGTTTTAGACCCTAAAAAATAATTTTAAAGATTTTAAGATGACTAAATTGATAAAAATTGCAGTAGATGCAATGGGTGGAGACAATTCACCAAGGAAAGTAATCGACGGAATTATTCATAATCACAAAAAAAATAAAGAAAACTTTTATAAAATTTTTGGAAACAAAGCTGAAATTTTAAAACACTTAGAAAATAAGATTAATGAAAGCTTTTACGAAATAATACATACTAATGATGTTGTAAAAAGTACAGATAGTCCATTAGAGGCTGCAAAAAGAGGAAAAAAAACAAGTATGTGGCTTTCGATTGAGAGCGTAAAAAATAAAGAAACTGATATCGTAATTTCTGCTGGTAATACTGGTGCTTTATTAGTAATTGCAAAATTGAATTTAAAGATGCTTGAAAATATTGATAGACCTGCTTTATCAGCTTTGTGGCCAAACAAAAAAGGGATGAGTGTTGTTTTGGATCTAGGTGCAAATATTGAGTGTAGTTCAAAAAATTTAGCTGACTTTGCCATTATGGGGGCCTCTTTATATAAGTCGTTATATCCTAATGATATTTCAAAAGTAGCTTTATTGAATATAGGTTCCGAGGAATTAAAAGGAAATGAAATCATAAAGGAAACTTATCAATTATTAAGTGATAAAAAAAATCAAAACTTTGATTTTCAAGGATACATAGAGGGTAATGAATTAATGAATGGTAAAGTAAATGTTATTATTTCTGACGGATTCACTGGAAATGTTGCTTTAAAAACAGCTGAGGGTACTGCCAATTTTATTACAGATGAGTTAAAGAAAGCTTTGAGCGGATCGTTTCTTGGAAAAATATCCTCTCTACTTAATATCTCAAATTTAAGAAAATTTAAAAAAAGATTAGATCCAAGATTATATAATGGAGCAATATTTGTAGGTTTAGATACACCGGTTGTTAAAAGTCATGGTGGAATAGATTATATTGGGTTCTCTAATTCTTTAGATGTTTGTAATAGAATAATAAAAGGAAATTTGATAAAAAAAATTAAGGAAAATATCAAATAAATGAGAACAAATTTAACTAAAAAAGATTTAGTTAATATTATTTACATGCAAGTAGGTTTTTCTAAACAAATATCAGAGCATTTAATAGATGAGTTTTTCTCTCTTATTACACAAAATCTTAAGAAAGAAAAAAAATTAAAATTATCAAAATTTGGTACATTTTTTATTAGATCAAAGAAATCTAGAATTGGAAGAAATCCTAAAACAAAGGAAGACAAGATTATTTCTGAGAGAAACGTAGTTTTGTTTAAACCTTCTAAAGAATTTAAGGAATTTATAAATTCAAAAAATGAGTAAACATGAAAGCGCTTATAAGACAATTGGTGAGGTAGTCAAAATTATTGGCTTGAAATCTAATAGAGGCGAAGCTTCCCCAACACATACAATAAGATATTGGGAAAAAGAATTTAAACAAATTAAGCCCAAAATTTTGAATGGCAATAGACGGTATTATGACAAAAAAAATATAGATTTAATCAGAAAAGTTCATTTTCTTTTAAAAGATCAAGGGATGACGATTAAAGGTGTAAAAAAAATTTTGAATAATTTAGATACTTTAAAACTTGACGAAAATTTAAATGAATCTATAAAAGCTTACGATATTAGAAATAAATTAGCTAAAATTTCTAATATGATTAAAAATTTAAAAGATAATAAGTAATATGGCTAAAAAAACTCATGTTAAAGTAAGACTTGTTCCTGAGTCTAAACCAGACAGCTCTTTTTTTTATTATGTTAAAAAACCTGCAGGTGGAGAAAAAGCTAAGGTAAAACTTAAAGCAAAAAAATACAACCCTGCTACTAGAAAACATGAAATTTTTGTGGAAAAAAAACTTCCACCACACAGTAAATAATTATTTTTTTTTGAAGTTTCTCTTTTCGTAATCGATATATGCATAAATCATATTTTTCCAAATCTTATTTGTAATCTTTGGATCAATATTATTTTTCAGAGATTTTTTCTTTATATTTAACAAAATTTCTTTGATTCTTTTTTTATCAATTATTTGACTTTTTTTTTCTTTCAACGAAAGCACTTTTTTAACTAAAAATGTTCTTTTTTTAATTAGCTTTATTAGTAAATTATCAAGTTTATCTAATTCAGATCTTATTTTACTTAGTTTTTTTATTTTTAAAGGCGACATTTATTAAATTGGATTTGTTAATAATTATTATATTTATCATTATATGTATATAGAGAATAATTTATTAAAAAAATACATATCATTATGGTTAATGTTAATGTTTTTTTTGATAGCTTTTATGATTGTAGTAGGTGGTCTAACAAGGCTAACCGATTCTGGTCTCTCAATAACAAAATGGGAATTATTTTCTGGAACATTACCTCCTCTAAGTGATGCTATATGGTTAAATTATTTTGAAGAGTATAAAAAGATACCAGAATATAAAATGCAGAATTATTCTATGACCATGAGTGAATTTAAAGTTATTTTTTGGTGGGAGTGGGCACATCGTTTTTTAGGAAGACTAATTGGTTTAGGATTTTTAATACCTTTAATATATTTTTCTTTTAAAATTAAGTTAACAAAATTATTAAATCTTTATTCAATTTTTTTCCTTATATGTTTTCAAGGTTTCATAGGCTGGTATATGGTTTCAAGCGGGTTAGTTGATAGATTAGACGTAAGTCATTTTCGACTATCAATTCATCTATTAATAGCTTTTTTAATTTTATCTTTAATTTTATGGAATTACTTTAAATTGAATTTTGATATAAAAGATCAATCACAATTAAATGTTTTTTTTCCTATAGTCTTTTTATTTCTAGTTTTTTTGCAAATAGTTATTGGCGCTTTTGTTTCAGGTATGGACGCTGGTTTAATCTATAATTCATGGCCCATGATGGGCAACACTTACTTTCCAGATGATAATAAATTGGTAAATCTATTCAATTTATCTGCATTTAGTGATGCATCATTAGTTCAATTTCTTCATAGAAATTTAGCATATGTAATACTTTTTTATTATTTTTGGATTTTATTCAAAATTTATAAATATCGAATAAAAAATTGTTTTTTTGCGATTAATTTAGTTGGCTTTTTCTTACTTATTCAAGTCATTCTTGGAATAATCACTTTAATAAACGGAGCTCAGATAGTTTTAGCATCAATGCATCAATTGAGTTCTATATTTCTTGTTAGTGCATCAGTGTATTTTTTATATCTAAATAAAAGAATTAATTTTTTTTTATAGGAAAATAAGTAAGAATAAATTTTTTTAGCACATTTAAGACTTTATCAGCTTCTTCTAAGAGCATCATGTGTCCACAATTGTCAATTATTTCAATTTCACTTCCATCTATCAAATCTGCTAATTTTTTTCCCTCCTTTATAGGACACATCTTGTCTCCATTTGCTAATATAGATAAAGTAGGGATCTTTATTTCTTTGGCAGCTTTAAAACCATTCTTGTAATTATCACAAGCTCTAAAATCTATTCCTAATGTATTTTTGATTGTTCTGGACTTAGCTAGCATTCCACCTGTATTGATGTGATATAAACCTGGAACTGGGTGTCCACCAAAGTGTCCAGCTGGACCATGTGCCCAGTCCATCATCAAATCAACAGCTTTTGGATCATTATTTTCTGCTAGAGACAATAATTCTGGATTCATAGGAATGGCTCCAGCACCACCCATTAAACTTAGTGTTTTTATTTTCTTTGGAAACCTAAATGCACATTCTAAAATAACCAAACATCCTTGAGAATGACCAACTAGAGATGCCTCTTTATAACCTACTGCATCTATAACATCACTAATCCAATCAGCCATATCCTCTATTGTTTTCAAACTTTCACCTCCTGAAAGACCATGTCCAGGCATATCTAAAGCTAAAACACTATAACCATGGAAAGCAAAATACCTAGTTTGGAGTACCCAAGTCATATGTGTTAATCCACTACCATGAACAAAAATTATCAGTGGTTTTTTTTTGTCGAAAGTTCGTCCACCTGTAGAAGCAAAAACTTCTACACCATTAACTTTAAATTTCATTGATTGGAAACAAGTCTTGGTCGTCTTGCGGCTCTAAAACCTGTCTCAAAGTCATTTCTAATATCATCAAAATCCTCTATCCCCACAGACAATCTAATCATATCTTGAGATAATCCAGCAAATTTTAAGGTAGCTTCATCCATTTGTGAGTGTGTAGAAGATGCTGGATGAATTACCAAGGTTCTAGTATCCCCAACATTTGCAAGATGAGAAGCAAGTTTAACGTTATTTATAAATGCCTCTCCAGCTTCTTTACCACCTTTTATACCAAAAGCTATCATAGAACCCTTGCCATGTGGTAAAAGTTTCTTAGCTAAATGATGGTCGGGATGATCAGGAACACTTGGATGAGAAACCCAAGCGACACTTTCATGGTTTAATAAATATTCGACCATTTTTTCTGCATTAGAACAATGCTTTTGCATTCTAACAGATAAAGTTTCTATACCTTGCAAAACATTCCAAGCATTCTGTGGACTCAAACATGGTCCAAAATCTCTCATACCTTCAGCTCTTGCTTTCATTGTAAAAGCTGTAGGGCCAAACTCTTCAGCAAATGAAAGTCCATGGTAACCTTCATAAGGTTTAGTCATAGTTGGAAATTTTTCATTTTGCATCCAATCAAATTTTCCACCTTCTACTAAAATTCCAGCCATTGATGAACCGTGACCTGCCATCCATTTAGTAAGTGAATGAACTACTATATCAGCACCATGATTAATTGGTTTGCAAAGATACGGTGTCTGATAAGTTGCATCTATAATCAATGGAACTCCGGCATCATGAGCAATCTTAGCTATTTCAGGCATATTCATAATTTCGTTTCCAGGATTTCCAACAATCTCACCAAAAATACCTTTAGTATTTTTTTGAATTGCTTTTTTAAAACCTTCAGTATCTCTAGGCTTTACAAATGTACATTTAACTCCAAATTTTGGTAAAGTAAGCCTAAATAAGTTTACAGTACCACCATAAAGCTGAGACGAAACTACTAAATGGTCTCCAGCTTCACATAAAGTCATTATCGTTAAAAAAATTGCACTCATACCAGATGAAGTTGCCAAGGCTGCTGTACCTCCTTCTAGGGCTGCTACTCTTTCTTCTAAGACAGCAACTGTGGGATTAGAAATTCTGCTATAGATATGACCACCTCTTTCTAAATTAAAAAGTGCAGCAGCATGATCAACATCATCAAATAAATATGATGTAGTTTGATAAATTGGCACTTGTCTCGAACCAGCATTTTTGTGAGGCTGATAGCCTGCATGAAGACTTAATGTATCAAATTTATAAGTTTTAGGATCTGTACTTTTCTTTTTTTTATCAGTCATAAATTTTCCTTGATTTTAAATATTAATAACTAACTATCAATATTAATATAAATTGACAATATCACATTTATCAGTATTAATCCGGCCAATCATGACTAAATTTATCAAAAAAGAGCAATTATCACCATCATGGTATGAGATTGATGCAACTAACGCAGTGGTAGGTAGACTTGCAACAGTAATATCCAAAATTATAAGAGGCAAAAATAAAACAACTTACACACCACATATGAATAGTGGCGACTTTGTTGTTGTAAAAAATATTGAGCAAATTAAATTCACAGGAAAAAAGTTTCAAAATAAAAAATACTATAAACACACCGGTCATCCCGGAGGTATCAAAGAAACTACCCCTGAAAGACTTAAAGAAAAAAAACCAGGTGAAATTTTAAGATTAGCTGTAAAAAGAATGCTACCTACTGGAGTATTAGGTAGAGAGCAGCTTTCCAAGTTAAAAATTTACAGTGGTGAGAGCCATCCACATAGTGCTCAAAATCCTAAAGTCATAGAACTAAATAAACTTAATAATAAGAATATTGTAAGAAATTAATATGGAAAGTGCTCAACAAAATCAAAAAAAAATAAAATTAAAATTAGATTTTAAAGATAGCAAATATGCCACTGGTAGAAGAAAAACTTCAATTGCAAAAGTTTGGCTTAAAAAAGGTTCTGGTAAAATTTATGTTAATGGAAAACTTTATAGCGAATATTTTTCAAGTGATAATCATAAAATGCAAATAACAAAACCCTTTGAATTGATTAAACAACCCACTGATTTTGACGTTAGATGTAATGTAAAGGGTGGGGGACCAACGGGTCAAGCTGGAGCAATGGTTCATGGAATTTCAAAAGCTTTAGTTTTATTTGATGAAAATTTTAAAACATCACTTAGAACTGAAAAATTAACCACTCGCGATTCTCGTGCTGTTGAAAGAAAAAAACCTGGAAGAAAAAAAGCGAGAAGAAGTTTCCAGTTTTCTAAAAGATAATTTTCTTTTAATAATTAACTGTTATAATAAAAAATGCCTAAGCTTAATGTATTAATTTCTGGATCAACTGGATATATCGGTATTCAATTAATTAAATTGTTAGTCAAACATAGATATGTAAAAATTAAATATCTTTGTGGAAATTCTTCTGTTGGAAAAAAGATTTCATATTTTGATAAATCTTTAAGTAATAAAAAATTACCAAAAATTGTAAAATTTGATAAAAAATATCTTAATGAAATTGACATAATTTTTACAGCACTTCCCAATGGTGAAGCGCAAAAAATTTCAAATTATTTAAAAAAGAATAATGTGTTAATTGATTTAGCTGCCGATTTTAGATTAAAAAAGGCATCTGATTATTTTAAATGGTATAAACAGAAACACAAATCAACTAAGAATATTAAAAAAAGTATTTATTCAATACCAGAAATTTCAAAACAAGAAGTTAAAAAATTTAATATAATTGCTTGTCCTGGATGTTACCCAACCTCGATTCTATTACCTTTAATTCCATTAGTTCAGAAAAAAATGATTCGTTTAAATAACATTATTATTGACTCTAAATCAGGATATTCAGGCGCAGGTAGAGGAGTTCACAAAAAATATAAAGATCAAAATTTATATGAGTCAATTAGTGCTTATGGAGTTGGGTTCCACAGACACAATTCAGAAATAGAGCAAACTTTAAAAGAATATTCAAACAAAAAAATTGAATTTAATTTCACTCCACATCTAACACCAATGTTTAGAGGAATTTTGAGTACAATTTATGTAGAGGTCAACAAAAATGTTTCTCAAAACAAAATCAAAAAAGTTTTAGCAAATTATTATAAGAACGATATTTTTATCAAAATTCTAAAAAATGATGCTTTAATAAGTACTAATGATGTAATAAATACTAACAAATGTCTTATATCAGTATGTAAGACGAAAAATAAAAATAAGTTAATTATTCTTTCAACAATAGATAATCTTATCAAGGGTGGATCTGGTCAAGGTATACAAAACATGAATTTAAAGTTTGGATTTCCTTTAAAAACTGGACTTATATGAGAAAAATAAATCTAATTTTAATTTTAATAATCTTCTCATCATGTTCTTTTAGTAATGATTCTGCTTATTGGAATGAACACAACAAAAAAAAAGTTAAAGAACAAAAAAAATTGGCTAAAATAATTAAAAAATCAAAAGATATTACATTAATGTCTCTAGATGAGTACAAGATTTATATAGATGAATACATTAAAAAAAGTAAATATCCTGATATAGCAAGATGAAAAATTTAGTAAATATTGCAATAATTGGCTTAGGACAAATAGGTATTTACCTTTACAATGAGTTGAGATCAAAAAAAAAAGAAATTGAGAGAAAAACTGGAAAAAAAATTAATATCGTTGCTATATCAGCAAAAAATAGGAACAAAAAAAGAAGATTTCAAATTCAAAAAAATATATTTTTTAAAAAACCACTTCAAATTTTTAGAGATAAAAAAATAGATGTACTATTTGAATGCATAGGTCAATCTGACGGTATTTCAAAAAAGATAGTCGAAACTGCTCTTAAAAATAAAATACATGTCATAACACCTAACAAAGCTTTAATTGCAAAACATGGGGATCGTTTAGCAAAACTTGCTGAAAAAAATAATGTAAACTTAGAATTTGAAGCCTCTGTTGCGGGAGGGATCCCTATCTTAAGAACGATTAAGGAAGGTTTAGCAACAAATAAAATCGATAAAGTCTACGGAATTTTGAATGGAACAACCAACTATATCTTATCTGAAATGGAAAATAGTAACGAAAACTTTAATAAAGTTTTACAAAAAGCACAACAACTTGGCTATGCAGAGCCAGGAAACCCAAAACTTGATCTGAATGGATTTGATGCATTTGCGAAAGTAAGAATTTTATCTGCTCTCTCGTTTAATACAAAAATTTCTAAACATAAATGTATAATGCAAGGTATTGAAAATATTGATTTAAAAGACATTAAAATTGCAGGTCAATTAGGATTAAGAGTTAAACTTCTTGGTATTTCTGAAGTAATCAATCATAGATTATTTGAAACTGTGCATCCATGCTTAGTAAGTAAAAATACTTATATTGGAAATGTTAATGGGGTTATGAATGCTGTTATTATAGAGGGTAAACCAATAGGTGAGAGTGTCCTGCAAGGCGAGGGTGCTGGCCCGGGTCCAACCTCATCTTCTCTATTGTCTGATTTATTGTCAATTTTGAGAGGAAATATTAAGTATCCATTTGGTTTATCCTCAAAAAAAAGAAAATATCTTAAATCATTTAATAATGATAATTATACTAATTCTTTGTATCTTAGATTTGAGGTGAATGACAAACAAGGGGTTCTTTCTCTTATAACAAACAGATTATCTAAATATAAAATTTCTGTAAAAAGAATAATCCAGACACCAGATAAAAAAAACAAGAAGGCGACAATAGTCATCATTACCCATAAAACTTCTGAGAAGAATGCTAGTAATTGCTTATCTATATTTAGAAAAAACAAGAATATTCTTAAATCTCCAACATTAATTCGATTATATAATTAATGGATATTTATACAAAACTTTTTGAGGTTTTATTTCCAGTATTTTTTGTAGTTGGTATTGGATATTACTTAGGTAAAAAAAATCCTAAAATAGATACAACTTTTATTACTAATTTTGCTGCTAATGTTGGAACCCCAGCAATGATTATTTATGCGTTAAATCCAGTTAATATCTCTTTCAATATTTTTTTAAATTATTTTTGGTATTACGCGTTAGCTATTATTGGTTTTATGATTACTGGAGTTATAATACTATTTCTCTTAAACACTAAAGATATTATAAGAGAATTACCTCCACTAACAATGCCAAATACTGGAAATATGGGCTTGCCTATATGTTTGTTTGCTTATGGTTCACAAGGACTTGGAGTTTCAGCCGCAATATCTGCTTTAATTATTTTATGCCATTTTACCCTAGGTGTATTTCTTGCTGATAGAAAATTTAGTTTGGATGTTATACTTAAAAGCCCTCCATTTTACTCAATAATAATTTCAGTTTTTTTGCTTTATTACGACTTAGAACTTCCAGGATTTGTTGAAAATACCACTTTTCTATTAATGTATGCTACAATATTTCTAATTTTAATGTCTTTAGGAATTGCTCTAACAAGACTAAAGGTCTTCTCACTTAATAAAGCAATATTTTCTTCTATAGGACGAGTAATCATTGGTCCTATAATTGGATACTTTTTGATTTTATATTTTAATTTAGAGGGATTTGCAGCCGGTGTTTTATTAATTCAATGTTCTATGCCAAGTGCAGTTCTTAATTACCTTGTTGCTTCTATATATTCTCCTAAAAAGATTGTTGATAGTGTTGCTAGTACTATTGTTGTTTCGACATTGATGTCATTTATAACTGTGCCAATAGTAGTATTCTTTGCTTTAAAATACTTTAATTAATATATATCCTATTAATAGATGAAGGCTATAACTTTTAATCTATTGGCCTGGGTAATGCTTCCAATTATGGATGGATTTGCAAAATATCTAAGTGCTGATCTTCCAGTCTTACAAATAACTTGGGCAAGATATTTTTTTACCGTTGCATTTACTTTTCCAATTATGTTCCTATTTTTTAGAAAAAATCTTGTGTGGACTGATAAACCAAAATTACAAATTACGAGAGGGATAATTCTTTTAACAGCTAATATTTGTTTCTTTTATGCAATTTCGATAATTTCTTTAGCTAAAGCACTAACTTTGGCTTTTGTTGCTCCTTTAATTGTAACTGCTTTTTCTCCAATTTTTTTAGGTGAGAGAGTTGGATTTAGGAGATGGTCGGCAGTTATTATAGGATTTATAGGTTCATTAGTAGTTATAAGGCCTGGTTTTGTTGAAATAAATTTAGCAAGTATTGCTGCACTTGGAACAGGTGTAATGTATGGGTTTTATTTAATTATTACTCGTAAATTGAGCAAGTCAGACAACCCTTTATTAACTTTATTATTAACTGGTGCAGTAGGGGCCATAATCATATCTCTTGTGATGCCATTTGTTTGGGTTAAACCTAATTTTAATCAGTGGTCTATCATGGCTGCAATAGGTATTTTTGCATGTTTAGGGCATTTTTTTCTAATATTGTCCCTTAAATACGCTGATGCCTCTAAATTAGCTCCATTTAGTTACTTTGAAATTATTACAAACATAATTATAGGTTATTATTTCTTTAGTGATTTCCCAGATAATTGGACTTTCTTTGGTTTATTTATTATTGTATTAAGTGGTATCTATATCTCAAGAAGAGAAAACTTAGTAAAAAAGTAAAATAATAGGTATGATTTATTTACTATTATTTAAAGTATTACATTAAGTATTATATTTAAACTATTGTTTTTATTGTATTTTATTAATATTAAAAATAATACAATTTTCTGAATATTTGGCTTCATTAATGTTAAAATTTTCCTAATATGCTTAGCAAAAGTGGTGATTTTTAGCAAAATATGAAAAATATTAAATAGCCCTTTAAATTAGGGCTTTTTTCCAATTGTGGTAATGAAAATTTCATAAAAAAATAGGGCAGTCTAAAAGCTTGATATAGTTGAATAGTAGAGCGATGCACTAATTGAATATACCATTTAAACGCCCGTAGAGGGGTCTATTTTTAGTATAGGCTAATATATGGTACAACTACAGGGTGAATTATGTTATTTAGAGTGAAATCACGTAAAAAGGTAAAAAAAGGTTGATTTTACTTACTTTTTTAACTTAAAAAAGGTTTAAAATAGAGCTAAATAGATACTTTTTCAGATCTAAGTAATTTGAGCTTTTGTCTGACTCCGCCTCTACCAGAATAACCTCCAAGGCCTCCATCAGATCTAATCACTCTATGACAGGGTATTTTTGGAGCATATGGGTTTTTAGCACAAGCATTTGCAACTGCACGGGCTGCTTTAGGGTTTTTAATGGCAATTGCTACTTGTTTATATGTTTTCACGCTGCCTTTTGGGATAGTAATTAGATATTTCCAAACTTTTAATTGAAATTTTGTTCCATTTAGGGATCTCATAAAAAAAAACTCTGATTCTTTACACTTTTTACGGTGCAAAGATCAGAATTTTATGGCTCGTCGTTTTATGCGCTACCGCCGAACCGACTACCCTGTATGTTTAGCGCTGCTTTACAGGGTTTTCTGCCCTCCAGACTTAAACCTCTCGGCCTTTCTCTGGCTGGCCAGTTAAGAGTTGCCTCTTAAGTTAAAATTACCTTATCAGACTGAAATTTAAATTGTTATCACTAATTAGTTGTTTTTTATAATTAAATGATTTTTCTGTGAATTTCGGGGATAACTTCTATTTTGTAAGCAATATTAGGTAACTTGCAAAGAATATAATCGCCATAGTTGATAGAAATATTGTATTTATACTTTTACCAGTATTTTTATACTGAATAACACTTAAAATAATAAATCCAATTGAACTTATTAAAAACCATACTGCAGGAATTTCTCCATCAATTGATCCCATACATTTTTAATTTAAACTATTGACATTAAAAATCATTTAATATATTACTAATGATAATTAATTGTTATCAATAGTAATTATATGAATGAACTGACAACAGACCTAAAATCGCTTCATGAGGCAACTTTAAATAACCTCAAAAGCTCTAAAGCAAATAATACTCTAAGAGCATATAAGTCAGACTTTAAAGACTTTGGAGCTTTTTGTGCTCGGCATGGATTAAATTCGCTGCCGTCTGAGCCAAAAATAGTTTCTTTATATTTAACCCACCTCTCAAAAAATTCAACAATTAGCACTTTAAGAAGAAGATTGGTATCAATAAGTATGGTCCATAGACTTAAAGGTCATTATTTAGATACAAAACACCCAATTATTGTTGAAAATTTAATGGGGATAAAAAGGGTCAAAGGAAGCATTCAAAAAGGAAAAAAACCATTATTAATCAATCATTTAAAATTAATTATTAATGTAATTGATGACCAAAAAATTAAAGATGTAAAGAAGTTTAGAGATAAGTCAATTATTTTAGTTGGCTTTGGTGGTGGATTTAGACGAACCGAACTTATTTCTATTAATTACGAAGACTTAGAATTTTTACCAGAAGGTCTTAAAATTTTCATCAGAAGATCAAAAACAGATCAATTCGGTGAAGGGATGATTAAAGGACTACCCTACTTTGCCAATGAAAATTATTGTCCGGTAATCAATCTAAAAAAATGGTTAGAAATTTCTAAAATTAAATCTGGACCTATTTTTAGAAGATTTACTAAAGGTTTATCTCTGACAGAAAAAAGATTAACAGATCAATCAGTAGTTTTATTGATGAAAGAATACCTAAAGTTGGCAGGTATAGAAAATAAAAATTTTGCTGGTCATAGTTTGCGATCAGGTTTTGCAACTGTTGCAGCAGAGTCTGGAGCTGATGAAAGGAGTATAATGGCTATGACAGGTCATAAAACAACCCAAATGGTTAGAAGATATATAAGAGAAGCCAACATATTTAAAAATAATGCATTAAATAAAATAAAAATTTAGATAATTACCCATTTTTCTGGCCAAAAATCCATATTATTAGAAGGGTTTAAATTTTTAGGCCTTACACACATTTTATTGTCAAAGTTAGATAACCAAGCTCCCCACCAGTGAAAAGTTGATGGTCCAACAATAAAATACTTGCATTGAGTAAGTAGAAAAAAGTCAGTCAAAATTTTATCCTCATTATTAATTACAAAAGTAAATTTTTTATTATCAAAGTAGTTTTCAAGATTATTAAAATTATTACTCCAAATTAAGTATTTAGGATTATCAATTCTTTTATCAAAGTATTCTATGGCTTTATTTACATAATCTATCGTCTCTTTAACAAATAAAATAGACTTTGTTGAATTTGTAGAAGAATATTTATTAGTTATTCTCTCAGAAAATCTATTTTGTCTGACGCAAATCGAAACTACATTATTCTTTTTTATAATATCAAGGTATTTATTATCAGAAAATCGATTTTTATCTTTAATATCAAATTCATTTAATAAGTCATTTCGATAATTATAGAAATATTTTTCAGACTCAAAATTTCCATCAATAAAAAAATGGTCGTAAGCTTTAGTTAGATCTAATGGAGAATATTTTGAAATTTTGTTAGAATCTTTTTTTTCAAAATAAAATTTTTTTTTTTCTCTAAATTTATCAAGTAGAACAGAAAATTTTTTTAATAAATTTTTATAAGGATTTTCAAATAAAAATTCTTTAGATGCTATGTTAGCTGATATACAAAATCTATCTAAAAGAAAATCATATATATGTTTTTTTTGATAGTATCCGCTTAAATTATCTATATAATAATCGAAATCATTTGTTTTACTCAACGAATAAGAATTGGCATACATAAAAAGTTGATTGCCAAGACCTTCTGATATTTTGGTAATGATTTTCTTCTTCATAAAATTAAAAAATAAATCAAAATAAATTATAATTTTCTCCGAGAGAAATATCGATTATATATTTAGCAACTCTTCTTTCATTGAACAGTTTGAAATATTTTTTTCTTCCATTTTTTGCGATTTCAATTCTTACTTTATCATTTTTGGCATAAAATTTAATTTTTTCAGATAAATCATCAATATTGTTATAAAAAATTATTTCTTTGTTTGAGAAAAAATGATTCATTTTAACTTTACTATCAATAAATGTTAAAAGGCCATTTCCCATAATTGATGCTATTCTGTTACTAGAGTAATATTTTGTGGGCTTACCTCTACTTAAATTTAAAGCCATTTTTGAATTAATTAGTGTTCTAAAAAAGTTATTTCCCCATATAGGTTGCTTATTTGCAAAACCATAAAAATCATATTTTATATTTGGAATTTTTTTTACCAATTTATTCAAAAAAAGAATTCTATCATCTTCTGTTCCTTCTCTTAAGACAGCTCTATTGACACCATGGCTCATTGCATAGAAAAGATCTTTTTGAGGATTTAGTTTATAAACATTAAAAAATTCTATGTTCTTATCTACTGGTACGAAAAAAAAATGAACATTTTTTATATTTTTATCTTGTTTAACCAATTCATCTGGATGTGTAGTGATAAAAGTATGGTCAACTAGTTCGGAATATCTTTTTATATTAATGATATTATCTTTTGAATAATCTAGACTTGGCATTATAGGATCTTCATTCCATTGTGAAACTATTAAGTTTCTATTTATATTCTTAAAATTATATATTGTCTCTTGATCAATATTTCGAGTGTGACCAAAAAAAACTAAATCAGGATTATAATTTTTAAATGTTTCTAATAGATATTTTTGAAATGTGTTTTTTATAGATAAAAAATTTAAAGATCTATTATTTTTGATAAAATCTCTATCACTTATTTCCAATACGTCATGGCCGTTTCTAATAAATCCATTCGAAAACTTTTTACCAACCGAAATATTGTAAAGTCTATGGTTTAGTTTTTGACCTTGATTATATATATTGAGAATTTTAATCTTTTTTTTGATAAAATTAAAATTACTATAAGGTAGACTTTCTTGCCTAATTTTGTCAATAATCTTTGAGTTTGATGTAATTATGTGTTGGACATTATTTAAAGAGTCTATCTGAATTTGTTTTCTCCTTTTACTATTTCTGATTAAGTAACGTATTTGTTTATATAAGATTTCTTCATTTAGATTTTTTAATATTATTGCTTGATTTGTGGTTTCAGGTAATCCACCTTTATTTGATATTATTGTTGCACACCCTCTAGATGAAGACTCTAAAGCTGTTCTTCCAAAAGGTTCTTCCCATCTGGAAGGAACAACTGATATTGATGTTTTATCTAAAAGTTCCAAAACATTTTTATGATTTAGAAATCCTAACTCATAATGATTTTTATGATTAATATAAATATCTCTTCTCTCCTCATCACCAAGCGAATATGCTTTCCAGTTTGGAAACTCATCAAGAATTCTTACTATGGCTTTTGCAAAAAGATCGTATCCTTTTGAGTCATTTAATTTTCCAATAAAAGTAATAAAATTCTTTTTTTTTGAAATTTTCTTTTTTGTATTTACACTTGGATAAACTACTTCAGTTTTAGTTTTTAACTTATCATCTAAGTCAACAAAAAATCTTTTTTGAGTCCATTCACTCACAAAAATTATCTTTTCAACTGTAGAAATTATATTTAATCTTTGATTAATTGTTTTTGATCCATTCATTGATAATGGATCGTTATGAAAATACATTATATATCTAGTTTTTATTTTCTTTGCAATCTCAACTAGTATTATTGGCCTATTATGAACTTCTATCAAATCATACTTTTGATTTCTAAATTTTTTGACTAATTTATTGATATATTCACTGGTAGCACTTTTTAATCTTGATTTGATATTGTTTAATTCAATATTAAAATAATTATTCGTTAAATAATCTTTATTTTTAGTATGACCATAAATATGGTTAGTTTTATTGTATTTTGATTTTTTAAAAAACTCAGAAACCCACAATGATGCTGCTGATGCTTTAGCGTGAGTATAATTTTCTTTGTAAGGTAATATTGTTGCTATTTTAATGTTTTTTCTTATTAAAGACATTCAATAATTTAAATCTTTCTAATCTATTTTTTTTTAATTTATACTCAAATGAAAGAGCTTTTGACTTATTACGGAAAGTTTTTTTGAAAACAAGTTCCCATTTATAACCTTTTGTTGCTTTTGCTCCTTTATTAGTATTGTGTTTTGTTAGTCTATTTTTTATATTATTTGTAAATCCAACATAAGACTTATTTTTAAATCCTTTTGTGGTTTTTATAAGATATACGTAATATATCATTCATTATTTGAGGATATTGGCGGTCCCTAGGGGAATCGAACCCCTCTTTCGAGGATGAAAACCACGTGTCCTAACCGATAGACGAAGGGACCAAAAAATTGTTTTTTTATTGCATAAAAAGTTATTTATCAAGTCTTTAAAATATCCAATCATTAAATATTTTGTTCAGTTTTTATTATTTTTCTTAAACCACAGGATTTATGAGTAATTAATGTTTCAGAAGTAAATTTATCATTTTTTATCTCAATTCCAGAGACCAGATCTCCAGTTGTTATTCCAGTAGCACAAAAGATAGAATCTCCAGAAATTATTTCATTCAATTCATATTTCTTTTTTAAATCTTTTATACCCATTTTTTTAGCCCGTTCTTTTTCTCTTTCTGAGTTAAATATAAGTCTGCCTTGAAAATAACAATTGTAAGCATCTAGTGCAGCTGCAGCTAGTACGCCTTCTGGACCTCCTCCAATACCTAGAAATATATCCACTAAATATTTCTCATCTGTAATCATAAGTGCACCTGCTACATCTCCATCTGATATTAGTTTTAGTTTTACACCTAATCTTTTTAACTCATTTATAATTTCTTTATGTCTAGGTCTATCTAGTACACAAGCGGTTAAATTTTCAGGATTTTGATTTTTAAATTCAGCTAAATTATAAATATTTTTTTTTACCGAAAAATCTAAATCAATTACATCTGGTTCAGAACAATTTGCTGATATTTTACTCATATATGTTTCAGGAGCACCAAATAAATTGGCTTTATTTGCAACGGCTATAACTGATAAAGCGCCAGGTAAGTTGTTTGCAACAAAATTAGTTCCTTCTAACGGGTCGACTGCAATATCTAATTTTGGACCATTTTTAGTTCCAACATTCTCGCCTATGTATAGCATAGGCGCCTCGTCAAGCTCTCCCTCGCCTATTACAATCTTCGCATCCATTTCAATTTTATTCAATTCATTTCTCATTGCATCAACAGCTGCTTTATCTGCACTTTTTTTATCCTTTTTTCCAATAAGAGAAAAAGATGATAGTGCAGCACGGCTAGTTACATTAACAAATAAATTTTCAAATTTTTTGTCTATTAACATTATCTAACAGTCTCTAATGATGTATTTTTTTCTAATTTTGCTTCAAATTCTCTTAATCTTTTCCAAACTGAAATCAATTCAACAATTATTGGCCAGCTTCTTACTAAATATTGAAGTGATGTTTCAACTCTTCCAAACGCTCTTATTATTTGCTGAACAAATCCAAGTGTTATGGCACCTGTAACTATTGTAGGTGCTAATGCTAAATAAGGAACAATAACCATCCCTTGTAAATAACTCCACTTAACTGCATTAAAATATAGATAATGAAAATACATCTTATAATGTATTTTTCTTACACCTCCATAAAGATCTGTAATTTTTTCTGGTTTTGCACTTTCTTTAAAATCTTCTCCTAAAACGAGTTCCTTCCTATATGCAGCCTCTTCTTTTTGAATATCATACTCTATTCCAGGTAATTTAATTCCAACACTAGCTAATAAAATTGTGCCTCCTAAAGCAGAAAGTATTGCAACCCAAACCAAAGCATGTTCAACTTCTCCAATCCATGGTAATACTGTAATACTTTTAGATAGCCCCCATAAAATTGGCGTAAATGCTATTAATGTCATTAAACTTCTTAATAACTCAGCACCCAAACCTTCCATAATCCTTGCAAACTTAAGAGTGTCTTCTTGAACTCTTTGAGAAGCACCTTCTATAGAAGAAGCATCATCCCATTTATCATGATAAAAATCAGCCATTGCTGTCCTCCATCTAAATGTCCAATGGCTAGTAAAATAATCACTAAAAATAACTACAAGAATATAAACTGCAGCAATTTTGGCAAACGTAAAAAGATAGCTTATAAATTCTTTTTCTGAGACTGAATTTGGTTCCGTTAAAGCTTTCTGTAATGTGTCATAAAATTCTCCAAACCATTCATTAATTCTTACGTCTAATTGTACTTGGTACCAAGTTGCTAACAGAATTAATATCGTACCTCCGATGCTCCATGGAAACCATTTTTTTTGGCTGAAAAATTTAAACATTTATTTTAAAAAATTATCTGCATAAGATTTTTTTATGATTTTTCTTTTTTTGGGTTCAATTATTTCGTAATCAATCTTTTTCTTTTTGGCATAATTTATTGCACTTAATTTTGATGAAAATTCTAATTTTAATTCACCTAAAGTGTCAGAAGAACTCTCCCATCCCATTAGAGGATTTTTTGTAGGATTTTTTGTCTCAAACTCTAATATCCATTTATCGATCTTACCCAAACCAGATTGCATTGGATTTTTATTTGGGATGTAAATTTTTGCTTTTTTCATTTCAATATTATATAAATAAATGTTTATATTTTTTTATAAACTTTAAACGATCTCTTCTTCTAATTCCCGCTAAATGTATTATAATAGGATCAAAATAGAAATTTGAAAATTCGTCGCTTTTTGGGTTTTCATAATTTCTTTTGGGCATACTATTCCATTGACCTGATAGAAAATCAAATTTATTCAAAACATTTTTTTTTGGATCATTATCACTTATTTTCGAAAATTCTGCTTTATATCCTAATTCATCCATAAAGGCAGCGTTATCTGGCCAATAATGTGATAAATATTTTTTTTTATTCCATACATTTTTCAAGAAATTTAACGACCATTTAGTATTTCTTACCATCAAAACACCAACATTTACACCTTCAGAAAAATATGAAACGTTAGGATACTTTGTTTTATGTTTTGATGGTATAAAATTCTTATGAATAAAAATATGTTTCGATTCATCAATATGATTTAATATATTTTCATATCTACAAAAAAAAGTATCTGCATCTAACCAAAAATAGAATTCATGGTTACCATCCTCTAAATTATCTATTAACATCTTTATTTTAAGCCAATAAAAATGTCTCTCAAATTTATTAGACTTGTGTATCTCATAATCAAATTTGAAATGATTAGCATATTTAATAATATTTTTTTCAGATTGTTTACCGACACTTCTATATCTAAAGTTATAACCAGAAAGAATTTTTAACTTACTATTGATTATTTTTTTATTCTTATTAAAAAAAAAAAGCATAATTTAGTGGTCGGAGTGGCAGGATTTGAACCTGCGACCCTCTGGTCCCAAACCAGATGCGCTACCAGGCTGCGCTACACTCCGAGTGATGTACTAATACAATAGTTATCAATATTTTCAATGTATAAAGCTGCCAAATATGAAGAATTTTAATCAAAATCTGATATATAAGGATACATGATTATTTCATGTCCTTGTGGGAAAAAAAATTTTGAAATTGATGCAAATTTGATACCTAAAGAAGGTCGTAATTTACAATGTGGATCATGTTCAAAGGTTTGGTTTTATAAATTTGAGCAAAATAGTTCAGATTTAAAAATTCAAGAAAAAACAAAAAATATTAGTGAGGAAAATGTTAAAAGAAAAATTTTAAGTGATGTAAAAAAAAGTATTCTTAATAATAAAAAAGACAATAGTGACATACAAAATGATAAAGCTTTAGTAAAATATGAAAAAAAATCAAAATTAAGTATATCCAATTTTATAGGTTACTTTTTAGTAATAGTCATATCATTTGTAGCATTAATAATTGTTTTGGATACATTCCAAGCTTTATTGTCACCAATTTTTCCAAATCTTGAATTAATTTTGTTTAATTTTTATGAAACTTTAATAGATATATATCTTTTTATAAAAGATTTAATTAGACAGGAATGATTAATTATATTTCAAAACCCTTTAAATGGTTTTTTAAATTAGAAGCAGCTAGTGGTTTAGTTTTACTATTTGCAGCTATTATTGCATTATACATAAGTAATTCAAATTTATCAGATGTGTATTTTTCAACATTGGATAAATATATATTTTTAGGGATTAACAATTTTGGCATTAAATTAAGTGTCTTGCATTGGATAAATGATGCTTTAATGGCGATATTCTTTTTTTTTGTAACTTTAGAAATTAAAAGAGAATTTTTACAAGGAGAACTTTCCAACATCAAACAAGCTTTACTTCCCATCATCGCTGCTGTTGGAGGTATGCTTGTACCAGCATTATTTTACGTTTTTATCAATTTTGGTGATAATGAGACGCTTAATGGATGGGCTATTCCTTCAGCTACTGATATAGCTTTTTCTTTAGGAGTTCTTTCTTTATTAGGGAAACGAGTCCCCATATCATTAAAAGTTTTTTTAACTGCACTTGCAATAATTGATGATTTAGGTGCCATAGTAATTATTGCCTTATTCTACTCTGGTGATTTGAGCATAAAATACCTTAGCTTAATGCTTACAGCTTTTTTAGTTTTATTGATAATAAATAAATTTAACATTAAAAAATTTTTACCCTACTTGGTTATAGGTATCTTTCTTTGGGATTTTACTCATAATTCAGGAATACATGCTACAATTGCAGGTGTCCTATTAGCAATGACTATACCTCATAGAAAAAAAGAGAAAGATTTTTCTTTGCTAATAAAAGTTGAACATGCAATAAGCCCCTATGTAGCTTTTGGTATAATGCCTTTGTTTGCTTTTGCCAATGCTGGTGTGTCACTTGAAGGGTTATCTTTCAGCTCTCTGTTAGATAAGGTTCCTCTTGGAATACTATTAGGATTATTTGTTGGAAAACAACTCGGAGTTTTTGTTTTTTCTTATGTTTCAATTAAAACAAAAATAGCACAAATGCCAAACAACTCTAATTGGTATAACTTTTATGGTGTAGGTGTGCTTACGGGAATTGGTTTCACAATGAGTTTGTTTGTTGGTAATTTAGCTTTTGCTGAAAATTTGCAGTATATGGATGGAGTGAAAATAGGTGTTTTAACTGGGTCACTTTTATCCACTTTATTTGGTTATTTTTTAATATTACTAACACCGAATAAATGAAAAAAACATTACTAATTATTTTAACTTTGTCTATATTTTTTTTTAACAATTCAAGAGCTGGGGATTACAAAAAAGTTTTTTTTGATTTTAATATAGAAAGCATTTCTGGTGAAACAATTAATTTTGAAAAGTATAAAGATAAAGTAATTTTAATCGTAAATACAGCTAGCTATTGTGGATTCACAAAACAATATGAAGAATTACAGGAGCTTTGGGATAAATATAAGTCTAAGGGACTTATCGTTCTTGGTGTACCTTCTAATTCATTCAATCAAGAAAAAAAAGATAACAAAGAAGTAAAAAAATTTTGTGAAGTTAATTTCAATATCACTTTCCCATTATCGAGTATAACAGAAGTTAAAGGTGAAAATGTTCATGAATTATTTAAATGGGCAGCTGAAAACCATGGAAAATCAGCTATACCTAAATGGAATTTCCACAAAATTTTAATTAATAAACAGGGTAAAATTGAAGATACCTATGCATCTTTTACTAAGCCAATGTCCAAAAAAATAATTAATAAAATAGAAAGCATTTTATAAGTTAAGTGTAAGACCATCATAAGCAGGAATGACATTTTTTGGTAAAAATTTTTTAATTTTTTTATAATCTAACACAGGGGATAAGTTTGTTAGAATAGCTTTTTTTGGAGCAAATTTTTTTATCATTAGCAGGGATGTTTCAAGATTAAAATGGGATGGATGAAAATTATACCATAAACAATCAATTACTAAATACTTTAATTTATCAAAATATTTATAATCTTTTTTATAAATTTTATTAACATCACTAATATAAGCAATTTTTTTATCTATTATAAAGCAATTTGATTTAACAGTACCATGCTCAACCATAATTGATCTAATATTAAATTTTTTGTCATTTGTACCTATCAAAAAATTTTTTTTTAATTTATTCAATTTAAGAGTGGCAGGATATTCTCTGGAATAACTCTTAAAAATATATGAAAAACTTCTTTTTAAATATTTTGATGTATCTTTGTCTGCATAAATATCAATTTGTTTTTTACTACTAATATAAAAAGGTCTAAGATCATTAATTCCATGTGTTTGATCACCATGCATGTGAGAATAAAAAACTTTGTCTATTTTATTAATCTTATGTCTCAATAATTGTTGACGTAAATCAGGTGATGTATCAAATAAGATATTTTGATTAGAAGATTTCAATAAAGCTGAACATCTTGTCCTGTAATTTTTTTTATTTTTTGGATCACAATTCCCAAAAAAACCATCAGGTCGAGGGACTCCCATAGAACTACCACATCCAAGAATAATAAATTTCATATTAAATTAATTAAAAAAAAGATTATTAAAATTATCTGTAGTAATTTTAATTAGTTCTGGTTTAGTAATACCTTTAATTTCTGCAAGTTTTGAAGCAGTAAAATCTATAAAAGCTGGTTCATTTTTTTTCCCCCTATTGGGGACTGGTGCCAGAAAAGGACTATCGGTTTCAATTAAAATTTTATCTAAAGGAAGAAATTTAAATGTATTTTGTAACTCAATAGATTTTTTAAAAGTGATAATGCCACTTGCTGAAAAATAGGCATTTAGGTTTAAAAGTTTTTCTGCAAATTTCTGAGAGCCAGTGAAACAATGCATTAAGATTTTAAGTTTTTTATCTTTATGTTGGTTTAATATATCAAAAGTTTTTTCTTCAGCATTTCTTGAATGAATAATTAAAGGTATGTTAGCTTTTAAAGCAGCTTCAATGTGAAGTTTAAAACTTTCTATTTGTTTATTTCTGTCCGAATTGTCGTAATAAAAATCTAGCCCTGTCTCACCTACTCCAATAATCTTTTTATTTAAACCTAAATTTTTGATAATAAATTCTGTATTTATATCATTTTTATCTGCTTCATGGGGGTGTATACCAATCGTACCAAATATTATGTCATCTTTTTTTACAATATCTTTAACTTTTGAGAAACTTTCCAAAGATGTCGAAATAGTCAATAATTTCTTAATGCCAATGTCTTTTGATCTTTTAATAACATTTTTCAAATCACTATATAATGGCTCATGATCTAAATGGCAGTGTGAATCAATCATTTTTTCTTTCTATTTTATTAAATAGTATATCAATTTTATTTATATCACTTCCTTTTTTTAGAAATTCATTATCTTTGATTGTGTCAAAAATGATATCTTTTTCCTTAAGATTAAAAAGACCTAAAGCTTTTAACGATGAATTAGGGACAATTGGATATAACAAATAAGTAATTTTTCTAACAATTTCAAGAGTGGTATAAACAATAGTATTAAGTCTAATTATGTCATCTTTTTTTTTCCATGGTTCTTGATCATTAAAATATTTATTCGCATCAAATAATCGGTTAACAATATAGTTAATATAATAATTAATATTTTGATTATCTATTTCAGATCTTATTTTATCTAAATTTTGAGTATATTTATTTAAAATTTTTAAATCATCATTTTGAAATTGGATCTTTTTTGGAATTTTACTTTCACAATTTCTAATGGCAAAAGTACAAACACGTTGACATAAATTACCAAAATTATTTGCTAAATCACTATTGATACAATCTTCCAGTCTTTCCTGTGAAATATTTCCATCATTACCAAAAGAGACTTCTTTTATTAGATAATATCTCAAGGGATCAAGTCCATATTGTTTTATTATTTCTAATGGATCTAGGATATTACCTTTTGATTTAGACATTTTTTCTTCGTTAGAGAGTATCCATCCATGACCATATACTTTTTTTGGAGGATCTATTTTTGCAGCTAAAAGAAAAGCAGGCCAATATATTGCATGAAATCTTAATATGTCTTTTCCAATTAAATGAATTGAAGCAGGCCAGAATTTTTTATATAAATCATCATTTTTGTTTGGATAATTCAATGCACTAATATAATTTGTTAAAGCATCTAACCATACATATATAACGTGCTTTTCATCATTTGGGACTTTAATACCCCAGGAAAAACTCTTTCTACTAACCGATAAATCTTTTAGTCCACTTTTCACAAAACTAATCACCTCATTTTTCCTTGAGGCAGGCAAAATAAAATTTGGATTTTTTTCATAGAAATCTAAAAGTGGCTTTTCCCATTTAGATAATCTAAAAAAATATGATTCTTCATCAACCCATTCAACAGCTGATTTTGATGAAATAGCAATTTTTTTGTTATCTATTTCCTCAATTTCGTTCTCGTCGTAAAAAGACTCATCTGATACTGAATACCATCCAGAATATTTTGATAAATAGATATCATCATTTTTTAACAACTCATCCCATAAATGTTGTACAGATTTTTTGTGACGAGCTTCTGTTGTACGTATAAAATCATTATTTGTAAGATTTAATGTTTTCGATAAATTTCTAAATGTTTCACTTATTTCGTCACAAAATCTCAATGGATCAACTTTTTTTTTCTCAGCGGCCCTCTGAATTTTTAAACCGTGTTCATCAGTACCAGTAAGAAAGAACACTTCATAACCATCAATTTTTTTAAATCTAGCAAAAAAATCCGCTATTATACTTGAGTAAGCATGTCCCATGTGGGGCTTTGCCGAAGGGTAATAAATTGGAGTAGTTATATAAAATGTTTTACCCATTTAATATTTTATCGCTTAACTCAATAAATAATGATTCCTCATCAAGATTATATTTATTAATCATATCTATTTTTTTAATAAAATAATTGTAATGATCTAAATTCAATGATTTTGTTTTTTGTTTTAATAAATTTTCTAACATTTCATAGAAAAGATATTTAAGATTTGAGTCTTTCTTAAAGTGATTATTATTTATCAAAATATTAATAAAATCTCTAAGTTTTGTATCTTTAAAATCTATATTATTATTGTTACTAAAATCTATCATCTTATAAATATTACCTGGTGAAAAATAATAATTAATAAATTCATTATTAACCAGATTGTGAATATTATTATTTACTAGTTTATTTATTGTATACAATGATTCATTATTACTTAAATGGATGTTAAATTTCACAAATCTAGAGGTTAATGTATTTAATAATTTTTTTTGATTTTGAATGAGTATAAAATAAACACCAATATTTGGTTCTTCAATATCTTTTAATAGGGCATTTATGCTATTTTTATTTAAATATTCACTATCATCAATTAAAACAAATTTAGGTTTTTCATTAAAAGAGGACTTTTTTAAATCTTTTATCAGACTCCTTATTTGATCTATGTTCACAACTTTTTTATCTATTTTAACGTCAACCAAAGAAAAGTTTGGACTTGAACCATTTTTAATTAATTTGAAAGATTTATTTCTCTCATCAATTTTGAAATCTTTAAAATTATACGCAAAATCCTCATTTTCAGAAAGAATAGAATTGATTAAGTGATAAGCCAAAGTGCATTTACCTATACCCTTTCGGCCATTTAATAAAATCTTATTTGGGAGTTTATTTTCTTTATATAAAGATATAAATTTTTTTAATTCTTTTCCGTGAATAAATAATTCTAATTGATTTGAAGGATTTAGTTTCATTTAATAAGATCATTAATCTTTCTAATTATAATTTCTTTATTTCTTTTTAATTCTAGATTTGAATCAACTATTAAGTATTTATTTTTTTTATTTCTTGCAATTTTTAAATAACCTTTTTGTACCTTTTGATAAAATTTGCTACTAAATTTATCATATCTATTCAATTTATCTCTTTTTCTTAATCTTGATAACATGTTTTTGATATTTACAATATTTAAGAATGTAAAATCAATTTTAAAATCATTTAGTATCGCACTATGAATTTTATTAATTAGATTTAAGTCAACACCTAACCCGAAATGTTGATAAGCTACAGTAGAGTCAGTAAATCTATCTATAAGTATAATTTTTTTTTTATGAAATTTTTTTAATTTTTGTATATTTTCGCTTCTTGATGCTGAGTATAAAAATAAATCAGTATTTCGATTAAAATTCGATTTTTTATTAAGAATTAATTTTCTAATAATCTCTGAATTTCTACTGCCACCAGGTTCCCTTAAACATATATATGGAATCTTTTTTTTTTTAAAAAAATTACATACATTCCTAATATGAAGAGATTTTCCACTACATTCAATACCTTCAAAAACAATAACAGGCTTATTAGACATCACCCCAAATCAAATAATTAATAGACTTCATAAGTCTTGAAAACATATTAACTTTTTTAACATCACTACCCGCTAGCAAATCATATTCACCAATTATATTTTCATTATAGGAAATATTTAATTTTCCAATGATTTGATTTTTTTTAATTGGTGCTTCAACTGGTCCCTTATAGTTAATTGATACTTTTAGTAATCTTTTTTGGGCTTTTTTAATAGTTTTATATATGTCCTCATTTACATATACATTTACCTCTTTTTCTTTTCCCAACCACACATCAACTTTGTCTAAAGGTTTTTTTGCTTTAGCTATTTCAATGAGATCAAAATTTGTAATGCCATAAGTTAACAACTTAGTACTCTCTCTTGATCTACTGTTTTTAGTTTCAAATCCACTTCCAACAGCTATTAATCTTCGACCATTTTTTTCTAATGAGGAGGCTAGAGAATATTTTTCAACCGCCAAGTATCCAGTTTTGATTCCATCCGCTCCAAGGTTTTTATAAAGAAGTGGATTACGGTTTCCCTGAGTTATGGGTTCACCACCTGTCCTATCCCAAGTGAACTCTTTCTCACTAAAAAGTTTATAATAATTAGGGTGTTCTTTGATAAGGTAATTAGACATTATAAGAATATCACTGACAGTTGAGTAATTATCTGGATCGTTAATTCCTGATGAATTAGTAAAGTTTGTATTTTCCATACCTAATTCCTTGGCCTTCATTGTCATCAGAATTGCAAATTCCTCCTCTGTTCCTGCAATACCTTCTGCTAAAGCAATGCATGCATCGTTTCCAGAAGCAACAATAATCCCTCTAAGTAAATTTTCTACAGTAACTTCATCACCAACCATTATAAACATTGAGGAGTATCCAGCGGTAGATAATCTCCATGCTTTTTCTGATATTATAAATTTATCCTCTAAATTTAAATCACCGGACTTAATTAAATCAAAAGCGATTATAGATGTCATAATTTTAGTCATCGAAGCTGGATAAATTGATCTATCAGGATCTTTTTCATAAAGTATCTCTCCAGACAAAAAATCTTGTAAGATAGCAGTTCTTGCCTTTATTTGAATATTTGCATTCAAGTAACTCGAAAGAAATAATATTGTTAAATTAATTATAAAAATTTTTTTAAACATTATTAAGTATTTCTAAATTTTCAAAATTCATTGGCCTAAGTTTTTCGTAGGACTCTTTTAAACTTTTTATATCATTAAAGGGGCCTATTAGTACTCTAAATTTTGTTTTAGAAAGTTGTTGTATTTTAGAATTTTTAATATTTGTTTCATTTTTAATTCGTGAAATCATAGTTTTTGCTGAACTTTTATAATAAAAATCAGCTAGTTTTATCGAATAGGAAAATTTAGGTTTTTTATTTTTCTTTTTCTTCTTAGGAGTTGAATTTAGATCTTTTATTTGAATACCATCAACTGGTGCTTTTTCAGCAACTTTTTTTTCTTCATCGAATGTCTTACTTTTTTTTGCAATAAAAGCAGAATTTCTTGAGACTAATGTTATTCTTAGTAGTGGTTCATTAAAATCAAGATCCAAATCTTCAGCTATTCTTTTAGATATAACAGAATTATAAAAATCTGAAAATTTTTGATTATTAGATTTCACTTCTGCAATCAAAGACTTGCCATTTTTTGGATTTGTAATCTTTACAGTTGATTTTCTTTTTAGGGATTTGTGATAAATCATTAATGATCTATCATCTAATTTCTTTATTTTATCTAAACTTTCGTCAAAAATTAAAGCAAATCCACTATTTGCATATTTTTTTTCTAATTTTATTTCGGTCTTATCTAATTGTTTGGGGACTTGGACACAACCAATCAAAAAAAAGGAGAGTAATATAAGTAAAATTTTATAGTTCATTTTTAAATTTATCCTTTAAGGTGCAAACAGCTAAAGCAAATCTCAAAGATCTATTCCATTGAAGAATTATTTCATAATTGTCAAACACAATATAAGCAGGGTTTAAAGTGTCTGCGCCTGGGATAATATCTTTGTCAGGAGTAATTATTGCAACATTATAGTTAGATTTTAAAAAACTTAGTTCATCATAATTTTCTATATATTTTTTAAAAAAACTTAATCTTTTTTTATTATGAAGTTTTTTAGCAGAAACATTTAAATATTTCTTTGGTGTGTTTTTTTTAAGATCTATCCGGTAAAAGCAAGGAGAATTTTTTTTCCAACCGATCTTTTTTAGATAGTTTGCTGCAGACGCGTAAGCATCATGGGAATTTTTTAAGTTTATATGATTGTCAGTATTAAAATCGATAGCATGATTTTTTATAGTTGAGGGCATGAACTGAAAAAAACCAAATGCTCCTGCCCATGAACCGTATAAAGATTTATAATCTATTTGATTTTCATCTATTAACTTAAGTAAAATTAAAAGTTCTTTAGTAAAAAACTCAGATCTTCGCTTATCGTAGCTTAATGTTGCTAGTGAAGAAATAATATCCATTTTACCAACATAAGTTCCATAGTTTGTTTCTATTCCCATTAATGATAGTAAAAGTTCTTTTTCAATCTCAAACTTATTTTCAACAACATTAATCAGCTCTTTATTATTTGAATAAAAGTCAACACCTTTACTCAATTTTTTCGAAGACGCTCTTTTTGAAATATAAGTCTTGGTATCTTCGTAAAATTCAGGCTGATATCTATCGTATTTTATTACATTTGATAGAAACTTAGCATCAGTCATCACAAGATCAAAAGTTTGTTCGGAAATATTATTGGCTAAGGCTCTTTGCTTAAAGTTTTTTTTCCAATTTTCAAAACTTTGAATTTCATTAGCAAAAGAGTTAGAATGAAAAAAAAATAGAATAAAAAGAAAAATCTTAATTTTGTTCATATAAATCGTTTAAATATATAATTACAGCAATCCAAATGATAATAAAACTTAGAAATTTAACTAATGAAAAATCCTCCCCATAATAAAAATAACCTAAAATGAACTGTAAAGTTGGGGTGATGTAAAAAATCATTCCAGTTGGACCCAAACCAATTAACTCAACACCTCTTACATAAAGGAACAAAGGAATCACAGTCATTGGACCAGCTAAAAGTAGATACAGACTTAGTCCTGGGTTATTTAAACTAAAATCATTAAAATTGTTATTTGCAATAATATAAAATGCAACAAGAGCAAATGGAAAAATATACAAGCTTTCAATTAATAATCCAATGTCAGTATCTATTTCAATTTTTTTTCTTACTAAATTATAAAATGCCCAACTAAAGGCTACGACAAGACCAACCCAAGGTAAAGATTTAAGATTAAATAAGATTAATATTATAATTGATATTAAAACTAAAAGGACTGAGAAAATTCTTTTTTTATTAAGTTTTTCTTTAAAAAAAATATATCCTAATAGAACACTGATTATTGGCATAATGAAATATCCGAAACTGGCATCTATAATTCTTTCGGATGCTACGGCATAAATCCATATAGACCAATTAACAAAAATTAAAAAACCAGATAAAAATAGTGCGATTAATTTTTTTCTATCTTTTATTTCTTTTAGGAACATTTGCCATTTAGACAAAAAAGTTGTGGTAAAAATTAACATGATTGCAGTCCACAAACATCTATGAACAACTAATTCAGTATGACCGATAAAAGATACGGACTCAAAATATATAACCCCAATAAATCCCCACCAAAATGAACCCAGTGAAGTTAAAATCAAACCTTTGTTAAAATTATTTTTCATACTAATTAAATGAACAAAATATCAAGACTAATTAGACTATTTTATTGTTGAATTAAATATTTTTAATTATAAAAGCTTCTACACGGAGAGATGGCTGAGCGGTTGAAAGCACCGGTCTTGAAAACCGGCAAAGGGGCAACTCTTTCCTGGGTTCGAATCCCAGTCTCTCCGCCATCAAAATTATAAATATTTAAAATTTTTAAATAAGTTGTTAATTTTATTGTTTTCAAATTCTAAATCGGTTTTTAAACCATTATAAAAATTATAAAGATTGTTATCATCTACTTCTAAGAGCTTTAATAATTCATTTAAGTCACTAAAATCTAATTCATTTAAGTATTTATTGGTGAAAGCTCCTAATAGTTTATCCATTTCTTTAGTGCCACGATAATTTGATCTGTAAATTATTTTTTTTTTTATTTGTTCTATATCAGTGGTCATAATAAGAATATAATATTAGTTTATGGATATTAAAAGAAATTATGAATATTTATTGTCTGATCTAAGTTCTCTAAAAGGTGTAGGAGTAAAGACATCAAATTTATTAAAAAAGAAAAAAATTAATACTATTTTCGATCTATTATGGAAATTACCAAAATCCTATACAGATCGAAGTTTATCTTCGAAAATTAAAGATTTAAAAATAGATGAAGTACAAACTATAACGATAATCCCTCAAAAATATTCATTTCCCAGGGTAAGAAACTTACCAAATCGTGTTTTATGTAAAGATGAAACTGGTAATATAGATTGTGTTTTTTTTAATAGCTACGAGGGATATATAAAAAAGATATTACCCATTGGAAAAGAAGTAACAATCAGTGGGAAAATTAAATATTTTAGGAACAAATACCAATTAACAAATCCAAAATATGTGTCAGAAGACTCCTCAATTATAAAACAAAAACATAATAGTTATTCATTGACTGATGGTATTAGTGAAAAAGTTTATAATAAAATAATGTTACAAATAATTAAAAATTTGCCTAAAATTGATGAATGGCACTCAAAAAACATATTAAAAAAATTTGACAACATTGGATGGAATGACTCAATCAAAAAGCTACATGTACCTGAAAATATTGGTAAATATAAAGAAAACTTTTATCAAAGACTTGCTTTTGATGAAATTTTTTCAACTTTTTTGGTAAATTCAGAAATTAGAAAAAAAATCAAGAAAATAAAAAAAACAAAGAAAAAATTTGATACTAAAAAACAAAGTGAAATAATATCCAAGTTAGATTTTTCCTTAACTAGTGATCAAACCAAAACATTAAATGAGATTAACGATGATTTGTGCTCAGATAACAAGATGTTTAGATTACTTCAGGGTGATGTTGGTAGTGGCAAAACAATAGTAGCGTTATTATCTGCATTCAATACCATCAGTTCTAATTTTCAAGTAGCAGTAATGGCTCCTACCGAAATATTAGCAAGACAGCATTTTTTATTAGCAAAAAAAATATTTCCAAAAATTATTAAAATAGAGTTACTCTCTGGAAAATCATCATACAAAGATAAAAAAAAAATTTTAGATAAACTTATTAAAAAAGAGATTGATATTGTTTTTGGAACACATGCCTTATTTCAAAAAAAAGTAGAATTCAAAAAACTAGGTTTAATAATAATTGATGAACAGCATAAATTTGGGGTTAGTCAAAGAAAAAAACTATCTGATAAAGCTGGAAAAGATTGTGATGTTCTTTTAATGACAGCAACACCAATACCACGTACTTTAACAATGACTATTTACGGAGATATGGATCTTTCAATTATACGAGAAAAACCGAATAGCCGAAAGCCTGTTAAAACTTATAGTAAAATTCAGAGTAAGATTGAGGATGTTATTAAATTCATTAAGAAAGAAATACGACTTGGAAATCAAATTTTTTGGGTATGCCCTCTTATAGAAGAGTCTAAAAAAATTGATCATTCTTCAGCAGTTAAAAAATCTGAATATTTAAAAAAAATATTTCCTAATGAGGTTTATTTACTTCATGGAAAAACAACGATTGAGGAGAAAGAAAAAATCCTAAACAAATTTTTAAAAAATGAATTTAAGATTTTAGTTTCAACTACAATCATTGAAGTTGGTATAGATTTTCCTAATGCAAATGTAATTATAATAGAAAATGCAAATAAATTCGGTTTATCTCAATTACATCAACTTAGAGGAAGAGTGGGAAGAGGCAACAAGGAGTCTTCATGTATATTAATGTTTAAGTCGAATTTGAGCGATAACGCTAAAAAAAGAATCAACATATTAAAAAACTCAAATGATGGATTTGAAATATCTGAGGAGGATATGAAGTTAAGAGGTTTTGGAGATATTCTTGGTTTTAAACAAAGTGGTATTAAAAACTTTAAACTAGCTGATCCAATACATAATCAGGACCTTTTTATTTTAGCAGAAAAAGAAATTAAAAGAATAGAAAATGAAAAAGAAGACATAGGGAAATTCAAACCATTAATTAAGTTATATGACCGAGCAGATATTATAAATGATATTGCCTAATTTTTACCTGAAGAGGTTCCAGCAGAAACAATAAATTTGGACGCTTCCTCAAAAGTCATATTTAGATAGATTACGTCCTC
Source organism: uncultured Pelagibacteraceae bacterium (assembly GCA_902621345.1). Lineage (GTDB taxonomy): Bacteria > Pseudomonadota > Alphaproteobacteria > Pelagibacterales > Pelagibacteraceae > Pelagibacter. The sequence goes on along the minus strand of CACNLV010000001.1, from coordinate 589,437 downwards.
TATTGGAAACATTAATAAAAATCCACTTGTTGGATTTGGGGTTGTCGGTACAAAAACATTAATTAATTTTTTGTTAGTTTTTTTTGCCATTTCACCAGTATTTTCTTTTGTTGCAAAACCTACAGCCCATACACCTTTTCTAGGATATTCAATCAAAACTACGCTTTTTTTATCGTTATCTTTTTTTGAAAATGTTTCTGTCATTTGAACTATAGCAGAATAAATGGTTCTTAAAAATGGAATTCTTTTAAAAAGATCGTCAATAAGTTTTAAAATTCTTTTTCCTAAAAACGATAAAGATAAACCTCCAACAATAGTTATGAATATAAGTGAGATTAAAATTTCTATACCTGGAATTTCGTATGGTAAATAACTATTTGGGTTAATATTTTCAGGTAAAATTTTAGAAGAAAGACCAATTAGAACTTTACTAAGGTATAAGGTAAATCCTATCGGAATAAGAACAACTACTCCCGTAATAAAATAGTTTCTTAAAAGTAAAGTTATTGATTTTTTCTTTTTATTTTTTGACATAATTAATTAAAACTTGAATAAATAACAAAAACAATTGCAATTATAAATAACACTAATAAAATTTTGTTATTTAGATTCATGCATAAATATAATATCAATGTTAAAGAAAAATGAATAGAAGAAAATTTTTATCATATGTTGGCTGTAGTTGTGGCGGTTTTATTCTCAATTCCTGTGCATCAGCGCCCATTACTGAAAGAAAACAATTAAGTATAATTCCTGAAGCAAAACTCAATGCCCAAGCAGCAAAGATCTATGAAAAAGTTAAGAAACAAGAAAAATTAAGCAAAGATACCAAAACACTCAATTTAATAAAAGATATTGGACAAAATATGGAAAATTCAATTAGTGAATATTTTTATCAATCTAAATTAGATGATCCTACAAAATATTTTGATTGGGAATATATATTAATTGAGAATAAAAAAATTAGAAACGCGTGGTGTATGCCAGGTGGAAAAATTGCAGTTTACACAGGTATATTAGATGTTACCAAAAATAAGAATGGTTTAGCCGCTGTAATGGGACATGAAATTGCCCACGCTGTAGCAAAACATTCAGTAGAGAGAGCAAGTAGAGGAACATTATTAAATGTAGGTACAAAAATTATAGATATTGCAAGTGGAGGCATTTTATCTGATATTAATAGAACTACTGGCATGGATACAGTAGGATTATTATCTCAATTAGGAATAATGAACCCTTTTAATAGAAAACAAGAGAGTGAAGCTGATTATCTTGGTATGATTTTTTCGTCTTTATCTGGTTATGATATCAGGGAAACTCCAAAAATTTGGGAAAGAATGAAAGAATATAACAAGGGTCAAACACCACCAGAATTTATGAGTACACATCCATCAGCTGAAAATAGAATTAAAAAAATCAATGAGTGGACAAATCAAATACTTTTAGAGTACCCACCACTTAAGATTTCCTAAGATATGGTGAGCCGTGATGGACTCGAACCATCGACCCATTCCTTAAAAGGGAATTGCTCTACCAACTGAGCTAACGGCCCAAATAAAATATCGTTTGAGACTGTATATACATATTTATAAGAATAATTCAAATGGCAATTTGTGAGACAAAAAAGTTAATTAACTACAACTTATCTATATATTTATCATGAAATTCCTTAAATGTGCCATTGCGGATATTTTTCCTTATTGATGACATTAATTCTTGATAGAAGTTAATATTATGTAGAGTCAATAACATTGAACCAAGAATTTCATTTGTATTAAACAAATGATTTAAGTAGCTTTTAGAGTATTTATTTAAATCAAGATTTTTGACTGTTGGATCAAGAGGAGAATCATCGTTTTGATATTTGCTATTTCTAATATTAACTCTTCCATTCCATGTAAAAGCCAAACCAGTTCTTCCAGATCTTGTTGGTAAAACACAATCAAACATATCTATACCTCTCATTACAGCGCCCAAGATATCGGATGGAGTACCAACACCCATTAGATAATGAGGTTTTTCATGTGGAAGAATATCTCTTAAACCATCTAATACCCCAAACATTTCTTTTTGTGTCTCGCCTACAGCTAATCCACCAACGGCATATCCATCAAATTCTATCTCTATTAGTTTTTTCAAAGATTGTTCTCTTAAATCCTCAAATAATCCACCTTGGATAATTCCAAATAATGCCTTGTGAGGATTTGAACCAAATGCTTTTTTTGATCTTTCAGCCCAATATAAAGATAAATTCATAGAACTATTTATTAAATCATAATCTTTCGTATTTTTAGGACATTCATCCATAATCATACAAATATCTGAATTAAGAGCTAGTTGAATTTCAATACTTCTTTCCGGACTTAGAATAAATTTTTTTCCATCTATATGTGAATTAAAGATTGCCCCTTTTTCCCGGTCAATTTTGTTTAATTTTGAGAGAGACATAACTTGAAAACCTCCTGAGTCTGTAAGTATAGGTAGATCACAATTCATAAATTTATGTAATCCGCCTACTCTTTCAATTCTATCTACACCAGGTCTAATCATTAAATGATATGTATTTGACAGAATTATTTCTGAATTAGTTTTCTTAATATCGTTAATTGTGCAAGCTTTAACTGTTGCTTGCGTACCAACAGGCATAAAAGCTGGGGTATGAATATCACCTCTATGTGTTCTTATTTTACCCTCTCTAGCATAACCATCAGTTTTGGAAACCTCAAAAGCAAATTTTTTGATATCCATTTAAAAATTATGACTATTTAAAACTTATAATCTTATCTGGATCACTTACCGCCCCATTATTATTTTCATCTCCTCTTTTAATTTTGTCTACAAATTCCATACCTTCAACAACTTTTCCAAAAACTGTATATTGCTTATCTAGAAAAGGTGCTGGTTTAAAACATATAAAAAACTGACTATTGGCACTGTTTGGGTTTGATGATCTAGCCATTGATAAAGTTCCTCTATCATGTGGAAGATTACTAAATTCTTGATTTAGGTCAGGTAAATCTGACCCACCCATTCCAGCCATACTTAAATTAAAATCTTTAGAATTTGAGTTTCCAAACTTTACATCTCCTGTTTGTGCCATAAAACCATCTATTACTCTATGAAAGACAACTCCATCATATTTACCAGCTGATGCTAATTCTTTAATTCGTTTTACGTGATTTGGGGCAACATCATCAAATAATTCTATTTTAACATCACCATCTTTAAGTTTTAAGATCATTATATTTTCCTCCGATATTGATTGATTAATTAATACAAAAAATAAAAAAAATAATTTTAAGATTATCTTAAACATATTTTCTTTCTAAAGCTTTTATAGTACTTTTAGTTGTAAATTTTTTAATATTACCTTTTAATTTAACAATTTCTTTTACAAATTTTGATGAAATAATTTGATTTTCAACATCGGACATTAAAAAAACAGTTTCTATACTGTTATTAAGTTTTCTATTCATTCCAGCGAGTTGAAACTCATATTCAAAATCTGAAGCTGCTCTAAGCCCTCTTAGTATAATGCTAGCTTTATTTTTTTTACATAAATCAGTTGTTAATGTGTTAAAAGCGATTACATTAATTTTATTTTTACTAAGCTTTAAATCAGAAAAAAGTGCTTTTTTAACAATCTCTATTCTCTCATCAATATCAAATAAATAATTTTTATTATCAACATCAGAAACTGCAACTATTATCTTATTAAATAATTTTAATCCTTTCTTAATAACGTCTATATGACCATAAGTAATTGGATCAAAGGTTCCTGGATAAATTGCAATTTTAGTCATTAAATCAAATTATCATCAATTTTATTTGCTGAAACTACTTTTTCTTCACCTGATAATTTAATTATTCTTATACCTTGTGTATTTCTGCCAGTGGTTCTAATCTCTTTCACAGCTACTCTTATGACTCTTCCTTTGTTTGTTGATATAAGAATTTCATCTCCTTCAAATACAGGAAAAGATGAGGAAATATCGCCATTTCTTGGTGAATTAACAATTCCTATTATACCCTTACCGCCTCTATTCGTAACCCTATAACCGGTATGTAATGTCTTTTTTCCAAACCCATTTTCCGTAATCGATAAAATAAATTTTTCTTTAGCTTTAATTTCTGATTTTTCATCTTTGCTCTTTTTTCCATTTTTACTATATTTATCGTTATCAATGATAGATAATGACACTATTTGATCATTTGGTGATAAAACAATACCCTTAATCCCTTTTGAAGATCTACCTTTAAAAACTCTCAATTTTTTCGACTCAAATCTAATACACTTTCCAAATTTGGTGCTTAGCATTATGTCTTGATCTTCTTTACAAATCTTTACTCCAACAATTTTATCATTATTGTCCAATTTCATTGCAATTTTGCCTGCCGTATTTATTGAAGAAAAATCCTCTAAACTATTTTTTCTTATCTTTCCATTGGCAGTGGCAAATACTATTTGGTAATTCTTTAATTCAGAATCCTCAGGAAATGGCATTATAGAACTTATAGATTGATGACTTTTGAGAGGTAAAATGTTGAATAAGGATTTTCCTTTAGAAGATGAAGATCCAACCGGTATTTTCCAAGCTTTAATTCTATAAACAAGACCTTCAGTAGAAAAAAATAAAACAGAAGTATGGGTGTTAACCGATAGTGTTTGTACAACAGAGTCTTCATTTCTTGTTGTAATACCAGTTTTTCCTTTTCCTCCTCTTTTTTGTTGTTTTATATTATTTAAAGATCCTCTTTTAATGTAGCCTTGAAGAGTAACAGTAATGATAACAGACTCTTTTTGAATAGTTTCCTCAATATCATAATTTAGAACAGCATCGATAATATCTGTTCTTCTTTTAACTGAAAATTTTTCTTTTATATCGTTTAATTCATTGCTAATTACATTTAACAATTCTTTTTTTGAAGAAATAATTTTTTTATATTTTTTTATCAATTCAGAAAGTTTTTTAATTTCAATTTCTATTTCATTGATACCCAATGCAGTTAGTTTTTGTAATCTTAATTCTAAAATTGAATTAACTTGAATTTCAGATAAAGAATACATTCCTTTAGAAGTTTTGTTTTCAATCAAATTTATCATCTTTAATGATTTATTTATTTTCCATTTAATTTTAAGAAGTGAGTTTTTTGCTTCCTCAGGATTTTTTGATGATCTTATAATTTTTATAACTTTATCTAAATTTTCAACTGACACAGATAAACCAATCAATATATGTGCTCTTTCTTCAGCTTTATTCAAATCAAATTTTGTTTTTTTAATTACTACACTTTCTCTAAAATTTAAAAAATGGGATAAAAAATCTTTTAAATTACATGTAATAGGTTTTCCCTCAACTATTGCTAAGGTATTAAAACCAAATGAACTTTCTATTTGAGTATTTTTGTATAATTGTCTTTTAACTGTTTCTGGTTCAACCCCAGTTCTTAAATCTATAGATACTCTTATCCCTTCTCTATTGGACTCATCTCTTATATCTCTGATGCCTTCTATTTTTTTTTCTCTTACCAATTGAGCTATTCTCTCATTTAAAACCGACTTATTAACTTGATACGGAATGGAAGTTATTACTAATCTCTCCCTACCATTCTTTGCTTGTTCAATAGAAATTTGACCACGGACTTTAAAAGACCCTCTTCCTTTAGTGTAACCCTCTTTAATCATATCTTTTCCTATGATTACCCCGCCCGTTGGAAAGTCAGGACCAGGTATGAATTTCATTAATTGCTTAACAGTAATGTCCTTATTTTCAATTAATGCTAAAGTTCCGTCTATTATTTCTCCCAAATTGTGAGGTGGAATGCTTGTTGCCATTCCAACAGCTATACCGCCGGCACCGTTAACTAAAAGATTAGGATATTGAGCAGGAAGAACGCTTGGTTCTTTCTCCGTTTCATCATAATTACTTTTAAAATCAATAGTGTTCTTTTCAATATCATCTATAAGAAACTGGGATACTTTTGAAAGTCTTGTCTCAGTATATCTCATTGCCGCTGCTGGATCTCCATCTATAGAACCAAAATTTCCTTGTCCTTCAACCAAAGGTAAACTCATTGAAAAATCTTGCACCATCCGGACTAATGCGTCATATACAGATTGATCTCCATGTGGGTGATATTTACCAATTACATCACCGACTATTCTAGCTGATTTTCTAAATTGTTTTGACCAGTCATAACCTCCTTTGTACATTGCATATAAAATTCTTCGATGAACAGGTTTTAATCCATCTCTGATATCAGGTAGAGCACGGCTGACAATAACGCTCATTGCATAAGATAGATATGACGAGCTCATCTCGTCATGCATAGATATCAACTTAATATTCTTATCGTTTTGATTTTCAGAATTTTGCATAATTGCTAAAATGGAATTTCGTCATCCATTTCGTTAGAAATCTGAGACATATCATCATTATTATTTAATGATTTATTATTATCATTTGCAATACTACCGCCGGAATTACCTCCACCTAACATTGTAAGTGAGGAATTATATCCTTGAATAATTATCTCAGTAGAAAATTTATCTTGGCCTGATTGTTCGTCTTTCCATTTTCTTGTAGATAAATGTCCCTCAACATAAATTTGAGCTCCTTTTTTAAGATATTGTTGAACAACATTTACAAGACCCTCATTAAATACAACCACACGGTGCCATTCAGTTTTTTCTTTTTTTTCTCCAGAATTTTTATCTTTCCAGGATTGACTTGTAGCAAGACTAAGTCTTGCAACATTTTTTCCATTTACCATTTGTTTAATTTCAGGATCTGCGCCCAAACGACCAATTAAAAGTACTTTATTTAAACTTCCAGCCATAATATTTTAATATTTGTATAATTAATTAATTAGATTTATATCACAATTTACTCTGAATATTAATTTTATTAGATCAAAGCAATAAGAATTATGATGAAAAAGATAGTTATTAAGGGGGCTAAAGAGCACAATCTAAAAAATATTTCATTAGAAATTCCTAAAGACAAATTTGTGGTTATAACAGGTCTTTCTGGCTCAGGAAAATCTTCGTTAGCATTTGATACCGTTTATGCAGAAGGTCAAAGAAGGTACGTTGAAAGCTTATCAGCTTATGCACGTCAGTTCTTAGACAAAATGAAGAAACCAAATGTTGATTTAATTGAAGGTTTGAGTCCTGCCATTTCGATTGAGCAAAAAAATACCTCAAAAAATCCCAGATCAACTGTTGCAACAGTCACTGAAATTTATGATTATATGAGGGTTCTCTATGCAAGAGCGGGAATTCCTTATTCTCCTTTCACTGGTAAACCAATAGTTTCTCAAACAATTACTCAAATTGTAGATAAAATTAAAGAATTACCAAAAAAATCAACAATCTATTTATTTGCTCCAGTGGTTAGAGGTCGTAAAGGTGAATACAAAAAAGAAATTTTAGGCTTTAAAAAGCGTGGATTTAGGAAAATTAAAATAGATGATAAGCTATATGACATAGATAATGTTCCTGAACTTAATAAAAAGATAAAGCACGATATATATGTCTTAGTTGATAGGATTATACTAAATTCATCTTTAGGTAATCGGTTAGCAGAGGGAATTGAAACATCAATAAATTTAGCAAATGGTCTTGTTTTCGTTGAATATGAAAATGAAACTTTACCCAAAAAATTTAGAAAATTAGAGAGATTAATCTTCTCAACTAAATTTGCTTGTCCTGAAAGTGGATTTACTATCGAGGAAATTGAACCAAGATTATTTTCTTTTAATAGTCCGTTTGGTGCCTGTGAAGAATGTGAGGGTATAGGTATAAAACTTAATGTCGACCCTAACTTAGTTATACCAAATGAAAAAAAATCTATTATTGACGGTGCAATCGAACCATGGGCAAAAACTACTACTTTATATTATGCCCAAACTCTCTCTTCTCTCGCAAAACACTACAATTTTTCTCTCAATGAAAGATGGAATAAATTACCGAAAAAAATAAGAGACATAATTCTTTATGGTTCTGATGACGAAGAAATAAAATTTACTTACGATGATGGATATGAAAAATATTCACATAAGAAATCGTTTGAGGGTGTTATAAATAATCTTGAGCGTCGTTATTTAGAAACTGATAGTGATTGGAAAAGAGAGGAGATATCCCAATATCAATCAGATACTAAATGTGAAAGATGTAATGGTCATAGACTAAAGGATGAGGCTCTATGTGTAAAAATAGATGGTTTACATATCAGTGAGGTAACCGAAAAATCAATTTTAGAAGCCTCAAAATGGTTTAAAGAACTTCAGACAAACCTGAATAAAAAACAATTTAAAATTGCTGAACATATTTTAAAAGAAATAAATGAAAGATTAGATTTTTTATTAAATGTTGGACTTGATTACTTAACTCTATCAAGAGAGTCAGGAACATTATCGGGTGGTGAGTCACAGAGGATAAGACTTGCATCACAAATAGGATCGGGTTTAACAGGTGTACTCTATGTTTTAGATGAACCTTCTATAGGTCTTCATCAAAAAGATAATGTAAAATTAATTAATGCCTTAAAACGATTAAGGGATTTAGGAAACACTGTTATTGTTGTTGAACATGATACAGAGACAATGGAGAACGCCGATCACATCATCGATCTTGGTCCCGAAGCCGGTAATAATGGTGGACAAGTTGTAGCACAAGGAACTTTTAAAGAAATAGGTCAAAACAAAGATAGTATTACTGGAAAATATTTATCAAATAAATTCAAAATAATAGTTCCACCAAAAAGAAGGTTGGCAAAAAATGGAAGATTTTTAGAAATTACTGGTGCTACAGGAAATAATTTAGATAACGTAAATTTAAAGATACCTCTAGGAAATTTAACATGTGTGACTGGAGTATCTGGAAGTGGAAAGTCTACATTAGTTTTACAAACGCTTTATAATGCCCTTAACCTAACTTTAAATAATAATAAATCTAGAAAAATTCCCAAACCATTTAAAAACTTTAAAGGAACGGAATTAATAGATAAAGTTATTGATATTGATCAATCACCTATAGGTCGTACTCCAAGATCAAATCCAGCAACGTACACTGGTGCTTTTGGACCAATAAGAGATTGGTTTACATCTCTACCTGAATCTAAATCGAGAGGTTACAAACCAGGTAGATTTTCTTTTAATGTTAAGGGTGGAAGATGTGAAGCTTGTGAAGGTGATGGAGTTATTACATATGAAATGCACTTTCTCCCTGATGTATATATTCAATGTGATGAATGTAAAGGTACAAGATATAATCGTGAGACTTTAGAAATAAAGTTTAAAGATAAAAGTATTGCGGATGTTTTGAATATGACGGTTGATGAAGGATGTGAATATTTCGAAAATATAACAAATATCAAGACTAAATTACTTACTCTTAAAAAAGTTGGATTAGGTTATATAAAAATTGGACAACAAGCCACCACTCTCTCTGGTGGAGAAGCTCAAAGAATAAAGCTTGCAAAAGAATTATCCAAAAGATCAACTGGACGTACAATGTATATACTTGATGAGCCAACAACTGGTTTACATCAACATGACATAAAAAAGCTATTAGAAATTTTGCATACATTTGTTGCTCTTGGAAATACAGTAGTAGTAATTGAACATAATCTTGATGTTATAAAAACAGCGGATTACATAGTTGATATGGGCCCCGAAGGTGGAGTTAAAGGTGGAAAAATTATTGCAGAGGGAAAACCAGAAGATATTTGTAAAATTGATCAGAGTTATACTGGAAAATTCCTTAAACCTTTACTTATCAACTAAATTAATTATAAATGCCAAAATGAACAATGATCTAGATCAAACAAACAAAGATTTTAAGGCTATGGGGTTGACTATGGAAAATCTTTCAATTTGTTATGGACTATTTTTAGTTATATGGGGAATTATAGTTAGCTTAATAAGTAAATCTGGCTCCTTTACTTCATATATTCCATCCTTTTTAGGTCTACCCATTTTAATTTTTTCTTATCTAGCAATTAAATTTGAAGCCAAGAAAAAAATATTTATGCATATAGTAGTTCTTTTTGGACTGATTATTTTTTTTGGAGGTTTAGATTTTGTAAGATCACTACTAACAGGTAGTGCTTTTGAAAATATTTGGGCTGATATTTCAAAACTAATGATGTTGTTGACAGGTTCCTTTTTTACGTTTCAATGTATAAAATCTTTTATACATGCTAGAAAATCAAAAGAGATAAATACTTAATCAATCAAGTAAAGAGTCGACAAACTCCCAATTAACCAAACTGTCTAAAAATTTGTCCAAATATTCTGGTCTTCGATTTCTATAATCAATATAATAAGAGTGTTCCCATACATCACATCCCAAAATTGGTATCATATTGTCAATTAAGGGGTTGGCTGCATTAGCAGTTTTTGTTACGACAAGTTTGTCATTGTTTATCGATAACCAACACCAACCAGAACCAAACTGAGTGATCCCCGCTTGCTTAAAATCCTTCTTGAAATTATCGATATTTCCAAAATCAGATACTATCCTTTTTTCTAATTTCGGCGGCATATTTCCACCTCCTTTAGATTTCATACATTTCCAAAATAAATTATGGTTCCAATGTTGACTTGCATTATTAAATATTCCCGATTTTGAATTATCTTTTGAGCTTGCCAAAATTATATCCTCTAATGACTTATTCGCCATATCTGTATCTTTTATAAAGTTATTTAAATTCGTAATATAGGTTTGATGATGTTTGCCATGATGTAAATCTAATGTTTCTTCAGACATTATAGGAGATAATGCATTATTTGCGTAATCTAGTTTTGGTAATGTAAATTCCATATTATCTAACTCAGTTTGAAAAATATATTATTTATAATATAATTTATTTTTTATTTAAATAAAATTTTATTTTATGATTAAGATATTATCATCCTTATCAAAAACTATCCATTTTTCTTTCGCTTTAACAATATTATTGTTTTTAGTTTTATTTTTTTTTAATGGGGGTTTTGTTTTTGATACTCTTTTCTGGAGTTCTATATGCAGATTTTTACACGTAAGTGTTGCAATTATGTGGATTGGTTTATTATGGTACTTTAATTTTATTCAAATTCCTAATATGTCGCAAATTCCAGATGAACAAAAACCTGCTATAAGTAAAGTTATCGCCCCAGCTGCCTTATTTTATTTCCGTTGGGCTGCTCTTCTTACTATTTTATCTGGATCTATTTTGGCTCTTTTAAATGGTTACTTGTATGATGCAATGACATTGAGTATTTCTTCTGGTATTCCAAAACATACAGTAATTGGGATCGGAATGTGGCTAGGGGTTATTATGGCTTTTAATGTATGGTTTATAATATGGCCGAATCAAAAAAGAGCATTGGGCATAGTGGAGTGTGAACAAGAAATTAAAACTAAATCCGCAAGAATAGCAATGTTAACATCAAGAACAAATACCTTACTATCAATACCTATGCTATTTACAATGGTTATAGCGCAAAATTTGTATTAATTTTTTTCTTCATCTTTTAAAATAGTTTTTTGAGAAACATTTAGTCTTACGAGAATTGTATTCGCTATATAGATTGACGAATAAGTTCCAAAAATAACACCAAAAATCATAGCCAATGAGAAACCTTTTAAAATTTCTCCACCAAAAATAAAAATTGAGACTAATGCTAAAAGTGTCGTTATTGATGTGATTAAGGTTCTTGATAAAGTTTCATTAATTGAGATATTAGTTAATTCAAATATTTTAATATCAGCATATTTTCTTAAATTTTCACGAACACGATCAAAAATAACTACTGTATCATTCATTGAATAACCAACTATTGTTAAAACAGCAGCTATTATTGATAAATTTATTTCCAAACCTAGTAACGAAAACAGACCCAGCGTAACAATTACATCATGAAATAATGCACAAATAGCACCAAGACTAAATTGCCATTCAAATCTTATCCAAATATAGATTAGCATAAGAGCTAATGCTACCGAAATAGCAATTACACCTGACTTTAATAATTCAGCACTTACTTTAGGGCCAACATTCTCAACTCTTCTAAAATCTATATTATTTCCAAATGATTTATCTAAATTTTTTTTAATGTCTTCAATAATATTCTTTTTATTATCTTTGTTTTCAAACTTAATTAAATAGTCAGTTTCATTACCAAATTTTTTTACTGAAACATCTCCTAAATCCATTTGATTAAATCTATCTCTTAAGGTTGATACATTAACTTTTGAGTCTGTAGACCTAAGTTCAATTAAAATACCTCCTTTAAAATCAATTCCAAAATTTAATCCCTTAAATATTAAAAATAATAAAGAAATAACAACTAATGATATAGATAATATGTTAAATTGGTTATAGTATTTATTAAAAGCTATCATTTATATAACAATTTCTTTGTTTTTATTTTTTGAAATATACAAGACGGTCAAAAGCCTTGCGATAAAATAAACAGAAAATAGAGTTGTAAAAATCCCAACACCCAAAGTTATTGAAAAACCTTTAATAGGACCTGAGCCCATAAAAAATAATATAATTGCTGCTAATAAAGTTGTTATGTTTGCATCAAGAATAGCAGTCTTTGATTTAGAGTAACCACTATCGAAAGCAATCAATCTATTTTTCTCATTTTTAAGTTCTTCTCTTATACGCTCAAAAATTAACACGTTCGCATCTACAGCCATACCAACAGTCAAAATTATCCCTGCTATACCTGGTAATGTTAAAGTTGCTTCAAATAATGTGAGAACACCCACTAAAAGAAGTAAATTAATTATTAAAGCCGTATTTGTAATTATTCCAAAAATTTTATACTTAACAATTATAAAAACTATAACTAAAATGAAACCTATAATTAAAGCTATTATACCAGCATCTATCGAATCTTGACCTAGACCCGGACCAACTGTCCTTTCTTCAATAATATTTAACGGTGCCGGTAATGCCCCAGATCTTAGCAAAAGAGCTAAATCAGTCGCTGACTGAAATGTAAATCCTCCGGTAATTTGTCCAGAACCACCAGCTATTGTGTCCTGAATAACTGGAGCACTAATAATCTTTCCATCAAGAATTATAGCTAATTGTCTACCGATCCCTTTTGAGGTTGCTTTACCAAATCTTTTTGCCCCTACTCTATCTAAACTAAATGTTACGACTGTTTCATTTGTATCGCTATCCATTCTTGGTTGAGCGTCAAGTAAATTATCTCCACTAAGTATTATTCTTTTGCTAACAAATTCTGACCCTTCTTCATCTTCATAATTTAATTTTTCATTACCAAATGAATCTTCATTGTTATTAGAAACAAATCTAAATGTAAGATTAGCGGTTTTTCCTAATAAAGTTTTTATTCTCATAGGATCATCAAGGCCAGGAAGTTCTACCAATATTCTGTCATTTCCTCTCTTGAGAATATTAGGTTCATTTGTTCCGACTTCATCTATTCTCCTTCTTACTATTTCGAGAGCCTGTTCCTGTGAAGATGTTTTAAGCTTTACTAAACCTTGCTTAGAAAAAATCACACTTAAAAAATCATTCTCTTCAGTTATTTCTAGTTGGTGTGATTTAAATCTTTCGTAATAAGGATTTATTTCACTTTCTTTATCATTAAATATATCTAGGACTTTTTGTTTATCCTTCTCATTAACTTTAAATAGAATTTTTTCATTTTGAAGTATAAAATTTACTAACTTTATATTTTTTCCTTTAAAATAATCTCGTAAAGTGATCGTTAAATTTTGAAGTTTTTGCTCAATAACAGGCTTATTATCAATTTCTAACAAAAGATAAGACCCACCTTGAAGATCTAAACCAAGATTTATATTCCTTTTAAGAAAATTATTATCAAATTTAAATAAATTTGATGATGCGATTAATATTAAAAATAAAGATATAATTAGAATGAAAATTATCTTTAATTTAGAAAAATATAACACACTATTAAATTAGACTATTTCTTTGGTTCTTGAGAATTCATTAAGCTTTGAATTCCTGTGCCTCTTATGACTTCAACAGTTACATTTTCTGCAATTTCAACCTCAACTTTATCATTATCTACAACTCTTGTGATAATCCCAGTTATTCCACCTGATGTAACAACTTTATCTCCTTTTTTTAAATTTTCGACCATAGTCCTATGTTCTTTTACTTTTTTTTGTTGAGGTCTAATAAGGAAAAAATAAAATATTACAAAAATTAATATTAACGGTATAAACTGACCAAATCCTGAACTATCCATAAAACTCCTAATTTTAGTTTGAATATTTATACTATCTAAAGAATTAAAACAACTTTATTTAAGTGAAATTTTTTCTAAATTATTCATATAAGGACGTAACGCTTTTGGGATTAGAATAGAACCATCCTTTTCTTGATAGTTTTCTAAAATTGCGATCAAAGTTCTACCTATTGCTAGACCACTACCATTTAATGTACCAACATTTTTTGTGTCTTTATTTTGAGTTTTATATCTTGCTTTCATTCTACTCGCTTGAAATGTAGAACAAGAAGAACAAGAGGATATTTCACGATATCTATTCTCCGATGGCAACCATACTTCTAAATCATAAGTTTTTTCTGCACTAAATCCCATATCACCACTACATAGGATAACTTTTCGATAAGGTAATTCAAGTAAATCCAAAATATTAGTCGCACAATTAGTCATTCTTTCAAGTTCCTCTAGACAATTATCTTGCTCTACAATACTAACAAGTTCAACTTTATAAAATTGATGTTGTCTTATCATCCCTTTCGTATCCTTACCGTAACTACCTGCCTCTTTCCTAAAACAAGGCGTTGAGGCAACAAATCTCATTGGTAAATCTTTTTGATTTATAATTTTATCTTTAACTATATTAGTTAAAATGACCTCAGCTGTTGGTATAAGAAATTTTCTTTCATTTCCCTGCTCAATTTTAACTTCGAATTGATCATTTTCGAATTTAGGTAATTGACCTGTACCATACATAGTGCTTTGTGAAGCTAATAATGGTGGTGATATTTCACTATAACCATTTTTAGTTATATGAGTATCTAACATAAAATTTGATAATGCTCTTTCCAATAAAGCTAGTTTATCTTTTACAAAAACAAATCTTGATCCGGTAGTCTTTGTTGCTAATTCAAAATCAAGCATGCCAAGATTCTCGCCTAATTCATAATGACTTTTAACTTTAAAATCAAAATTTGGGATTGTTCCAGATTTCATGACTTCAACATTGTCATTTTCGTCCTTACCAATCGGAACATCCTTGTGTGGAATATTTGGAATATTTGATAAAATACTATCTAATTCGATTTTAATTTTTTTTTGCTCTTCTGTAATCTCATCAATCTCTTGAGATAATTTTTTTGATTTTTCAAACAATGATTTATCTTTAGATTTAGATATTTCTTTTTTTTCTTGTTCTAAAGATTCTTTTTTTTGAATTAACTCTCTATTTTTTTTGTCTAATTTTTCTAAATTTGAAATGTCTATTTCAATTGATCTTTTTTCTAAAGACTTTTTGAAATTATCAAAATCTTTTCTAATCTTCTTAAGATTGTGCATCAGATTTTTCTAAATTTTTATTTTCAATAAACCTTACTGAAAAAATTGATAATTCATATAAAATTAATAAAGGTATCGCTAATCCAATTTGAGTTATTGGATCAGGTGGTGTTAATAATGCGGCCGCTGCAAATATAATTACAACAACATATTTTCTTCTTTTTTTTAAAAAAACAGAATCAACTAATCCCACTCTTGCTAATAAACTTAAAACAACTGGGAGCTGAAAACTTATTCCAAACGCAAAAATTAATTTCATAACTAAAGATAGATATTCATTCACTTTTGCTTCTAATTGGATTGGTAAATTGGTAGAAATACCTGAGCTTTCAAATGAAAGAAAAAATTTAATCGCTAAAGGCATTATCAAATAATAGACAAGTAACCCTCCTAAAAAAAATAATACTGGTGTTAAAACTAAATAAGGTAAAATCGCAATTTTTTCATGCTTGTAAAGTCCTGGCGCAATAAATTTCCATATTTGCATTAAAATATATGGACAAGTCACAAAAAAAGCAGTGAAAAAAGAAACTTTCAGATAAGTTAAAAAGGTTTCTTGTAAAGCAGTAAATATTAATCTTCTATTTGTCTCATCGTCTTTGACTGCTTTAGCATAAGGTTCAACCAAAAAACCATAAATATGCTCAGCAAAAAAATAGCATCCTATAAAAAAAATAATTAGAAATATGAAACTATGTATTAATCTTTTTCTTAATTCGGCTAAATGACTAATAAAACCTGTGTCTTTATCATCGTTAGTCATTTTTCTTATCTTCTTTATTTTCTTTCATTTCATTTTCATCAATATCGATGTTGGAGACCTCATTTTGAATATTATTGACATACCTTTTGGCAGTACCAATCCAAGAACCAACTTTTTTAAGCATTACTGGAAAATCTTTTGGACCCAAGACAATTATAGCAATACCTACCACAATTAAAATTTCAAACCAACCAATAGTAGGCATGTGGTTTATTCTTTATTGTTAGATTTATTATTGTCCTGATTATCGTCAGAAATATTTTTAGGTTCTGACTCATCTGTTACGTCAGATGCCATACCTTTTTTGAAACTCTTAATGCCCTTGGCTACATCGCCCATCAAACTAGATATTTTCCCACGACCAAATAGTAAAACAACTAATATAACTACTATAGCTATTTGCCAAATTCCTATACTCATAAATAACTTATAACCTTTTTATTAAAAATTTAAAGTAGCAAATTAATTTTGCTCATCCTTATCAAGAGTGCTACTCAACATTTCATCAATATTTGAGTAAATGTCCTCTTTTTTTTCTTCTTGTTTTTCCTTGTAAAATTTTCCTGTACCAAATATTGCGTTGTCTATATTAGCGCTGTCAATTAAACCTGCGGCTCCTAACTCATCAACAGTAGGTAAATCAGATAATTTTTGAAGGTTAAAATGACTAAGAAAATTATCAGTCGTAACGTATTGAATGGGTTTTCCAGGTACATCTTTTCTTCCACCAGGCTTAACCCAGTCTAATTCCATCAATATCTCAACAGTATTTGTTCCAAAAGCTACACCTCTAATTTCCTCAATTTCTGCTCGGGTTACAGGTTGATGATAAACAATAATCGATAAAGTCTCTATTGCAGCTCTAGATAATTTTTTTTCAACAGTCTTTTCTTGTATCATCAAACTTGACAATTTAGCAGACGTTCGAAAAGACCATTTATTAGATATACAAACTAAATTTATTCCTCGATCTTTATATTCATTTTGTAATTTTTGTAGAATTTTTTCTACATCTGATTTTTTAGAAATTTTACTTTCAATAGTACTAATATCTAAAGGTTCAGCTGCAGCAAAAATTATTGCTTCAATTTCTTTTTCAACATTTGATAACTTTGAGGGAAAATCAATTATATTATTTTTTTTCTTCTTTTTAATCATTTATTCTCTTTTATATAAATCTCTTCAAAAAGATCATCTTGTTTTATTCTTAAATTTCCCTCTTTAACTAATTCTAATGAACCAGCAAAAATTCCAGCCGTTCCAGTGCTTTTAAATTTTTTTTCATTTTTAAAATTTTTTGGTATCAAATCATCTAATTTCTTCCAATCTAAAAGCTTACCAAAAAAATCTCTGATGGTTTTTATACCATCTTCAGTTGTAAAAACTGGAAGTCTTGGGATATTAATTTTTTGAAAATCTTTAGTCATTAAAATAGAGGAGTACGTTTTTAAAAGGTCAAATAAACTGATATTATATTCACTATTGTAAATTGGTCTTATTCCAGCCTTCATGCCTCTTGTTCTTATCTCTTTTCCAAGACGTTTACGCTTAAGCATTTGATCTGACAATAATCTAATTAATTCCAATTTTTTAAGTTGTAATTTTAATTTTTCAGCAACTTCTTGAAGTTTGAACTCTTCCTCTGGAGAGCTAGGTAGCAATAATTTTGATTTTAGGTAAGCTAACCATGTTGCCATTAACAAATATTCAGAAGCTGTCTCTAAATTTAAATTTGTTTCATTTTTAATATAATCATTAAATTGATCTGCTAATTTAGTTATTGATATTTTTTCTAAATTTACTTTTTGAGCTTTTGCAAGATCTAGTAAAACATCTAGTGGACCATTATAATTTTCAACTTGAACGTTGAAAAATTCAGAATCGTTGAAAGACATATGCCAATATTATCTTAAAATGTTGTAAAATTGTGATGTTTTTTTTATTATAAATTTACTCACTAAAGGTGAGTTTTTACCAACAATTTTCATTTCTTTTAATTTACCATTGCAATGTAACGCTAAATTACAACCCGCCTTAAAAGTATCAACTGTATTTATTTTAAGACCCTTTTTAAGGCTCTTCATTGATAAATCGTCAGAAATTAAGAGATTTCTAAATCCAACTTTTTTTCTAATAATATCTATCATTTTTCTAGAATGAGTAACTGTATTGTCTTTATCAATTTGATTAAAAATTAAATGACCAGTCATTGCAAAAAAAGAATTTTTATTTTTAAAAGCCTTAAAATCATTTTTTAAAAGATATTGAAGCGATTTATTAATATATGGAGTAGAAAAATGACTATCAACCTTAGCAAGACCATGACCAGGTATGTGCTTTATAATAGTGCCAATAGAGTTTTCTTTGTAGGCTTTAATACATATGTCACCTATTTTAGAGACAATATTAGGATCTCTTGAAAAGGATCTGTCTCCAATTATTTTACTGGAACCACTAATTCTAAGATCTAACACTGGAACAGAATTGATGTTTATTCCCAATTCTTTTAATAAATACGATGTTTTATCTATAAAAATTTTAAAGTAGATATCAAAATCTTTTTTATTTTTAACATATTTTTTTCCAAAAAAATCAGAGGTCAAGTTCTTAAAAGAAATGATTTTTTCTAACCTACTTACACGACCACCCTCTTGATCAATCATTATAGGGTATTTCTTATCATTAAAAATATTTCTTATTTTTGAAGTTAGTTTTTTGGTTTGATTTAAATTCTTGATATTTCTAGTAAATAAAATTATCCCCCATGGTTTATATTTTCTTAAAAAAAGTTGTTCCTGTGAACTAATTTCAGTCGATTTAAGACCAACTATAAATGCTCTACGATTATTCATTACTTTCTAGCAACTTCCAAAAATTATATTTTTTTTTATTAGATTTAGTCTCCTCAACATATTCAATTATATTTTGAGTATCACTTTTTAAAATTGGTAAATTTTTTACATAATTATTTATTTTCGTATCGATATTGTTCAATGATCTATATGATTTTTTTTTATGTTCATCAGAGAAATAATATCGAATAGTAAAAAATAAGAACAAAGAAATTAAGATAATAAATACTAAATACTTAATCTCTTTAATCATTACATTTTTTCTGGTGTTGAAACACCAATAATATTCATACCTGATTTAATTACATTGGAAATAACTTTAAGAAAAATCAATTTATCATTATCAATTTTTTTTTGTTCATTAATAAATCGTTTTTCTGGATTATCTTTTCCTAAATTCCAATAAGAATGAAATAGTGATGATAAATCGTAAAGATAAACAGCTACTCTATGTGGCTCTAATCTAGTACATGATATATCTATACATTTTGGCCATTCAGCTATCTTTTTTAAAATTTGAATTTCATCATCTGAATATCCAAAATCATAACTATCAACAACTAATTCAGAACTTAAATCTTTATTCAGATGTCTAAATACAGAAGCTATTCTTGCATAAGCATATTGTACATAATAAAGAGGATTTTCTTTTGACTTCTCCACAACATTGTCAAAATCAAAATCTAATTCTACATCACTACTTCTATTTAGCATTATAAATCTAGTAGCATCTTTACCAACTTCACCTATTAGGTCATCTACAGTAATATAATCACCTTTTCGTTTTGACATTTTAAAAGGTTTTTTATCTTTTATAAGTTTTACAAGTTGACTTACTTTACAAATTAATTTTATCTTTGAGTTAGATAGCGCATCAACAGAAGATGAAATTCTTTTAATATACCCAGCGTGATCAGCACCTAAAATATTTATTAAACAATCAAACTTTCTGTCTAATTTATTTTTATGATAAGCTACATCGCTAGCAAAATAAGTCCACGAACCATCACTTTTTTGTAATGCTCTATCTTTATCATCACCAAAATCGGTTGATTTAAAAAGAAGCTGCTCTCTCTCCTCCCAATTATTTTTATCCTCTCCGATTGGTGCTTTAATCTTCCCTTTATAAACAAAATTATTTTTTTTAAGTGTTTGAACGACTTTTTCTACTTCTTTATTAGAAACTAATTCTTTTTCACTGACAAAATTATCGTGATTAATTCCGAGACTATTAAGATTTTTTTTAATTAGATTTAATGCCTCTGCAATTGACAGAATAGTTAAAGTTTCAGAAATACTTTCAAAATTTTCAAAGTTTAGATCTTTATTTGATTTTATAATATTTTGAGCAAAATCTTTTATATAATCGCCTGGGTATAAATTTTCATCATTAGACGGGAAGTTCTCATTAAATTTTATCTCTCTAATTCTAAAATAAACTGATTTTGTAAAATTAATTATTTGATTACCATAATCATTTACATAGTATTCTTTTGTTACCTTATGATTGTTGTACTGTAACAAATTTGCCGTTACGTCGCCTAAAATAGCACCTCGACAATGACCTACGTGTAATGGTCCAGTTGGATTGGCAGATACAAATTCTATCAAATAATTTATTTTTTTTTCTTTTTTATTTACTCCAAAACTTTTGTAATTTTCGATAACATCTTTTATAAAATTTGTCCAAAATATTGGTTTAAACTTAATATTAATAAAACCAGGCTTTTCAATTGATATCCTTTCAATTTGCTCGTCATTATCACTTAAAATTCTAGATAAAATTTCAGCAATATCATTGGGTGTCTTTTTATTAATCTTTGCTAAGAACATTGCTACATTGGTTGAAATATCACTGTCAAACTTGACTGGCGGAATTTCAGCAGTAATTCCGTCCAAATTCTGAGGCAAAATAATCTTATTTTGTTTAGACAAATCTTTAAGTATGTCTTTTACTTTAATCAGATATAGATCAAAAATATTCATTTTAAATCTTTATATAAATTAATAGCATATCTATCAGTCATCCCAGATATAAAATCAGAAATTGCTCTAAACTTATCAACAGTAAGCTCTTTTTTAGAAATAAATTTTTTTGGATTTTTAGTGATCATTTCAAAAAGTTTTTTGATAATATATTTTCCTCTGTTATTTTTTTTCAAAACATTTTTGTTATTGTACATTTTTGATTTTAGGAAAAATCTAATCTCATAATCCGAATTCTTTATTTTGTCAGAAAAATCTACAATTAAGTCTTTTGTTTTTTTTATATCTTTAGACTCTTTAATTCTATTTTTTTTTAAATTTTTTAAAGTATTAGATATTAGATCTTTTATCATTATATCAATTGAATCTCTTATGATCTGATATACTGCGATATCATAGTTATATCTATTTATTTTTCTTTTATATTTTTTATAAATGTTTTTAAAAAAATCTATTTCAACTAACTCCTCAATTGTAAATAAATTAGCCTTAAGTCCATCTTGTATGTCATGATTATTATAAGCAATATCGTCTGAAATAGCTGCAATTTGAGCTTCTATTGTTGGATATGTTTTAAAATTGATTAAATTCTTAAATTTTTTTGTGCCTATTAAATCATTTACTAAATTTAAGTCCTCCACTGGTCCATTGTGTTTTAAAAGTCCCTCCAAGGTCTCAATTGATAAATTTAGACCATTAAATTTCATATATTTATTTTCTAAAAACATCACAATTCTCAATGTTTGTAAATTATGATCAAACCCACCGTGATCAGCCATGCATTCATTTAAAGACTCCTCGCCTGCATGGCCAAACGGAGTGTGGCCTAAGTCGTGTGCCAAGCTTAAGGTCTCTGTTAGGTCCTCATTTAAATTAAAATAACGTGCTATAGACCGTGCAATTTGAGATACTTCCATTGAATGAGTTATACGAGTTCGATAATGATCACCCTCTGTATTTACAAACACTTGAGTCTTATGTTTTAATCTTCTAAATGAAGCGCTATGTATGATTCTATCTCTATCCCTCTGAAATGGAGATCTATATTTTGAGGGTGTTTCGTAAAATATTCTGCCCTTACTTTTGAATAACCCTAACTTTGAGTAATTTTTCATCCTTTAAAATATAATTTTTAGTATTATATTACTAATATCAGTGATCAATTATGATTAAAGAAATTAAATTTACCGATAAAGCACTAAAACAGATCAATGTTCTTTTATCTAAAAAAGATAAAGGCTCTTTTTTTAGAATCGCTATCAAAGGTGGTGGTTGCTCGGGTTTTCAATACGAATTTACTTTTGACAAAGAAAAAAACGATGACGATTTAAATTATCAAAATATTTTAATTGATAAAACTTCGGCAGATTTACTCAAAGGATCAGAAGTTGATTATGTTTCTGAATTAATTGGTGAACAATTTAAGATAAATAATCCGCAAACAAAATCATCTTGTGGTTGTGGTGTCTCCTTTTCACTTTAATGATAATCTCATCGTGGAATGTAAATTCTGTTAGAGCTAGAATTGAAAATATAAAAAGTTATTTACTGAAATATAAGCCTGATATTTTGATGATGCAGGAAATCAAAACAGAGGACTTAAATTTTCCATATGATGATTTTTCATTTATGGATTATGAAAGCCATGTATTTGGTCAAAAAAGTTATAATGGCGTAGCAATTATTTCGAAAGGGAAATTAAAGAATATCAGAAAAGACCTGATTAAAGATAAATTAAAACAATCAAGAATAATCACTGCTGAAATGGAATATAAGAAAAAAAATATCCAATTAATCAATATTTACACTCCTAATGGTAATCCAGTCGACACTGAAAAGTATGATTATAAAAAAAAATGGCTCGATGACTTAATTAAGCAATTAAAAAATTTAAGTAAAAAAAATCAAAATATTATTCTGGCTGGGGATTTTAATATAATACCATCAGCGGAAGATGTATATAATCCAAAAAGTTTTGAAGATGATGCCTTGTTTAGATTGGAAATTAGAAAAAAAATGAGAGAAATGATTAATCTAGGTTTTAATGATGTCTATAGACATTTTTATGATACCAAAGAAGGTTATACTTTTTGGGATTATATGAGAGGTGCTTGGCAAAAAAATAACGGAATGAGAATAGACCATTTTTTAGTCTCAAATTCTCTAATAGATAATATTAAAAGTATCAATATTAATAAAGACCCTAGAGGACGAGAAAAGCCATCAGACCACACTCCTATAGAAATAACTTTAGCTTAAAGACTTTGTCTTACTTGCTAGGTTGTCATTTATATTTTGGGATCTTTATTTAATTTATTTCTAATGTTCATGATTATGCTCTTCATTTAAATTCTTTATATCTATCTCTCGAATATCAATAATCGGTTTTGCTATCCGCCAATTTCTTACTCTTCCACCCTCTGCTCTCTCGGTTATTATGGTTTCTATAGGCGGGCAATTAGGTTCATGGCAACTTAACTCAGCAATACTTAAAATAGATGTTTCAGGTATTTGATATCTTTTCGAAAATAGAACTTTTAAATTTCTAATAGTTTCCGCATTTGGTTTTTTTTTATTGAACATAAGTTAATTTTTTTCCTCATCCCAAATCGATGTCCATAAAATATTTCCTCCCATATCTCCTATTAAAAGATGTGAGCAATCATCAGTGACCGCAATGGCAGAAACTTCAAATTCAGTAAAACTTCGAATAATTATTGTATTATTTGCTTTTTCAATTTCTGATAAATAAACTGAGCCATCACTTAGTCCAGTTAAAATTGCATTTTCATTAGGAAATGACTCAACAAATGTGACTAATTGTTTTCCTACATACGGAAGACAAATTGGTTCACGACCTACTGGTCCATCGCCGTCAAATGGCCAACATACAGCGTCATTCGCACCAGATGTTGCTAAATATTTTGAGTCACCTACAAAGGCGAAACTTTTAACTTTTGCACCATATCCTGACATTGCAGAGTCAATCTTGTCTTTTAATCGCCAAAAATGAAGTTGGTTTTCCTGCATGGACGTCACCAAGTATCTGTCGTCAGGACTAAAAATAACTTTATTATGAGAACCTTTCCAAATTAAATCAGAAGAAGTCCATTTGTTGCTATAATCTTTTTTCCAAAGAGTAACTCCACCATATCTAGAAACTGCTAATTTTCTACCTTTAGAGTCGAAGGCCACACCACCAATAGTGCTGTCATGCTCTAACAGTTTTGGTTCTTTTTTATTTGGCATCCAGAGATATACAATATTTCCAGATGTGCAAACCACGCTGCCATTTTTTGATGTAACATGATCTACCCAACGAGTACCAAAGTTACTAATCTCATTTATATTTCCATCTAGAGAAATTCTTAAAAAACGACCATCATCTCCACCAGTTAAAATACGATCTCCATCTTTTGCCATACAAAGAACAATACCTTTATGTGCTTTTATCGGTTCAGAGATTTTTCCAGACGAGAAAATTCTAACAGTTCCATCTCCAAATCCAACAGCTATAGAATTGCCAACTGTAACAGCATTAATGACGGGAATTCCT
Organism: uncultured Pelagibacteraceae bacterium; assembly: GCA_902621345.1. GTDB lineage: Bacteria > Pseudomonadota > Alphaproteobacteria > Pelagibacterales > Pelagibacteraceae > Pelagibacter. Next base: position 564,719 of record CACNLV010000001.1, on the reverse strand, counting down.
AGTCTAAACTCTTTTCCTCGGTTTTCAAATTTGGTTTTATTTAACTGTGGAAAATTATTTAGATCAGCTTTCATGCCGATTTGCAGTTTTCAAATCCTTCCTTCAAATTCATAGTTTCAAGATTTCGGCCAATAAAAACTAATCGAGAACTACGTTCTTTTCCTTTTGGCCATTTACCCATTGGTGAAGCATCCATGAGCATATGCACACCTTGAAATACATATCGATCACTTTCTCCAGTAAAGTCAAGAATTCCTTTTGTTCTTAAGATATCTTGACCCTTGGTTTGTAATAATTTGGTAAACCAATCTTGAAATTTCTCCATATCTAAAGGAGTATCAGAAACAAAGGATAAGCTAGTTACATCGTCATCATGCTCATGATCATGATCTGATGTAAGAAAATCAGGCTCTACTTCTAAAACACGTTTTAAACTAAATGCATCAAGATTAAGAACTTCGTTCAAAGGAACTCCACATTTAGTGGTATTAATAATTTTAGCAAAGGGATTAATTTTTTTAATTCTCTGTTTTACAACTTCTAATCCATTTTCATCGACTAGATCTATTTTATTTAGTAATACAACGTCTGCGAAAGCAATTTGTTCTTCTGCTTCGTGATGATCGGTTAATTGAGAACTTAAATGAACAGCATCTGCAACCGTAACAATTGCATCTAACTTTGTGCGATCAGCAACATCTTGGTCAACAAAAAATGTTTGAGCTACAGGAGCTGGATCAGCTAACCCAGTAGTTTCTACTATTATTGCATCAAGTTTGTCCGCCCGCTTCATTAGTCCACTTAATATTCGGATTAAATCACCTCTAACGGTGCAACATATACAACCATTATTCATCTCAAAAACCTCTTCATCAGCATCAACTACCAAGTCATTGTCAATACCTTGTTCACCAAATTCATTAACTATTACAGCATATTTTTTACCATGCTGTTCAGTTAATATTCTATTTAAAAGAGTAGTTTTTCCGGCACCTAAAAAACCGGTTAAGACAGTAACAGGAACCTGTTTGTCTGTTTTTTGCATTAATTAAATTAACATCCCTTAAAGGAATTAGACATATTTTTAATTAAATCAAAATACAAGTTTTTTCCTGGATCTAATGTTGCACCTAATGGATCTATAACCCCTGTTGCAACATTTGTATCTTTTGCAACAGCCTTAATAATATCAGGATTAAATTGCGGTTCTGAAAAAATACAGCTTACTTTATCATGCTCAATTACTTCTCTTATTTCAGCTAATTGTTCAGCACCTGGCATAACATCAGTGTTCACTGTAAATGCCCCAAGAATATTTATCCCAAATCTTTCTTCAAAATATTGATATGCATCATGGAAGACTATTGATTTAAAATCTTTATTTAATTCAGATTTTACTTTTTTAGTTAAATTATCTAAATCTTTATGAGCGTTTTTTAAATTTGCTTTATATTTTGCCTCATTTTTTTGATCATTTTCAATTAAGTGTTCTGCCATTTCACTTAAAATTATTTTTGCATTCATCGGATCAAGCCATATGTGTGGATCAAACTCTCCGTGAGCATGTCCCTCGTGTCCATGGTCATCGTGATCATCTTTTTTATGACCTTTTTTATCATGATCGTGTTCATCATGACCATGTTCATTCTCTTTTTTATCATGGTCGTGATCATCATGATCATCTTCTTTCTTAGCATGATCGTCATGATCATCTTCCTTATGCCCATGATCGTCATGACCTTCAAAAATATTTCTTTCTCTAAATTTAAGTTTAGTTAAACCTTTAATTTCCATTAATTCGATTTTTTCAGCATCTTTTGCAATTGTTTTTAATGGTTTCTCTAAAAAGGTTTCGATATCCTCACCTACCCAAAATATAATATCAGCATTTTGTAACATTTTTGCGTGTGATGGCTTAAGTGCAAATCCATGTGGGGAAGCATAACCATCAACAATTAAATCTGGTTTACCAACACCATCCATTAGATAACTTGCAAGCGAATGGATTGGTTTTATTGCTGCAACTACTTTAATCTCAGCGTTCGCTGGTGCAAATATTGTTAAGAATGATAATAGTGATAGGATTAATGGTAATTTTTTTAAGTTTTTCATATGTTGTATATTTAAATTGTTATAATATAACACCATGTAATAATATAACACTTATTAGTCAAGAAAAAAAATGAGCACTGATCAAAATATATTGGTAAAATTAAACGATGCTGGTTTACAGTTGAATAACAAATGGCTAGTCAAAGGTGTTTCACTACAAGTTGAAAAAGGAAAAATAGTTACTCTTATAGGTCCAAATGGATCAGGAAAAAGCACAACAGCTAAAATTGCTTTAGGTATTTACAAAAAGATTGGTGGTTCAGTTGAAAAATACACGAATAAAGTTGGATATGTCCCACAGAAAATTTCAATTGATTGGACGTTACCGCTAAGAGTCAATGACTTCATGATGTTAACAGAAAGTCTTAATAAAGATACAATAGATGAAGCTCTATCTTTAACTGGAGTAATTCATCTTAAAGATAAAAATTTAGGAGATCTATCAGGTGGTGAATTTCAAAGAGTGCTACTTGCTAGAGCCATATCAAAAAAACCTGATCTATTAGTACTTGATGAACCAGTGCAGGGAGTAGATTTTACTGGTGAAATAGCTTTATACGAATTAATTAAAAAAATTTCTGATGAATTAAGTTGTGGGATCTTATTAATTTCACACGACTTACATACAGTCATGAGTGCAACAGACCATGTTGTTTGTTTAAATGGCCATGTTTGTTGTTCAGGATCTCCAATGGATGTTGCAAAAAACAATGAATATAAAGCTTTATTTGGAGAGCAGGCTTCTCAAATATTGAGTAGATATGAGCATAAGCACGACCATATTCATACAGATGAAGGTGAAATTAAAAAAAATTAGATGTTTGATGATTTTTTTATAAGAGCTTTGGTAGCTGGAATTGGGGTTGCTTTTGTAACAGGACCTCTTGGTTGCTTTGTTATATGGAGAAGATTATCTTATTTTGGTGACACCTTGGCTCACTCTGCTCTATTGGGAGTGACATTAGCTTTTACTATGGAATTTAATATTGCTATTTCAGTATTTGTTATTTCTTCCGTATTAGCTTTAATTTTAATTCAACTTCAAAAAAAAACTAACTTACCAGGTGATGCTTTGTTGGGTCTTCTAGCTCATTCATCTCTAGCAGTTGGACTTGTTGTGGTTGGTTTTTTAACATTCATTAGATTTGATATTATGGGATTGCTATTTGGGGATATTTTAGCAGTTTCAGTTAATGATTTGTTGATTATATGGATTGGAGGGGCATTTATCTTATTAACTCTGAAATTTATTTGGAAACCTTTATTCGCTTCAACAGTAAATTATGAACTAGCAGAAGCAGAAGGATTAAATCCGGATAGAGCTAAAGCTATATTTACAATTTTAATGGCAGCAATCATCGCTATTTCAATTAAAATTGTTGGATTACTATTAATTACTGGAATGCTGATTATCCCTGCTGCAATGGCTAGAAATTTATCATCAAGTCCACAAAGTATGGTTATCTATTCAATTATAGGGGGATTGTTATCTGTAATTATAGGATTATTCACATCTTTAGAGTTTAATACATCTTCGGGTCCATCAATTATAACAGCAGCTTTATTATTGTTCATACTTTCATTATTTAAAATAAAACAAACGATTAAATTGAAAAATTAATGAGGAATCAGTAAAATGAAAACAATGCATAAAGAACATCCTCTCACCAAAAATCAGCAAATTATTTTTGATTTAATTGATAAATCTCCCGAACCAATGAAAGCTTATTCAATCCTTTTTAATGTTCAAAAAAAAGGTATTAAAGCTCCATTACAAGTTTATAGAGCATTAGATAAGCTAGTTGAAATAGGAAAAATTCACAAAATCGAAAGTAGAAATGCCTTTATTGCATGTCACAATTCAAGCTGTCAGGTGGCTAACGCTACTGCTTTTTCTATCTGTGAAGTTTGTGAAAAAGTAACAGAAATAAGTAGCGTGGGTCTCTCTAAATACTTAGCTAATTTCAAAGACAAAGATGGTATGAAATATAGTAAATACAATCTTGAGTTTTTTGGATTATGTAAAAAGTGTAGATAATCCTTTATTTTAATAAATTCTTAACATAACTGGAATAATAATAACGAAAGGTAAATTTATGTTTATAAAAAAATATCTAAAATGGATCAGTACGTTTCTAGTTTTAGTGGGAATACTTCTTACAAATTTAAATATATATCCATTAAATATATATTTTCATGGATTGGGAGTTGTTGGATGGACCATTGCTGGATTTATTAGCAAAGATAAAGCAATCTTAACAAACTTTGGATTACAAATTCCATTGTTTGTAATTGGTATTTATAAAGTTATTTTTTAAATGAAGAATATATTGTTTGTATGCACAGGTAATTCAGCAAGAAGTATTATTGCTGAAAGTATAATAAATAACGAGTATGACGATTTGTATAAAGGTTTTAGTGCTGGGAGTAATCCAACAGGAAAAATTAATGAAGATGTGAAGAATTATTTATTATCAAAACATTATGATCTTTCAAATTATAGATCTAAAAATTTTAATGAGTTTATTAATGATCAAATTAAAATGGATTATGTGATTACAGTTTGTAATAATGCCAATAACGAAGTCTGTCCTATTTGGCCAAATAAAGATCAGATAATTCATTGGGATATAGAGGATCCTGTTAAATTACTTAATGAAACAAACGACTTAAATAAAAAAGATGAAATAATAGAAAAAGTTTACAATAATATTCATAAAAGAATAAAGGAACTACTTTATGAAAAATAAAAGCCGCTATTTTCTTGCTGAACTATTAGGAAGTTGTTTTTTAGTAATGATTATTGTTGGTTCAGGTTTAATGGCTGAAAACTTAACTAATGATGTTGCTGTGATGTTAGTAGCTAATACTATAGCAACAGGAGCAGGTTTATTTGTGCTTATTACAGTTTTTGCTGATGTATCAGGAGCTCACTTTAATCCATTTGTAAGTATCGCAATGGCAATAACGGGTAAATTAAAAAAGAAACTATTACCCTACTATATCATTGCTCAATTGGTTGGTTGCTTAATTGGTGTTGGTTTAGCTAATTTCTTTTTTGAACATGAAGTTTATGAATTGTCTACTAAATCAAGAGATGGAATTTACATACTCACATCTGAGGTAATAGCAACATTAGGGCTTATAATTATAATTTTTGGGTCTATGAAGTCAGGCAAAATTGCTGTTGCTGCTAGTGTTGGTCTTTATATTACTGCAGGTTATTGGTTTACTTCTTCAACTTCTTTTGCAAATCCTGCGGTTGCTATTGCTAGAACATTTACAGAATCGTTTACTGGTATTAGTTATTTAAATACTCCTTATTATATTTTAGCTGAGCTTATTGGAATGTTAATTGCTCTACTTATTGTTAAAAAGTTATTTTTAGAAAAAAATTGAAAAATATAAAACTTACCAATCGAATAAGTTTAATTAACAAAAAATTTAAAAAAAAAGAGTTTTATCATTATCTTAAAACTTCTAATCTTTCATTAGTAATACCTAAGATTAAAGATAAATATGTAGTAGTTTCCCAAAAAAGAGTTCCAATTAATAAAATTAACTACGAGTTTCCTTCTGGCATAGTGGAAAAAAAGGAAACAACTCTCCAATCAGCATATAAGGAATTAAGAGAAGAAACAGGATATAGATCAAGATCAAAATTGAGTAAAATAATAACTTTTTATAATGAACCTGGAAGACTAACTACTAAAATTACTGGTTATTACACAGAAGACTTAATTAAAATTTCGAAACCAGAACAAGGTATTAGAATTCATCTTTTTAATCAAAGAGAGATATTTAAATTAATATTAAATCAAAAATTCAATAATAGTTCTCATATAGCAATGTTTTTTTATTTAATAACAGTTCTTAAAAAACTATAAACTAAAGGTTGTATCAAAATATCTTTTTTATTTAAGGATTATATGATTAAATCAAATATTAAATAATTCGGAGGCAGTAATGAGAAAAAAACTAAAAAAAAATGAAAAGAAAAAAACAAAGATATTAAAATCAATAGACAAACTTAAAAATAAAATTACAGCAAAAGAAAAAAAATTATCAAGCCTTAATATTAAAATTGCTGGTCTAGAAAAAAAGGTTGCAGAAAAAAAAGCAAAAAAGCTTGCTAAGAAAAATGCAGAGCAGTCTCCTGCATCTATAAATAATTAATTCCAAATCGTCTTTCTCCCTTCTCATTTAAGAGAAGGGAGAAAGTAGTTAATCATCAAAATTTAAACAGGGGAAGAAATAATGAATATTTAAACTTTGATGGTGCTTTATACATAAACTAAATTACAAAATTATTTACTTATTGTTAAAGTTAAATGAATTTAAATTAAAATAATGTTACAAAAAAATATCACTCAATTAAAAATAAAATTAAATTTAATTTATCTTGAATTATTTGAGTAAATTACTCTTGGTTCTAAAAATAATTCTCTAGCAAGAGCTTTAAATCTTTTAGTAACTTGTTTTGAGATTATTTCTTGATGTTGTGATGGAATTTTTAAAAATACAGCATTACCTCTTTTATACAATTTAAACTCTTCAAGAAATATCGTAGATATCGAGGTCAATGATTGTGAAAATCTCAATGCTGCTCCAACTTGTTTGCTTGAAAAAATTTCATTATTATTTAAAAAAGTTAGATACTCCATCTTTGGATTATACTTGATACTACAGTACCGCCAATAACATGACAAAGCTAATTGTATTCTTTCTTTATGAGTCAATCTAAGTAAAGGAGTATTTATTGTTTCTTGAAATACCAATTCAGCTTTTTGAAATGCTCCTAATCCCCAATCCATATGACTTAATACACATGCCAGATATAATAATTTCTTATTAAAATGTTCATTGCCTTCAAAAACTGGCTGAATAAAATCATAATATTTTTTATAGTTCGATCCTAGATCACCTCTTTTTTTTGCAATATTCTCAAGTGCTTTATGAAAAATTTCTGATTCTTTTACATCTTTAAAATAGTCAATTGATAAAGAACCTTCACGCAAACCGCTTATAGAACAAATTATATTTCTTGGATTTGTAACTCTCATAATTTCATCAAGTATAATGCAACTATAAGGTAAATACGCTGTTCTAGATTTTGAAATATACTCAACTGTTTTAAGTTTAGATTTATTAAAAGATGAAATTTTTTCAACAAACCTAGATAAAACATTGTTATCAATACTATATTGATGAATTATATGTACCGGATGATTATTTTGAAAAAGATGTAATTTAAATAATGCTCGCCAGGTACCTCCAACTAAATATAGATTATTAAATTTCTTTTTTGAAAGCCATTTTTCTTCTCTTAATAATTTTTTGATATATTTTGCTAAATTTCTTTTTTTAACTAAAGGATTATTTAATAATCTTAAAACTCCAATAGGTAATGAGGTTTTATTAGTAACTATATTATTTTCAACTCGAGCTAATTCTAAACTTCCACCTCCAAGATCAGCAACTAATCCATTGACATTTTCAAAGCCTATTTTTACTCCCTCAGCTGAGCATTCAGCTTCTTCTTCACCAGATAATATATTAATCTTAGTTTTAAAAAGTTTTTCAACTTCATTAATAAATGGTTTTGTATCAGTCGCTTCTCTTAAAACTGCTGTTGCAATGATTTTAAGATTTGTGATTTTTGAAACATTTAAAATTTCAGAGAATCTTTTTAAAACTTTTAAAGCATATTCGGTACCAGATCTGTGAAGTTTTTTGGATTTATCTAAATTTTTTCCAAGTTCACAAACTGCTTTTTCATTAAAAAAAGGCACACGAGAAGAACTGAAATCTTCATAAATTAGCATTCTTATAGAGTTTGATCCAATGTCTATTATAGCTAATTTTGCCTGATTTAATTTTAAACTATTTTTACTTTTAATTACTTCCACTTTTAATCAATCTTAAGTGCAGTTGTTTAGGCTGCATTCTTAGTTTAGCTTTACCTCTTCCAGATAAGCTCGGATTATTCATAAAATATTCATGAGCTGAAAAGGAATCGCTCTTACTATATTTAATTTTTTTATAATTACCATCAGCTTCAAGTTCCCAGCTCTGATTAGTATCAAGATAATTTGCCAACATTATTTGATCTAAGATCTGTTCATGAACAGTCTCATTTTCAATTGGGACTAGAAGTTCTACCCTTCGATTTAAATTTCTCGGCATTAAATCAGCTGACGAAATATATACTTTTGCATTTCTATTAGGCATTTTTTTTGTACCATTACTAAAGCAGTAAATTCTAGAATGCTCTAAAAATCTTCCTATGATACTTTTTACAAATATGTTTTCTGATCTATCTTTTACTCCTGGTCTTAAACAACAAACACCCCTTACAAATAAATGAATTTTTACACCAGCATTCGAAGCTTCATAAAATTTATCAATAATTTCTGGATCTACTAAAGAGTTCATTTTTGCCCAAATAGCTGCAAATTTTCCATTTTTAGAATTTTTAATTTCAGCATCAATATTTTCATTTAAGGTTTGCCTCATATTTACTGGCGAAATAGAAATTTTATTTAAATTTTTTGGTTTTGCGTATCCTGTTACATAATTGAAAAACTTTTCAACATCTGATGCCATTTTCTTATCACAACTAAATAAAGACAAATCAGTATAAATTTTAGCATTTACTGGATGATAATTGCCAGTTCCTAAATGAAAATAAGTTTGTATTTTACCCTGTTCTCTTCTTAAAACTAATGATGATTTTGCATGAGTTTTATATTTAGCAAAACCATAAACAATTTGAACACCTACTTTTTCTAAACTTCTTGATAGTTGAATATTAGCTTCCTCATCAAATCTAGCTTTAATTTCAATTAAAGCGGTAACTGTTTTTCCGTTTTCTGCAGCTGTTATTAAAGCTTTAACAATAGGTGAGTCTAGAGTTGTTCTATATAGAGTTTGTTTTATAGCTATAACTTTTTTATCATTTGCTGCTTGGTTTAAAAATTCAATTACTGAGTCAAATGTTTCAAAAGGATGATGAACAACTAAATCTTTCTTTTTAATAGTTTCAAAAAAATTTTCATTATATTCTTTTAATCTTTCAACTTCTCTAGGTGTAAAATGTTTAAATCTTAATTTTGGATTTTTTACTTTACATATTTGATCTATATCTTGAATTCCAACAAGGCCAGCAACATCATAAATATAGTCAGGATTTATATCTAATTTATTAGTTATAAATCTTATCAATTCGTTATCACTATTTTCAAGAACCTCTAAACGAACAATATCACCCGTTCTACGTCTTTTTAAAGCCAATTCAAAAGATCTAACCAAATCTTCTGCTTCCTCTTGAATCTCTACATCGCTGTCTCTTATTACTCTAAAAATCATTTTCTTTTCTAAATCATGATCTGGAAAAATTTCATTAGCAAAAAAACTTATTACATCATCTAGAATCACAAATTTCTTATGATTTTTTGAAGACTCAATTTCAATAAATCTAGATAATGCTTTTGGTATTACTATTATTGAGTTTAAAATCCTTTTTTTATTTTTTTTTCTTAACTTCATTACAATTGCTCTTCCTTGATTGATTATAAATGGAAATGGATGTGCGGGATCAATTGCTGATGGTGTTAATAAAGGGTAAATCTCTTCTTTAAATATTTCTAAAAGTTTTTTTTTATCCTTAGTATTTAAATTAACTGGTTTAACTAAATTGATATTATTTTTTTTTAATTCCATAATCAGTTGAATAAAAATTTTGTTCTGTTTTTTTAATAGATTCTTAGTTTCAAGCACTACCTCATCCATTTGCTCTTCAGGTGTCAAACCATCAGAGCTTAGTGAGTCAACTTCTTGTTTTATTTGACTATATAACCCAGCTACACGGACCATAAAAAATTCATCTAGATTAGACCCAGCAATTGATAAAAACTTTACTCTTTCATAAAGAGGATTTTCGATATTTTGCGCCTCTAAAAGTACTCTATCGTTGAATTTTAACCAAGAAAGCTCTCTATTTATATATTTAGATTTCAACTCTTCTTTATGTTGTTTTTTTAAAGCAGTCATATATTTAGATTTTATGTATCAATTATACGTCATGAGACACGCAAAATCTAGTTGGGATGATTTAAGTATTAATGATTTTGATAGACCACTTACTAAAAGAGGCAAGAAAAATGCAAAAATGATTTGTGAATTTTTTGTTAAAAAAAAATTTGAATTTGATTATGCATTAATTTCATCATCAAAAAGAACAAAAAAAACTTTTCAAATTTTATCCAAGAAAATTAATAAGCCAAAAAAAGTTAATTTTTCAAAAGATTTATATTTAGTTGATGAGAATGCAATTGTAAAAAAAATTAAAGAAATATCCAGTGAATATAAATCAATTTTGATTATAAATCATGAACCATCAGTGAAAAATTTAGTACGAAATCTTACAAAAAATCATAATACGAATAATTTTAAACTAATGAATTATAAATTCCCAACAGCAGCATTTGCAAAAATTGAGTTTGATATTAAATCCTGGAATGAAGTTGAGAAAAAGGGAGTATTAAAAAAATTTATAAGACCCAAAGATCTTCAAGATTCTAAAGAATAACCAGCTGATCTTACTGTTCTAATTAAAGGTTTTGTATTTTGTATGTTAATTGCTTGTCTTAATCTTCTAATATGAACATCAACTGTTCTAGACTCAACATATATATTTTCTCCCCAAACATTGTTTAAGAGTTGTTCTCTTGAATAAACTCTTTTTGGATTTTTGATAAAAAAATCTAAGAGTTTAAATTCAGTTGGACCCAAAGTAATTTCTTTATCTTTTCTATAAACTCTTTTTGTAATCCGATCTATTTTTAAATCAGTAAATTCTACAATGTCTGATGATGATTGAGGTTTAGATCTTCTCAATAAAGATTTAATTCTAGCATTCAATTCTTTTTGACTAAAAGGTTTAGTTACATAATCATCTGCACCTGTATCAAATGCTTTTAATTTGTCTTCTTCCTCCCCCTTTGCAGTTAACATAATGACAGGAATATCATTAAACTTATTATCTTTTTTTAAGTTTTTACAAATTTCAACACCAGATAATTCTGGTAACATCCAATCCATTAATATTAAATCTGGCTGTTTTAATTTTATTTGTTTAAGAGCATCTTCTCCATTTTCTGAATGACTGACTTTATAACCTTCTTTTTCAAGATTGTACTTTAACAAACTAACAATTGATGCTTCATCTTCAGCTATGAAAACATGAGCTGACATAAATCATTTTTCTCCGGTTACAATTGGCTCTGTTCCCTTGGGTCTATCACCTTCTAAATATTCGCCTTTAACTAAATAATAAACTTGTTCTGCAACATTTGTAGTATGATCACCAATACGCTCTATGTTTTTAGTTACAAACAATAAATGGGTTCCATCTTCTAAATTTTTTTCATTTTCTTTAAGATATTTTATAACTTCTTGCATACAAAGATTTGTTAGATCATCTATTTGCTCATCACCTTCCCAAACATTTACTGCCATTGGCGCAGATCTTTCTAGATAAGCATCTAATGTTGATTTTAATTGTTTTTGAACATTGGTAGATACTCTATTCAATGAGTCTACCAAGTTCTTTGGAAGATTTTCGTTAAGCAAAAGTGTTCTCTTGGATATATTTTTTGCTAAATCACCTATTCTTTCTAAATCTGAAGACATTTTCAAAGCCGTTACTGTCTCTCTTAAATCAATTGCCATAGGTTGTCTTAAAGCAATTAAATTCACAACTTGCTGTTCAATTAAAGTCTCATATTTATCTATTTTTTCATCTTCTTGAATAACAGCTTCTGCAATATTATTATCTCTTGTTGTAATGGCTTGAATTGCTTTACCTAAAGAATCTTCACATGCACTTCCCATTTTAATTATATTAGCATTAAGATTTTTTAGTTCTTCTTCGTAAGATTTGACTGTATGTGGTGCTTCAGACATTATCCAAACCTCCCTGTTATATAATCTTGCGTTTTTTTATTATCAGGATTCTTAAATATTTTATCAGTAGATCCATGTTCAATCAATCGACCTAAATGAAAAAAACCTGTATTTTGAGAAACACGTGCTGCTTGAGCCATAGAATGAGTTACAATTATTATTGTGTGCTCTTTTTTTAACTCATCAATCAATTCTTCAATTTGTGCTGTTGCTATTGGATCTAATGCTGAACAAGGTTCATCCATTAATATAACTTCAGGTGTTACAGAAATCGCTCTAGCAATACAAAGTCTTTGCTGTTGTCCTCCAGATAATCCAGTTCCAGGTTCATGCAACCTATCTTTTACCTCTTCCCATAGTGCAGCCTTTTTCAAACTAGTTTCAACAATTTCATCCATTTCTTGTTTTGATTGAGCCATACCATGAATTGTTGGACCGTAAGACACATTTTCATATAAAGTCTTTGGGAAAGGATTGGGTTTTTGAAAAACCATACCAATTTTTTCTCTTAGTCTTACGACATCACAACTTTTATCATTGATATTAAAATCATTAATTAAAATTTCTCCTTTAACACTACAGATATCAATTACATCATTCATTCTATTAAGACATCTTAGGAAAGTTGATTTACCACAACCAGATGGACCAATTAATGCCGTTACTTGATTTTCCTCAATATCTAAACTTATATTAAAGAGCGCTTGTTTTTTTCCATAAAAAACATCAACATCTTTTGCTTTAATCTTTATCATTTTAACTCCATTTTTTCTCAAACTTATGTCTTATTATTTGGGCAAATAAATTCATTATTATTAAAAAGCCAAGTAAGACCATTATACATGCCGAAACTTTTTCTACAAATCCCCTTTCAGCACTTTCAGCCCAAATATAAATTTGAACTGGTAAGCTTGCAGCAGGATCCATGGGTGATCCAGGTATCGTGTTAACAAAAGCAACCATTCCAATTAAAATTAAGGGTGCAGTTTCTCCTAAAGCTTGAGCTAAACCAATTATTGTTCCTGATAACGTGCCAGGCATAGAAAGAGGGACTGTATGATGCATTGTGGTTTGCATTCGACTTGCTCCCATAGCAAGTGCTGCCTCTCTTATACTTGGTGGAACTGCTTTTAAAGATGCTCTAGCAGCTATAATTATTGTTGGTAAAGTCATTAAGGACAAAGTGATACCTCCAACTAATGGGGTAGACCTTGGTAAATGAAATATAGCCAATAAAACTCCTAACCCTAATAGACCAAAAACTATAGATGGAACCGCTGCTAAGTTGTTTATATTAACTTCAATAAAATCAGTAAATCTATTTTTAGGGGCAAATTCTTCAAGATAGATTGCAGCTAGAACCGCAACAGGAAAAGCTATCATTAAACAAACAAGTATAGAAAAAATTGAGCCCATAAATGAACTTGCTATTCCAGCTAGCTCAGCTTCTCTTGAGTCAGCATTTGTAAAAAAACTTATATTAAATTTACTTTCAACCTTACCATTTGCAACAAGTTGATCAAAAATTTTTAATTGATAATCGCTTACTCTTCTTTGGTCTTCAGGTAAATCTCTTGGATAATTTCCTTTAAAGACTTGGTCTAAATCATCTGAAGCAGTTAGATAAACTTCCTTTGTTTTTCCTATTAAATTAGGGTCATTTAAAAGTTCATTTTTAATTTCTTTTTCAAAAAAATAAGACACCATTCTCTTCAATTCATTTTCTTGATCTTCATTGGCGTTTGGATCTAAATCAGCCATTGATTTTAATGCTATATCGTAATAATCAGCGTCCTGTAAATCTTCTTTAGAAGGATTTTGGTCTAACATCATTAATTCAGCATCGAAAGTTACTGGAACAATAAGCCATGTTTTTTGAAAAGCTGAATAGCCAGTTGAAAAAATTTTAAAAATAAAGATTGTTAAAAATAAAAGTGCCATAAAAATTGCACTCAGACCGTATAAGCGAAATCGCTGTTCAGCTTTATATCTTTTATTTAATAATTGTTCTTTATTTTTATTCATATTTTTCTCTATATTTTTTAACTACTCTCAAGGCCACAATATTTAAACAAAGTGTTACTAAAAATAATGACATACCTAAAGCAAAAGCAGCTTGCGTTTTTGGGTCGCCAAAAGCTTGGTCACCAATTAGAATAACTACAATTTGAGCTGTAATCGTTGAAGTAGACTCTAAAGGATTTAAAGTTAAATTAGCAGCTAAACCAGAGGCCATAACAACTATCATTGTTTCTCCAATAGCTCTTGAAACACCAAGTAAAATAGATCCAACTATCCCCGGCAATGCCGCGGGAAAAATAACTCTCTTAATTGTTTCTGATTTAGTTGCTCCCATAGCGTAACTTCCATCTCTTAAACTTTGAGGCACACTTGTAATTACATCGTCACTTAAACTTGAAATAAATGGTATAATCATAATACCCATTACCCCTCCTGCTGCTAAAGCACTTTCAGCTGAAACTTCAAGACCCATTGAAGTTCCTAATTCTTTCAAAAATGGTCCAACAGTTAGGGCAGCAAAAAAACCATAAACAACTGTTGGTATACCAGCTAAAATTTCAATTAATGGTTTTGCATATTGTCTAACTTTAGTTGATGCATATTCAGCTAAATAAATTCCACTCATTAATCCAATTGGGATAGCAACGCACATAGCAATAAATGCAATAAAAAAAGTACCTGCAAAAATAGGGACTGCTCCAAAAGTATCTGAATACATTGTCGGATCTAAAGCCTCAGAAGAGTCTCTAACAAAAGCTTTTGCTGGATACCAGTGAGTTCCAAAGACAAAATCAAATAATGGAATTACTTTAAAAAAATCTATAGTTTGAAATATAAGTGAGAAAACTATTCCAACAGTAGTTAATATTGCAGCTAAAGAAGCTGTAAATAAAACTGCTTTCAAAAATTTTTCAACTGGTTCTCTTGTTCTAGAATTAGATGAAATTCTTTTATACGCATAAGCAACAGAGGCAATAATTGCAGATAATACTATAACAACTTTTGAACTTTGAGCTATTGATCGAAGACTTAAATATTTTTCAGCTGAAGCTTCAATAAAAGGTGTAATTTCTCCAGTGAATTGCCCTCGAGACAATGCTTTTGATTTTTCGTATAATAAATTTAATTCATCATCAAGATAACCTTGATTTGAATAATCACTTAAGATTAATAGTTTTACAATTGTGGGCTCAAAAATTGCCCATAATGAAAAAATTATAAAGGCTGGTATTGCACACCAGATTGCAAGATAATAACCATAAAATTGTGGTAATGCGGTTAATCTTTTTTTTGTAGATTGAATTGTATATGCTTTTTTGCGTCCAAAATAATAGCTTGTGAAACCTAGAAGAACAATAAATGTAAATAATATTAAGTTCACAGAATCTCCTTAAGTGAGGACTTTACTCTTTTTTTAAAAAAAAGGGGTCTAAAAAGACCCCCTTTTTAATCATTTGTTAACTGAGGAATAATTAATTACCCATAGCAACTAGCTTCGTAGCATTAGTTCTAGTTGTTTTATACAACTTAGAGTCCAATGGCACTAAACCAATGTCTGCTAAGTAACCCCCTTTTCCAATAGCTTTCTTAGTTGTGAATTCTTTCACAAACTCATGTAAGCCTGGAATTACTCCAACGTGTGCTTTTTTCACGTAGAAGAATAAAGGTCTAGCAACAGCATAACTGTAGTCTTGAATAGACTTTAATGACGGTTGTCCACCATCAATACTTGCTGCTTGCAATTTATCTTTTGCAGCTAAGAAATAACTGAAACCAAAGAAACCAAACATTTCTTTATCTTGAGTTAACTTTTGGATGATTAAACTATCGTTTTCTCCAACTTCAATAGCAGCACCATCTTCTCTGTAAAGTTTTTGAGGTTTTTTGTATTTTTTATTTCCAGCTTCAAAACCAGCTTTATAAAGAGCTTTAGCTTCTTTAGTCATACCTTTTTTCATTACTAAAGAATTCCAAGCATCTCTAGTTCCTGATGTTCCTGGTGGGATCATCACTGAAATTTTTTGTTTTGGTAAGCTAGGGTCAATTTGGTCCCAAGTTTTATAAATATTTGGAACTAATTTACCATCAACAACTGTATGAGCAGCAAGTGCTAAATATAATTGTTCTTTAGTAAAGTTTACTGGTTTTGCATCTTTGCTGTAAGCTAATGTAATACCATCATTACCAATTACGATCTCAACGATATCATTAACACCATTTTTCTTACATAGAGCTTTTTCTTTATCTTTCATAGCTCTTGATGCATTTGTAATATCTGGATGTTGTTCACCTACACCAGCACAGAATAGTTTAGCTCCACCACCAGTACCAGTAGACTCGATTACAGGAGTTTTAAATCCTGAACCACCAAATCTTTCAGCAACAACTGTTGCATAAGGGAATACTGTAGAAGAACCAACTATCTTAATTTGATCTCTTGCTTGAGCAACAGTTGCAATTGAAAGTGCAACTAAAGAAGCAATTACTATAGTTAGTTTTTTCATTATCTTTAATCCTTTCGTTATTTATTAATTAAAAAATGATTGACTCGTATAAATTTATTGAATCTTTAATATTACAGAATTGTTACACTTTTGTTAAAAAGGTAACTTTTTAGTTGTATTTTTTTGATATAATTATTTGATCAATATCAGTTTCTAAGCCACCAATACATGAAACAGGGTTTACCTGTTCATTAAGAGCTAGTTCTTTGGTTGGACGTAAAGTTATTTCTAGTTTTACTAAGTTTACTAATTCCTCTCTAATTTCTTCATCATATCTCCAGCTTGGCCATGAACTTGGGGTTGAAAATATAGAGGTTAAATAGCTTGTAGCCATAGTATATCTATAATTACTCAAATTTTCATTCCTCAATAAAAAATCTCTTACAGAATTAAAAATATTCCTACATCTAAAAGAATCTGAAAAATAATTTTCCTTCTTGAGATTTCTATTCATAGGAACAGAAACAATTAAATCAATTGAATTTTTAGAATACGAGGTAACTACGTCTGTATAAAATTCAGCTTCAGTAACTTCTAAATGATCTTTAATAGAAGGATATGAAGTTTTCAAATCTGCCTCTAATCTAAAAATTCCAATATCAAAAACTGTAAGTTGCTGATTTCTTAATAATGTTGTTATATCTTTAGAAAAAACACTTGTTGTTATAGAGCTTAATAAAAAAGCAAAAATCAAAATATTTTTAAATATTTTAACCATATAAAAAATTAATTAAAAGATTAACATTAATCAAGTAAAGAATTGTTAAAAAAACCTTCTAAAACTATTACAATATAATATTTTTTAAATTTAAGTTTTCGCTGGTAAATAAATTTGAATTTCAGTTCCTTGGTTTTCCTCACTTAGAATCTCATAGTGTCCACGATGTTGAGTAACTATATGTTTAACAATAGCTAATCCTAAACCGGTTCCACCAAC
Source organism: uncultured Pelagibacteraceae bacterium (assembly GCA_902621345.1). Classification (GTDB taxonomy): domain Bacteria; phylum Pseudomonadota; class Alphaproteobacteria; order Pelagibacterales; family Pelagibacteraceae; genus Pelagibacter. Next base: position 547,178 of record CACNLV010000001.1, on the reverse strand, counting down.
CTTGTTACTTTGTTCAAGATCTACCCTAAAAAATCTTTCTGTAATTCTAGAAATATATCTTTGAGGAATGCCAACACCTTCGTCTTTAATACTGATCATAAAATTTTTTTCTAACAATTTACCATCGCTAATTTTGCTTGATATAAAAATAGACTTATTTTCCTTTGAATACTTAATTGCATTATCTAAAAGATTAGAAAAAACAGTTTGTAATTTTTTTTCATCTCCAATAACAACTGTTGGATTGGCGAGAGATAAATTAATATTTAATTTCTTTCTTTTTAAAATAATCTCAAAATTACTGATGATTGTTTTGAAAAGATCATTTATATCAACTAAAGAGTTTGGCCTTATGTGTTCCTCTAATTCAATTCTTGTGAGTATTAAAAGATCATTAATTAAATTTTCCATTCTATTTGATTGATCAGTCATTATTTTCATAAATTTTTTTTTAGCCTTTTCATCATCAGACGCTGGGCCCTCAATTGTTTCTAGTGATCCTTTGATTGCCATTAAAGGTGTTCTTAATTCATGGCTTACATTTGCTACAAAATCAGTTTTAAATTTTTGTGCTTTTGTAATTTCAGTAAAATCTTTTAAAAATAACACAACAGAGTCTGGTTCAGTAAACAAATGAGTTGGGCCAGGAATAATATAAATTTTATAGAATTGATATGATGGGAGGTCTATTTCAATGTCAATATTTTTTGTTTTATTTTCAACAATAGCTTTTTCAATATTTTCTATTAATTCTGGTTTTCGAATTATAGAAGATATGTTTTTATCAATTAAATTACTTCCAAATCTTTTTAATGCACTTGGATTGGCATATTTAATTATGTTAAATTTATTTAATGCAAAAAATTGATCCTCAAGCTCATCAATAATTACTCTTTTGGTTTTTTCCTCTCTTTTATTAATTATTGTAGCAGTATTTATTGATTTGTTTTTTTTTTGATTAAGTAAATAGAGGAGATAAATTATAACAACTATAAGTAGAATGATGAAATATTCCATAAATTTAGACGGCTTAATTTTGCATCATTAAACTTTTTAATGCAAATAAATTAAGGAAAAATTAACTAATGATTTGGTGAAATATTGTTAAAAAATATTTTTGCTGTTTCTTCCCAAGTGAATTTTTTTGCAAATTCAAGACAATCATTTCTATTAACTTTCAAAGCTTTATGAGCTGAAACTTTAAGATCATTATCTAAACAATTTATTTTGGAACCCTCAAATATATCTTTAGGACCTGGAACAGGATAAGCAGCTACAGGTGTTCCGCAATTTAAAGACTCACAAACTACAATTCCAAATGTATCTGTTTTACTTGGAAATACAAAAACATCGGAAGATGCAAAATGAGACGCTAATTCACCGTTTGTTTTTTCTCCTAAAAAAATATCTTTAGGAAATTCTTTTTTTAATTTTTTTAAATCAGGTCCCTTTCCTATTATCATTTTTGTACCCTCTAAATCACATTCTAAAAAAGCTCTTATGTTTTTTTCAACTGCAACTCTTCCAACATAAATCCAAATCGGTCTTTTATGTGGTAAATCAATTTTTTTCGGACTCTTAAAAGCTCCATGATTGCCTCCTCTTGTCCAAGTAATCATTTTATTATTATCTATACCTATATCGATTAATTCTTTTCTCATAGATTCTGTTGTTACTAAGATTCTCTCAGCCTTGTTATGAAAGTTTGCTAAGAATTTTTCAGCCCATTTTGCAGGTATAATAGGAAAGTAAAGCTTAAGATATTTATCAAATCTTGTATGAAAACTTGTGGTAAACTTTAGTTTATTCTTCAAACAATATCTTCTTGCCATAGTCCCTATAGGACCTTCAGTAGCTATATGAATTGCATCAGGTTTTATTTTCTTTATTAAGCTACCAACTCTTGGCCAAACATTAATAGATATTCTAATTTCATTATATTTTGGCATCGGAAAAGTTAAAAATAATTCTGGTGTGATATATTCTATTCTATGACCTTGTTCTTTTAAAATTTTACCTGTTTCATGCAAGGTTCTTACAACACCATTTACTTGTGGAAAATATGCATCTGTTGCGATTAAAATTTTCATTAATTACGAAGCTTTTTTTAAGTCTTCATTTTTAATAGGTTTAATTATTTCTTGAGTGTCTAAATATTGTTCTCTTATTTTATCCCAATATAATATTTCAAAGCTACCATCGTAATTTTCGGCTAATGCAGTGCAAGATTCTACCCAGTCTCCACAATTTAAATAATTGACCCCATTAAAATCTCTATCCTCAGCATGATGGATATGGCCACAAATTATTCCATCAAATTTTTTTCTTTTTGCATAATCTGAGAGTGTTTTTTCATATTCACCAATATATTTGACGGCGTTCTTAACCTTATATTTTAAATATTTTGCAAGAGACCAATATTCTTTTCCTCTCAACCTTCTAAAGAAATTAATTATTACATTTATTTGTAACAATAAATTGTAAGCTATTGATCCAAGTTTAGATAGCCATTTAGCATGTTTCATAACACCATCCCAAGCATCACCATGAACAACAACATATTTTTTTCCAGCATTTGTCTCATGAATAACTCTATTAACCATATGGATGTCACCAAAATTCATTGGAATAAATTTTCTTAACATTTCATCATGGTTGCCCATAATATAGAAAACTTTAGTGCCATGTCTTGCTTTTCTTAAAATTTTTTGGATTACATCATTATGTTCTTGAGGCCAAAAAAAACTTTTTTGCATTTCCCAGACATCTATAATGTCTCCTACAAGATAAAGATTTTCAGATCTTGAGTTTTTAAAAAACTCTAAAAGTTTTTTCGCCTGACAACCCTTGGTACCCAAATGCACATCAGAAATAAAAATGCTTTTGTATTTAAGTATGTTAGGCATTTAAAGGCCTATATTTTAATACAACTGTAACACGAATCATGTATTTCTTATTTCATTTAAATGTTACAAATTTGTTAAAAATTTTTTAAGGATTAATTATGTTGTATTGTTTAATTTACAATCAAAACTCTTCCTCTGGAAGAAAATCAAAATTCATAAATAGGGTTTTATCTAAGTTAAAAGAAAATAATTCAGTAGAATACTTTGAGACCAAAACAATAAATCAAGCTAAGAAAATTTTTAAAAACTTTAATCAAAAAAATTATGATCGATTAATAGTTGCTGGTGGAGATGGATCTGTTTCTTTTGCAATTAATGAATTAATAAAGAATGATTTTAATTTTAAAGACGATTTTGCTATAGGCTATATACCTGCTGGGACTGCAAATTTACTGCAAGCTGAATTATCAATGAATAAAAAGATTGATGATATAGTCAATGTATTGATTTCTAATAATTATAAATCCTCTAATCTTGTAAAAATTAACGAGAATTATTTCTTTTTAATGGCTGGTATAGGATGGGATGCAAAAATTGTTCATTCAATTAATTCAAAAATTAAAAAAATTCTTGGAAAAGTGATATTTGGTATCAAAGGTTTTCAATATTTCTTGTTTATGAATAATAAAAAATTAAATGTTACTTTTGATGGACAATTTTATCAAGCAGACTGGATATTATCTTCAAATACCAAATATTACGCTGGACATCATAAAATAAATAAAACAAATATTTTTGAAAATAAAATAGTCACATATATATTTAAGGATTTAACTAGGATCAATTTATTATATTCTATATTTTTAATAATTCTTAATGGTGATTTAAGTAAAAATAAAAATGTTATTACTACTTATTCACAAAACATTACAATTGATGGAAATGATTTGATACCTGTTCAAATTGATGGAGATAATTTTGGTTCATATAAAAAAATTCATTTAAATCTATCAAATAAAAAAGTGAATTTTCTTGTAAAATAATTATTTTACTCTGCCATAAATATCTTGATATCTCACTATATCTGTTTCTTTTAAAATCGAGCCTACTTGAGCTTCAATTATTTTAACTGGTTTTTTATAGGGATTTTCTATTCTATGGATTGCACCTAGTGGAATAAAAATAGTTTCATCAGGTTTCATAGTGAAATATTTCTTATTTAAAGTAATTTTAGGTTCACCATGAGTAACTACCCAATGTTCAGCTCTATGATGATGTTTTTGAAGACTTAATATACCTTTTGGTTTTACATATAATTCTTTAATTAAGAATTCCTTACCATTAAATAGATTTACATAACTACCCCAAGGTCTGTGGAATACATTCTTCTTTTTAAAATAATGTCTTTTATTTCGTCCGTACATCTTACAGATTTCTTTCCAAGATCCTAAATCAGACCAAGGAATATCTAATTTGATAGCATTTATATCTTTGGTTTTTTCTAATATTGCATAGTCAAAAGACTTGGCTTTTGCTTTTGTGAAAGATTGTTTGTTTAAATAATATATATTACTTTTATATTTTGCTTTTAATACTGCTTTATTACAATTTCGATAAATATTTGGTTGGTATTTCTTAAAATTATTTATTATTGAGTCTTTTCTCAAATAAAACATTCCAGAATTCCAATAACCTTTTTTACTAATTATTTGTTTAGCTTTAGCCTTTTTGGGTTTTTCTACAAATCTAGTTACTTTGTTACTTTTTGTTAAAAAATAACCAAATTCACTTGAGGGCATTTTGGGTTTAATCCCAAAAATAAAGATATTGTTTTGAGTAAGTTTCTTTTGATTTTTTTTGATAGCTTTATTAAATAAACCAACCTTCTCTATTAGATGATCAGCGGCTAAAAACATTAATGGTTGTTCATTTGAAATATCCTTTATTAATGCAGTACTTAATATAGCTGGTGCTGTATTTCTTTTAGCTGGCTCTAAAACTATCTTAAATTTTCTTATTTTGTGTTTCTTTAGATGCTGTTTTACTTGTCTTAAATATTTTGCATTGGTGCTTATAATTGGAGCATCAAATATAGGTGCTTTAACTCTCTCTAAAGTTTTACCTAGTAAAGTCCAATTACCAAAATCGATAAATTGTTTTGCTTGATGTTTTTTAGCTTTAGGCCAAAGTCTTGTTCCAGCGCCACCACATAAAATAACAGGGCGAATTTTCATCAAATTTTCGAATATTCCTTAACTTCTTTTTTCTTACCTGGATGTGTTGGTGCTCCTAAACTTGCTGGTCCAACTGTTTGAGCATATTTCCAAAGAGTTCCTGAACCAAAATCAGATTTTCTAGCCTTCCATTTTCTTCTTCTTGAAGCTAATTGAGATTTGGTTAAGCGAACATTAATCGTTCCTTTTTTAGCATCTATATCAATAACATCGCCATTACGTAAAAGAGCAATCGGTCCACCTAAAGCAGCCTCTGGTCCAACATGACCAACACAAAATCCTCTTGTTGCTCCTGAAAATCTTCCATCAGTAATTAAAGCAACTTTTTCTCCTTTTCCTTGACCATAAATTGCACCAGTTGTTGAGAGCATTTCTCTCATACCTGGTCCCCCTACTGGACCTTCATATCTAATTATAATTACATCACCATCTTTATATTTTCTACTTTGTACTGCTTTCATTGCACTTTCTTCATTGTCAAAACATCTTGCTCTTCCTGTAAATTGTAATTTTTTTAGTCCTGCAATTTTAACAATTCCACCTTCTGGAGCTAAATTACCTTTCAAACCTACTACACCACCATCTGGTGATAAGGGTTTGTTATAAGCTCTTAATACTTTTTGTTTTGGATTAAATTTAATTCCCTTTAAATTTTCTTTCATTGTTTTGCCTGTAACTGTCATACAATCACCATGAATATAACCACCATCATATAAAGTTTTTAAAAGCATTGGCACACCACCTGCTAACCACATATCTTTTGCAACATATTTTCCACCTGGTTTTAAGTCTGCAAGATAAGGTGTTCTTTTAAATATTTTTGCAACATCCATTAAATCAAATTTTATTCCTGCTTCATTTGCAATAGCTGGTAAGTGTAATGCAGCATTAGTTGAACCTCCAGTTGCAGCAACTATTGTTGCAGCATTTTCTAATGCTTTTCTTGTTACAATATCTCTTGGTTTAATTTTTTTAGCTAATAATTCCATAACCATTCGGCCACTCGCTTTTGCATACTTGTCTCTTTCTTCATATGGTGCAGGTGTTCCCGCAGAATAAGGTAATGCTAAACCAATAGCCTCAGACACACACGCCATCGTGTTAGCTGTAAATTGACCTCCGCAAGCTCCAGCTGTAGGGCAAGCAACTAATTCTAACTTTCTTAATTCTTTTGCTGACATTTGTCCTGAGGAATGTTTTCCAACAGCTTCAAAAACATCAACTACAGTTACATCTTTGCCTTTATATTTTCCTGGTAGTATTGAACCACCATAAATAAATACACTTGGAACGTTAAGTCTAACCATCGACATCATTAAACCTGGCAAAGATTTGTCACATCCTGCGATACCTACTAATGCATCGTAACAATGACCTCTAACAGTTAATTCAGCACTATCTGCTATTACTTCTCTTGAAATCAAAGAAGATTTCATTCCTTCGTGACCCATTGCTATACCATCAGTGACTGTAATTGTACAAAATTCCCTTGGTGTACCACCAGAGGCTCTAACACCCTTTTTAACTGATTGAGCTTGTCTCATTAGAGCTATGTTACAAGGTGCAGCTTCATTCCAAGTTGAGACAACACCAATAAATGGTTTTGAAACATCTTTTTCAGTTTCACCCATAGCATAATAAAATGATCTGTGCGGGGCTCTATCAGGGCCAAGAGAAGTATGTCTACTTGGTAGTTTTTTCTTATTAAATTTCCGCATTATAAACTTTCAATAGTTAAAGATATCTTTTTAATATCATCTTTCAAGTTACTATAGTTAGTTTTTTCTTGTTCAACAATATTTTTTGGTGCTCTATCAACAAAACTTTTACTCGATAATCGTTGCGATATCTTGTCTAAATCATCTTGATGTTTTCTTTGTCGTTTTAATAAATTTTCTTTAATTAAATTTAAGTCAACGTTTTCATCAAAATAAATCTTAAAAATATCACCTGAAATAACCATTGTTGCAGATGGTTTATTTTGATCTTTATCAAAAAAATTGTTTATACGCCCAAGTTTTTTTAAAATTGTCTCATTATTATTCATTAATGACTTATTTTTTTTTGCTATTTTGTTTATTGATATATCTACAAAAGATCCAGGACTAACATTAAGCTCATTTTTAAAAGACCTTAATTCAGAAATAATATCTATGATTTTTTCAACATCTTTTTGAGACTGATCTTTTTTAATTTTAGCAGAAGGCCAATTCTTATACATCAGAAAATTCTTATTTGATTTATCGAATTTATTTTTGAGCCATATTTCTTCAGTTACGAATGGTATGAAAGGATGTAGCATTACCAATATTTGTTTAAACACATAAGCGGATACCTCTTTTACCTCTTTTTGAGCTTTTTTGTCCTCTGAATAAAGAATTGTTTTTGAAAGCTCAATATACCAATCACAATATGAATGCCATGCAAATTGATATGCATTTTTTGCAGCTTCATCAAAACGGTAGTCTTCAATGTTTTTTTGAATTTTATTTTTAACTTCTATTAATTCAGAATATATCCATTTATTGATATTCAGTGTTGTTTTTGGAGTTTTATCGGTTTTATTGAAATCACATTTATTTGTAATTAAAAAATTATTTGCGTTCCATAATTTATTTAAAAAATTTCTATATCCTTTAACTCTATCCTCTGAAAGTTTTACATCAGTTCCTGGAGAAGCCATAGATAGTAAAGTAAATCTTAAAGCATCTGCACTATATTTTTCAATTATATCTAATGGATCAATAACATTGCCTTTTGATTTAGACATTTTTTGTCCTTTCTCATCTCTTACTAAAGCATGAACATAGATATCTTTAAAAGGTTCTTTGTTTAAAAATTCCATGCCGAACATAATCATTCTAGCTACCCAGAAAAAAATAATATCAAAACCAGTAACTAAAACAGTGGTTGGATAAAATTTTTTAACAAACTCTTTTTCATCTGGCCATCCTAAAGTTGCAAATGGCCATAAACCTGAAGAAAACCATGTATCTAAAACATCTGGATCTCTGATTAATTCAACATCATTTTTATAATGTTTTTTTGCTAACTTTTTCGCCTCTTTTTCATCTATAGCTACAAAAATTTTTTTATCAGGTCCATACCACGCCGGTATTTGATGTCCCCACCAGAGCTGTCGAGAAATACACCATGGTTCTATATTATTCATCCATTGAAAATAAGTTTTAGACCAATTGCTAGGAAAGAAATTTGTTTTTTTTGTTTTAACAATTTTTTTTGCTTTGATAGCTAATTTTTTTGCATCAACAAACCACTGCTCTGTTAGGAATGGTTCTATTATAGAATTTGATCTATCCCCGTATGGAACTTTATTTTTGATATCTTCTTCTTTTACAAAAAAATCTTTTTCTTTAAGCTCGTTGAGTAATTTTTTTCGAGCATCAAATCTATCTAAACCAATATAATCTGACGGAGCATTATTATTAATTTTACCTTCTTCAGTAAAAATATTTATTATATCAAGTTTATTTCTTTGACCTACGTCATAGTCATTAAAGTCGTGTGCTGGAGTAATCTTTAAAGCTCCAGTTCCTTGATCGGGATCTGCATAATTATCTTTGATTATTTTTATTTTTCTACCTACAATTGGTATTGTTACTATTTTGCCGACAAATTTTTTGTATCTTTTATCCTTTGGGTTAACCGCTATTGCAGTATCTCCAAGCATAGTTTCCGGTCTTGTTGTCGCAATAGTTATAAATTCAGATGAATTTTCTATCGGATATCTGATGTAATAAATTTTTGAATTCATCTCCCTTTGGTCAACTTCTAAATCTGAAATAGCAGTTTTTAATACAGTGTCCCAATTCACTAGTTTTTCTGCCTTATAAATTAATTTTTTTTTATATAATTCTACGAAAACTTTTAAGACAGATTTAGATAGATTTTTATCCATCGTAAAAGCATTTCTTGACCAGTCACATGAACAACCTAGTTTCTTTAATTGGTTAATTATTATATCGCCATACTCATTTTTCCATTCCCATACTTTTTCAATAAATTTTTCTCTTCCAAGAGTGGCTTTAGTAAGACTTTCTTTTTCTAATTTTTTTTCAACAAGCGCTTGAGTAGCTATACCTGCATGATCTGTTCCTGGTTGCCATAAAGTTTCATAATTGTTCATACGATAATATCTAACTAAAAAGTCTTGAATTGAATTATTCAAAGCATGCCCCATATGCAAACTTCCGGTTACATTAGGGGGTGGAATTACAATTGAATACTTCTTGGAATTTTTTTTAGGTTTAAATAATTTATTTTTTTCCCAATAAGCATAAATCCGATCTTCAACTTTTGAATGTATATATTTATCGCTTATCATGGGTGTAAATAGTTTATAATTTAATAATCTAAATTAACAATAATCAAATTGGAACGTTATTTGATAGACTAATTGCAAATATTTAATATAAAACTCCTTGTAGCTATCTTCTAAAACATACGGCAACGTGGCGGAATGGTTACGCAGAGGATTGCAAATCCTTGTATCCCGGTTCGATTCCGGGCGTTGCCTCCAAAAAAAATCTTGTTTTAGTTAAAAAAGAAAGTAAGTTGACAATTTATATTCCTCGGTAGCTCAGTTGGTAGAGCAGTTGACTGTTAATCAATTGGTCGCAGGTTCGAGTCCTGCCCGAGGAGCCAAAAATTACACTACCTTAGAAATATTGTTTGAAACTTGTAAAGATTTATTAAACTTTAATTTTTGATCTGCATTTAACTCTGAATAAAGTTTAACTAAAAAATTATAATTAACATTCATATGTCCCTGTTGAGATTTTTCTAAATTTAATAAATATTCTGAAAAATCTTCAAAAAAGTAATTAATTGGTACTTTTAAATAGTTAGAAAGTTGTAATAATCTTATCGAACTTACACCATTTGTCCCTTTTTCGTATTTTTGAATTTGTTGAAATGTGACGTTAATTGCTTTTGCGACTTTTGTTTGAGTTAAACCTAGAGCCAATCTTCTTAATTTGAGCTTATTGCCCAAATGTTTATTAAAATTATCTTCCATTAAGACCCCTCTTAATATTTTTATAAAACATAATTCAACTAGTTTTTAGAACCTACTGCAACCAATATTTTTTTTTTATTTAGCTGAAAAACAGTGGATTTTAAATATCTGTCAAGCATTACTTAGGGCTGAAATAGAGAAATATTTCTTGCAAAAGTAACGTTCTATAGTATCTGGCTTAAAAAAAGTTTTGTTCTATCACTCTTTGGATTGGCAAAAAACTCTTTAGTATCTGCTTTTTCAACTATCATACCTTCGTCCATAAATATCATTTGGTCAGCCACTTCTTTTGCAAAACCCATTTCATGTGTAACAACTATCATTGTCATACCTTGTTTTGCTAAATTAACCATAACATCTAATACTTCTTTAATCATTTCAGGATCTAAAGCTGAGGTTGGTTCATCAAAAAGCATTATTTTTGGCTCCATACAAAGAGCTCTAGCAATGGCAGCCCTTTGTTGTTGACCACCGGATAATTGTCCAGGATATTTTTGTGCCTGATCTAAAATTTGAACTCTTTCTAGATGTTTTAAAGCTAATTCTTCAGCTTCTTTTTTTGGCATTTTCTTTACCCAAATTGGTGCAAGTGTGCAGTTATCTAAAATTGATAAATGTGGAAATAAATTGAATTGTTGAAAAACCATTCCAACTTCTGCTCTTATTTGTTCAATATTTTTTGTATCCTCTGTTAATTCTGTTCCATCAACAATTATATTACCCTCTTGATGTTCTTCTAGTCGATTAATACATCTTATCAAAGTTGATTTACCTGATCCTGATGGACCGCAAACTACAATTTTTTGTTTTGGCTTCACTTCTAAATTTATTGATTTTAATACTTGGAAATCTCCAAACCACTTGTTCATATTGTTTATTTGGATAATATTTTCAGACATAAATTTTATCTATCAGTTTTATATTTTTGTTCGAGATTATAACTATATTTACTCATTGCATAACAAATAATCCAGAAAATTATCGCTGCAAACACATATCCTTCCATAGCAAAACCTAACCATTCTGGATTTGTTTTAGCTAAATTCAGCATTCCAACAATTTCTAAAAGACCAACAACAAATATTAATGGAGTGTCTTTAACTAAAGCTAAGAATGTATTAGCAATTCCAGGTATGACTAACTTCAAAGCCTGAGGTAAAATCACAAAAATATGCATTTTCCAGTAACCCATGCCTAAAGATTTAGCTGCCTCATATTGTCCTCTTGGTAAAGCCTGCAATCCGCCTCGAATAACTTCAGCAACATATGCTGCCTCAAACAAAGAAATAGCAATAATTGCTCTTACTAATTTATCAATAAAAAAATCTTCTGGTAAAAACATCGGAAACATAACAGCTGACATAAATAAAACTGTAATTAACGGAACACCTCTCCAAAATTCTATGAAACCAACCGAAATGTATCTAATCAATGGAAAACCTGATCTTCTACCAAGAGCGAAAGCCATACCAATCGGGAAACAGAAAATTAAACAGAAAAAAGAAATAATAAATGTAAGCGATAAACCACCCCACGCGCCGGTTTCAACCCAATTTAGACCATCTAATTTACCTAATTCGATATATTCCTCAAAAAAAAGAAAATATTTAAGAACTATATATAGTGCTAAAGGAACTATTAAAAAATAATAAAACTTAAATCTTCCTGGAATAAAAAATCCAATAATAATTGATAATATTGCAGCTATTATTCCATATGAAAAATCGAAAAAAACAGGACCACCAGAAATAAAGAAAAAGATAAATAGGAAAGCAATAAAAGGATAAATCACTACATAATAAAGTGTTAAATATTTCTTAAATTTATCAGTAGCAAAATAACCAAGAGAACCAAGTAATACTAAGGCGATAAATGACAAATTTATTCTCCACTGTTCTGCATTAGGATACATTCCATACATAAATCTTCTCATCCAAACTTTTATATATGTCCAACAAGCACCGGTTCCTGTACAGACATCTTTTGAGTCACCTGCAAAACTAGCATCTACTACAAACCAACTAAGTATGGGAGGAATTGATTTTATTATTATAAATATTATTAATAACGATAGTACAGCGTTAAAATTATTAGTATTTATATGTTTATTTAATAAATCTAATCTTTTAATACCGCTATATTCAATTCTAATAAAATATAGTCCGATAAAACCTAATATTAAAGGTAATACAAAACTCAAAAAATTGGGTAAAAAACCTGTTAAATTTAAATCAAAAAAGGAATTAAAAAAAACATCTAAGAAACTAATCAAAAATAAAAAGGAACCTAGATACAAGAAGGTATTTAAATTTGATCTATCAGGTTTTAAAAAATTTATTTTAGACATTATTTTTCCTGTATTGCTATTTTTTTGTTATACCAATTCATCAAAATTGAAATCGAGATACTTAGAGTTAAATAAGTAAACATTGTTATAGAAACTATCTCAATGGCTTTACCTGTTTGCATTAATGCAGTTCCTGCAAAAACTAAGACCAGATCTGGATAAGCTATTGCTGCTGCAAGAGAAGAATTTTTTGTTAAATTAAGGTATTGATTGGTTGTTGGTGGAATGATTATTCTTAGAGCTTGTGGCATAATCACTAATTTAAGCACCTGATTTGGTGTTAGACCTATTGATGCTGCTGCCTCTTTTTGACCTTTACCAACTCCTTGAATTCCAGCTCTTACACATTCTGCAATAAATGTCGCTGTATATAAAGATAAGGATAATGTTAAAGCAATTAATTCTGGGGGTAAACTTACTCCTCCTTCATATATAAAAGATGTAGTTGCTAATTGTTTAAGAACAGGAACTTCAAATGAAAGTTTTACTCCACCTATTAAAAAACTTAGTAGAGGAAAAATAAAGATCAATCCTAATGAAATAAAAAAAACTGGGATTTGTTTACCTTGATTTTCTTGAACTTTTTTGGCGTGAATTCGTATTACAATAATAGCTATTACTGCTGCAACGAGTGTATAAAAGAAAATACTAAAATTTTGCCAAATAAAAGCAGGAACATATAATCCTTTAATGGTTAAGAAAAAAACTCCAAAAATTGCTTCTGCATCTTGTGGAAGTGGTAAGGCTCTTAAAGCCGCAAAATACCAAAAGAAAATCTGAAGTAGTAATGGAATATTTCTAAAAAATTCAACATAGAAAGCTGCAAATTTATTGATTAAATAGTTAGGAGATAATCTTGCAACACCAACTATTACACCTAAAATTGTAGCAATAATTATACCTATAACCGAAACAAGAATTGTGTTTAATAACCCAACCAAATAAGCTCTGAAATAAGAGTGAGATCCATCATATTCAATTAAAGAAAATTGAACATCAAAAGAAGACTCTTGCGATAAGAAGCCATATCCAAAATCAATACCTCTATTTTCCATATTAATTTGAGCGTTGTAGGTAAAAAAACCAAAAATCAAGACCACAGCTATGACTGTGATTAATTGAGGAACAATGTCTTTAAGTTTCAGATTCACAAATGTGATAATATATGAATTTATAAAAAAAAGGGCTAGAAAAATCTAGCCCTTTTTAAGTATTTTAAACTGAAATTATCTTGCAGGTGGAACGTAAAGTATTCCGCCCTTTGTCCATAATTGGTTCGGACCTCTATCAGGTAAAATTCCAGTGTCAGCAATATTTCTCTTATAGCTTTCACCGTAATTACCAACTTGCTTGATAATTCTTAAGCTCCAGTCATTGTCTAGACCAAAAGCAGCACCTAATTCACCTTCAGCTCCAACTAATCTTTTGATTGCTGGATTGTCAGAAGTTTTCATCATGTCTGCATTTGCTGAAGTAATTCCATATTCTTCAGCTTCGATCATTGTGTTCAAAGACCATCTTACGATATCTTCCCAAACTGAATCACCTTGTCTTACAACTGGTCCTAAAGGTTCTTTAGAAATAGTTTCTGGTAAAACAATGTGTTCATCAGGGTTCTTCATTTTTGTTCTTTGAGCAGCTAAACCAGATTTATCAGTAGTGTAAGTATCACATCTACCTGCATCGTAAGCAGCTACGACTTCATCAGCTTTTTCAAATGCTACTGGCTCATATTTGATTCCTTTAGAATTAAAGAAATCTCTCATATTTAACTCAGTTGTTGTACCAATGTTTGTACAAGCTGAGATACCATCCTTGAATTGGCCTGTTGAAGTAATACCTGAACTTTTTCTTACCATGAAACCTTGACCATCGTAAAAGTTTACACCTACGAAAGTAAGTCCGATATCAGCATCTCTAGAAAGAGTCCAAGTTGTGTTTCTTGATAAGATATCAATCTCACCAGATGTAAGAGCTGTAAATCTTTCTTTAGCACTTAATGGTGTAAACTTAACTTTGTTTGCATCACCTAGTACTGCAGCAGCTACTGCTCTACATACATCAACGTCAACACCAGTCCAATTTCCTGCAGCATCAGCGTTAGAAAATCCTGGAAGACCTTGAGATACCCCACATCTTACAAAACCCTTTTTTTGAGTGTTTTTAAGTGTTTTAGATTTTTTAGCAGCCATAGACTCTGTTGTAAAAGTGAACAACACAGCTACCATAGCAACTAAAGAAGTTAATTGTTTTAAGTATTTAAACATTATTCTTCCTTCTGTTATTATTTATTTGTTAACAAATAATTCAAAACAGCGTTTTGAATATTCATAATTTAACCATGTAAAAAAACGCTCTTCAAGAAAAAGTTTTAGGGAAAAGTTATTTTAAAAAAATTAAGTCAAGCAAATTATTAGGAAAAAATTATAAAAAAAATGTGAATATTGGCGCGCCCTGAAGGATTCGAACCTACGACCCTCGGTTTAGAAAACCGATGCTCTATCCAGCTGAGCTAAGGGCGCAAAAATATAACTGATACATATCAATTATATATTAATTTTTAAATAAAAATTTTTTTAAAATTAGTAAAATTGTTAACAATTCAATTCTACCGATAATCATAAATAAAATAAAACAGTATTTTGTTAAAAAATGTAAATTATTAAAATTAAAATCTGTCAATCCATATATAGATGAATTTACAGTATTCATTAAAGTTAAAATTGATAATTTGAAAGAATTTTCAAAACTTATTCCACTGATACTAAGTATAGAAGTAAATATAAAAAGCGAAACAATAAAAATAATGATTGTCAAAAAATATTTGTTAATCTCATTAAAATCAAAATTAATCTTTGTAAATATTAATTTATTCATAAAAACGTTTTTGGGTTTGCTAAACGATAAGATTTGATTGATTGAATATTTAAATAAGGAATAAATTTTTACAAATCTCAAACCAGAACTTGTGGAAAAGAAAGATCCGCCAATTATTACTAAAATCAAAAAAACTAAACTCATGTTTGTTTGATCAGTTTTAAGTGAGAAACCAATATTTGACATGCTGCTCACAATTGCCAAAAGATTTACAGAAAATTCTTTATTAAAACTAAAAAATAAAAGAAAAATTAATATAATTATTGCCAGATATACAATTAAGTGAAGATCTTCGTAAAAAAAGTTAATATTTCTATTTCTTAAAAAAACTAAATTATAACTAAAGAAAATACTAAAAAAAGAGAATAACATCAGCACAGATAAAATTATAATCTGAGTGTTATTTTTAATGATATTTGTGAGATCATTATCGGGTAAAAAACCACCCGATGATATTAAACTAAATGCTAGATTTAATGAATTGAAAGTTCGTACAGAAAATATGTTTAAAACTAGAAAGATAAATAATGTTAAAAAAGAATATAGTAAAAAAATTTTAATAGCTTGTTTGAAAATTTCACTACTATCAAATGAAAGATAATTAGTTAAAGATTTTTTAAAACTTTCATCATATATGTCTATTAAGAATATGATCGAAAAAAGAAAATACAATCCACCTATCCATTGAGTGGAGGATCTCCACAAAATAATACTTTGGTCTATATGTTTAATATTATCAAAAATACTAAATCCAGTAGATGTAAAACCAGAAATGGCCTCAAAATAAGAATTTAAAAAAGTTAAGTTATAAATACTAAAATAAAAAGGTATTGATAAAATAACAGGTATAAGTAAATACCCAAAAAAAACTGTTAATATCTTGTCGAAAATGGAAAATTTTTTTTCATGAGATTTGACTTTAAAAAATAACACTGAAAGAAAAATAGAAGCAATTAAGCAGTAATAGTAAGTATTTAAATTTAGGTAAAAATTTAAGTAATAAGAGTAAATTATATTAAAAAAAGACAATAAAGAAATAACTGCAAAAAAAAAGCTAAGATATTTGACCTGTAATTTTATCATGAAATTAAACTGAACTTAACCTAAAAATGTTTTCTACAAACGGGATAGTGTCTTTTTTAACTATAAAAACAACTTTATCATCCTTTTTGAAAATAAAATTTGATCTAGGAATAATAACTTTGTCATCTCTTAATATAGCGCCAATTCTTAATTCATCTGGAAGATTTGAATTTTTTAATTCTTTACCAATTAATTCAGATGTCTCGATAACTTCTGCCTCAATAATTTCAAATTCACCATTTGATACTGTATAAGCATTTTCAATAGTTCCTTTGTGTACATGTTTCAAAATACTTGAGACTGTGCTCATTCTTGGATCAATTAAATCATCAATCTTTAATGAGGATTGTAATAATGAATAGTTAGGTTTATTAATAAGAGCCATAGTTCTTTTTTCCTCTATATCTTTTTGATCTTTGGTAAATTTTTCAACTAAAACACTTACCATTAAATTATCTTCATCATCATTAGTTAATGCCAAAACAGTTTCTGCTTCTTCCATATTAGCTTCTACTAAAACTTCCTCGTCTAAACCGTCACCATTAATGACAATTGTATCATTAAGTTGACTCGCTAAATATTCAGCACGTTCTTTATTTTTCTCGACTATTTTCACTCTTACAGTGTCTAAAGTTTCCTCTATATTTTTTGCTAAGTTAAAACCAATATTTCCACCACCAATTATTAAAATTTTTTTTGATATCCTTTCGTTATGACCAAAAGCTTGTAATGTCTCACCCATCTGCAAAGAATTAATAATTACATAAATTTTATCATTTTCCTTAACAGCGTCTGTCTTTTTGGGTATGAAGAATTTTTCATCTCGATTAATTGCGATTATATTAGCATCTAACTTTGGGTATTTTTTGGTTAATTCATTAAATTTAATGTTAATTGATTCACAATTTTTTTTAATTAAAATTTCAAGTAACCTAATTTTGTTATCAGTAAAAGGGACACTATCTAAAGCTCCGGGTGCCTCTAATTTTCTTTGAATAGATTTCGCAATTTCAATTTCTGGTGAGATTATTACATCAATAGGTAAATTTTCTTTACTATACACTCTTGTAAATTTAGGATTTAAATAATCCTGGGATCTTATTCTTGCAATTTTTTTAGGTATATTAAAAATAGAATAAGCTATTTGACAAATTAACATGTTAATTTCGTCATTTCTGGTGACAGCAATTATCATATCTGTTTCTGGTGCATTAGCCTTTTCAAGAATTGAAGGATATGTTGCTTTTCCAACTATAGCTTTAACATCCAAACTATCATTAATCTTTTGAATATCTTCACTAGATTGATCAATAACTGTTATAGAGTGACCTTGGTCACTTAACAGTTTTGCTATGGTAAAGCCTACTCTACCTGCACCACAAATAATAATATTCATTAATTAAACTCTTTTATTCCCAAGCCTTTTAGCTTCCTATGAAGAGCACTTCTTTCCATTCCTACAAAATTTGCTGTTTTAGATATATTTCCATTAAATTTTTTTAATTGCATTGTTAAATACTCTTTTTCAAATTTTTCTCTAGCCTCTTTTAATGGTATTGAAAGAGTATTTTCATTTACTTTTTCAACGTAACTATCATTTTTAAGTGATTCTTTAACAATATTTGACACTTTATCTTTAGTATCTGGTTGTAAAATAGCAATTCTCTCAATCAAATTTCTTAACTCTCTAACGTTTCCTTTCCAATTATGATTTAAAATATAACTACTATCAGAATCGATATTCAATTTACTTATACTATAACTTTCAGATATTAAACCAGAGAAATAATCTATCAACAATGGTATATCCGAAATTCTTTCGTTCAAAGGTTTTACGTTTATTTCAAACACATTTAAACGATGATAAAGATCTTCTCTGAAATTACCTATCTTTATCTCTTCTTTTAAATCTTTACTTGATGAACAGATAATTCTAACATCTACATTTATGTCACTACTTCCATTTAATCTTTTAAACTTTTGGTCTGTTAAAACTCTTAAAATTTTTGATTGTATTGCTAATGGTATTTCTGAAACTTGATCAATTAGTAAAGTTCCTTCATTAGCTTTTTCAAGAGCACCGTAAGATATGGAACCATTATCCTTTTCCTCTCCAAACAACTCTAATTCATATTTATTTGAGTCAAGTAAAGCACCATTTAATATAATAAAAGGTTTACTATTTCTCTTAGATTTTTTATGAATTTTTCTTGCTATTAATTCTTTTCCAGAACCAGATGGTCCATTAATTAAAATACGACTTTCTGTAATTGAAATTTTTTCAATTTGGTCTCTTATAGAGGATATATTTTTACTATTACCCACTAAATCATAAGAATAGAATAATTTTGTTTCATATTCTTTATTTTGTGATTTTAAATTTAAATTTTCGACAGCTCTTTTAATAAAATTTAACAGTCTTGTTTTATCAAAAGGTTTTTCAATAAATTCAAAGGCTCCATGTTTAAGTGCACTTACTGCAAGTTCAACATTAGCGTGACCAGTAATTATAATTACTGGAACATCATTATTTTTTGATTTAATATGAGACAATAATTCAATACCATCATTATCACCTTTGTCTAGTTTGACATCTAAAATTGCAACATCTGGTATTTTTTTATCTATTTCTGAGAGCGCCTGATTATAATTCGCTGCAACTCTAGTCTTATAACCTGCATCTAGTATTAGTTCATTAAGAATATTTCTTATG
This sequence comes from uncultured Pelagibacteraceae bacterium, assembly GCA_902621345.1. Taxonomy (GTDB): domain Bacteria; phylum Pseudomonadota; class Alphaproteobacteria; order Pelagibacterales; family Pelagibacteraceae; genus Pelagibacter. The sequence continues at coordinate 528,040 of CACNLV010000001.1, read as the reverse complement.
TCAGCGTTATCATCAACTATTAAAATTTCTATTGCCATCTTTTATTAAATTGAATCTCTATTTTTGCACCATCGTTTATTGGGTAAAAATTGATTTCACCTCCATGATCATTAATAATTTTATTTACAATTGATAAGCCTAATCCTGTTCCATTTTTTTTTGTGGTAAAATAAGGTGTAAATATTTCATCAATCCTATTATTTAAATTATTAAATCCAATACCATTATCTATGAGAGTAATTAGAATATGGTCATTATTATCCAAAATTTCAATTGATATTTTCTTACTAAAATCGGGGTTTTTATAAGATTTTTGTTGAATACTCTCAATAGAATTTTTAATTAAATTAAAAAATACTCTATTTATTTGTTCTTTATCACATTCTAAGATTGTTTGTTCTTCTCTAGATATAAATTCTAATTTTATAGATTTATCTATCTCAGAAAGCAATCTAAAATTTTCTTTTAACATTTTGTTTAAGTCATTTTCTTTAAAAATTGGTTTTGGCATTCTTGCAAAATCAGAAAATTCATTCACAAGATTTTCGATCTGTTTAATTTGATTGTTAATAATTTTTAAATTTTCTTTAAAATTAGCTTGGTCCTCATTTGAAATTTTACTTGTGTATTTGTCCTTTATTCTATCGATAGTTAATTGAATTGGTGTTAAAGGATTTTTAATTTCGTGAGCTAGTTTTCTTGATAAATTACCCCAGGCTTTATATCTTTCATTGATAATCAATTTTTCTTGTTGATTTTTAAGTCTGCTTATCATTGAATTAAAATTTTTATTCAAAATTTCCATATCCTTGTCTGTTTTAATTTCAGGTACTTTTGAATCTAAATTTCCTTGCCCGATTTCTGTAGATGCCAAAATCAAATTATTGATTGATCTGAAAAATCTTGATGAAAATCTAATAGCAATAGTAATCGATATAAATAATAATAAAGTAACTACTATTATATAAATCAAAATAAATGAAATCTTTATTCCAGTGCTTCTTTCTTCTACAGTATAATAAAAATTAATTGCCTCTTGAGACTCAGATAAATACGATGAAATATTTTCATCTAAGAATTTTATAACATATAAAAAACGATCTTCAAAAGCTTGTAATCTTATTATGGCTGCAGATATGTTATTTTGGGCATCAACAATTTTTAAAGGTCGATCATCATCTAAAACTAGGTTTAATGCTTTATCTACTGGGGGACGATATTTATTCTTTTGTTCTGATGTAAATAATAGTTTCTTATCTTTATCAATAATATGTATTTCATCAACATTTCTTATCAGTTTTTGCGTTCTTAAAAATCTTAAATACTCTTTTTCATCATTATTCAAAAAATTAGCACTTTTGTTAGTATCAAAAGCGATCAATATAATATCTGCTTCAACTTTATTTCTTACCTCTTGAACATAATTTTTTGCCAGCTCATAAGAATTATTTACAACTGTTGTAACTTTTTTATCAAAATATTTTTCTAAGGCAAAAGAGAATAAGAATAATGAAAATACTGAGATCAATATTGATGGTATCAACGTAAAAAGTGAAAAATAAGTAATATATTTTTTATTAGAATTTAAACCATCTTTATCAATATCATTTTTAATAGATTTTTTAATTTCAACAAAAATGAATGCAAACAATAAAAAAAGTAGAACGATGTTAAGAATTAATAAAAATTGTAAATTATTTTGATTTAATTCAATGAAACTTCGGTCAATGAATGTTAAAAATGTTAAAAAACCAATAAATAGTGTGATAGTAGAAAGAATGATTATAAATATATTTTTTTTCAAAAAATCTAACATAATTTAGAATTATAGCATTTAAACAAATGAACAACTATTTTGTAATATTAGCAGCTGGGAAAAGTAAGAGATTTGGTAAAAATTTTCTCAAACAATTCTTCAAATATAAGAATAAAGAAATCATAGATCATTCTGTTGAAAAATCATTAAAATCTGAGTTATTTAAAAAGATAGTTATTGTATCAAACAATGCAAGGTACCTAAAAAAAAAGAAATATTCAAAATTGGTGACTATCATAAAAGGTGGCAAAGAAAGATCAGACTCCTCATTAAATGCTCTCAAATTCATCAAAAAATATAAGCCAAAAAATGTTTATATTCATGACGCTGCGAGACCAAATTTTTCAATAAAATTACTTAAAACTATTTCAAAAAATTTAAAAAAAAATAAGGCCGTCGTTCCTATCGTAAATTCAAGAGACACTATTAAGTATAAAGTTAAAAATGAAGTGTTCAACTTAAATAGGAAAAATTCGTTATTAACACAAACACCACAAGCCTTTGATTTTGAGGAATTGTATAAACTTGCAATAAAAGAAAAATCTAAAATTAACGATGAAGCTACATTGTTCCTAAATCAAAATTACAAAATAAAATTTATCCAAGGTGAAAACTCTAATAATAAAATTACTTATTTAGATGATTTAAAAACATCAAAAACTTTTCATGGACTAGGATTTGATATTCATAGGTTGGTTAGAAATAAAAAACTTTTTCTTGGCGGAGCTAAAATACCTTTTCATTCAGGCTTAAAAGGTCATTCTGATGGTGATGTAATTTTACATGCAATAACTGATGCTATTTTAGGAGCATTAAGAAGAAAGGATATAGGTACATATTTTCCAAATACTAAAAAATATAAGAATATAAGATCACCAAAAATGTTAAAGCCAGTTGTAGAAAATCTTTATAAATCAAATTTTTCTATAAATAATTTAGATATTAATTTAATTTGTGAACAACCTAAAGTATCAAGATATAGAAATAAAATAATCAATTCTATATCAAAACTCACAAATTTAAATAAAGATTTAATTAATCTAAAAGGTAAAACAGTAGAAAAGTTAGGCCTAATAGGAAAAGAAAAAGCAATAGCTTGCGAAGTGATAATTTCAATCTCAAAATATGATTAAAACAATTAATACCTTATTTGTTACAATGTTTGGAATAGGAAGAATTCCAAAAATTCCTGGGACTTTTGGGTCTTTGGCAACAGTTATTTTATTATATATTTTTTTTCATATATTAAATTTATCTCCAATTATAATATTTTTATTTCTAATAATTATCTTTTTTTTTTCTTTTATAGCAGTCACGATACATATTAGAAATAATACAAACAAAGATCCAAAAGAGGTAGTTATAGATGAGTTCGTTGGTCAATCTATACCAATATACATGTATGAGATTTCGCATGAAACAGCAAAATTTTATGATGAAGCAATTATTTTTTATGGTGCTTGTTTTATTTTATTTAGATTTTTTGACATAGTAAAACCATTTCCTGTAAATTTTTTTGATAAAAAATTTAAAAATAGTTTTGGTGTAATTATGGATGATATTTGTGCTGGTTTTTATGTTGTTTTATCATTAATTTGTTTTATGATTTTTAAAAGCTATTTTGTCTAATGAAAAGTTTAATAAAACTACTGAATAAAAAAAAACTTAAAATTTCACTTGCAGAGTCATGTACAGGAGGATTACTAGCCAGCTCTATAACCTCGATTAGTGGTGCATCAAAAGTTTTTAATTTAGGTTTTGTCACTTACTCTAACCAAGCCAAAATTAAGGTTTTAAAAGTAAATAAAAATGTTATTAAAAAGTATGGTGCTGTAAGTCATGAATGTTGCTCAGCAATGGTTAAAAATTTATCTAAAATATCTAAAGCTAACATCAATGTTTCAATAACTGGTATTGCAGGACCAAAAGGTGGCACTAAAGAAAAACCTGTTGGTCTAGTTTACATTGGTGTTAAAAAAGGTAAAAAAATACAAGTTAATAAATGCCTATTTAAAGCCAAAAAAAGATCTTCAATACAAAAAGCTACTGTTAGAAAAGCACTAAATTTAATTCTTAGAGCTGCCAAATAGCTCTTCTGCCCTCTTCTGGAATGCATCAGCTATTTTCTCTAATCCAAATTGAAATGAAACAATCATTAGAGAATTCAAAAATTTATTTTTAATTTCAAAGTCAATATCAAAAGTAATTTCTGTAATTCCATTTTTTTTATCAGCAAATGTCCAATTATTTGACAAATGATTTAAAGGTCCATCTATGTTTTTTACAAATATAGCATCTTTACTTTTATCAAAGACCACATCACTCTTATAAGTGTCTTTAAATGGTCCTTTACCAATAGTTAAATCTGCTATTATTTTTGTTAAATCACCTTCAATTTTGTTTTCATAAACTTTTGCATCAAAACAAAAAGGAACAAATTCTGGATATTTTTCAATATCTAATACTAATTTAATTAAGTCCTCTTTATTACATTCAATTAATCGCTTAACTGAAGCTTTGGGCATTAATGACTATTAATTCTATTATATTTGAGTTTAGCAAAATCTTCATCAGCATGATAAGAAGATCTTGTTAAGGGTGATGATGAGACTAAAAGGAAACCTTTTGATTTTGCAATCAACTCTAATTCTTTAAATTCATCTGGGTGGTAATATCTTTCAAGAGGATGATGTTTTACAGAAGGTTGTAGATATTGACCAATAGTAATAAAGTCAACATTTGCAGATCTCAAATCATCCATAACTTGAACAATTTCATCATGTTCTTCACCTAAACCAACCATAATTCCTGACTTGGTAAAAACTTTTTTATTATCTTTCTTTGCATTCTTGAGAAGTTCAAGTGATGCAAAATATCTAGCACCTGGTCTAACTTTTAAATAAAGTCTAGGAACTGTCTCTATATTATGATTGAATACATCTAAATCAGCCTCAAGTAACTTTTTATAAGATTCACCTTTTCTAAGAAAATCTGGAGTGAGTACTTCAATTGTGGTATTTGGATTTTTCTTTCTTGTAGTATCAACTACTTTTTTAAAATGGTTTGAGCCGCCATCCGGCAGATCATCTCTATCAACTGATGTGATAACTACGTGTCTTAAATTAAGTTTTTTAACTGCATTAGCAATTTTAATGTCCTCATACGGATCAAGCTTTTCGGGCTTACCAGTTTTAACGTCACAAAATGCACATGCTCTTGTACATGTGTCTCCCATTATCATAAAAGTAGCATGCCTTTTACTCCAACACTCTGTTATATTTGGACAGTTGGCTTCTTGGCAAACAGTAACAAGATTACTTTTGTTTACGACTGTTTTAGTAATAAAAAACTCTTTGCTGTTAACCAGTTTTGATCTTATCCACTGCGGTTTTTTTTTGATTGGATTTATGGGATTTTTTACTTTTTCAGGATGCCTAGGTCTAATTTTTTGTGTCATTCGTTATTATATAAATTTTTTCTTTTTCTTTACCAAATAAGAGTCTCTCTCTAATCAATGTTTCAATATAATCAAGATCTAGATTGTCACTTAACAACGAATTTTTAAAATCCAAGTCCCTAATCTTATTAATTATTAAAGTTTCTTCCATTTGAAGTTCCTTTAAATGCTGTTTTTTATCAAAATAAGATATTAATCCTCTTTGACCTGATAAAAGATTGAAAAAAAAGTATATGATTAAAAAAGTTGATACTAATAAAAAGTAATTTTTTTTTATTTTTTTAAGCATTAATGAATCTTATTCATTATTGCTTTATTTCCAAGTTCTTCTTCTATTCGAATTAATTGATTATATTTAGCTACTCTTTCTGATCTAGCTAATGACCCTGTTTTTATTTGGTTCGAGTTTGTACCTACAGCTAAATCAGCAATAAATGTATCTTCACTATCCCCTGATCTATGAGAAATAATAGTGTTAAACCCTATAATTTGAGCGAATTTAATTACCTCTAGAGTTTCAGAAACTGTTCCAATCTGGTTTAACTTAATCAAAATTGCATTAGAAGAAACATTCAAAAAACCCTTTTTAAGTCTCTCTAAGTTCGTAACATAGAGGTCATCACCTACTATTTGAGTTTTTTTAATAATTTTCATAAGTTTATTCCATGAAATCCAGTCATTTTCAGCGAAGGGATCCTCAATTGATTTGATTTTATATTTTTCAATAATTTTTTTATACTCTTTAATAGATTTATCTACAGAGATAAAATTCTTTGAATGAATAGAATATTTATTTCTTTTAAAAAGTTCGTTTGCTGCTACATCTAAACAAATTGAAACATCCTCACCATTAACAAATCCAGACTTTTTAATAGCAGAAACTATTAAATCTAAGGCTTGGTTGTTACTATTTATCATTGGAGCAAAACCACCTTCGTCACCAACGGACGTGGATAACCCATTTTTTTTAATCAACTTCTGAAGATTTTTAATCACTACAAAACACATTCTCATTGCATCAGAAAAACTTTTTGCTCTATCTGGTCTAATCATAAATTCTTGAATTCTAAGACCATTATTTGCATGAGCACCACCATTAATTATATTCATCATTGGGTAAGGTAATTTAAAATTCTTCTTAATAAAAAATGTTTTATATAAAGATATTTTTTTTTCTTTTGCTGAAAGTTTTTTTGTGGCAATAGAAACAGCTAAAATAGAATTAGCTCCTAATTTTTTTTTTTGTTTCGTTCCATCTAAATTAATCATTATTGCATCAATTTTTTCTTGATGATGTATATTTTGACCTTTTAGGTTTTTTGAAATTTTTGTGTTTATCAAATTAACAGCGTTTAGGACACTCTTGCCTAAATATTTTTTATTATTACTGTCTCTTTTTTCAAAGGCTTCAAAAGTTCCTGTAGATGCACCAGATGGACAAATAGCTTTGGCACTATTATTTTTTGTAAAAACCTCAGCTTCTACAGTTGGGTTTCCCCTACTATCAAAAACTTGACGGCCTTTTACTTTAATAATTTTGCTCACTAATTTTTTATTAAATTATCTATTTCTGTTAAATGCTTTAACAAGTTTTCTAATTTATTTAATGGCAGCATATTTGGACCATCTGAAGGGGCATTGTCTGGATCTTGATGTGTTTCAATAAATAAACCAGCTACACCCACTGCCACAGCAGCTCTTGATAAATGTTCTACAAATTCTCTTTGACCTCCACTTTTTTCACCAAGACCTCCGGGTTGTTGAACTGAGTGAGTGGCATCAAAAATTACTGGATAGCCGTCCTTAGCCATTATTGGTATTGATCTCATATCTGAAACCAAAGTATTATAACCAAAACTTGCTCCTCTTTCAGTTACTAAAATATTATTATTGCCCGAATCTGAAATTTTTTTTGTTACATTGGTCATATCCCATGGTGCTAAGAATTGTCCCTTTTTAACATTAATAATTTTATTTGTTTTCGCAGCAGCAACTAACAAATCTGTTTGTCTACATAGAAATGCAGGAATTTGCAAGATGTCCACATGTTTTGCAACAACTGAACATTGATCAATATTATGTACATCGGTTAATATTGGTACATCTAAATCTTTTTTAATTTTATCAAAAATCGGTAATGAGGCATCCAAACCAATACCTCTTTTTCCTTTTAAACTTGTTCTGTTAGCCTTATCAAATGAAGTTTTATAAATAAAACCAAGGTTAAATTTACTTGTAATTTCCTTAATTTTTCCCACCATATCCAGTGCGTGTTGTTCTGACTCAAGCTGACAAGGACCAGATATGAGACAAATTTTATTTTTGTTTGAGATTTCTATTTTTCCACAATTAACTTTAATGTTACTCATTTATGATTTTTAGCTGCCTTGATAAAAGAAGAGAATAATGGATGAGGTGATAAAGGTCTAGATTTAAATTCAGGATGAAATTGAACTCCGATAAACCATGGATGATTATTAAGCTCAATAATTTCAGGTAATTTACCATCTGGAGATAATCCTGAAAAAATCAAACCTTTTTTCTCAAATTTTTCTCTAAAATTAATGTTAACTTCGTATCTATGTCGATGTCTCTCTTTAATTAAGCTTTTACCATAAATGCTTTTTATTAATGAATGGTCTTTTAATTTTGCATCGTAGGATCCAAGTCTCATCGTACCACCCAAATTTTTATCTGTACCTTTTATTATTTTTCCATCTTTATTCCACTCATTAATCAATCCTATTACAGGTAATCCATTTTTATCAAATTCACTTGAAGTCGCTCTTTTTAAATTAAGTTTATTTCTAGCAAATTCTATTATTGCCATTTGCATTCCATAACAAATACCTAAAAAAGGGATCTTGTTTTTTCTAGCAAATTTAATAGCTTCAATTTTACCTTTTGTCCCTCTTTTTCCAAAACCTCCAGGAATTAAAATACCTGATATATTTTTTAATTTAGATTTAATCTCGCTTAATTTGAGCTGCTCAGAATCAATTCTTACTAGGTTCACTTTCACTTTGTTATCAAAACCTCCGTGAGTTAAAGCTTCATCAAGTGATTTATATGCATCTTTTAAATCAACATATTTTCCAATTATAGCGATATTCACTTGTTTTTTTGTGTTTAAAATAATCTTAGTGATTTTTTTCCAAGGGCTTAAGCTAACAGATTTTTTTGATCTTAATTTGAAGTAATCTAATACTCTTTTGTCTAATTTTTCTTTAAAAAAGCTAATTGGTGCTTCATAAATTGTTTTAACGTCAACAGTTTCAATTACATTATTAATATGAACATTGCAAAATAACGATATTTTTTTTCTATGTTCTAAAGGTATGGATCTATCTGATCTACAGATAATTATATCTGGTTGAATTCCAATACTTCTTAATTCTTTAACCGAGTGTTGTGTCGGTTTTGTTTTAATTTCATCTGAAGACTTTAAATATGGTACTAGTGTTAAATGTATAAATAAGGCATTTTTTTTTCCAATATCATTAGCAAATTGTCTTATAGCTTCAACAAAAGGCAAACTCTCGATATCGCCTACTATTCCACCAATTTCACAAATAATAAAATCTTCCTTAGAAGAATCATTTTTTATAAATTCTTTAATACGGTCTGTGATATGTGGTATTACTTGAACTGTCTTACCAAGATATCTGCCTTTACGTTCCTTTTTGAGGACATCGTTATAAATTTTACCAGTTGTAATGTTGTCAGATTTTTTTGCTGATACTTGAGAAAATCTTTCATAATGTCCTAAATCTAAATCAGTTTCAGCACCATCATCTGTTACAAAAACTTCACCATGTTGAAATGGGCTCATTGTTCCAGGATCAACATTTAAGTAGGGATCTAATTTTCTCAATCTGACTTTGTATCCTCTTGATTGAAGAAGGTATGCTAGCGATGCTGATGATAATCCTTTACCTAAAGATGAGACCACGCCGCCAGTGACAAAAATAAATCGCGCCATGGAATTATCTTATAGCGAATAAAAAAGAAAATGAAAAGTCTTAATTATTATTTTCAGGAATGGACGGTGTGTCTTCAGTTTTTTCCTTAACTGTGTCTAAAACCGAACCTGTTGGTGTGAGTTCGCCTCTAGAAACAATAGTTAAAGCAAGGCTACATATTATGAATAAAGTTGCAACTACAGCCGTAGCTTTAGTCATGAAATTTCCTGCTGTTCTTGAAAACATATAAGACTCTTGAGAAACACCGATACCTAATGCTCCACCCTCAGATTTCTGCATTAAAACTAAAATGACTAAAATAAATGCAAAAATAATGTTTAAAATTAACAGAATATTTTCCATGCTGGTTAATTATACGTTTTTTTCACTATATCAATAAAATTTTTAGCGTTTTGTGATGCACCACCAATTAAAAAACCATTTAAGCCTTTTATATTTTTTAAATTATTTATATTGCTGGTATTTACTGAACCACCATATAGGATTTGTGGTGATTTCTTTTTAAACTTACTTTTTATAAATTTAATAACTTGATTTAATTCTGAAGACTTAGGAATTTTACCTGTGCCGATTGACCAAACAGGTTCGTAAGCAATAAATAAATTTGTTTTTATCTTTATTTTATTCAATCCATATTTAATTTGCTTAGACAAAACTGATTTAGTTATACCAACTTTCTTTTCTTTTAAAGTTTCTCCGATGCAGAATATTACTTTAAGATTTGCATTAATTGCACTTTTAATTTTTTGATTTATAAGTTTATCAGTTTCTCCCTTGTTCCTATTTTCTGAATGGCCAATAATTACATAATTTGCACCTATATTCTTTATCATTTTGGGATTTATAAAACCTGTATGTGCTCCGTATTCTGAACTTTCGTGACAATTTTGTGCACCAATATCTATTAAACAATTTTGAAACTTTTTATAAAAAGAACTTAATAAGGTGAATGGTGGACAATATATTAACCGTCCTTTCTTAATTTCTTTAGATTTTGAAAACTTAATTACCTTATCCAATGTATTTAATGAGTTTTTATTTCCAAACATTTTCCAATTAGCTACAAAGTACATATATTTATTTGTCATATGGTAAAATTTAATCTATAGGTTTGCTTTTTATAGTTCAATAAATTTATAAAGTAATGATAGGAAGTTTTAGAAATTTTTCAAAATCTAAGTTTGCTGGAGTATTAGTTTTTATAATGATCATTCCATTCGTTTTCTGGGGAATGGGTGGTATGTTTAGTAGTGGGAATACTAATAATATCGCCAAAATAAATAATACTAATATTTCTACAGAAGATTTTTTAAACCATGTAAACACATTGGAAATATCACCTGAGTACATCAGAAAAAATTTGGATAAAAATGTAATTGAAGAATTACTTTCCACTTTAATAACATCAGAAATATTAAATCTTGAAGTAGAAAGTTTTAATATTGCTTTAAGTGAAAATTCTTTATCAAAAAAAATTAAGAATAATAAAAGTTTTTTAGATGAAAATGGAATTTTTCAAAGAGTTAAATACGAAAAATTTTTATTGGAAAATAATATTTCTGCACCAATTTATGAAACACGACTAAGAAATAGCGAAACTCAGAAAAATTTATATGATTATATAGGATCAGGAACTGTTATACCAAAATTTTTAGCTGAAAAATTTTATCAAGAGCAAAATAGAAAAATTGAATTAGAATTTATAGACTTGAATAGTTTTTATGTGCAAAAAGATCAAATAGCTCAATCAGATATTAATCAATTTTTAAGAGAAAATGAAGACACTTTAAAGGTGGATTACATTGATTTTAGTTATGCAAAAATTAATCCAAAAAACTTAGTCGGTGTTGATGAATATAATCAAGCTTTTTTTGACAATATAGACCAAATAGAAATAGATATTTCAAATGAAGTTGATTTTAATAATATTGTTCAAAAATTTGATATAGAATCGACAAATATTTCAAATTTTAAATATTCTGAGAATGCGAATGAAATTGAAAAAAAAATATTTGATTTAAAAGAAAATTCTTTTGACATAATCGAAACTGAAAATGAATATATTTTATATAAAATAGATCAAATTAATCAAAGAAGTCCAGATATAAAAGATGAGGAAACTAAGAATGAAATTTTAGAATTAATTTTCCAACAAAAAAGATTTGATTACAATAAAGATTTACTATCCAAAATTAAAAATAAAAACTTTTCAGATATAGATTTCTCGAAAATGCATAATGAAAATTTTGAGACAATAACATTAAATTCAATAAAGGATGTCGATAAATTTGATCCTAATTCAATTAAATTATTGTATTCTCTTCCAGAAAAGTCTTTTGCTTTAATTTATGAGAGTGACAATATTTATTTGGCAAAAATCAGAAAATTTATAAATGTTCAATTTAATAATAATAAATATAAAGATATGGTGAATGAACAAAAAACCAATGCAAAACAAAGATTATTAAAATCTTATGATAAACTTTTAAATAATAAATATAAAGTTACTTTAAACAAAAAAACAATTGAACGTGTTAAAAATTATTTTCAATGATAATTAATCGAAGCTTCAATGATTTTAAGTTTCGACACAGAGGCAAAAAAAATCAAATAATTTACACATCTGAAAGTGTTAAAAAAGATGATGATATTCTAAATTTGATTGATAATTTTTTGCAAGAAAAAAATAGTTTTATCTTTGAGTCCGTTGAAAAAGGTAAAATAAAAGGAAGATATACAATTTTTGGTAAAAATCCTGATAAGATCTGGGAATTTAATAATAATAACTCTTTTTTAATTAAAGGTAATAAAAGATTAAAATTAAAAAATAAGCCAAGTGAATTAATAGAAAAAATTATTGAAGATTTTAAATTTGAAATACCAAAAAATCTGCCTTCAATTTCATCACTAATCTCTGGTTATTTTTCTTATGACTCCATAAGATATATAGAGAATATTCCAGATAATTGTAAGGATGATTTGAAAATTCCTGATGTTAGATTGTTAAGACCTCGAACGTTGATTGTTCACGACAATTTAAAAAAAAAGATTTTTTACATTATAAACATTTTTGCTGATGAAAATATAAAAGATTATAAAAGAAAATATTCAGAAATTAAATCAGAGCTTAATCTTCTTATAATTCAATCAAAAATAAAAAAAAGATATTATAAAAATTTTAATATTCAAAAAAATATAAAAGTTAGGTCAAATACCCCTAAAAAAAGATTTTTGAATATGGTAAATAAAGCAAAAAATTTCATCAAAATTGGTGATATTTTTCAAGTTGTTCTAAGTCAAAGATTTGAGGCTAAATTAACTAAATCACCCCTAGAGATTTATAAAAAACTAAGAGTAACGAATCCTTCTCCTTTTATGTTTTTTTTTAATTTCAATGACTTTCAGATAATTGGAGCAAGCCCCGAAATTTTAGTTAGATTAAGGGATAACAAGATTACCGTAAGACCAATTGCTGGAACAAGACCTAGAGGAAAAAATGTATCTCAGGATAAATTTTACGAGAAAGATTTACTTAAAGATAAAAAAGAACTCTCGGAGCACCTTATGTTGCTTGATCTTGGCAGAAATGATGCAGGAAAAGTATCAAAAATAAATACTGTAAAAGTTACAGAAAGCTTTGTTATAGAAAAATATTCTCACGTTATGCACATAGTTTCTAATGTAGTAGGTAAATATAATAACAAATTCTCTAAGTTTAAATCTCTTTTAGCTGGTTTTCCTGCAGGAACGGTTTCAGGTGCTCCAAAAATAAGGGCTATGGAAATTATTGATGAATTAGAAAAAACAAAAAGAAAAGTTTATGCTGGTGGGATTGGGTATTTTTCAGCAAATGGAGAATTTGATACTTGTATTGCTTTGAGAACAGCAGTAGCCAAAAAAGATAAATTTTATGTTCAAGCTGGAGCTGGTATTGTTGCGGATAGTAAACCTTTAAAAGAGTACGAGGAGACAGTTAATAAAGCAAAAGCTTTGATTGATGCACTAAAATGAAAAAAATAATTTTAATAGACAATTATGACAGTTTTACTTTTAATCTATATCATTATTTATCCTCGTTAAAAGTTCACGTTGATGTAATTAGAAACGATAAAATTACATCAAAAGATATATTAAAAAGGAAATATAATAAAATTGTAATCTCACCTGGGCCCGGTAATCCTGATCAATCTGGTAACTGCCTTAAGATTGTAAAATCTTTATACAAAAGAATTCCTATACTAGGTGTTTGTTTAGGTCACCAAATTATTGGACAAGTATTTGGTTCAAAAATTATTCAAGCAAGAAAACTAATGCACGGAAAAACTAGTAAAATCACAACTAAAAAAAACGGTATATTAAAAAATCTTCCTAAAATTTTTGAGGCAACTCGTTATCACAGCCTAATAATTGACAAAAAATCACTATCCAGTGATCTTGAAATCACTGCAGAGACCAAAGATGGTTTAATAATGGGTATTCAACATAAAAAATATGACGTTCATGGAGTGCAATTTCACCCTGAAAGTATTAAAACTAAACTAGGTATGAAAATTTTAAATAACTTCATTAGAATTTAAATGAAACAATTCATAGAAAAAATTAGAAATAAAGAAAATCTATCTTTTGATGAAAGCAAAGCTGCTTTTGAGTTATTAATGGATGGTAAAGCCGAGGACCAAGAAATATTTGATTTTTTGACACTTTTATCAGTTAAAGGTGAGGCATCAGATGAAATAGCAGGTGGCGTTTATGTTCTTAGGAACAAATCTAAAAGAGTAAATGTAGAAAATTGTGTTGATACATGTGGAACTGGTGGTGATGGCATGAATACTCTTAATATATCAACAGCATCTGCATTATTGCTTGCAAGTATGGGAGTTAAAGTTGCAAAGCATGGAAATAAGGCTGTATCTTCTAAATGTGGATCAGGTGATGTTCTAGAGGCTTTGAATATAAAAATTAATTTAGAACCTAATGATATAGAAGCACAAATTAATAAAAACAATTTTGGATTTATGTTTGCACCCAATTACCACAGTGCGATGAAATTTGTTGGTCCAACTAGAAAAAAGATTGGGAAAAGAACTATATTTAATATGATTGGACCTTTAAGTAGCCCTGCCTTAGTTAAACGACAAGTGGTAGGAGTTTTTGATAAAAAACTTTTAAAAACATTTGCAAATGCTTTGAATAATTTGGAAATAAAATTTGCATGGATTCTAAATAGTGAGGATGGTTTAGATGAAATTTCACCTTATGCTAAAACAAATGTAATTCAATTAAAAGATAATAAGATTACTGAAATTGTTATTGATCCCAAAGAATTAAATGTCAATGCAGATAAGTTTGAAAATCTTGTTGGGGATGATGCAAAATTTAATGCAGATAAAATGATCGATATATTTAAAGGCGAGGATAACGATTTTTCTAAAGCAGTTTGTTTAAATGGTGCTGCAGGTTTAATCGTAAATGAAACCCATAAAAATTTCGTTGATGCATATAATGATACAAGAGAACATATTTTATCAAATAAAGTCATGAAACACTTAGAAAGAATTCGAAATGATTGAAAATGTTCTTGAAAAAATAATTAAAAATAAAAGTGAAAAAATAGTAAATTTAAAAAAAACTATTTCACAAGACTCATTAAACGAATTGATTAATACAAATAGAAAATTTGTTAATTTTAAAGAAAAAATTGAAAATAATATTAAAGAAGGTAAATTTTCTATCATTGCCGAAATTAAAAAAGCTAGCCCATCAGCAGGGGTGATTATCAAAGATTATGATCCTCTTAAAATAGCAAAAATATACAATGATAACAAAACAACTTGTTTATCAGTCTTAACTGAGGAAGATTACTTTTTAGGAAATTTAACCCATATAAGTAAAATTAAAAAAGAAATAGATTTACCAATTCTTTGTAAAGATTTTTTTGTAGATAAATTTCAAATACCTCTAGCTAAAAGTTATGGTGCAGATGCCATACTAATAATTCTAGCTGGTGTTTCTAATAAACTTGCGAATGAATTATATGAAGAAGCTTTAAAATTAGATATGTCTGTAATTGTTGAAGTTCACACTGTAGATGAGGCTAAACAAGCTCTCAAATTTAAGGATGCTTTGATAGGAATAAATAATAGAAACTTAAAAACCCTAAAAACTGATATAAATACAACTTTTGATATTCATGATGTTTTAGTTAGTCATACAGGTCCTTTAATTTCCGAAAGTGGAATTAAAACAAAAGATGAACTTTTGGAACTCTCTGAGAAAACTTCTATTAAAACTTTTTTAATTGGTGAATCACTTTTAAAAGATCTTGAAAAAAATTCTTTTTTTTCCGTTCTTTAGTTAAATTATCCTCTATTTCATTGGTTTTTTTAACTGTTGTGAAACTTAGAGAACTTTTATAGAACATTGTTTGTACGATATTTGTTCTTATGCTAACAAAAAAACAAAAAAACTTGCTTTTATTTATCAACAAGAGGTTGAGAAGTTCTGGAGTATCCCCCTCTTATGATGAAATGAAAGAGTCTCTTAATCTTAAATCTAAATCAGGTATTCACAGACTAATCAGTGCTTTAGAGGAAAGAGGTTTTATTAAAAGACTAGCGCATAAAGCTAGAGCGTTAGAGGTAATTAAATTACCTGAAACAGCTTCAGCTAATGATATTTATAATAATTTTTCTCCAAGTGTAATAAAAGGCGGATTAGATGAAGAGAACCCATTATCTGATGATTCAGAAGTACCTGTTTTAGGTAAAATAGCAGCCGGTACTCCAGTTGAAGCAATACAAAACGAGGTATCAAGAATACCATTACCAACCAATTTAGAAAAAAATGGTGATTATTTTGGGTTGAAAGTACAAGGTGATTCTATGATCGACGCTGGTATCCACGAGGGAGATACTGTGATAATTAAAAGAACAGATACAGCTGATAATGGAAAAATAGTTGTAGCATTGATTGATGAACATGAAGCAATGTTAAAAAGAATACGAAAAAAAGGTAAAGTAATAGCATTAGAAAGTGCTAACAGAAATTACGAAACTAAAATTTTTGGACCTGATAGAGTAAAAGTTCAAGGAGTTTTAGTATCTTTATATAGAAACTTCTAAAAAAATAGTCTAAACCATTTTAATGAAAAAAGTGGCAACTAGATTTGCTCCATCCCCTACTGGGCCTTTGCATATTGGTGGTGTAAGAACGGCTTTATTTAATTGGCTCTATTCAAAAAATCAAAAAGGTAATTTTTACCTTAGAATTGAAGACACGGATAAGGAAAGATCAAAAGAAGAATACAAGAAACAAATAATAAAGTCTCTTAAATGGATTGGTATTAATCATGATGGACAAGAATATATACAATCTCAAAAAATTGATGCTCATATAAAAGTTGCTAATGAGCTATTAAATAAAGGAAATGCATACAAGTGTTACTGCTCAAATGAAGAAATAGAAGAACAAAAAAAGAGAGCAAAACAAAAAAAAATTCCATATGTCTATGATAGAAAATGGAGAGATAAGAGTGAGAGTGAAGCACCAAATAATATAAAACCAGTTATTAGATTTAAAAGCAAAGTTACAGGAAAATCTGTCTTAAAAGACTTAGTGCAAGGAGATGTAGAAATTGAAAATAATACAATTGAAGATTTCGTAATTTTACGAAATGACGGAACACCAACTTATAACTTGTCTGCATCTGTTGACGATCATCAAATGAATATGACCCATATAATCAGAGGGGATGATCACAAGATAAATACATTCAAACAAATTCAAATTTATGAGGCAATGGATTGGGATTTGCCATTATTTGCTCATATACCTTTAATTCATACGATAGAGGGGAAAAAACTTTCAAAACGAGATAAAGCGTCAACTTTAGAAGACTATTCTAAAATTGGTATAATACCTGATGCTTTAAGAAATTACTTACTTAGGTTGGGATGGTCTTTTGAAGATAAGGAAATTTTTACATTAGACGAAAGTATTAAGTATTTTAATTTAAAAGGTATCGGAAAATCTCCATCAAAATTAGATATGAGTAGGATTCTATCTATGAATGAACATTATATTAAAAATATTGATGAAAATGATCTTTTTAGTCAATTCGTAAATTACTGTGAGATATTTAAAAGTAAAATTAAAACAGAAAAAAATGATAAGATTAAAAAGTCTTTATCATTTCTTAAAAATAAAGCTAAAACACTTGAGGATATATTTAACAATAGCCAATATATTCTTAATGATAATGTTAATTTTAATAAAGAAGACCTTAAATTAATTGATGATAAAGCTAAAAAGATAATATCCGAATTTAATGAAAGAATTAATAAAATAAAGGAATTTAGAAGAGAAGATTTAGAACCAGTTGTTCAAGAACTAATAAAATCAAATAACACTAATTTTAAAGGTGTTGGTCAACCTTTGAGAATAGCATTAACAGGTTCAAAGTTTGGGCCTGGTATTTATGATATAATTGTATCTTTAGGTAAAGATGAAGTCGAAAAAAGATTAACTAATAAGACTATTGCTTAAAATTGAGGCTACCTCACTCGCTGATGAAGTTTTAGATCTAATACCCTTTAAAGTTTGATTGCAATCTTCCAATTGTTTTTTTCTAATATCTGGATTTTTTAGCATATAAACAACTGAATTATAAATTTCTTTAGCATTGCATTCATTTTGAAGCAATTCAGGAATAACTTCTCTATTGTTAATAATATTTATTATGTTAGCAAATTTTACATTAACCAATAATTTAAAAATCATAAAATTTATAAAGTTTAATTTATAAACAATTATTGAAGGAACATTCGCATTACAAACTTGTAAAGATACAGTTCCAGACTTACATACAGCAAAAATAGAGTTCGATAATATCTCTCTTTTCATGTTTTCATCTGAAACCACATCAATATTTTCTATATTTTTAATTTTAATGTAATCAATTATTTGTTCTTTATTTTCATCTGTTGCGTGAAATACGAAATTATAATTAAGATCTTTTTTATTCATCAAAATAATAAATTGAACTAATATAGGTAAAAGAACATTTGTTTCTGAATTTCTACTACCTGCAAAAATTGATATTATCTTTTTATCTTTGGAAACAAGGTTGTTTATATCTGTCTTATTTAAACCTGTATTTTCAATTAATGGGTGACCAACAAAGGTGTTTTTTATATTTTCATCATCAAAATATTTTTTTTCAAACTCAAATAATAAAAGTATATGGTCAATAAATTTTTTTATCTTTTTAACTCTGTTCTTTCTCCAAATCCATACTTGCGGTGCCACGTAATGAATTGTTTTTATTTTAGGATTTCTTTTTTTTACTATTTCAGCAACTCTTAGTGTAAAATCAGGGCTGTCAACACTAAATAAGATGTCAGGTCCAAATTTTAAAATTTCATCTACTGTCTGATTAATCTTTTTTTTAATTTTGAAGATATTTAATAAAACACTCGTAAAACCTAGATAAGTAATTTCTTTTAATTCGAAAATAGATTTAATACCGATCTTCTCTAAATTTACACCACCTACGGATAAATATTCAATATCATTATTATTTTTTTGAATTTTGGAAATAGCAGTGGATGCAAGTTTGTCACCAGATGGCTCACCCGTTAATACGAAAATTTTTTTCATCTTACTAAAATAAAAATTTTACTTTTATTAGCAAATTTAATACATTGAATTTTATCTAAAAAAATATTTTTTTTTGACTTCATAACTATACCTTTTAATCCGTATTTTTTGCAGTCTTTAAGCGTTTGAAGCCCTATGGTTGGCAAATCTATTCTTAAATCCTGTCTTTTTTTTGGAAATTTAATTAAAATGCCACCTGAGTTTTTTTTTAATCTCGATAACATTTTTTTTGTACCTTTTCTGCCTTCCTTGGCAATAACCTTATTATCTTTTACTACTAATGCTTGAACGTGATCTAAAGTATTTGACTTATTTAGAAATCTTATTCCTTGATTAATCGATCTGTTGTCATTAATTGAGGGTTTTACCTTCGTAAAAATACCTTTTTTAGCATTTAATTCAGGATTGAAATGAGTTGAACTTATAACTTTAATTTTTTCATTATTAAGAATTTTAATTATAGCTTTTATAATAGCTGCATCACCTAATTTAGCAGCTTTTATAACACTTGGCATATAATAAATACCTTTCAAATCTAATCTTAGAGACGAAAATTTAGGTTTTGCGATTTTTCCTGCAAAAAGAACCTTGTTCGATTTTTTTTCTTTTATAAGATTTATAATTTTTCCAAATTTACCAATACTTATTCTGTGAGAATTTTTTTCTCTTGCAAATTTATTATTTTTTGAAAAATCAATTATAAAATAATTTTTATTTAATTTCTTTACCTTTCTAAGAACAATTTTTGAAAAATCAGTATCGCCTAGAAATAAACCAAACATTTTATTTTGAAAAAGGTGTACATATTGGTCTTTTTTTATCTTTCTCTAAAAATTCAACAACATCTTTTACTAGGTTGTTTTTTTTGAGTTCAGGTTTTAAATTTTTTAAATTCCCAGTTAAATTCTCACTCTTAAATATCTCTTTGTAAGCTTCGGTTAATCTGATAATCTCTTTATTAGGAATTTTTTGTCTTCTTAAACCTATTAAGTTCAGTCCTTGAAGAATACTCCTATTGCCATGAACCATAGCATAAGGAATAACATCCCTAACAACACCACACATGCCACCAATCATTGCAAATTTACCTACTCTAGTAAATTGTTGCACTGCTGAATTTCCTCCAATTATTACATTTTTTTCGATGTGCGCATGTCCACCAAGAGGCACGTTATTGGCTAAAATTACATTATCCTCAACAATACAATCGTGTGCTACATGTGATGAGACCATAAATAAACAATTATTTCCAACCTTTGTTAAACCGCCTCCTCCGATTGTACCGGTGTTAATTGTAACATATTCTCTAATTTTATTTCCATCACCTATTTCAAGTTTAGTATCCTCGCCATTATATTTTAAATCTTGAGGTTCATTACCAATTGAAGCAAATGAATAAATCTTATTTCTTTTACCAATTTTTGTTTTACCTAGAACATGAACATGAGACTGTAAAATTACCTCCTCATCTATTTCAACATTTGGTCCTACTACACAATAAGGACCAATTTGAACATTTGAGGAAATTTTCGCTTTTGGATCTATAGTTGCAGTTTCATGGATCATTATTTATTTTCTCTTAAAAACTCTCTTAAATTTTTTGCTGGATATCCCATTACTTTGGAATTATCTGGTATATCTTTTATAACTCCACTGCCTCCAGCAATATCAACATTATTGCCAATTTTTAAATGACCAGAGATACCAGCCTGTCCTCCAATTCTAACGTTATCACCAATTGTTGAACTTCCAGCAATACCAACTTGGCCAGCGATAATTGTATTTTTTCCAATTTTAACATTGTGCGCTATATGTATTTGATTATCTAAAAATGTATTTTTTCCAATTTCGGTGTTAGACATTGAACCACGATCTATTGTTGTACCGCTACCAATTTCACAGTCTTCGTCTATGATTACAATTCCAATATGTGGATATCTAAGATTTTTCTTTTTATTTGGAAAAAATCCAAAGCCTTTTTTGCCAATTACACAATTATCAAGGACACTTACATTATTTCTTATTATTGAATTTCTTATTATTGTATTCGAGCCGATCTTACAATTATTTTCAATTTGAACGTTTTTTTCTATAATTGTATTATGACCAATCATACAATTTGTTCCGATCTTTACATTTTCTCCTATGAGAACATTTTTACCATGAATAACACCATTATAATCAGTACTTTCTATACTTGAAACTTTGTTGTCAAATTCATCCTCTACTGAATTTGGATAGAACTCTTCAGTAATTTTAGCAACCGAAGTAAGAATATTATTTACAATAATAGGTTCACATGTTTTTGGTAAAAAATCTTTCAATAAATCTGAAGTTAAACAAAATGAAGCCTTAGTTAATTTTGCTACTTCTTTATATTTCTTTGAATGAAAGAAAGTTATAGAATCTTTATTAGCACTTTGTAAATCTTTTATATCATAAAAATTGATTTCATTTTTTTTTTGATTAGCAATTTTTAAGAAATTACAAACTTTAACAAGACTTATTGGACCTTTATTTAAAAAAAAGGGATGAGACATGACTGCTTTTATCAAAGCAAAATAACTTTTGTAGTAAAGAAATATTGCTGATTATTTCCTGTCGACAATAGTAGCTGACCATATTGCATCAGCAACTTTAGTTTTGTTTACAAAAGCGTCACCTTTATATTTCCATACACGCCCGTGTGATCTTATTGCTTCTATCTTTAATTCAAGTTTACAGTCTGGTATCACTGGGTTTCTAAAACGCGCTTTTTCTACACTCATTAAAAAAACTAATTTATTTTCATATGTGGCTCGGTCTAAACCGTGTGCTGTAAGGGCAGCAGCTGCTTGACCAAAAGATTCTACAATTAAAACACCTGGCATAACAGGTTGGCCTGGAAAATGACCATTTACATAAAAGCTATTCTTATTAACATTAAGAATTGCTGTTGCAGACTTTAATTTTTTTATGTCATATAATTCATCAATTAATAACATGGGTTCTCTATGAGGCAATAATTCTTCTATTTGTTTTCTATTTAATTTTTCCATCTATTTAATTTTATTATTAACGATTTTTAAAATATCATTAGTTATATCATTTTTAGCTTTTGCCATGAATATGTTTTTTTTATGTATTATAATATCAATTGATTTCTCTTTCATATATTCTTGTACGATTGGATTAATGAGTTTTAAAAATTGATCGAGTTCTTTATTCTTTTTGATATTTAAATCTTTAATAGTCTTTTTCCTAAGTTCTTCAAATGACTTTGCTTCTTTTTTTAAACTTAGAATTCTTTTATCTAATTCTTCTTTTGAAATTAAATTTTTAGTTTTAGCTAATTCTTCATTCTTTTTATTTAAGGAATTTTCAATTTTTATTAATTTTTTAGTTTCTTGATCGCGGATTTTTTCAATTCTTTTAATTATCGATAAAGCTGGTTTCGATTTATTAATAATCAACTCTATATCCAGGAATGCAATTTTTTCAGAGGACCAGACTTTAGTGATACCTAATAGAAATAAAATAATTATTAAAAAAAAATTTTTTTTAAATATCAAAATGTTGTACCCAAATTAAACTTAAAAGTCTCAGTTTTGTCAGTATCAACTTTAGTTATTGGATGTGAAAAAGATGCACTTAAAGGACCAACTAAAGTGAACCAGTCAATTCCAACACCTATTGATGATCTGATTTTATTTGTATCATCTAAACTAGAGTCGTAATCTACACCCCAAACATTACCAGCATCTAAAAACATTGAAATATCCATATTTTGTATGTTGGGTAAAAGTTGTGGTATTGATGTTTGAATATTTATAGATGAAGCATAATTTCCTCCTATAAAATCTTTCCCATCCTTTGGTCCAACACCACCACTAACAAATCCTCTTAATCTACTACCTGGCAAATATATTCTTTCTGATAATTTTACATTATCGTTCGTTAGAGAATTAGAAGCTTTTGCAAAAAAAGAAAATTTTGTAACGTTATCTTGATATAGTTCATCATAATAAGTAAAAACATATGCGTTTGTTAAAGAATTATTATCACTAATTATTGGTAAATTAACCGAGTAGCTGCTCCTAAAACCATCGGTTGGTCTATATTTTTGATTTCGTTTATCATAATTTAAATCAAGATTTATGAAGGTATCCCAGTAATTTCCTGCTTGAGATTTTTGTCTAGCTGATGCAGAGCTATTTGTTTCAATTTTTTCTAAGTAAGTATCTTGTCCTAACCCAATAAAAACATCATCTTGGTATTCAAAACTGGTTCCAAAACCAAAACCAGTTTTGTTTGTCTTGTAACCAGAGTCTGTTAACTTATCGGTTTCTAAGGACTGAATATTTAAGTTAATTGATTTATCAGAATTTCTAAAATTAGGATTCTTTACATTAAATTGGCCTTTAATAGTTTCCTCTGACACAGTCAACTCACTAGTCAAACCAATACCACGACCAAGATAGTTGTTTTCCTTAACTGCAAAACTTAAAGTGCTGCCATCCGTACCAACACCAGCTCCTGCCATTATTTCTCCAGTTGCTTTTTCCTCAATGTTTATATCAATTATTTTACTTTTTTCCTTATTATCTATTATCTTGCTTTCGACAGATTTAAAAATATTTAATGCTTTTACGTTATTAATAGATTTTGAGGCTAAAATAGAATTAAACTCATCACCTTCATCAATCAAAAGTTGATTTCTAATTACGTTTTCCTGAGTAATATTATTTCCGTAAATGTTTATACGTTCAACAATAAATTTTTCACCCTCCGAAACTGAAAAAGTCAAATCAATCTTGTTTTCTAAAACATTTTCAATAACTTCGGTTTTTAATGTTTTATATTCTTCATCAAGAATAATCTTATCAATTTCATCCAAAATATCTTGAATAATATATAAACTATATTTTTTTCCATTTAATTTTTTAAAAAACTTATTTAAATTATCAAAATTAGTTTGATTAAAATCTATTGGTAAATCCAATAATATTTTATTAAAGAAAAATCTTTTATTTGGAACAATATTATAAATTAACTCAAATTCATTTTCATTTATCATTTTTGCAAATGACGAATTAATCTTCACATTATAAAAACCTCTATTAAGATAAAAGTTTTTTAAAAGTCTTTCATCTAGACTAATAAGTTCTTGTTTTAAAAATTTCTTACCCGATATGAATTTCCAAAACTTATATTCCTCACTAACTATTACCGACCTAAGTTTTCTGTCTTTATAAATTTTATCTCCTATAAATGAAATTTTTTTTATTTTTGCTTTATCCCCAATTTCAATATTATAAATTAAGTTAATTTTATTATCGGTTAATTTTTCAATCAATACATCAACCTTTGCGAAAAAAAAACCTCTTTCCTGGAGCAATTTTATTATTTCTTTTTTATCATTAATTAATTGAATTTCATTGTATGATGACCTCGACTTTACTTTTAAGTTTTTCTTTAAATCACTAATCAATGTTTTAGATTTTGGTCCTTTTATAATAACGTTCTCAACAAGTGAGCTTTCTTCAACGAAGATTGTTAAAAGATTATTTTCAAAACTAACGCTAACATTTTTAAAAAAATTTGATTCGTAAACATTTTTAAGAATTTCGTTCAAATTATCATTATTAATATCATCACCAATTTTTATTTTTGAAAACATCTTGATACTTTTCTCAGAAACTCTTTCGTTTCCTTTGACCTGAATATCTTTTACAATTTCTGCTAATGAGATTGAGCAAATTGAATAAAAGATAAATACAATTATAAATATTATTTTTTTTAAATTTATCATTTTTTTAATTAAACTATTTTTTATTTAATTCTTATTTTAGCGTTCAAACTCATTATATCATTAGCATTTCTTACTCTTAATTTTTTGAATTTTTTATACTCATTTAATTCGAGCATATTATTCATTTTTTTAGAAATATCAGTAAATTTAATTCTATTAGCTAAAAATAATTTCACTAATTTATCATTAATTGAAACCATAACGGTTTCAAATAAAGAAGATTTCTCAGGTAACTTATCTAATATTCTTATTATTGGGAATCGCTTTGGATCCACGTCTTGAAAATTTAAATTATTTAAAGTATTTAAATCTAATTTTTTTGAATTAATAGTATGGTTTAACGAATACAAAGAATTAAAAATTGGAATTTTCATATTAGTATCATGGACAATAATTTTTGTTAAACCATTTTTAAGTTTTAATATTGCATGAACATATGACTTTGGATGAATGATAATAGATAATTTTTTATAAGGGATATCAAAAATCTTTTTCGCTTCTATAATTTCAAAAGCTTTATTCATCATTGTTGCCGAGTCTACAGAAATTTTTTTTCCCATTTTCCAATTGGGATGTTTTAGAGCTTGTCTCATTTTGATTTTATCAAATTTTTTTTTTGGATAGTTTAAAAAAGGCCCTCCAGAAGCTGTTAAATATATCTTATCAATTACTTTTTTATTAATACCTCTTAAAGCATACCAAACAGAAAAATGTTCAGAATCTACAGGAATAAAATTAGTTTTATTCTTTTTTAATTCTTTCTCTATTAAGTTCCACCCGCAAACAATTGCTTCTTTATTAGCTATAGCTATATTCTCTGAATATTTAATCACTTCAATCGTAGGTTTTAATCCTTCAATACCCGAAATAGAGCTCATTGTATAATATATCTTTTTTCTAAAAATTTTTGCAAGACTGTCAAAATTATTAAAGATATTTATTTCATTTGATATTTTTTTATCTTTAATTTTTTCGTAACTTTTTTCATTTGTTATAATTATATTTTTCACTTTGAAGAATTTTGCTTGTTTTAATAACTCTTTATAATTTTCATCAGCTGTTAATAATACTATTTGAAAATTTTTTTTATCTTTTTTAATTATATCTATTAGAGTCTTTCCAATAGAGCCTGTTGAACCAATTATTGCGATTTTTTTCTTCATTTAAAATAGATTTAATAACAGATTAGAGAATGGCACAGCAAATATAATACCATCTGTTCGATCCAAGATACCTCCGTGACCTGGTAAAATATTGCCTGTATCTTTAATTTTAGCTTTTCTTTTTAAGAATGAAATAAATAAGTCACCGGTTTGGCTTACTAAAGAAATCAAAAGACAGAAAATTATATTTATTATATTAAAGTTTAAATTAATATTGCCTAATTCAATAAAAAAAATTAAAGGTATGATGCTGAATAAAAAAGAACCTATTGAACCAGATAAAGTTTTATTTGGACTAATTTTAGTTAATTTCTTACCACCTACAGTTTTACCAACAACGTAACCTCCTATATCCGTGAAAATACAAATTGAAATAATAAATAATAAAAAAGTTGGACCTTCTGATTTGTATATATCAAATGAAATTATAACAAATATTAAAAAAATATAAGTAAATGGTATCAACATAAGACCAATTAATTTTAAATTAAATTTAACAGAGCTTGTGTATAAATCGCCTACTAATTTTTTAAAGATATTATTAAATTCTATACAAACAGCAAAACCAAAAATAAGTAAGGATGCTCCAAAAATTAAACGGTGAGCATATATAATTATTAGAAATGTACTAAATAATATAACAGATGTAATTATTCGTTTATTTAATTCATTTTCCATTATATTTTACCAAAATTTCTTTTTATTTTTTTATATTCAATTATAATTTTCTTAAAATCTTTTTCAGTAAATGCCGGCCATAACTTTTTTTCAAAAAAAATTTCTGAATAAGCAATTTGCCATAAAAGAAAATTGCTTAACCTTTTGGTATTTCCGGTTCTGATTAAAATATCTGGATCTGGTATATCTTTTGTTTGAAGATATCTTTCTAAATTTTGTTCACTAATCTTATTTTTATTTCTGTTAATTTTTTTAAATGCTTCAATTAATTCTAATTTGGATCCATAATTTAATGCAAGATTAATTTGTAATTTATTATTTCCAAATGTTTTTTTTTCTGAATAACTAAGAAGTTTATTTAATTTGGGTGAAAATCTTTTTGATCCTAGAATTTTAAGTTTTATATTTTTTTTATGAAGTTCATCTATTCTATTTATCAAAAAATTCTCTAATAGATTAAATAGGTAGTGAATCTCTTTTTTTGGTCTTTTCCAATTTTCTGTTGAAAATGCAAATAGTGTTAAAAATCTTATCTTATTTTTTAATGTTTCTCTTATGATTTTTTCTACAGTTTTTAAGCCAGCTTTATGCCCAGCATTTCGAGAATTTTTATATTTTAAACCCCATCTCCCATTACCATCCATGATAATGGCTACATGTGTTAAAGGGTTCATATGGTCATTATTTCTTTTTCTTTAGTTGAAACTTTATCATCTACTATTTGAATGTGTTTATCAGTAATATTTTGAACATTTTTTTCAAATGTCTTTTCTTCATCTTCACCTATCTTTTTTGATTTCAAAAGTTTTTTTAATTCATCATTTGCGTCTCTTCGAATATTTCTAATTGATACTTTGCATTTTTCTCCCATGGATTTGATCAATTTTTTTAGGTCAGTTCTTCTCTCCTCGTTTAATTCTGGAATGGGTAATCTTATCAATTGACCGTCTATTTGAGGATTTAGACCCAATTCAGACTTTTTAATTGCTGCATCAATTGATGCTACATTGTTTTGATCCCAAACCTGAATATTAATCGTTCTTGGCTCTGGCGTTGTTATACTGCCAATCTGATTAACAGGCATTAGCTGTCCATAAACATCGACTTTTATTATATCAAGCATAGCCGCATTTGCTCTGCCAGTTCTTAATGAAGATAACTCTTTTGAAAAAACTTCAATAGCTTTATCCATTTTGAGGCTATGAGACTTTTCATCAAACATTTTTATTCGCCTATTTTAATTCTACTAAACTCTCTTATTTTTAAATCATTAATTGAAAGCTCTTTAATAATATCTTTAACTTTTTTCTTTGGCTCCATAACCCAAGCTTGTGTCAAAAGACTATTTTCCTCTTTAAATTTATTCATTTTACCTATACTTATTTTTTTTGCTATATCTTCGGGTTTTCCGGAATTTTTAAGTTCTTCATTTACCAATTCTTGTTCTTTATCTAATATATCTTTATCAATTAAACTTGTGTCTAATGCTAAAGGATTTGATGCAGCTATATGCATTGATAATTGTTTGCCAAAATTTTTTACAGTATCAGACTCATCTTTTGTTTCTAATGAAACAACGACTGCTAACTTTGCCAAATTATCTTTTACTACTGTATGGAGATATTGATAATTAGTTGACGAATTATTAGAAATTGTTTTTGTTTTACCGATAGTAATTTTTTCACCAATTTTAGCTATCAACGCTACAAGATTGTCATTTACTGTTTTTCCATTCTGCATTTGAGTATTTTTTAAATCTTGTATATTAGAATTTTTTTCATTATTTAATTCGCTTAGCTCCTTGACAAAATTGATAAAATTTTCATTTTTTGCAACGAAATCAGTTTCACAATTAACTTCAATTATTGATGTTTTTCTATTGTCACCACTGATGGCTACAACACCTTCCTTAGCCTCTCTTGACATTTTTTTTGAAGCTTTTGAAATTCCTTTTACCCTTAAAATTTCAACTGCTTTGTCTAAATCTCCGTTAGACTCTTTGATGGCTAAATTACAATCTTTAAATCCAGCTCCTGTTGCTACTCTAAGTTTTTTAACTTTCTCTATATCGCTCATTTTAATTTAATTTTCCTTTTTCTTTTTCAGAAAATTTTTTATCAAGCTTCTCTCTATCAAGTTCCTGTATTGATTTATCTGATTTTTTTTCATTAACCTTTTCAACAGATTTTTTTATCTCTGAAGCAGGAACATCTTTTTTAGCACTAATAATAGTTTCTTTTATAAGAGAGCAATAAAGGTCGATTGATCTTCTAGCATCATCATTTCCTGGTATAGGAAAATCTATACCATCAGGATTTGAGTTGCTATCGAGAATTGCTATAATAGGAATACCTAATTTAGAAGACTCTTGTATCGCTAAAGACTCATAATTAGTGTCTATAATGAAAACGAGATCAGGAATTTTCTTCATTTCAGAAATTCCACCTAAAGATCTTTGTAATTTATCTTTTTTAACACTCATTTTTAATAGTTCTTTTTTAGTGAAACCTCTATTTTCTGATGTAAGATCAATCTCTAGTTTTTTTAGTTTTTTTATTGAGTTAGATATAGTTCCCCAATTAGTGAGCATTCCACCTAACCATCTGTAATTTACAAAATATTGATCAGTTTCTTTTGCAACCTCAGCAATTGCCTCCGAGGCTTGTTTTTTTGTTGAAACAAATAGTATTTTTCCATTATTTGAAATGGTTTCATAAACCTTTTCAAGTGCAATTTTAGTAAGTTGTAATGTTTGAGTTAAATCAATTATATGAATTGAGTCTCTTTTCCCAAAAATGTATTTTTTCATTTTTGGATTCCATCTTAAAGTTTTGTGGCCTAGGTGAACCCCGGCCTCTAATAATTGTTGTATTGTAACGTTAGGTATCTTCATATTTATTCCCGGTTAAGCCACCACAGTAATTTCCACTTCAGGACCGGAGGTATAAAACCAAAAACTGTGTGCGTATTTATTAATTTGCGAATATTTACAAATATTTTTTAAATTTAACAAGCTTAATTTAGTGTATTATAGCTGAAATTTCCCTGTTTCTTATTAGATTGACTGTTTTTCTGTCAAGTTTTCTGCCATTTTGTAATTGAAAATCCAAAATTTTATTATTTTCATTAATCCTGATCTTGATTTTTGTCTCTCCTGGATCAACTAAGAATTTTGATAATTCATTCAAGTCTTTTATAGAATTAAGATTAAAAGTAATATTTTTTATAGGGTTGTTTAATAAATCTCTAAGAGAGGCAATTTTTTTTACATTTATTCTTTTAAATCTATTATTTTCATCAGATAAAGATTTGATGACAGTAATTATTAATGAATTTCCCTCCTTTAAAATATTTCTGTTAGACTCTAAAGTTTCAGAAAATATAAATAATTCAAATACACTTGATAGATCAGTTAATTTTAATATTGCATATGCATTACCTTTGGAAGTTTTTCTTTCTTGAACTTTAAGCAAAGTTGCAGCTATATTTGAGTCTTTCGTCTCATCTCTATTATTAAATTTTTGATAATCAATTATATTATAATCATTAAAAATTTCTTTAAATTGATTCAATGGATGATCAGATATAAAAAAACCAACTGCCTCAAATTCTCTTGATAATCTCTCTTCAAATTTCCAATCTTTTGTATTAAATATAAAACTATCGTTTTTATTTTCGTTATCTCCAAAAAGATCAATTTGATTAGCTGATTTATTCTCATAAATATTTTTAGATTTTGTTATAAAATTAGGAATAGAATTAAATAATGACTGTCTGTTTTCATTTAAAGAATCAAAGGCACCGGCTTTTACTAATCCCTCTAACTGTAGTTTATTTATATCTTTTGGGTCAATTCTATTTATAAAATCATTAATAGATTTAAATTTACCGTTCTTTTTTCTTTCTTTAACAATATTTGAAACCGCTTCATAACCAACTGCTTTAATCCCTCCAAGTGCATAATAAAATTTTTGGTCGTCATTTCTGAAATCAGCGAAACACTCGTTTATATCTGGCCTTTTGATCTCGATATTAAGCCTCTTAAGTTCCTCATAAAACTCACTTAATTTGTTTTGATTTGAAATATCCATTGTCATTGAAGCTGCTATAAATTCTTTAGGAAAGTATGTTTTTAAATAAGCCGTTTGATACGAAATTATTGCATACGCTGCAGCATGACTCTTATTAAAGCCATATTCTGCAAAAGGTTCTATTTTTAAAAATATGCCTGCAGCAACTTCTTTACTTATACCGTTATTTAAAGCACCTGAAATAAAACTTTGTTTTTGCTTTTCTAATTCAGCTCTCTTTTTTTTACCCATTGCTCTTCTTAAAATATCTGCTTGACCAGCAGTAAAACCCGACAATTTTTGTGCAATTTGCATTACTTGTTCTTGGTATATTATGACACCATATGTTGGTTTTAGAATTTCTTCCAATAATGGATGTAGATAATCTGGTTTTTGTTTTCCATGCTTACAATCATTATATATTGGTATGTTACTCATAGGACCCGGTCTATAAAGCGCTACTAAAGCGATAATATCCTCAATGTGATTTGGCTTCATTTGAATGAGTGCTTCTCTCATACCAGCACTTTCAATTTGGAACAATCCAACTGTTTTACCTGAGGATAAAAGCTCAAAAACTTTTTGGTCATCGTAATCAATGTTTTCTATGTCAAAATCTTTATTTTTTTTCCTTATAATATTTTGCGTATTATTTATTACTGTCAAAGTTTTTAAACCTAAAAAATCAAATTTGATTAACCCTGCATTTTCAGCTGAATACATATCAAATTGTGTTGAAGGCAAAAGTAAATCTGCTGTGTTGTCTTTATATAACGGTACTACATCTGTTAATTTTTTATCAGCTATAACAACACCTGCTGCATGAGTGGCGACATTTCTATTTAGTCCCTCTAATTTCAAAGATAAATCTATTAATTTTTTAACTCTAGGATCTTCATTTATTAACTTTTGAAGTCTTGGTTCACCAGCTATGCATTCAGTTAAATTTTGTGGTCTTGATGGATCGAATGGTATCATTTTTGAGATGCTATCAACAAAACCATAAGACAACCCCATTACACGACCCACATCTCGTATTACCATTCTAGCTTTTAATTTTCCAAAAGTAATAATATGTGCAACGCTGTCTTTATATTTCTTTTTAAGATACTCAAAAACAAGATCTCTTTTTTCCTCACAAAAATCAATATCGAAATCCGGCATAGATATACGATCAGGATTTAAAAATCTTTCAAATATCAAATTAAATTTAATTGGGTCAACATCTGTAATTGAAAGACACCAAGCTACCAATGATCCAGCACCCGAACCTCTTCCAGGACCAACAGGTATATCATTTTTTTTTGCCCACTTAATATAATCGGATACAATTAAAAAATAACTTGAATATCTCATTTCGACAATAATATTCAATTCATGATTAAGTCTATCCAGGTATTTTTGATAATCTAGGTCTGAAGTTAAATTATCAATATCTTTTTTAAAAATTTTGATAAATTTTTCTTTTAATCCAGAGAGTGAATTTTTTTTGAGAATATCATCTGCATTCCCATCTTTTTCAGAACTAATATTTGGTAAAATAGGTTTTGAGAATGAGGGTTTATAGCTACATCTATAAGGAAAATTGTAATTATTTTCAAGTGCTTCAGGAATATCCGAAAATAATTCATACATTTCTTTATCATCTCTCAAATAATGCTTATTGCTAAATCTTACTCTATTTTTTTCCTGTATATATGTTTTATTCTTAATACAAATTAGCGCATCATGCGCTTCGTACATATCTTTATCAATATAAAAAGTCTCATTTGTTGCAATCAAAGGAATTTCTAAATCATTAGATTTTTTTAAATTCATTTTTTCAAAAGTACCCTCATTTCTGTCTCCATGTCTTTGTAATTCAATATAAAATCTATCTTTATAAATTGATTTGAGTTTTGAGTATAATTTTTCAATATCCGAATACTTACCTTTATCAAATAAATTTCCAAATAAGCCAAATACAGTTCCAGAAAAAATAGCAACACCTTTATCTTTTTTTAGTAATTCGTCAAAAGGAACATTGGGCTCAGACAGCTTATCATTATTTAAATATGATAAAGAGGAAATTTCAATAATTCTTTTGTAACCTGTCTCATTCATCGCAAAAAGTGGAAGTAGGCCTATAGTTTCTTCATACTTAAAATTTATTTGAGTTCCTAATATTGGTTGAGTACCAATTTTAGATAATTTATCTGAAAATTCTAGCGCACCACATAAATTAGATGTATCGCATATAGCTAAAGATTTAATTTTATTTTCTTTTGATGACTCTTTTATCTCATCTATTTTTATTGCGCCTTCGCAAATAGAATATTGAGTATGTAATTTTAAATGATTAAATTTTTGAAATTTAGATTCGAGCATTAATGGTTTTTATATTACCATTAGTTATTTCCAATAAGCAATCAGCCTTATTAGCAAAAAATCTATTATGAGTTGCAAATATTATTAATCTTTCTTTATTTATTTGATTTTTTAAAAGTTTAAAAATTTCTTTTGCTGTTTGTAAATCTAAACTTCCAGTTGGCTCATCAGCTAAAATTACTTGAGGATTATTGACAACTGCTCTTGCAATTGAAATCCTCTGTTTTTCACCACCAGATAATTGTGAAGGATAATGATTTGATCTATTAATCAGCCCAACTTTTTTCAATAAATTTTTTGCCTTATTAATCGCAATTTTCTCATTAATACCTCCTGCTAATGCAGCTAAATAGATATTCTCCAAAGAAGTAAAATCTGGAAGTAAATTATCTTGTTGATAAATAATTCCAATTTTATTAGCTCTTAAAATATCATTTTCATTAGTATCATAATAATTTATCTTTTTATTTTCAAATGTAATTGAACCTGAAGTAGGTCTATCAATTAAAGATAGCAAATTTAGTAATGTTGATTTACCTGAACCCGATGGGCCCATCAAAGAATAAATTTTACCTTTTTTAAAATTATAAGAAATACTTTTCAGAACATTGATCTTTTTTATACCTTCAAAAGATTTATTTAATTTAGAAATTTTAATTAAATTATTCATATTTAAGGGATTTTATAGGATCTAGTTTTGCAGCTTTAAATGCTGGAAATATTGATACCAAAATAGTTATCAAAATTGAACAAACAGAAATAATTAAAATTGAGATGGGATTAATTTCTGAAGGCATGGAGCTTAAAAAATATATTTCCTCAGGAAATAAGCTTATATTAAAAAATTCACTAAGAAATAGTCTCAAATTTTCTACATACATAGAAAAAGTAATTCCTAAGATTATACCAAAGATTGTTGCTGAAGTTCCAATAATTACACCAATTAAGAAAAAAATTTTTACAATTGATTTATTAAGAACACCGATCGATTTAAGAATAGCAATTTCTTTTGTTTTATTTTTTACTAGTATTGTTAAACCAGAAATTATATTAAAAGCCGCAACGATTATAATTAATGTTAAAATAATAAACATAACATTTCGTTCAACTTTTAACGCAGAAAATAAAGATTTATTCATGTCAGACCAAGAATAAATAAATTCATTATTAAAAATTTTTTGAACTATAGTTTTTTGATATTCAATGTTTTTAGGATTTTTTAAATAAATCTCTAAATTACGTTTTTTTGGTTTTAAATTAAAAAATTCTTCAAGCGTTACTAGATTTATAAAAGCAACATTATTATCAAAATCAATTACACCACTATCAAAAAGTGAAACTACTGTAAATTTTTTTTGCTTAGGAAGATTTCCAATAATCGTTTGTACACCAGATGAGGACATTAATGTAATCTCATCACCAACCTCTAAGTTTAGAGAAAAGCTTAATTCTTTACTTATGGATATAGAATTATTTGATAATTTATTTTCACTACCTAAAAAATTTCCATTATTAACAATGTCTAATTTAGAAAAATCTTTCGCAAAATACCCTCTTAAAAGAATACCTTTAGTAATATCTTTTTTGATCATAATTCCTTCGCCTGAATTACTAAAAATTAAACTTTCAGAAATTGATTTTAAGTTTTGATTATTTAATTTTTCTTTTACAATTTTGTTTTCATAAGGTTTAACTGTCATGTGAGCATTAAAACCAATTATCTTATTCACCAATTCTGTTCTAAAACCATTCATAACCGACATAACTACAATTAGAACAGCTACACCCAACCCAATTCCAATAAATGAAAAAATTGAAATAATATTTAGAAAACCATCTTTTTTTCTGGCTTTTAAAAATCTAAATGTAATCTCTTTTTCTAATCGAGAAATCAATTGTTTACTTTTTGTTTATTAATTATCTTAATGATGTCTTTTAATTCAATTTTTTGAGTTACTCCATCAACTTCTTTAAACTCTAATTTATCGCCTTCAACCTCTTTACCAATTATAATTTGAAAAGGTGCACCTATTAAATTCATCTTTTTAATTTTTGATGAGATATTTTCATCAGTATCATCAATTATTGCTTCAATATTATTTTTTTTAAGTTCTAGTAAGATATTATTTGCTTTATCTAATTGTGAATTATCATTTTTGTTGATCATTGGAATTATCGCAACATGATAGGGAGCAATAGAAATTGGCCATTTCATGACTTCATTTTTTTCATCATATTTAGCCTCTATTATTGCGCCTACTAATCTAGAAACTCCTATGCCGTAAGAACCCATTTTAACAAAATCTTTTTTTCCACCTGGTAAATCAACCGACGCGCCCATTGGTTTAGAATATTTATCTCCAAAATAGAATATATGACCGACTTCAATTCCTTTTGTTATTAATCTATCTTTTTCAGAAACTTTCTTTTCAAATTCAGTCTTATCAAATTTTTCATCGGTAACTGCATAATATTGCTCATATTCTTTTCTCATATTCCCTAGAGATTCTTTCTCTAATTTTGCATTGTCTATACTTAAATCAAAAATTCTTTTGTCAGTAAAAATTTTACTTTCACCAGTTTCAGCTAAAATAATGAATTCATGAGATAGATTTCCTCCAATTGGACCTGTATCTGCTGCCATTGGTATAGCTTTTAAATTTAATTTTTTAAATGTTTTAAGATATGACAAGAAAAATTTATTATAAGAAAAAAGTGCTTCTTCGTCAGATATATCGAAAGAATAAGCATCTTTCATGTAGAACTCTCTACATCTCATTATCCCAAATCTTGGTCTAATTTCATCTCTGAATTTCCATTGAATATGATACAAAAGTTGTGGAAGAGATTTATAAGATTTGATCGAGGTTCTAAATATATCTGTTATCAATTCCTCATTTGTAGGGCCATACAACATTTCACGATTTTGACGATCTTTTATTCTTAGCATTTCCTCACCGTAATCTTTATATCTTCCGCTTTCTTTCCAAATTTCACTGGATTGTATTGTTGGCATTAAAATTTCTTGAACTCCAATCCCATCTTGTTCTTCCCTTACAATTTGTTCAATTTTCTTCATAACTTTGAAGCCAAGTGGTAACCAGGAGTATATACCCGCTGATGATTGTTTTATCATACCCACCCTTAACATTAATTGGTGGGATTTAATTTTGGCCTCTGAGGGATTATTTTTTAAAATTGGAATAAAAGATTTTGAAATATGCATGTTAGATGATTATATTTCTTAAGTTTAAATATTCAAACCTCATTAACAAATATATAATTGTGAATAAAATAGTTGTTATTCCAGTGCAATAAATGAATTTTTTTAAAATCTTAGGATTTTCTGGTGATCCAGGATCCTCACCTTCAATTTTTTCAATTTTTATTCTGTCAACATCTATGGGTAAAATTGCAAAAAAAACAACCCACCAAATAATTATATATATTATAGCAAGTCCAGTAGCACTCATTAAATATCAACTAAATTAATATTGGTGAAAGGTCTTTTGCCTGTTTTTTCTTTCGTGAATTTTCTAGCTGCAATTTTAAGTGCATCTATAAGATTGTGTCTTTGACTTTTATTTCCAATATTAAATGTTTTTGCTGTTTTCTCTATTTCTTCTTCTAATAAGTAAATAAATTCATCTGTTTCATAAATTGGTAGTCCTCTAAAGTTTATTATTGGATTATTGTGAATATTTCCCTTAGGTGTGATTAAAATAGTTATTTCAAGATAACCGTTAGATCCTAAGTTTTTTCTATCTTTTATAGATTGAGAGTTTTCCTCAACACTTACATTGCCATCCAAATATAGTCTTCCACTGGGAGCTTTATCATAGACTTCTGGAAAGTCTCCTGGAGCTAATTTTACTATATCACCATTTTCTACTTTAACAGGATAAGGTACCTGCATTTCCTTAGCAAAAGCAATATGCTCAATCATATGTCTGTGTTCTCCGTGTACAGGAATTATACATTTTGGTTTAACCCAATCATACATATCTTTTAAATCTTCTCTATTTGGATGCCCAGAAACATGGATAAATTCACTCTCTTCTGAAATTACCTCTATTCCGTCCTTGACTAATTGATTGTGAAGTTTGTAAAGTTTTTTTTCATTTCCTGGTATTATTTTTGAGGAAAAAATTACTGCATCTCCTTTCTCAATAAATACATCGGGATGTGTATAATTTGAAATTCTCATCATTGCTCCCATCGGCTCACCCTGGCTACCTGTACAAAGATATACAATTTTTTCTCTAGCAAAATTTTTTGCTTCTCTTGGATCTGTTGGTTCAATAGTATTTTTAAGATATCCACATTGTCTAGCTGCTTTGTATATTCTGTGCATAGATCTACCAACAAGCGAAATTTGTCTTCCTGTTTTTTCTGCGCAATAAAAAGCCGACTCCATTCTTGCAACGTTTGATGCAAATGAGGTTATTATAATTCTTTTTTTCAACCTGCTCATTATGTTCAACATACTTTTTCTCACATCTAATTCAGAACCTGAGCGCCCAGCACTAAAAACATTAGTAGAGTCACAAATCATTGCTAGAACACCTTCATCACCAATTTCTTTTAATCTTTTTGAATTAATCTCGGCACCAATCAGTGGATTTGGGTCAACTTTCCAGTCACCAGTATGTAAAACAATACCTGCTGGTGTTTGAATTCTAAGGCCATTTGGTTCTAAAATAGAATGGGTTAAAGTGATATATTCAATCTCAAAAGGATTTAAATTTACCTTTCCGTTTAGTTCTACAATTTGTAAGTCATTAGTAATATCGATATTTTTTTCTCTAAATTTTTCTCTTATTAAAACAGCTGTGAAAGGAGTAGCATAAAGTTTGCATTTAAATTTTGGCCATAAATGAGCTACCGCACCTATGTGATCTTCGTGAGCATGTGTTAAGACAATTCCTAATAGATTGTCTTTTCTTTCCTGAATAAACCCTGGATCCGGATAAATAAGATCAATACCTGGAACTGTGTCATCAGCAAAAGTAACACCTATATCAACCATAATCCATTTATGGTCTCCTGGCTGACCATAGCCAAATAAATTCATATTCATGCCTATCTCACCAGAGCCACCTAATGGACAAAATAAAAATTCATCTTTCATATTATTTAATTAATTTTGAAGCCTTAATTAAGCCGTTAATTGTTATATTATTATTCCTTTTAACTTTTGTACTAATAGAGTTTTTAAACAATTTAGAAAAACCTCCAGTAGTAATTATATTAAAAGACTTTTTTGTCTCTTTCTTAATTAAATTTACAATATTGTCAATTAATCCAGCATATCCCCAGAAAAAACCTGAGCGAACAGCTGATGTAGTATCTTTTCCGATAACTTTTGTTATTTTCTTTAAATCAATCTTTGGAATTAAAGATGCTTTGTCTGAAAGTGTGTTAAGAGAAATTTGAATACCTGGAGATATAATTCCACCTTTGTAAATATTGCCAACTAAAACATCGAATGTTGTTGCGGTACCAAAATCTAAAATAATAAAATTCTTATTTTTTTGCATAACACTTATTGCATTTGCTAATCTATCTGAACCTACTTGCTTATAATTCACATCAATTTTTAAAATTTTTTTCAAATTAAGTTCTTTTAATTCGTAACACCTAACTTTTGTTTTATTGTAGAAATATCTTTTTAGTTCCTCGTAAGTTAATGGTACAACACTACAAAATAAAATTTTATCTATTGAGGAAAAATCTATTTTTTTAAAATATTTGTTCAATACATTTAGTTTTTTACCTTTTGAAGGAATTACAACCTTTTTTATGATTTTGTCATTGTTATTAACCAAACAAATTTTTGTCTCAGTATTTCCTATGTCACCTAAAATAATCATCTATTTAGTTGTGTAATATTGTGACAAAAACTTACCAAAGGATATTTTTAATTGATTCATAAACGTTATAGTTTTTATTTTTTTTTTAGTAATTTCAAATAAATTAGTTGTAGGATAATTGGGTATTATAGGACTTTTAATCAAATTAAATCCAATACCAACAATTAGATAATCATTCCCTGATTTATTAATTTTTTCTTGCAAAATACCACAAATCTTTTTTTTATTAATCAATAAATCATTTGGTGATTTATAAACTATTTTGCGCTTATAAAATTTTGAAATTACATCTTTAACTAAAAGACAATTTTTTCTTGATAGTTGTTTCATTGATAAATTTATTTTTTTTAGTTTATAAAAAAAAGATATTAAAATATTTCCTTTATAAGAAATCCATTTTCTCCCATACTGACCTTTACCACTAGTTTGTGTTTCGGATATTATCATTCCAAAATTATGATTTGTTTCTTTTATTATTCTTATTGCTGTGTTGTTTGTACTCTTAACTTTTTTATATCTAAAAACTTTAAACTTCATCAAATTATATTAATTCTAGAAACTACCTCAATAAGTTGGCTTGGGAATATGAAGTAAACTAAAATTAATAATGTTGAGAATGTTAATGAAAATTTTAACCACAATCCATGATCCGTGTCATATTTTTCTTTTTCTTTATCAAAATACATAATTTTAATTAATCTTAAGTAATAAAAAGCGGCAACTACTGTTGATAATAAACCAACGATTGCTAAAAAATACATTGATTGTTCTATCACTGATTTGAAAACATAAAATTTAGCAAAAAATCCAGCTAAAGGTGGTATGCCTGCCAATGAAAACAATATTATCATCAGTGATAAAGCTAACATCGGATGATTTTTAGATAATCCCGATAAATCCTCTATTTTTTCGTAGTATTGATTTTCTCTTTTCATCATTAGCAAACAAGAAAATAATCCTAAATTCATTATTATATAAATAATTATATATATTACTGAACTTTGCATTCCTTCATTTGTGCCCGTTGCAACACCTGCTAAAGCATAACCCACGTGTCCTATAGAACTGTAAGCTACTAGTCTTTTTAAATTGGTTTGACCTATTGCAGCAATTGCTCCAAAAAGCATTGAAGCAATAGAGAGAAATATCAATATCATTTGCCACTGATCAATTAAATTTAAAAAAGGTACATATAAAAATCTAATAAATACAGTTAAAGCTGCAACTTTTGGTACCATTGTGAAAAACAAAGTTACAGAAGTTGGTGAGCCCTCATAAACATCTGGGGCCCACATATGAAACGGTACAGCCGAGATTTTAAACGCTAACCCAACTAAGATGAAAACAATTCCAAAGGTAATAGCATATTCACTAGAACCTAGTTGATTTGCAATCACATTGAAATTGGTTGATCCAGTAAAACCATATATTAGTGAACATCCATACAAAAGTAATCCGGAAGATAAGGCGCTTAGCACAAAATATTTTAATCCAGCTTCTGAAGATTTTATTTGATCTCTATTAAAAGTGGCCAAAACATATAATGCTAAAGATTGAAGCTCGAGACCCATATAAAATACAATCAAATCATTAGAATTAATCATAATCATCATTCCCAAAACAGAACTTAGTATTAGTATTGGATATTCAATCTTAAAAATTTTAAAAGTTCTTAAATAGTTTGACGAAATGATTAAAACTAAAAAAGTTGCCAACAGTGTAACAATTTTCATCAATGATGATAAATAATCTATAATAATACTATCATTAAATAATTTTACTTCATTGATACCAATTGTTTCATTAAATGTTATGACGGCAGTGATAAGTAAAACAGCTAAAGAAAGATTTTGGATTATTTTTGAGCTATTTTTTTTAAAAACACCTAATATAAGTAGAAACATTATTGATAAGGATAAAAAAATCTCTGGAAAAACTAATTGCAGGTTTGTCATTATATCTTGCTCGCTAATCTAAAGTTGTATGTTTCTATCAAATCTGAAATAGATACCTCTATTGTGTTAATCAAAGGATCTGGATAAAAACCAAAAAACAAAGTTGGTATAGCCAAAGAAGTTAATATAATTGACTCCGATCTATTCAAATCTATCATTTTTTTTAAGTCATTATTAATTAATTTTCCAAATATCACTCTTTTGTATAACCAAAGCATATAAGCTGCGCCAATAATTACCCCAATGCTAGCAATAACAGCAACTAAAAAGTTATCTTTAAAAGCTCCCATCAATATTAAAAATTCACCTACAAACCCACTAGTGCCAGGAAGACCTAGAGCTGCCAAAGTAAATAACATGAATAAGACAGAATACTTTGGAATGATACTTACAATTCCACCATAAGTATCAATAAGTCTTGAATGCATCCGATCGTAAATAACACCAACACACAAAAATAGTGCAGCAGAAA
This sequence comes from uncultured Pelagibacteraceae bacterium, assembly GCA_902621345.1. Classification (GTDB taxonomy): domain Bacteria; phylum Pseudomonadota; class Alphaproteobacteria; order Pelagibacterales; family Pelagibacteraceae; genus Pelagibacter. The sequence continues at coordinate 486,758 of CACNLV010000001.1, read as the reverse complement.
CTAATCCATGACTTATCATTTGAATTATACTTCCCTCAATACCCTGTTGTTGGATGGTAAAAATACCTAAAGTAACATATCCCATGTGAGCAACAGATGAGTATGCAATTAGTTTTTTTATATCTTCTTGCATTAAAGCGATAAAAGACGTGAAAATAATTGCGATAACGCTCAATGTATAAATTAGTGGGGTAAAAACTTCTGATGCAATAGGAAATAGTCCTAATGAAAATCTTATAAATCCATAACCTGCCATTTTTAATAAAATTGCAGCTAATAAAACTGATCCTGCTGTGGGAGCTTCAACATGAGCATCTGGTAACCAAGTGTGGACTGGCCACATTGGAGTTTTGACTGCAAAAGAACTAAAAAAAGCAAGCCACAACAAATTTTGATATTTAGCCTCGATGCCTAAACTATAAAGTTCAATTACATCTGTTGTCCCGGTTAACCAATATATAGTAATTATAGCAACCAACATTAATACTGACCCAAGTAAAGTGTAAAGAAAAAATTTAAATGCAGAATAAACTCTTCTAGCCCCTCCCCATATTCCAATAATTAAAAACATTGGTATCAGACCTGCCTCAAAAAATAAGTAAAAAATTACAAGATCTAAAGAACAAAATACTCCAATCATGAAAGACTCCATAATTAATACTGCAATTAAAAATTCACTTAATCTTTCTTTGATGGAATTATTTACTGACAAGATACAAAGTGGAGTAATAAATGTTGTCAGTAAAATAAATAAAATTGAAATTCCGTCAACACCCACTTTATAATTTATAAAATCATCAATCCAAGTTCTTTGTTCTACAAATTGAAACTCTGAGGTCGTATGATCGAAAAGTATCCACAAGTAGATTGATAAAAGAAAATTTACAAAAGAAGTAAACAATGCGACGTATTTCACAGTAAAATTATTTTGCTTGTTACTTCTTGTAAAAAATAAGAAAAAAGCACCTACTGACGGTAATAAAATTAATGAAGAAAGAATAGGAAAGTTCATTATTTAACAATTAGAAAAGTTAATAAAGCAGAAAATCCAAGAAGCATAACAAACGCGTATTGATAAATAAATCCACTTTGAAATTTATTTGCTTTAACTGAAAATTTTTTGATAATAGCGGAGATACCATCAGGCCCAAAACCATCAATTATCTTTAAATCAAAAAACTTCCATAAAAATAATCCAAATTTTTTCGATGGTTTTACAAATAGTGCATCGTATAATTCATCAAAATACCACTTATTTAATAAAAATAGGTACAAGGGTTTGTTATTTTTTACAATTTGTTCTGGTAAATTTTTATTTTTAACAAATAGATAATATGCTGTTGGTATAGATAAAATTACTAGTATTGGGGTTAATAATAAAAACCATAATGGTGGGTGTTCAGTACTTAATGGTTTTAGAAAAAATATTGAGTCTTTCCAAAAATTGTTCAAACCATAATTACCAATAAACAAATCCTTAAAAATAAATCCTGCAAATATCGCACCCAAAGAAAGTAGGACTAGAGGTATTAACATAACTATAGGAGACTCATGAGTATCCTCAATTTTAATCTCTTTATTATTATAATTACCGTGAAAAGTTTTAAATATTAACCTCCAAGAATAAATGGAAGTTAAAAATGCTGTAAAAATCCCAATTCCAGCAGCATAATAGCCTGTGGTATTACCTCTTAGATATGCGAATTCTATTATTGCATCTTTAGAATAAAAACCTGATAGCAAAGGAAAGCCAGTTAATGCCAGCGTTCCAATAATCATTAATGAATAAGTGTAAGGTAATTTTTTCCATACTCCTCCCATATTATTTATATTTTGCTCATCTTTAAATGCATGGATGACTGAACCAGATCCCAAAAATAATAAAGCTTTAAAGAAAGCATGAGTAAATAAATGAAACATTGCTACGTTATAAGCACCCACTCCAGTAGCAAAAAACATATAACCTAATTGACTACATGTAGAATAGGCTATTATCTTTTTTATATCATTTTGAACCAAAGCAACAGTTGCAGCAAAAAAAGCTGTGCTCATACCAATTACAGTAATTATATTTAATACAAATTCAGAATATTCGTAAATTGGCGAACATCTAACAACAAGAAAAACACCTGCTGTAACCATAGTTGCCGCATGAATTAAGGCTGACACAGGTGTTGGACCCTCCATGGCATCAGGTAACCAAGTATGAAGTAGAATTTGAGCTGATTTGCCCATGGCGCCAATAAATAAAAGTAAGCAAATCAAATCTATCGCATTAATTTCGATACCTAAAAAAACTAGATTTTTTTCTGTAATGTTTGGAATTTGCTGAAAAACCTCAGAATAATTTACTGTTCCGAATAAATAAAATATTAAAAAAATACCTAGAGCAAATCCGAAATCTCCAACTCTATTAACAACAAATGCTTTAATTGCTGCTTTATTTGCAGACTCTTTTTTAAACCAAAAACCTATTAAGAAATAAGAACATAGACCAACTCCCTCCCAACCAAAAAATAATTGAATGAAATTATCTGAAGTTACCAACATTAACATCGCAAAAGTAAATAATGATAAATAAGCCATGAACCTTGGCTTGTGAGGATCATGAGACATATAACCAATTGAATAAATATGAACAAGCGCAGAAACAGATGTTACTACAACCAACATTACAGCTGATAACGCATCAATCTTCATCGACCAATTAACATTTAATGATCCTGAGCTTATCCATGTAGCTATTATGATATTATCTTGATATTGATTGACTATTACCTCGTATAAAACTAGAGCTGATAAAATAGCCGATATCGATACCAATAAACTTGTAATTATTTCAGAATTTCGATCACCGATAAATTTTCCAAAAAATCCAGATATTATTGAGGCTATCAAAGGTAAAGCTATTATTGAAATTTCCATTTTACCCTTTTAATTTATCTATTTCCTCAACACGAATTGTTCCTGAATTTCTGTAATAAACAACGATGATTGCAAGGCCGATTGCTGCTTCAGCAGCAGCAACAGTTAATATAAATAAAGTAAATACTTGTCCAGTCAAATCACCCAAATACATTGAGAACGAAACTAGGTTTATATTAACAGCTAATAATATGAGTTCTATACTCATAAGTATTACAATAATATTTTTTCTATTCAAAAAAATTCCAATTATTCCAATACTAAAAATAACTGCACCCAATGTTAAGTAATTTCCTAAGCCAATATCAATCATCTAATTTAACTCCTCTATTAGAAGCAACCTCTACAACCTCTACACCCTCAGCTCTTTCTCTAGAAATTTGTTTCAAATAACTTTGTTTTTTAACACCCTCTCTTTGTCTGAAAGTAAGAACAATAGCTCCTATCATTGCTATTAGAAGTATCATCCCACTAATTTGAAAGATGTGAATATAGTCTGTATATAAAACCATTCCTAATGAATGAGTATTACTAATATCGTTTACTATTAATAGATTACCTTCGTCAAATAAGTCGGGTTTGTATTTCCATCCACCTATAACAATTATAAGTTCAAAAAAGATTATAACACTTATTAATAATCCAATTGGTATGTGATTGGAGTTTTCTTTAGATATAAACCATTGATTTTTTTGTTGAGCAACATTTAGCATCATTACAACAAATAAAAACAATACTGCCACAGCCCCTACATAAACAATTAGCATTATCATTCCTAAAAATTCAGCACCAATCATGATAAAAAGACAGGATATACTTATAAAATCTAAAATTAAAAAAAAAACAGAATGGACAGTATTTTTTGATACTGTGACCATGACCGCTGAGACCACTGCAATTATAGAGAATACGTAAAAAAATATTGCATGCGCAATCATAAATTATCTGTAAGGATTATCTGACTTAATGTTAGCTGCCAAAATATTTTCCCATCTGTCTCCATTATCAAGAAGTTTTTCTTTAGTATAATAAAGCTCTTCACGAGTTTCTGTGGAGAATTCAAAATTTGGTCCTTGAACTATTGCGTCTACAGGGCAAGACTCTTCACATAAACCACAATAAATACATTTCATCATGTCGATGTCATAACGAGTTGTTTTTCTACTTCCATCTGATCTTTGAGAAGACTCAATAGTAATTGCTTGAGCAGGACAAACAGCCTCACATAATTTACATGCAATACATCTTTCTTCACCATTCGGATATCTTCTTAAAGCATGTTCGCCTCTAAATCTTGGACTTATTTTGCCTTTTTCAAATGGATAATTTATTGTTTTTTTTGATTTAAATAATTCTTTTGTAGCAATAAAAAGCCCTCCAATAAAATCTGTCATAAATATCGTTTTTAAAAATCTAGAAATTTTCATTTAATTAGTGGGTAAAAGATTAAAATAAAAAAGATAACTAGCAGTTAGAACAACATAAGTTAAAGACAATGGTAAAAATATTTTCCAACCTAGTCTCATAAGCTGATCATATCTATATCTTGGTACAATAGCTTTTACCAACGCAAAAAGTATAAATAAAAATAATATCTTAAAAATTAGCCAAAGAGCTCCTGGAATTAAGTTAAATGGATAGAGCTCAATCGGAGACAGCCACCCTCCTAAAAATAAGATTGATCCTAAAGCACACATTAATAGAATATTTGCGTACTCTCCTAACCAAAACATTGCGTACATCATTCCAGAATACTCCGTTTGATATCCTGCAACTAATTCTGCCTCTGCTTCAGGTAAATCAAAAGGTGGTCTGTTTGTTTCAGCTAATGCTGAAATAAAAAAAATTACAAACATTGGGAACAATGGAATAACAAACCACATGTCCTTCTGAGCAAGTACTATGTCACTTAAATTTAATGAGCCTACACACAATAAGACATTTATAATTATTATACCTATTGATACCTCGTAAGAAACCATTTGTGCTGCTGATCTTATTGAACCTAAAAATGGGTATTTAGAATTTGACGCCCATCCACCCATTATTATTCCATAGACACCTAATGACGAAACAGCGAATATATACAAAATTCCTACGTTAATATCAGCTAGAACCTGATCAACACCAAAAGGAATCACAGCCCAAGCTATCAAAGCAAGTGTCATTGTAATAATTGGTGCTAAAATGAAAATTATTTTATTTGAGCTAGCAGGTATAATTATTTCCTTAAAAATATATTTAAGCGCATCAGCTAAAGATTGCAGTAAGCCAAATGGACCCACTACATTTGGACCTTGTCTTTTTTGGACAAAAGCCCAAACCCTTCTATCTAACCAAACAATCATCGCGACAGATACTAAAACTGGCACCAGTAAAAATAAAATCTTATATGTTTCCTGAAAAATTAAATCTAAATATTCCATTTATTATCCCTCTGTCCCTGTTTTTTTTAAAACTAACTTTGAATTATTACATTCAAACATTGTTTTTGATGCTCGGGCAACTACATTAGAAAAATAGTAATCTTTAAATTCAACTTTTATTTTTTCGTTTTCAAAAGTTTTTTGTTCAATCTTTTCAATAAATTCAGAATTTTTTTGCTCTTGTTTTATTTTTAAATAATTAAACATACTACTTTCAAGCTCCTCTTTATCATTAAAAAGTTTTCTATTATTCATTACTTCCGCAAGATCATTTATTATTTGCCAATCTTCTTTTGCATCACCAGGCGGATATGATGCCTTGTAGGCTTTTTGAATTTTTCCCTCTAAGTTTGTGTAATGTCCTGATTGCTCTGTGTAGGCAGCACCAGGTAAAATAATATCTGCAATCTCTGCACCTCTGTCACCATGGCTACCTTGATAAATAATAAATTCATCTTTTTTCTTAAAATCTAGGTTGTCCTGTCCGAGCAGATAAATGATTTCAAATTTGTTTTCTTTCACTTCATCAAGTAATTCATTATTCTTATCAATTATATCTAAATCCAAATTACCAACAGTTCCAGCATCTACTGATAATACATTAAGTGGATTCCATTCACTTGAAATTTTTTCATTCTTTTTTATAAAATCTTTAAGCGAGTTAAATAAGTATTCGGCAGATCTAATTCTTAAAAAAGACTCACCAATTATAATTAAAGGTTTTTTTGAATTAATTATCTTTTTCGAAATTTCATTATTGTTATCAAAAATATCTTTTAAAGTTTCTGTATTTCCATCTAAACTTTCATATGGGTAAGTGAGATCTCCAACATTATTCAAAGAGATAATTTTTGTATCATTATTTAAAAATGCTTTTCTAATTCTTGCATTTATCATTGTTGCTTCATATCTCGGATTAGTCCCAATCATTAGGATTAAATCTGCTTCCTCAATTCCATTAATTTTTGAGTTAAATATGTAATTTTCTCTTTTTGAACTATCAATAAAAGTTTTGATGGATCGAGACTCATAATTTTTTGTATTTATCGTTCTTTCCAAAAATTCTTTAAATATAAAACTTGCTTCCATGTTACAAAGATCTCCAACAAAACCACAAATCTTTTTATTATCTGTATTTTCAATTTTTGATTTAATAATTTTATAAACTTCTTCCCAAGAAGCTTTTTCGAACTTATTATTGTATTTTATATATGGTGTATCTAATCGTTGGTTTAATAATCCATCACAGGCATATCTTGTTTTATCTGAGATCCATTCCTCATTTATATCCTCATTTATTATTGGTAATACTCTTTTTACCTCCCAATCATATGTATCAACTCTTATATTGGATCCAACAGCATCCATCACATCTATAGTTTCAGTTTTTTTAAGTTCCCAAGGTCTTGCTTCAAAAACGTATGGTTTAGATGTCAGCGCCCCAACTGGACAAAGATCTATAACATTTCCCGATAACTCTGACTGAACAGACTGTTCTAAATATGTAGTTATCTGCATATCTTCCCCTCTTCCAATAGCACCTAGTTCTGGAACACCTGCTATCTCTGTTGCAAATCTCACACATCTTGTGCAATGAATGCATCTTGTCATTTGAGTCTTGATTAATGGGCCCATGTTCTTATCTGGGACTGCTCTTTTATTTTCCTTAAATCTCGACTTATCAATACCATAAAACATTGATTGATCTTGAAGGTCACATTCTCCACCTTGGTCACAAACAGGACAATCTAATGGGTGATTTGCTAATAAAAATTCCATTACACCTTTTCTAGATTTTTCTATTTTTGGTGTATTTGTTCTTATCACCATTCCATCAGCTGCTGGCATTGCACATGAGGCAACAGGTTTGGGTGATTTTTCCATTTCAACTAAACACATTCTACAATTACCAGCTATCGATAGTTTTTCATGATAACAAAATCTCGGAATTTCAGCCCCAGCTTTTTCGCATGCTTGAAGAACAGTTAAACCCTCCTCAACCTCAACTTCAATATCATTTACTTTTAATTTAAGCATTTTTATCTAATAAATGTTGATCAACCAAATAAGGTATATTTTTGTTTTCTTTAACAATAGGGTCAAATTTATTTCTCTTCTTAATTTCGTCTTTAAAGTGTCTTAGTAATCCTTGGACTGGCCATGATGATCCTTCTCCAAAAGCACAAATGGTATGGCCTTCTATTTGTTTTGTAACATCTCCTAACATCTCTATTTCATCCTTTGATGCCTCTCCCTTTGCCATTCTTTCTAGCATTCTCCACATCCAGCCTGATCCCTCCCGACATGGTGTACACTGGCCACAACTCTCATGTTTGTAAAATCTTGCTATTCTGGCCATACATTTAATAATATCTTGATCTTTATTTATCACGACCACTCCTGCCGTCCCTAATCCACTTTTTTCAGCTACTAATGAGTCAAAATCCATGGTTAAAGTTTCACATTTTTCTTTTGGTATAAGTGGCATTGATGATCCACCTGGTATTACAGCCTGTAAGTTATCCCACCCGCCGACTACACCTCCAGCATGTACTTCGATTAATTCTTTTAGAGGAATATTCATTTCTTCTTCAACATTACATGGGGAGTTGACATTTCCAGAAATACAGAAGATTTTTGTACCTGTGTTTTTTTCTCTTCCTAACGATGCAAACCATTTTCCACCTTTTCTAAGTATTGTAGGAACTACAGCTATAGTTTCAACATTGTTAATTATTGTGGGGCAACCATAAAGTCCTACTAATGCAGGAAAAGGTGGCTTCAATCTTGGCTGACCTTTATTTCCTTCAATACTTTCTAGTAGTGCAGTTTCTTCACCACATATATAAGCTCCTGCGCCATAATGAATATAGATATCAAGATCCCATCCAGTTCCAGAAGCATTTTTTCCAATTAATTTCTTTTCATAAGCATCATCAATAGCAGCTTGAAGTTTTTGTCCATCAACGAAATATTCACCTCTAATATAAATATAGCAAACATGTGCTTGAACTGCATAGGAAGCAATCAAACAACCTTCAATCAATTTATGAGGTTCAAACCTTAAAATATCTCTATCCTTACAAGTTCCTGGTTCTGACTCATCACCATTAATCACTAAATAATGTGGCCTTGATCCAACCTCTTTCGGTGCAAAAGACCATTTTAAACCTGTTGGAAATCCTGCACCACCTCTTCCTCTAAGTTGAGACTCTTTAACCTCATTAATAATCCAATCTCTTCCCTTGCTTATGATTTCTTTAGTATTAACCCAGTCACCTCTTTTTTGAGCAGAAATTATATCGGAACCCAAATCATTATATAAGTTTTGAAAAATTCTATCTTTATCCTTAAGCATTTTTAAATTCCATTAGTGTTTTTCTATTATTCTCTGGCTCATTGTTCACTCTTCCTCTATATGATCCAGCTTTCGGAGTATCACCTTTCAAAATCTTATCTAAAATCTCTAGTGTTTTTTCTTTATTTAAATCTTCGTAATACTCATCGTTAATTTGCATCATTGGTGCATTAACACAAGCGCCTAAACACTCAACTTCCATCCAAGAACAGTTTTTATCTGGTGAAAACTCAGACTCATTTTCAGATATCTTCTCTTTACATGCCTCTACTAATTTATTTGCTCCCCTTATCATACAAGGGGTTGTTGTGCATACTTGAACTAAATACTTACCAACCGGTGATAAATTATACATACTGTAAAATGTTGCAACCTCATAAACTTTTATGTAGGGCATATCTAAAATTTTTGCTATATATTTCATGGCAGCAAGAGGTATCCAATTATTATTTTGTCTTTGTGCGATATAAAGTAACGCCATTACAGCACTTTGTTGTTTGCCCTTTGGATATTTTGCAATAATTTTATTTGCAGTTTCTAAAGATGAAGAATTAAATTCAAAGCTTTCAGGTTGTTCTTTAGCAGGTCTTTTTAAACTCATCTATCAACCTCACCAAAAACTATATCTAAAGATCCAAGAACAGCTGGTACATCTGCCAACATATGACCTTTTATTAAGTAATCCATAGATTGAAGATGCGAAAATCCTGGAGCTCTAATTTTACATTTGTAAGGTTTACTAGATCCATCAGAAATTAAATATACGCCAAACTCACCTTTGGGAGCTTCTACTGCCGTATAAATTTCATCCTCAGGAACTCTATATCCCTCTGTAAACAATTTAAAATGATGTATTAAAGCCTCCATTGATTGCTTAATCTCTTTTTTTGATGGTGGTGAAATTTTACCATCAAAAGTTTTAATTGGACCTTTTTCCATCTTTGCTAAACATTGTTTAATTATAAAAACACTTTCTTTCATTTCTTCTATTCTGCACAAATATCGATCATAACAATCTCCATTCTTACCAATAGGTATCTTAAACTCTAATTGATCATAACAATCATATGGTTGTGATTTTCTTAAATCCCATGGAACACCTGAGCCTCTTATCATTACTCCACTGAACGAATAATCAAGAGCATCCTCTTTTGTCACGATCCCAATATCTACATTTCTTTGTTTGAATATTCTATTATCAGTCAATAGATTTTCTAAATCATTAATGACTTTTGGGAAAGTTTCACAAAACTTTGCGATATCTCTCTCTAAGCCAACCGGTAAATCTTGATGAACACCCCCAGCTCTAAAATAATTTGCATGTAATCTAGATCCAGAGGCTCGCTCATAAAATGTCATTAAAGTTTCTCTTTCCTCAAATCCCCATAGAGACGGAGTTAAAGCCCCAACATCTAATGCCTGAGTTGTAACATTTAAGATATGACTTAAAATTCTACCAATCTCACAAAACATTACTCTTATATATTGAGCTCTTATAGGCACATCAATTCCCAAGATTTTTTCAATTGCTAAAGCAAAAGCATGCTCTTGGTTCATTGGAGCAACGTAATCAAGACGATCAAAATAGGGCACGGCTTGCATGTAAGTTTTGTTTTCTATAAGTTTTTCTGTTCCTCGATGTAATAATCCGATATGTGGATCAGCTTTTTCTACGACTTCTCCATCTAATTCAAGTATAAGCCTTAAAACTCCATGAGCTGCGGGATGTTGAGGCCCAAAATTTAAATTTAAATTTTTAATTTTTTTTGTCATCTGTGTTTACTTGTTCTTTAATATATTTTGTACCCTCCCATGGACTTTCGTAATCAAAATTTCTGTAATTCTGTTCCAATTTTACTGGCTCGCTAATTACTTTTTTTTGTTCTTCACTATACCTGGACTCTAAATGACCAGTTAAAGGAAAATCTTTTCTTAACGGATGACCTTCAAAACCATAATCTGTAAGTATTCTTCTTAGATCAGGATGGTCTTTAAAATTTACACCATACATATCAAAAACTTCTCTTTCCATCCAATTGGCTGACGGAAAAATAGAAGTTATAGAAGATACAACTTCTTTTTCATTTATAAAATAACTTAAAATCATTCTTTGGTTAAATTCATGACTTAAGAGTAAATATACAATTTTAAATCTTTGTAATTCCTCAGGATAGTCCACAACCGTGATATCTATCAGTTGTCTAAATTTTGCATCTTTATTTGTTTTAACAAATAGTAAAACATCATTTAAATCTTCTTTATCGATTTCAACATAAATTTGGTTATGTTTAATCTTAGTTTTATTTATCTTTGTAGTCAGTTCAGAATTTATTTTTTTTTCTAAATCAATTAAATTTTTCATTTTATCTGTTAAAGGAACCCTTGTTTCTAATTTTTTTTTGTAATTGCATTATTCCGTACAACAATGCCTCAGCAGAAGGCGGACAACCTGGTACATAAACATCAACCGGCACAATACGGTCACAACCTCTGACAACAGAGTATGAGTAATGATAATAACCACCACCATTTGCACAACTACCCATAGATATTACATATCGTGGTTCAGGCATTTGATCATATACTTTTCTCAACGCTGGAGCCATTTTATTTGTTAGTGTTCCTGCTACAATCATAACATCGGATTGCCTAGGTGATCCTCTTGGAGCTGCTCCAAATCTTTCAAGATCATATCTTGGCATTGCCGTTTGCATCATCTCAACTGCGCAACAAGCTAAGCCAAATGTCATCCAATGCAATGATCCAGATCTCGACCAGTTTACTAAATTTTCTAATGAAGTAGTTATAAATCCATTATCGCTAAAATCTTTAGCAAGCTGTTTAAATTCCTCAGGTACTTGATCTAACTTATTATTCATTTGATAAAAATATTATTCCCAGTCTAATGCACCTTTTTTCCACTCATAAATAAAACCAATAGTTAATATGAATAAAAAAATCATCATTGATGTAAAACCTAATAAACCAATACTGCCCAGCGATATTGCCCACGGAAAAAGAAATGCAATTTCTAAATCAAAAATTATAAACAATATTGCAACTAAATAAAACCGTACATCAAATTCCATTCTTGAGTCTTGAAAAGGTTCAAATCCACACTCATAAGCTGATAGTTTTTCAGGATCTGGGTTCTTTGGTGATAAAATAAAATTTATTACTATAAATGCACAACTCAAACCAAGTGCAATTATTAAAAATAAAATTATAGGTAAATAATCTTTTAAAAAATCCGCAGTCATGAAGGAATATATATCATTTTTTGTCGTTAGATGAAGTGGTGTTAGGTCACATTATCTAGAATATATGGCCTAAATGACAACGATTATCAGTATAATTTGTTTAAGTGGCGGGAGTGAAGGGACTCGAACCCTCGACCTATCGCGTGACAGGCGATCGCTCTAACCAACTGAGCTACACCCCCACTTATGATTCATTTTGGTGGGCAGTAAAGGACTCGAACCTTTGACCCCCTCGGTGTAAACGAGATGCTCTACCAACTGAGCTAACCGCCCTGAACCAAATTAATGATTTATATCTTTTAGACTAATAAGGTCAAGATTTATTAGTTGTTAAAAAATGCAGAAAATATTTAAAATCCACCTCTCCAATTATTTTTGGAGTTAAAATGATCTTCCTCTTCTTTAGAGGTTGGTCTAAATAAATAATAAAAAACTATTATTATCATTGAAAGAAATAAAATTAATTCCATGAGACTGGTTTTTATTCTATTGGATACTCGCTTGAGATTTATCATCTTTTTTAGACATATCAACCTCAACCCATTCTGTTTTTTTAAGCTCTTTAGTCAAAGCAATTTTCAGTACTTCGTCAGCATTTTCTACCGAGGTAATTTTTATATCATCAATTATTTTTTTTGGCATATCAACTAAATCTTTTTCATTTTCTTTAGGAATTAAAACTTGTTTAATTCCAGCTCTATGCGCAGCCAATAATTTTTCTTTTAAACCACCAATTTGTAAAACTTGGCCTGTAAGAGTTACCTCACCTGTCATAGCAACATCTTTTCTTACTGGAATTGAAGTGATAGATGAAACGATTGATGTTACCATCGCTATACCAGCAGATGGACCATCTTTAGGTGTTGCTCCCTCAGGTACATGTATATGAAAATCTTTTTTTTCGAATAACGGAGGAATAATTCCATATTCTAAGCATTTGGATCTAACAAATGATTTGGCAGCTTTAACCGACTCTTGCATTACATCACCTAACTTACCTGTAATTTGCATTCTGCCTTTTCCAGGCATAGTAACTGTTTCAATCTTTAAAATTTCACCACCATACTCAGTCCATGCTAAACCAGTAACAATTCCAACTTTGTTATCATTTTCTAATTCACCAAATTTATGTTTTGGAACTCCAAGAAAATCAGACAAATTTTTATTATTAATATTGACCTCTTTTTCTTCTCCAGAAACAACTTTTTTAACAACTTTTCTAGCAACTTTAGATATTTCTCTTTCTAAATTTCTTACTCCTGACTCTCGCGTATATCTTCTTATAATTTCTTTTATGATATCATCATCCATTTTCATTTCATTTTCTTTAACACCATTATCTTTAATTTGTTTAGGAAGAAGAAATTTATTTGCAATATTAATTTTTTCATCCTCTGTATAACCAGCCAGTCTTATTACTTCCATTCTATCTAGCAACGGAGGTAAAATATTTAAAGTATTTGCTGTTGTCACAAACATTACATCTGAAAGATCGTAATCAACCTCAAGATAATGATCGTTAAAAGTTGTATTTTGTTCTGGATCTAACGCTTCTAATAAAGCTGAAGAGGGATCTCCTCTGTAATCATTTCCTATCTTGTCGATTTCGTCTAATAATATCAGTGGATTTTTAGTACCAGCTTTTTTCATCATCTGAATAATTTTTCCAGGTAACGATCCAATATAAGTTCTTCTATGCCCCCTTATCTCAGCTTCGTCTCTCATTCCGCCAACTGACATTCTTACAAATTCTCTGTTAGTTGCTTTAGCAATTGATTTTCCTAAAGAAGTTTTGCCAACACCTGGGGGTCCAACTAGACATAAAATTGGACCTTTAATTTTTTCCATTCTTTTTTGGACCGCTAGAAACTCTATTATTCTCTCTTTAATCTTTTCTAATCCAAAATGGTCTTTATCAAGAATATTTAGAGCTTTTTTTAGATCAATATCTATTTCACTCTTTTTATGCCATGGTAAATCTATCATCCAATCTAAATAATTTCTCACAACTGTCGCTTCAGCAGACATTGGACTCATATTTTTTAATTTTTTTAATTCCTGCAAGCACTTTTTTTCAACCTCTTTTGGCATTTTAGATTTTATAATAGCTTTATTTAAATTTGTACTTTCATCCTTACCATCCTCGATTTCACCTAATTCTTTTTGTATCGCTTTCAATTGTTCGTTTAGATAATACTCTCTTTGAGTTTTTTCCATTTGAGTTTTAACTCTTCCCCTAATCCTTTTTTCAACACCAATAATACTAGTCTCGTTTTCCATTAATTTAATAATTGCATTTAATCTTTTTTTAACATCAGCTGTCTCAAAAATTTGCTGTTTTTCCGAAATTGTTGCGGTTATATGAGAAGCTATATTATCAGCAATTTGCGATGGTTCTTTTAGTTGTTTTATGTTGCTTAAAGTTTCACCTGAAACTTTTTTGTTAATCGAAGTCAATTTTTCCAATCGTCTGATAGCTGTAACTGCGAGTGGATATAAATCTTCCTCTTTGTCTAAAATATTGTTGAGTGGTGTATAATCACACGTGATAAACTTTTCATTGTCTTTGAAATTTAAAATTTTTACTCTTTTTATTCCCTCTACTAAAACTTTAACAGTCCCATCTGGTAACTTTAAAAGTTGAAGAATATTTCCTTCACAACCATACATAAATATGTCAGTTTTTTTTGGATCGTCAATCTCTGAGTTTTTTTGAGTTACAAGTATAATTTTTTTATCTTTTTTCATTACCTCATTTAGAGCAGATATAGATTTATCTCTTCCTACAAATAAAGGGATTACCATTGATGGAAAGACTACAATATCTCTCAGTGGTAAAAGTGGCAGTGAAATTTTAATATCCATTTGACAAATATGGATATTATAATTTATTTTGCAATACCTTTTTCTTGTTTATTATGGTTATTACGCCGCTGTTGTCTTATTTGTTTTGGATTTACCATCTGTTTTTGAGTGAACTATAATTGGTTGAGACTGACCTTTGACAGTAGTAGAATCAATAATAACTTCCTCAATATTTTCTTGACTAGGTAAATCGTACATCGTTTTTAATAAAACATTTTCCAATATAGATCTCAAACCTCTTGCTCCAGTTTTTTTTCTAATTGCTTTTAGAGCAATCTCTTTTAAAGCGTTATCTTTAAACGTTAATTTTGCACCATCAAGTTTGAATAGTTCCTGATATTGTTTTACTAAAGAATTTTTAGGCTCTTGTAATATTTTTATTAAGGATTTTTCATCTAAATCTTCTAATGTTGCAATCATTGGCAATCTTCCAATAAACTCTGGTATTAGACCATATTTAAGAAGATCTTCTGGCTCTAAACCTTTCATCCATTCACCTGTTTTTTTATCTTGTGCATTTTTTACATCTGCACCAAAACCAATTGATGTACCTTTGTCTCTTTGAGAAATAATCTTATCCAAACCTGCAAAAGCTCCCCCACAAATAAATAAAATATTTGTAGTATCAACCTGCAAAAATTCTTGTTGCGGGTGCTTTCTTCCTCCTTGAGGTGGAACGCTTGCAATGGTACCCTCCATAATTTTTAATAAAGCCTGTTGAACTCCTTCGCCTGATACATCTCTAGTAATTGATGGATTTTCAGATTTTCTACTAATCTTATCAACTTCATCTATATAAACAATTCCTCTTTGAGCTTTTTCAACATTATAATCTGCAGCTTGCAACAATTTTAAAATTATATTTTCTACATCCTCACCCACATAACCTGCTTCTGTTAGAGTTGTTGCATCTGCCATCGTAAAAGGTACATCAAGTATTCTCGCAAGAGTTTGTGCTAATAATGTTTTACCACAACCGGTTGGACCAACTAAAAGTATATTTGATTTTGCTAGCTCAACATTTTTACTTGTTTTATTCTCATAATTTAATCTTTTATAATGATTATGAACTGCTACAGATAAAACTTTCTTAGCATGCGTTTGGCCAATAACATAATCATCCAAAACTGAACAAATTTCTTTTGGAGAGGGAAGTCCATCTTGATGTTTTACAAAAGTGTCTTTGCTTTCCTCTTTTATTATGTCCATACATAATTCAACACACTCATCACATATAAATACCGTTGGACCGGCAATTAATTTTCTTACTTCATGTTGGCTCTTACCACAAAAAGAACAATATAGAATATTTTTATTATTAGTATTCATAAATTTGTATTCGAATCAATAATGATATCTTATTATAAATGACTCATGGTAATCAAGTTTGGAATTTTGCTATTTCAATATCTTGTGTTTTAAGATCTTTTTTCAACTACTTCGTCTATTAATCCAAAGGCTTTCGCAGACTCAGCAGTCATAAAATTATCTCTTTCCAAAGCAGTTTTAATCTCTTCTACACTTTTACCTGTATGTTTAGAATAGATTTCATTTAATCTTTTTTTTAATGCTAAAACTTCATTAGCATGAATTTCTATATCTGTAGCTTGACCTTGAAAACCTGCGGAAGGCTGATGGACCATTATTCTTGAGTTTGGTAATGAAAATCTTTTACCTTTTTTTCCAGCAGACAATAAAAAAGAACCCATTGATGCTGCTTGACCAATACATAAAGTTGAAATATCAGGTTTAACATACTGCATGGTATCATAAATACCTAAACCAGCTGTAACGAGACCACCTGGACTATTTACATATAGATATATTTCCTTCTTTGGATCCTCAGCTTCTAAAAATAATAATTGCGCAGTTACTAATGATGCAACAGTATCATTTATTTGACCCGTTAAGAAAATTATTCTTTCTTTTAATAATCTTGAATAGATATCATAAGCACGCTCGCCTCTATTAGACTGTTCAACAACCATAGGCACTAAGTTGCTCATATGTTCAAATATTTTATTTGTCATAAGTTGATTCGTTCTACTTATACAACTTGAGATTACTTTTTGCTAACTTTTTTTATTTTTTTAGCTACTGATTTAGTCTTTTTGACTTTTGGCTTTGTTTTATTGTTTGCTGTTTTTTTTACATCAGCTTTTTTTTCAGGTTTTCTATGATCTTTAAGTTCTTGATCGAGTTGTTGTTTTTGGGACTCCTTTAAAATTTTTTCAGCTTCATCTTTAGAAATTTCTTTTTTATTGGGCTTAGCCTTTTCTTTAATCATATTTAAAATTTTTTCCTCATACACAGTCCCTCTTAAACTCGCTAATGCATTAGGATTTTTTTTATAAAATTCCATTACCATTTTTTCCTGACCTGGCATCATTCTAATTTGTTTTTGAACTTCAGATTGTAATTCTTGTTCGGTAACCTTTATTTGATTTTGTTCACCAAATTCATTTAAAATTAGTCCAACTTTAATTCTTTTTTTTGCAACCTCTTCAAAATTTTTTCTACTTTTTTTTGCATCATCTTCTGACATACCTTGAGAAAGTATTTTTATTTCATCCTCAAGTAAGTTTTCTGGAATTTCGCTTACTTTAAATTTTTCAATTTCTTTTAATATTTGATTTTTTGTTAAACGATCTAAAGAATTTTTATATTCGTCATTTATTTGTTTTGTTATTAACGACTTAAGATCATTAAGATCTTTTGCACCTAAATTTTTGGCAAATTGATCATCAACTTTTACATCTTCAGGAACTTTAACTGCTGAAATTTTACAAATAAATTTTGCTTTTTTGTTGATAAATTCTTTTTCTGGAAAATTTTCAGGAAGTATTGCATCTACTATTTTTTCATCTCCCTTTTTAACTCCAATTAATTGCTCATCAAATCCTTTTAAGAAAAGATCTTTTCCTAAAGTTAATTGAGTATTCTTACCTTCTCCACCTTTAAACGTTTTTTCATCAACTGTTGCATTATAGTCAAAAACAACTAAGTCACCTTTTTTTGCTTTTGTTGTCTCTGAGGTTTCTTTGAAGTTTGGTTGATTTTTTGCAATATCATTTATTCTTTTGTCAGTTTCCTTTTGATCAATTTTAACCGTATACTCATCGAACTTAATATTCTCTATTGATTTCAGTTCAACTTTTGGAAGCTCTGTGACAGATAAAATATATTCTAAATCTTTGTCTTCACCATAAGTTTTAAGATCTAGTTTTGGTTGACCTGCTGGTTTAATTTTATTTTCTTGCAAGGCTTTTGTTGATGTTTCCTTCAAGACTTTGTCTAAGACTTCACTAAAAACAGCCTTTCCAAACTGTCTCTTTAAAATTTCTCTTGGTACCTTACCAGGTCTAAATCCCTTTAGATTAACAGTTCCCTTGATCTCCTCATATTTCTCATCCATGTACAAATTCATTGTCTTTTTATCGACAAAAACTTTTACATCCTTGTTTAAACCTTTTTTATTTTCAACAGTAACTTTCATAATTTAAATGTGGTAGGGCGAAAAGGACTCGAACCTTCACAGATTGCTCTATCGGTTCCTAAGACCGACGCGTCTACCAATTCCGCCATCGCCCCACAATTTCAAGGTTTTATATATTATTGGATCTATTTGTCCAACGACATTTACAATGAATTATAAAGTTTTGAAAGATACCTATACATATAAAAATGAAAATGGTATTTTTTTAAAAAAAACTAAAAAAAATGAGCAAAACATCAATAGTTCTAATTATATATATTTTGGGTTTAATTTTTGGAGCGTTAGTTCTAGGAATTTGGAGCGCAGAGACAAGTGTTTATAAAGGTCTTCTTGGTTTAGGATGGACAGCTTTAGCGCTGATAGGTTTATTTTTCGCCGAAAAAAATGAAAATAATTAAGACTTTTATTATCTTCTTTTTTGTAATTATGCCAATTAACATTTTAAAATCAGAAATTATTGTCATGAGTAAATGTGATGATAAACAAGATGAGTTTCTAAAAAATGAGTATATTCTTAATTTAAATGAACGAATAATGACTAGAAATTATGTTTATAAAGAAAAAACATTCCAAAAATACAGATTAACGGATTTAAGTGTAAAAAAATCTAATTCTTACGTCCAAAATATCTACGAAGAAGATGGAAAAATTTTAACTCACAAGCATGGATATCCACAATTTTATACCCAAATTTTATTTGAAAAAGATAAAAATGAAATTTTCATGAGAACGGTCCTCAACGATGAGGAAGGCCTTTCAAAAATATCAACATGTAAAAAAATAGAAAAATTTGAAAAAGAAAGTTAGTTCTTTTTATTTTTTTTATTGAAATTTTTCTTTCTTGATCCAAACCTGCTATTTGTTATGTTGCTCCTGTGTCTAGCATAGGCCTGTTTTTGTGCTTGTTTCATTGCTCTTTTTGATGACATAATTCAATAAGATATTTCTTGAGTATCTATAATATTAAAATTTTTATCAGATACAACTATTTCACCCGATGATGATCCATAGTTTAAAATTTCCGATATTAAAACATAATGAGTAACTAAAACTAAATTCTCATTATTATTGTTTTTATAATTTTTAATATATTCTTTCAATGCTTTCACCTGTTTCTCCCTATTTTTTGCAAATTTAGAGCTGTAGAAAGAATTTAAAAAACTCTTTGTTGTAAAGTCTTTAAATGCAATTTTTGCTGTTTCTTTGCATCTACACCATTCACTTGATAAAACTTTATCAATTTTAATTTCATTTTTAATAAAAAATTTACCGATAGATTTAGCCTGTTTTTTTCCCTCCTCACTTAGATTTCTTTGTGTCGAACAATCGTTTAAATTGAAATTATTTGGATCTCCACTTCCAGGTGCATATGCATGTCTTATAAATATTAATTTTCCACCCTCTTCTAATTGATTTATTAAATTTTCATTTAAATCTGCTTTAATAGATGATGCTAAAGATATAAATATTATTATTAGGAAGTTAAAAAATTTCATTTATGGATATTAGATTAAACGATTTGAATAAAACAATAGTTAATTGTAAGAAGTGTCCAAGATTAGTTAAGTTTATCCGCAAAGTAAGTTCAATAAAGAGAAAACAAAATAGAGATGAGCTGTATTGGGGAAAACCGGTGCCTGGATTTGGAGACTTAAGCTCTAAAATGGCTATCATTGGACTAGCGCCTGCTGCTCATGGTGGTACTAGAACCGGTAGAGCATTTACTGGAGATAAATCAGGAGATTTTTTATTTAAATGTTTGCACAAGGTAGGAATTTCAAATTCTCCGTTATCAAAAAATCTAGAAGATAATTTAAAACTAAAATCTACTTATATTACTAATATTCTTAAGTGTGTGCCTCCTGAAGATAAACCACTAAGCATTGAAATTTCTAACTGCTCTAATTTTTTTGGTAAGGAAATATTATTTTTAAAGAATTTGAAAGTTATAGTTACATTAGGAAAAGTTGCTTTTGATAATTGTGTGAAATTGTATAAACAAAAATTTAATATAGAACAAAAATTTATTTTTAAACACAATAAAACACATGAGTTACCTAATGGTTTAATAATTTTATCAAGTTATCATCCAAGTCCAAGAAACGTTAATACAAAATTAATTTCTGAAAAAATGATGATAAAATTATTTAAAAAAGCGAAGAGATTGGCTACTTCTTAATACTATCACAAAAGTATGGTTTAAATTTTGAGTAAATCTGATCAGGTATCTTTATAGGTTTGCCATCTTTATTAACAAAGACTAAGTGAATTTGTGCCTCAACAATTAGTTCATTATTTTTAGTAATTATTTGATTCATAAAAAAAGAAGTTTTAGTGATTGATTTAACAAAAGATCTTATAGTCAATTCATCCTCTAAATAAGCAGATTTTTTATAATCTATATTACAGGATTTAACTATTATTAAAGATTTAAATTCTTCTTGAATTTTATTATTACTGTAACCAATTGAAAATAATGCTTCTGTTCTAGCTCTTTCTAAGAATTTTAAATAATTTGCATAGTAAACTACACCACCAGAATCTGTATCCTCGTAATATACTTTTAATTTATGAAAGAAGTTTTCGTGCATTAAATAACTATATCAAATAATTGATTAATTTTATAGAATCTAAGAAATAAAATAAAATGAATATCTTTGTTATTTGGTTAGTATTGGTTATTGCATGGAACTTTGGTTATCCCGGTGCTAGTCCTCATGAAGATGTTTTGGTAGCTGTGATTTTAGCTTTTTTTAATATCTTTTTAAAAAAATATTTGAAATTATAATTAATTTTCTGAGAAAAATATGTTTTGGTAATAAGCTATAGCTTTCATTTTAGAGTTATCTGTATCAGACATAATCGCTAATCCATCTAACTCATCAACATCTAGATCGTGAAATCTTTTAAAATCTTCCTTCACATTTGTTTTAACGGTAACCCATTCATTTAAATTTTTTTTTGTACTTGCTAAAACATTATCAATAGATTTTTTAGTATAGGGGCTTGGTGAGCTAAAACCAATTTCACTATTGCTTGAGAAAACATAATTTATAGCCCTATTAGATAAAGGTGTTGCACCAGTTTTTTTAACTACAAAAACTCTAGCAGCAAAATCATGTCCTTTTTTAGTATTTTCTTTTATTCCGGGTAGATCTTTTTCTATTTTCCAAGTTATATTTATGAATGGAGTTTTGTTTAGATCAATTTTGACCTCTCTTCCTAATCCAGAAGCTGCATTATCAGCCACAGCTTTTAAGAAATTTCCATTTTCATTTGATCCAATTGTATAAATTGTCTTATTTTCGGCCCCTCTCACCTTTCGAACCTCTAAGTTTGACAGTTCATCTGTGGTAAAATTAAAAACTTTAATTTCATTCGCAAATCCAGTTCCAATAGATACAAAAATAAAAATTAAGATTTTGGTTAAAATATTCATTAAAAATTTTTTAAAGAAATTGTTAATACATGATTTTGACAAAATTTAAACATTCAAAAATCATCTTTAGCTAATATAAATAAATAATGAAGACAATTTCAATTTTTATACTGTTAATTTACTGGTCAATTATGATTTTTGCACCAGTGATGTCAAATGATGTTAAAATGAGCCGAGCCAAGACAACTCACACTAAAATAGTTGAAGAAAAACCAAAAAGTTAATAGGTCGAACGACCACCACTTATGTCAAAAACTGCCGCTGTAGAGAATGTATTTTCCTCTGATGAGAGCCAGCAAACTAAAGATGTAAATTCCTCGACTTCAAGAAATCGACCTCTAGGCACCTTGGAAAGCATCCTTTGAACATGTTCTTTAGTCATTTGATCTAAAATACGTGTTTTAGCCCCAGCAGGAGTGACTGCATTTACTGCTATATTTTTATCTGCAAGCTCTTTACCTAAAGATTTTGTCAGTCCTATAGAACCAGCTTTTCCTGCACTATACGCACTTGCATTTGCATTGCCATCTTTTCCTGCAACTGATGCTACATTAACAATTCTTCCGTAGTTATTCTTAATCATATTTGGCACTATTGCTTTGCAACAATTAAAGGTTCCCATCAAATTAATATCTACTACTTTTTTCCACTTCCCTAGATCATATTCCCACAAAGGGGCAGTAGGACCAGTTATCCCTGCGTTATTGATTAATATATCAATGTTGGAGTTTTTCACGATTTCATTGGTGCAATTTTCAACTTCTTCAAATTTTGATACGTCAACAACATTTGAGGTTAAATTTGTACTGTTGAGTTCTTTAACAGACTTTTTTAGTGTGTCTGAATCGTTGTCCCAAATTATTACTTTAGCGCCTGAGTTCAAAAATCTCCTAGCTATATCAAATCCAAATCCTTGAGCTCCACCTGTTATAACTGCAGTCCTATTCTCAAAACTAAATGTAATCTTGTTCATTAAATTATTTTTTTGCCAAAAAGTAATAAGTTATTGAGGAAATTAATGCGCCAATAATCCATGCATAAGATTGTAAAAACATTAAATTAGGGTTCCAAATTGTTGAGGCCGAGAAAATAAATCCCAAGAATAAAGAATATGTGCCTCTTATATGCCAACCACCTGAAAAATAATACGACCCATTTTTTTCTAGAGAATAAATATCTTTATTAATCAAATTACCCTTTCTAATAAAATAATAATCAGAAATCATTATTCCAAAAATTGGTCCAAAAAAAGCTCCGATTGTATCTATTATTGATAAAATTCCTATTTGACTTAAAACAGTAAGCCAAAAAACTCCTATTAGAAGTCCGATTAAACCTATCACTAATCCTGAGCTTTTGAATGATAATGATGTAGGAAATAAATTAATAAGAGAGTATTGCGATGGAATAAAATTAGCAATTAAATTTGTAGAAGCTGACGCAATAATTATAAAAATCAAAACTAAATTAGTTAATAATAAGTTATTCAACTTACCAATTATATCCGTAGGATTTGTAAGTATTTTTTCAATATTTTCAGGACTTTGTTTTAGAAAAGCATCTGCACCTATGACAATAAAAAGTGCAAAAAAAGAAAAAATTATTAAATTCAATATTAAAGTTAAATTCCCTTTTTTAAGTTGGTTTTCATTTTCAATGTACCTTGAAAAATCACCAAAACTTAAAATAACAATCGAAAAATAAGCAAAAAGTGTTCCTGATACAGTTATCAAAGGTATAATATTATTTTTATCTACAAAATTTTCTAAACTTAAAGCACCTAAAAATGCATTAATTGTAAATTTAACATCACTCAATAAAACTATAAAAAAGAATAACGCCATTCCAGAATAGACGAAGATTGCAGAGATATTAATAATTTTTTTATTATAATTCATCCCTATACTAAATAAAATAACCTGTAGCGCCATTGAGACTATAATTGAAATCCAATCTATGATGTTTAATCCAATGAAAAAAATAAGAAAAATTTCTTGTTGTAAAAGAGTTTTATCAATGGAAAAAATTAAAATTCTAAATAAATATCCTAGTGCCTTTGATAAAAAATATGTTTGAATTCCAAACATAAATATACCAACTATACTTCTTAAAAATCCGATATACTGTGCTCCTCTTACTCCCATTGAGGATCTCAATAAAACTACAAACGGTAATCCAAATTTTTGAGATGGCTTACCAATTAAATTTGAAAAAAAATAAACCAATAAAGAGGCAAAAATTGTTCCAAAAAATACTACAAAAGTATTTAAGTCATACACAACATAAAGAGATGCAATCAAAGAAAATCCAATTACGCTTTGAATGCCTACTCCCCAAAAACAAAATAAATCTTTCCAGTTCCAATTTTTATTACTTGGATTTACTGTCACCAAATCCCAATTAATTAGTGTTTTATTTGATTTTTGCTGATTCACTCAGACAATATAGAACTTTAACAATCTACTGTCCATATAAGAGAGTTGGTAACCATAATGCAATTTTTGGAAATATAATAATTAAAATTAAACCAAATACTTGCAGCACCATAAACTGCATCATACCATAATAAATATCTTTCAAATCCCACTCAGGTACAACACCTTTTAAAAAATAAGCTGAAAGCGCAACAGGTGGTGATAACCAGGCGGTTTGTAAATTCACAGCTACTAATATTGCAAACCAAGTTAAATTAAATCCTAATGCTTCAATCAATGGCAATATAATTGGAACAATAATCATTACTATAGGTACCCATTCTAAAGGCCATCCTAATAAAAAAATCATTACCATAACCATTGCTAAAATAAGATACTTATTCATTTCAAGACCTAACAAAAACTCAGTTAATAAAGTCGGCGTTCCTAGTCTTGCAAAAACAGCACCAAAAAAATTTGAAGCTGCAACTAAAACCATAATCAATGCAGTTATCTCTAATGTTTTGACTAATGCTTCTTGTAATTTTGGAAGAGTCAATTTTTTATAAGCTAATGAAAGAAGTAAAGCTCCCATAGCCCCACATCCTGCAGCTTCAGTTGGAGTTGCAAAACCAAATAAAATACTTCCTAATGCTGCAAATACCAAAGCTGCGGGTGGCACTAAACCTAAAAAAAATTCAATCCAAACATCTTTCATGCTCGCAGCTCTCATATCATCAGGAATGACTGGTCCTAATTTAGGATTAATCATACATCTAATCGTTGTGTAACCTGCGTATAAACTTGCAAGAAGAATTCCTGGTAAAATTGCAGCGGCAAATAAATCTATTACTGGAATTTCCATTATAGGACCCATTACAACTAACATAATACTTGGTGGGATTAATATTCCTAAAGTTCCTCCCGCTGTGATAGTACCAGCTGCAAGCCTCACATCATAACCAGATCTGTTCATGGATTTTGCAGCCATAATTCCAAGAATTGTCACTGATGCCCCAACAATCCCCGTTGCAGCTGCAAAAATTACAGAGACAAATAAAACAGCATAATATAAAGATCCTTTAACTTTTGCTAACATCATTTGGAATGCTGAAAATAATCTTTCCATTAAGCCAGCTTGTTCCATCATAATTCCCATAAAGACAAAGAGTGGGACAGCGGCGAGTGTTTGTTCGGTCATAACCATAGAGAATTGGAGAGTCATTAAATAAAAAACTAACTTTCCAAATCCCAAATAACCAAAAACAAAACCTAAAAAAATTAGTGTAAATGAAATAGGGAAACCAACAAATATTGCAAATAGCATCACGCCAACAAGAATAAAACCTAAGATTGCTGGATCTATAAACTCAGCAATCATTTAGTTTCTCCAGGCCACTCACCTTTTTTAGCTGCCCAATAACTTTTGAGTAACTCAGAAACTCCTTGAATTAGTAAAAAAATTATACCAATGAGTAAACAAGTTTTGATTGGCCACATATAAGGCATCCATGTAGTATCCATGCCTCGTTCTCCTCTTTGGATTGACTCTCCAACAAATCCAACTGTCATATAAAGAAAGACAATTAGGCCTGGAAAATAAAATAATAAATATAACCAAAAATCTATTAGACCTTGGTTTTTGGTTTTAAAATTTCTATATAAAAAATCTGCTCTTATATGAACTCCTCTTGAAAGAGCGTAACCAGCACCCAACATAAAAAGTGCTCCATACAAAAAACGACTTATGTCATAAGCCCAAATAGTTGGTGCTAAAAATAATTTTCTTGCAAGAACTTCATAAGTCATTGCAAAAATTAGTGGCATTAATATCCAGCAAACAATATTGCCTATCCACTTACTAAATTTATCAATTCCTGTAATGGATTTTGCCATCCATAATGGCATGTCATCAGGCATTTTTCCCGAACCACCTCGCCTTTCGGCAATCATTTCATCTGATATATCTAGTTTACCTGGTTCGTCTGCCATAAGTTTGAATAAAAAAACTAGAGCGGACATAAAAGTCCGCTCTAATTAAATTAAGATTAATTACTAATTACTTTAATGTTGCTGCGTGAGCCATTCCTAGCTTCGCATTTGACATTTGAGCACCACTCCAGAAAGGAACAGCTACATCAGCAAAATTCTTCATTGAAGTATAAACTTCATTAAAGAATTTGTTATCTTTAGCATTCTTGTTCAAAGATGCTTTTGCAGCAGCCATATATTCTGTGAAATAATCAGAAGGAGTGTCCTCTAAGATTACTCCATGTTTAGTAGTTAACTCTCTAAGAGCTTTACCATTCTCATAGATTCTGTAACTTAAAGATTTTGCTAATGAAGCATTAGCAGCAACTTCAAGAGACTTCTTCTCATGAGCGCTCATAGCATTATAAGTTTTTCCAGTAATATAAAAGTCAGCATTTACCACTACTTGGTGTAAACCTTGTAAATAATAATGCTTTAATACTTTTTGGAAACCAAATGTTAAGTCTGGTTTTGGACAACACCATTCAGCAGCATCGATTGTTCCTGCTTCAAGAGCTGGTAAAATATCTCCACCACCCATTGCAACAGAAGCTATACCAATGTCTTTATATGTTTGTCCTGGAATTCCTGGAGGAGTTCTGAACTTATATTTTCTAAAGTCAGCCATATCTTTAATTGGTTTTGGAAACCAACCCAAAGCTTCTGGACCAACTGGTTGAATCATAAATCCTTTTATGTCTCTTCCCATTTCTTTCCAAAGTTGGTCGTATAATTCTTTACCACCACCGTATTGGAACCATGATAGGAATGCGATATTGTCGATACCAACTCCACCACCAGCTACTGGCGAACCAAATAACATAGCAGCAGGATGATCTCCTGACCAATAGTGAGTCCATGCGAAACCACAATCAATCAGTCCTTTATCAACAGCATCAAGAGTTTCCTTAACTCCAACAACAGCGCCCGCAGGTAAAATTTCGAATTTTAACGAACCCGCTGTTAATTCAGTTACTGTATCAGTAAAGTCCTTTAACATTTTCACTTCATCAGCTTTAGTGTTAAGAACTGTCTGACATTTTAGTGTTTTTGCAGCGTTAGCATTAGATACAAATCCAAGTACTAAAACAGATGCAAATAACATTGAAATGATTTTTTTCATTATATTTCCTCTTGTTAGTTAAATTTAACGTAATCAATTCAATCAGAAAAACAAACCTGATACAAGTGACAATCGTTTGATATGAGTGTAAAGATGATTAATTAAATTAAGTAAAAAATTAATTCAACTAGAAATGGAAAATTTTGATTTTATAATTGTTGGTGCCGGATCTGCTGGATGTGTCCTTGCAAATAGACTTTCTGAAAATTCACAAAATAAAGTCTTATTAATTGAAGCAGGAGGAAAAGATAATTATCCCTGGATACACATTCCCGTTGGATACTTTAAAACTATGCACAACCCTTCTGTTGATTGGTGTTACAAAACTGAACCAGACGAAACAATGAATAATCGCTCTATTCGGTATCCAAGAGGAAAAACTTTGGGTGGAAGTTCAGCGATTAATGGTTTGTTATATATTAGGGGCCAAAGTAGAGATTATGATATTTGGCGTCAATTAGGTAACACTGGTTGGGGTTGGGACGATGTTCTTCCATATTTTATTAAAGCAGAAAATCAAGAGCGTGGAAAAGATGATTTTCATGGAGTTGGTGGCCCTTTATCTGTATCTGATCAAAGAATACAATTGCCATTACTAAATGAGTTTCAAAATGCTGCAGAAGAATTTGGCATACCTAAAACTAAAGATTTTAATACTGGTAATAATCATGGTTGTGGATATTTCCAAGTTACTGAAAAAGATGGTTTTAGATGTAGTACTGCAGTTGGATATCTAAATCCGATAAAACATAGAACAAATTTAAAAATCATTACCAAGGCTCATGTAAAAAAAATTAATTTTGAAAATAAAACACCAAAAAGTGTTGAATATTGGCAAGAGAACGAGCTTAAAAAAGTTACAGTAAATAAAGAGGTTATCCTGTCATCTGGATCCATTGGTTCTCCACAAATTTTACAAACATCCGGAATAGGTAATTCTAATAAGCTAAAAAATTTAGGTATAGAAATGGTCCATGATTTAAAAGGAGTGGGAGAAAATCTCCAGGATCACCTAATGTTTAGACCAATTTATAAAATTCACGGGCTCAAATCGTTAAATAAAAAAATTAATAGTTTGTTCGGTAAATTAATGATTGGGCTTGAATATGTTTTCAATAGAAGTGGACCAATGACAATGGGTGCTAGTCAAATGTGTATGTTTGCTAAAAGTGATCCCTCTTTAGAATTACCAGATCTTCAGTGGCATGTACAACCAATGAGTATGGATACTTTAGGTGCAACAAAGAATCATGATTTCCATGCGTTTACTCCAACTGTATCAAACATTAGACCGACTAGTAGAGGTCACGTGAATATTACCAATAAAGATTCTAGAATTTATGCGAAGGTAAAACTTAATTATTTATCAACAGAACATGATCGAATGATTGCTGCAAAGGGATTAAAACTTACAAGGAAAATTGTAATGGAGTCTGAAACTTTTAAAAAATATAACCCTGAAGAATATAGACCAGGAATAAATATTAATGATGATGAAGAGCTGGTAAAAGCTGGTGCAGATTATGCTCAAACTATTTTTCATCCTGTTGGTACATGCAAAATGGGACAAGATGATATGGCGGTAGTTGATGAAACGCTTAAAGTTAAAGGTTTAAATAATTTAAGAGTTATTGATGCATCTATAATGCCCAATATAACTTCTGGTAACACCAATGCACCGACAATAATGATTGCAGAAAAAGGTGCTGATATGATACTTAGGAGCTAATGTTCGCTGATTTTGTTACGCCAGAACAAATTACTATCTTAACACAAATAATCTTAATAGATCTTGTGCTTGCAGGAGATAATGCAATTATTATCGGAATGGTTGCCTCAAAATTTCCATTAGAGCAAAGAAAGAAAATTATTTTTTGGGGTATTGGTGGCGCAGTTGTTCTAAGAATAATCTTAACATTATTGACAGCTTATTTGTTGCAGATAACAGGTTTAAGATTAATTGGTGGGTTACTTTTACTTTATATTGTTTATAAACTTTACGTGGATGTGGTGAAAGGTTCAAATCATGATAGTGACATTAAAGTAGATAATTCGAGTTTCTTAAAAGCAATTTGGACAATTTTATTAGCTGATTTTACCATGAGTTTAGATAATGTTTTGGGGGTTGCTGGAGCAGCTGGAGATCATTATTATCTATTAGTTTTTGGACTAGTTTTATCCATTGTCTTAATGGCAACAGCCGCAACATTAATATCCAATTGGATAAAAAAGTATAAATGGATAGCTTGGGCTGGCCTGATAGCGATACTTATTGTTGCTATTGAGTTGATTTACACTGATATTAAAATATTATTTTTATAATGTTCCTAAAAAATTATAATTTTAAAAACAAAACTGCAGTCGTAACTGGTGCAGGCAAAGGAATTGGGAGAGCTTGTGCAATCGCTTTAGCTGAAGCTGGAGCAAATTTAATCATTATAAGTAGAACTAATAAAGATTTAAATGAAGTTTCTAAGAAAATAAAAAAATTTAAATCAAAATGTAAATCTTATGTTTGTGATATTACAAATTACGATGAAGTTAAAAAAATTATCAATAAACAGCCAAGGATAGATATTTTAATTAATAACGCAGGAAATAATAGACCAGCCCATTTTACCAAAGTTAAAAAGGAAGATATGGAGTATATGGTTAAGATTAATACAATAGCGAGTTTTAATTTGGCTCATCTTTGTGCGTTAAAAATGATAAAATCAAAAAATAGAAAAAAATTAGGTGGATCAATCGTAAACATGTCATCGCAAATGGGGCATGTAGGAGGACCTATAAGAAGTGTTTATAATATGAATAAATTTGGTTTAGAGGGTTTGACGAAAGGAATGTCTATAGATTTAGCAAAATATAACATTAGAGTTAATACTGTTTGCCCAACCTTTGTTGTAACTCCTATGACTAAAAAGTTTTTGAAAGATAAAAAATTTAAAAGAGATATGCTAAGTAATATTCCCTTAGGAAGATTTGCGGAATTATCTGAAGTAGCTTCAGCTGTAGTATTTCTAGCTTCTGATGCAGCTTCAATGATTACAGGGACTTCATTATTGGTTGATGGTGGATGGACAGCAAAATAATATTTAGATTATTTCTTTTCATAATCTTTCTCATTCCTACTCACTCATACGCTATTGAATTCAAAGGAAAATTTTTACAGGGTCATTTTATTGTTGGTATTACTAACCCTTCAGCAAAAATTATGGTTGATAAAAAAGAAGTTAAAGTATCAAAAGATGGTTTTTTTGCTTTTGGAATTGATAGAGATAGAAAATTTGACCTAACCATAACAAAAATTCAAGATGGTAAAAAAGAGAAAATAGTAAAGAAAGTTTTAAAAAGAAAATATAATATCCAAAGAATAGATGGACTAGAGGAAAGCAAGGTCACCCCACCAGAGTCGGTTTACAAAAGAATTAAAGAAGAAAACAATAAGATAGGAAAAGCAAGAGCAATTAATTCCGACCTACCTTTTTTTAAAAATCAATTCATAATGCCAGTTAAAGGAATTATTAGTGGAGTTTATGGAAGTCAAAGAATTTTAAATGGTAAACCTAAGTGGCCACACTATGGAATTGATATTGCAGCTAAAAAAGGAACTATGATTAAATCATCAGGCTCTGGGACAGTAACAATGGCAGAGGACGATCTTTATTATACTGGCGGGACAATAATTATGGATCATGGACATGGTATTTCAACAATATATTCTCATCTTGAAAGTGTAATGGTTTCAGTAGGTGATAAAATAAATCAAGGAGATATCATTGGAACGGTAGGATCAACCGGAAGATCTACAGGTCCACATTTAGATTTTAGAGTTAATTGGTTTCAGACTAGACTCGATCCCATGTCTGTAATAAATTAAATTATGCAAACATTAATCCTTTTATCTCTAGTAATTGTTATTGGTTGGGTATTATTTAGACCTTTCAGTAAAAAGGAGATTGATAGATTCAATGATAAAAATTGGCCAGATATGCATTAATGTGTGCACCTGGCAACAGAACGCCCCTAATAATCAATCTAATTCGAATTCCTTAGTATAATCTTTTTTGAGATTTGGATCTTGTTTTGATTTTTCTAAGATACAATTTCCTATAACTAAATAGTCCAACTCTGTTCCCATGAAGCAATTAAAGGCATCTGTTGGAGAATTAACTATAGGCTCTCCTCTCACATTAAATGATGTATTAACTATCACTGGGCAACCAGTTTTTTCTTTAAATTTTGAGATTAAATCATAATAAGTTTTATTAGTCTCTTTTGTAACAGTTTGTATTCTCGCAGAGTAATCAACATGAGTTACTGCTGGTATTTCAGATCTTTTGATATTTAATTTATCTATACCAAAAAGTTTCTTTTGTTCTTCGTTCATTTCAATTTTTTTATTTGAATTTACGTCAGCTACTAACAACATATAAGGACTATCTACATTTATATTAAACCAATCAGATAAATCTTCTTTTAAAATTGATGGAGCAAAAGGTCTGAAACTTTCTCGATATTTAACTTTTAAATTAAGGTTTTTTTGCATTTTATCTGATCTTGGATCACCTAAAATTGATCTCGCGCCTAGAGCTCTTGGTCCAAACTCCATTCTTCCTTGAAACCAACCTATCGCTTTTTCATTTGATAAAAATTCTGCTGTCTTACTTATCAAATCTTCGTATTGTAATTTTTCAAAATTGGCCCCTGCTGACTTTAATTCATTTTCAATTTCTTCTTGATTGAATTCAGTTCCTAAATATGAACCTTTCATGTCATCATTTGAATTAACAACTCTCTCTTTTTTCTGTTCAATATGCCAAAGAGCCAGAGCTGCACCTAAAGACCCTCCAGCATCTCCAGCTGCGGGTTGGATCCAAATATTATCAAAAATCTTTTCTTTAAGAATTTTTCCGTTAGCAACACAATTTAAAGCTACACCACCCGCTAAACATAAATTTTTAATATTA
This sequence comes from uncultured Pelagibacteraceae bacterium, assembly GCA_902621345.1. GTDB lineage: Bacteria > Pseudomonadota > Alphaproteobacteria > Pelagibacterales > Pelagibacteraceae > Pelagibacter. The sequence goes on along the minus strand of CACNLV010000001.1, from coordinate 454,454 downwards.
TATTCTTGACGAATAGCTTTTGCTAACTTGATCATTATTTCTTCTGTAACTTTCTGAATTGAGGCTGCAATATCCATATGAAATTGAGTAATCTTTTCATTTTTTGGATCACGAGGTTTTTGTCCAAATAATTCATGAAACTTTTCGTTAGTCATAGTAAGACCAGTTGCATAATTAAAATATTTTTGATCTAGTCTGAAAGTTCCATCATCTTTTATATCCACTAATTCTTTCACCTTATCTTCATAAATTGGACTTCCATAAGGTGCTAAACCCATAAGTTTGTACTCTCCACTATTTACTTTAAAACCTGTGTAGTAAGTAAAAGCAGAATATAAAAGGCCAAGTGAATGTGGAAAATGAATTTCCTTTTTTATCTCTAAATCATTTTTTTTTCCCACTGCTACAGTGGTTGTTGCCCATTCACCAACACCATCAGCGGTTAATACGACTGCTTCTTCAAAAGGTGAAGGGAAAAAGGCGCTTGCAGCATGACTTAAATGATGGTCTGAAAAAAACATATTTTTATCGGATTTAAAATTTTCATCATGTTCTTTTAACTTATTGAATAAAAGATTTTTCTGAAAAAGTTTCTCTTTAATCCATAAGGGCATCGCTTTTGCAAATGAAACAAATCCTCTCGGTGCAAAGGCAACATAAGTTTCTAATAATCTTTCAAATTTTAAAAAAGGTTTCTCAAAAAAAACTATTTGATCTATCTCACTCAATTTCATTCTTGAATAATTTAGAACAAATTCAACAGCATGATGTGGATACCTTGGATCGTGTTTTTTTCTAGAAAATCTTTCCTCTTGTGCTGCTGCAATTATCTTGCCATCTTTTAATAAACAGGCTGCACTGTCATGATAAAATGCAGAAATACCTAAAATTGAAGTCACTTTAAAAAATTGTATAAATAAATGGAGCTACTGCAGAACCTTGGGTTAGAACAATTAATCCACCAAATAAAACGAGAACTATTATAATTGGTAAAAGCCAATATTTCTTTCTTACCTTTAGAAACTCCCAAAATTCTTTTATAAAACTCATTCTAAAACTGATTTTTCATTTTACTTTTTGGGCCTGATTTATCGATCCAATAAGTTTCTTTTTTATTGTATTTCAAATTTAATAAATCTTTCTTAAGTAACCGCATAATAATTGCAATAGGCGTTACAACTACGAAAAATATAATACCCATTATCAAAGGTGATATAAATCTTCCAAGAAGTAATCCAAATTTAAACCATAATTTATTTAAAGGTGTAAGTATCTTTGAATTTATCAAACCAAGAGCAAGAAAAATAAATGAGATAAGTAATGACCAAATTCTTAAATCATTGCCTTTTAAAAGTGGATAAAGTGCTATTAATAAAAAAACTATAAAAAATACAATACCAAAGCTTCTGTTAGAACTTATCTTAATTTCATCCATTTAGAGATTTTTGTGGTCTCATGTCTTTTTTGTTTATCCCAGCCACTCTCACAGGTTTTTTCATTGCATCTCGTCTAAAAGGCTCACCCAATTCTTGATTCAATATTACCTCTATAAATGTGGTAATACCTTTTTTTTGATCTTCACATGATTTTTTAATGGCCTCTGTTGTTTCTTCCATTGTTCTAACAGTTACTCCCTTTAATCCACAGGCATCAGCAACTTTTGCAAAACTTAATTCTGGATCTAGTTCTGTTCCTACAAAATTATTATCAAACCATAAAGTAGTATTTCTTTTTTCTGCACCCCATTGATAATTTCTAAAGATAACCATTGTAATTGCCGGCCACTCTTCTCTTGCACACGAACTCATCTCATTCATACTAATTCCAAATGCTCCATCCCCTGCAAAACCAATTACGGGTGTATCTGGGCATCCAATCTTTGCACCCAAAATTGATGGGAAACCATAGCCGCAAGGACCAAATAAACCTGGAGCTAAATATTTTCTTGGTTTTTCAAAAGTTGGATAAGCATTTCCAATTGCACAGTTATTTCCTATATCGCTTGAAATAATTACATCTTCAGGCATTCCAGATTGTATTGCTCGCCAAGCTTGTCTTGGTGACATTCTATCTTTATCTCTTTCTCTTGCTTCCTTGTTCCAAACCGTTCCTTTATCATCATCCTCATGATCTAAACTTGCTAATTTTTGTAACCAGGCAGATTTTGTCTGATGAATTAAATCTTTTCTTTTTTGTCTATCAGTATCTCCTGCAGTTGAAGATAATTTATCAATTATTTGCTGAGCAACTAATTTTGCATCACCACTTATCCCAACTGTTACTTTTTTAGTTAAACCAATTCTGTCTGGATTAATATCTACTTGAATAATACTTGCATTTTTTGGCCAGTAATCAATTCCATATCCAGGTAATGTTGAGAAAGGATTTAATCTTGTGCCTAGTGCCAAAACTACATCAGCTTTAGAAATTAATTCCATCGCTGCTTTTGATCCATTATATCCTAAAGGACCTACTGCTAAAGGATGACTTCCTGGAAAACTGTCATTGTGCTGATAACCTGAACAAACAGGTGAGTCTAATTTTTCTGCAAGTTTTTTAGTCTCATTAATTGCATCACCGATAACAACACCTGCACCAGATAAAATCACAGGAAATTTTGCATTGGATAAAAGTTTTGCAGCTTTATCAATTGCTTCTGCCCCACCACCTTGTCTTTCCAGTCTAACTATTGGAGGTAGTTCAATATCAATCACTTGTGTCCAGTAATCTCTTGGGACATTAATTTGTGCAGGTGCTGAACCTCTGATTGCCTTTTCTATTACTCTATTTAAAACTTCTGCCATTCTAGATGGATCTCTAACTTCCTCTTGATAACAAACCATATCTTTGAACAAATTCATTTGTTCTACTTCTTGAAAACCCCCTTGACCCATTGTTTTGTTTGCTGCCTGAGGTGTTACTAACAATAATGGTGTGTGATTCCAATAAGCTGTTTTAATCGGGGTTACTAATCCGGTAATACCTGGCCCGTTTTGTGCGATAACCATAGACATTTTTCCAGTAGATCTTGTGTAACCATCTGCTATCAAACCACCGTTTGTTTCATGAGCAACATCCCAAAAAGTAATTCCGGCGTCAGGAAAAATATCTGAGATTGGCATGAATGCTGAACCAATTATACCAAAAGCATGTTCAATACCGTGCATTTGTAAAACTTTTACAAAAGCTTCTTCTGTTGTCATTTTTGTCATTAATAGAGCCTTTCTAAACCAGTATATGTAATACTTTTTTTATAAAACTATTTCTTAATAGACGCGATTAATATATAAGATTTTTGGAAATTCAAATAAACATTTCGACACTATATATGGCTACAGATATCATAATTCACGACAAAAAAGATAATGTAGGTGTAGTAGTGATAGAGAAAATCACCCCAAAACAAGACTGTAAATGCTGGATTATGGAAAATGATAGCTCGGCGTCTATTCAATCAATAGATGAAATACCTCTAGGTCATAAAATTGCGATGGTCGATTTAAAAGAGGGTGATACCATTTTAAAGTATGGTCATGATATTGGAAAAGTTGTTAAGGCAATTAAAAAAGGTGAACATGTTCACGTTCATAATGTAAAAACTAAAAAGTGGTAAATGATGGAAATTCCAAAAAGTTTTTTAGGTTATAAAAGAGAAAACGGCAGAGCAGGAACTAGAAATCATGTAATTATATTACCTGTTGATGATATTTCCAACGCATGTGCAGAAGCAGTCGCTAATAATATAAAAGGGACGATTGCATTACCACATTCTTACGGAAGACTACAATTTGGAGCAGACTTAGATTTACACTTTAGAACAATGATTGGAACAGGCAGTAACCCAAATGTAGCTGCTGTTATTGTGATTGGTATTGAGCCTAAATGGACTAAAAAAATTGTTGATGGGATCGCTAAAACAGGAAAACCGGTTGAGGGTTTCCACATAGAGCGTACTGGGGATATTGGAACTGTCATGAAAGCTTCTAAAAAAGCGCAAGAATTTTCACAATGGGCATCTGAGAAACAAAGAGAAGAATGTCCTATGAGTGATTTATGGATTTCAGTAAAATGTGGAGAGTCAGATACAACATCAGGATTAGCATCAAATCCAACTGTTGGAAATTTAATGGAAAAATTAGAGCCATTAGGTGTTCATTTATGTTTTGGTGAAACATCTGAACTTACAGGGGCAGAAAATGTCTGTGCCGCAAGAGGAGCAACTAAAGAAGCTTCTGAAAAATTTATGAAAACTTGGAATGATTATAATGATTTCATATTGAAAGAAGCAACTAATGATCTTTCAGAAAGTCAACCAACTGCTGGGAATATTGCAGGTGGTTTAACCACTATTGAAGAAAAAGCATTTGGAAATTTTCAAAAAATAGGAAGCTTAAAATTTATTGATGTACTTGAGCCTGCTGAAGAACCAGCAAAAGGTCCTGGACTTTATTTTATGGATACATCTTCAGCAGCTGCAGAATGTATTACTCTTCAAGCTGCTGGTGGATTTAATATTCATTTATTTCCAACAGGACAGGGAAATATAGTCGGAAACCCTATAGAGCCTGTTGTAAAATTAACTGCTAACCCATTAACAGCTAAAAGTATGAGTGAGCATGTTGATTGCGATGTATCAAAAATTCTTTCAAGAGAAATGAACTTGTCTGAGGCGGGAGATAAGCTTATTGAGTCAACACTAAGAGTGGCTAATGGAAGACTAACTTGTGCAGAAGCTTTAGGTCATAAAGAATTTGTTATGACCAAACTTTATAGAAGCGCATAATCATTAAATTAAAGTATGTTTTTTAAAAATTACTTGGTGTTAATACCAGGCATAATACTTGCATTTGTTCTTTATTCTCTTTCCCAAGGTTTTAATAACATTATTGGTATTGAGCTTTTAGGATATAGCAAAAGTCCTATCTCCACAGCGATGGTAGCAATCCTACTGGGTATTTTTTTTGGTAATTTTTTTAAAATTAGAGAAAGTTTTCAAAAAGGATTAGATTTTACTAGAGATTATATCTTAAAACTTGGCATAATATGCTTAGGTATACAATTAAAGCCTTTTGAATTTTTAGAGTTTGGAAAAATTGCAATTCCATTGATATTAATTTGTATAGTTAGTGTCTTAATCGTAATAAAGCTTTTAATCAGAAAACTTCAAATACCAACTCGGATGGCTTACTTAATATCAATTGGAAGCAGCGTTTGTGGTACTACTGCTATCATGGCAACCGCGCCTGTAATAAAAGCAAATAAAAGTGAAATTTCTTATGCAATCGCAAATATTACTTTATTTGGAATATTGTCCATGTTGTTTTACCCTTACTTCTCAAATTTCTATTTTGATGGAAATTCATTATTTGCAGGTCTTTTTTTAGGAACAGCTATACACGAAACATCACAAGTTGCTGCAGCAGGATTAATATATGATCAACAGTATAATAGTCCCGAAACATTAAATATTGCAACTGTCACAAAGCTTTTAAGAAATACTTTTTTGATAGTGATGATTCCTCTTTTTGCCTTTCTTTATAATAGAGGTCAGGTAAAAGAAAAGGGTTACTCCATTTTAAGTATATTTCCTTATTTTATTTTAGGTTTTGTTGGGATGATAATTTTAAGAAATGTTGGTGATGAAGTTTTCTTAACTAATAATAATTGGATTGAAATTATAGATTTTATTAAAGCAAGTTCTAAAATTTTCCTAACTATGGCTATGGCTGCTATAGGTTTATCAACAAACTTAAAAGATATTAGAAATATGGGTTATAAACCTTTTGTTGTTGGATTTACGGCAATGTTAACTGTAGGACTTGTGAGTATTATAACTATGGAAACTTATATAAAATTTTTTATTTAGTTTGTTTAACTGGTTTCTTAAAATATTTTTCTCTAAACTTTGAAATTGATCTTCTAATAAATGCAGCTGCAATTCCCAAAATAACAGCAAATAAAATAGAAAATAATCCATAAAAGAATGGCATATCCTCTGAAAACTCTTTAATAAATTTTGAGAAGAAATTTAAGTCATTTGAGCTTATAGGTGTTGTGCCATTCAGTATTTCTTCTGCAAAAAAAGTATCATAAGCAATTACTATTCCTACAATTAATAGTAAAATTGCTAATAATGCTTTTAATCCAGAACTATCAATTTGCTCACCAAGTTTTTGGCCTACTTGCACTCCAACTATTGAGCCTATAACTAACATTAGAACTAACATTAGATCTATTGAACCATAATTAATTGAATGAAGAAATGTAACTATGACACTAACAAAAATTGTTACGAATAACGAAGTTCCAGGAACTAATTTTGTTGGCATCTTAATAATATAAATCATTGCAGGCACTAATATAAATGCACCACCGATCCCCATTATAGCTGCTATAAACCCAACAATTAATCCAATTATGATGGGTGTGAATATACTTTCATACAGTTTTGATTTTGGAAACCTCATTCTAAAAGGAAGTCCATGTATCCAATAATGAACATGTAATTTTTTTTTCTCTACAATGTTCTTTTTGGCTTTATCAATTTCACCCAAACTTTCTACTAACATCAGAGTCCCAATTATTGCAAGAATGTACATATAGGCTAAAGAAATTACCGTATCTATTTTACCGATATCTTTAAAATATGTGAAAGTAAAAATACCTACTACAGTTCCTATAGTTCCACCAATTACTATCATTAATCCCATTTTGTAATCTAAAGTATTTTTTAACCAATGAGTGGTGGATCCAGATACAGAAGTTGCCAAGATATTGTTGGCCTCGTTAGCAACTGCATAAGCTGGGGGAACACCCATGAAGATTAAAAAAGGTGTCATTAAGAAACCACCTCCTACACCAAATAAACCAGAGAGGACTCCAACTATTGCGCTTATTAAAAGTATTTCGACAGGGTTAATAAATACTTGGGCTATAGGTAAAAAAACATCCATCTAAAAAAACTTTAAATATAACTTAATTAAAAGTTATAAAAGTTCCAAATAAGATCACACCCCAACAAGCTACAATCGCTGAAAAAATTCCAGTTTTAATTAATGTTGTTTTTTTTTCAGAAAGTATTTGAGGTATTTTTATATTTGGAAGGTGCATCTATATTTCTCATACACCCGGTAGATAAATTGTCAAACTATTATTGAAAAATTAATTCTTTTTTTAGTAGATAGTTGCGCCAAAAACTTTAACCTCGCCATCCTCTACTCCAAGCACAAGTCTGCCTAAGAATTCACCTTGGATTTCTTTGTTTGTCTGCTTTATTAATACTGTTATATGATCACCTCTTCTTAGAGTGCCAAATGGCTCATATGTTTCATTTAAGTTTACAATTAGTTTGTTATTAGCCCATTGTTTACCTAATTCGACCTCGTTAGCTCCGAAAAGCATTTGAGTGGAAAAATCTCTGGTAAAACCGCCATAATCTTTCAAATTGGAGGATCTAACTAAGTTTTCCCAGAAGGGTTTACCAATTTCGAATATCTCCTCATCTGATTTAGATAATAGATCCATTGATTACTCTTTATAATGTTATATTAAGAAGCTTTTTTCTTCTCTTTTTCATCAACAATATGATACACGGGGACCTTCTCAAGACTAAATTTACCAGTTTTAGGATCTCTTCTAGATACCGTCAAACAATGCCAATTTTCATCATCTAACTTCATATGATCACCTCTATAATAATATCCTGGCCAACGAGTTTCTTCTCTAAATAATGTATGTTCAGTCACACACTGAGAAGTCAACGCCCTATGTTTTAATTCCCAAGCTCTCATTAATTGATGATAATCTTCAGCTCCTACTTTTTCTAAATCCTCTTGAAGCCAGTCTAACAATTGTAGAGCTTTTTTTAATAAGTTTCCATTTGTCATATAGTTAGAGGTAATTCCTCCCACATATTCATCCATAATTTTTTGAAGTCTTTGTAGACCTTGAATAGGTGAAATATAGCTCGGTGAAACTGTACCCCCAGTTATTTCATTTTGAGCAATAGTATAAGTATCTAGAGGTTTATAAACAGCTTTTTTGAAGTCATCACATTGTTTGTCTGAAACTTTAATTCCGTCTGCTTTTTTGTCCTGTATGTATTTCACTGCTGCTTTTGCTGCTAGTCTTCCTTCAGTAAATGAGCCTGATGAAAATTTATGAGCGCTTCCACCAACAGTGTCACCAGCTCCAAATAGGCCATCAATAGTTAACATTCGATTATAACCCCAAAAATATTCAGGTGGAGATAAATCTTCTGGTCCACTCACCCAAGCTCCAGAACATGTCGCGTGTGATCCCATTACATAAGGCTCAGATGTTGTTAACTCAGGATTAGTATATTTTGGATCAATATTTTGCGAAGCCCAAACAACAGCTTGCCCAACTGTCATACCTAAAAAATTTTCCCAACCAACGGTTTCTAAATGAGGATCTTGAAAAGCCTCTTTAGTCACCATGTGTATTGGTCCACCTCCCGCAGCTACTTCTTGAATAAACGCATGATTTCTCAAACATGTTGGCGTTGGATGATGATCAATATATTCACCTACTAACTCTTTTGTTTGGTCATACCATTTCTTTTCATAGTTTTCACCATTAGCGTTTTGTGTATATGTTTTTAAATGTAAAAAGTATGCACCAACAGGTCCATAACCATCTTTAAATCTACATAAAACAATTCTGTTTTCCATTTGAGTCATCTTTGCACCAGCTGCTATTGGCAAAGCGTATGCTGATCCATTACTCCATGGCGCGTACCAAGTTCTACCCATACCCTCACCTACAGCTCTTGGTTTGAATATATGTGATGCTCCACCTGCAGAGACGATAACAGCTTTCGCTCTAAACACATGGAAGTCTCCAGTTCTCATATTAAAGCCAACTGCTCCACCAATTCTGTTCTCTTGGGCTTCATCCATCAATAAATGTGTAACCATTATTCTATTATAAATTTTGTCGGCAGATTTTTTTGCTGCTTCAGCTACAATTGGTTTATAACTCTCACCATGGATCATGATCTGCCATTTTCCTTCTCTTAAATATCTTCCTGTTTTTTCATTTTTCATCATTGGAAGACCCCATTCATCAAACATGTGAACAGTTGAATCTACATGTCGAGCCATGTCATATCCTAAATCTTCTCTGACCATTCCCATTAAATCATTTCGAGCATATCTTACATGGTCTTCAGGCTGATTTTCATCCCACTGCATACCCATGTAACAGTTGATGGCATATAACCCTTGAGCTACAGCTCCACTTCTATCGATGTTAGCTTTCTCAACACAAACAATCTTTAAATCTCTACCCCAATGACGAGCTTCGAAAGTTGCTCCCGTTCCAGCCATTCCACCGCCAACAACCAATACATCACACTCTTCATAATGGGTCTTATGTTTGGCCATTAATAATAAACTCCTTTTTTAAAAGACTCTTTTGGGACCGATGGTAATTCTTGATTAGTATTTAATCCCTCTGGCTCACTATATAACCTCTGTGAATTAATTTCTCCTTGATTGGGTGTGTCCCCTTCTGCAAGCTTAGGAATAAATTTTCCCCAAGGTTTAGTTGTTATAGGTGAGACGAAGTTTTTCTCTGTTCCATTTCTAAATTTTATTTTCCAAGAGATAGTTCCTTTTTCTTCTTCTCTTCTAACTCTGACACTGTGACCCATTGGGGCAAAATCAGCATACCCTCTCACATCAATAGCATGATTAGGACATGCTTTAACACACGAATAACATTCCCAACAAAAGTTTGGTTCAATATTTTTTGCACGTCTAATATTTTCATCAATGTGCATGATATCTGAGGGACAAATATCTACACAATGACCACAACCATCACATCTTGTCATGTATACAAAAGTTGACATAATTTAATTATCCTTTCTATGTAACATATTAATAGTGTTTTGGCTCTTCTCTTTTTATACCCAAGCCAAATTGTTCAGGCGCATCAGCTGGTGGAGGCAAATTATCTCTTGATCCATCAGCTTCGGCTAAATTTTTTTGAATAGCAGCTCCAGGTTTATAAAACATGTGTGCAAATTTTGACCAATATACACCACCAAATAGAATTAAATTAGCTGCAATAAATAAAACTAAAAATAAATAAGACAGACCTATTTGTCCATTGAATTGTGTGAAAGACCAAGCCAACCCAAATGTTGAACAAGCAAGTAACGCTAAGACAAACAAATCAGCTTTAATGATTCTGTACCAAGGATGAGCTTCAGCAGAAACGTCAACTCTTAAAAAAAACCAAAACCAATATCCTCCTAAGCATGTGAGTATTGCTCCGACATGCCAAAGCATTGACCAAGTTTGAGAACTAGGTTTATCAGCACCTGTGTAACAAAAAACTAAAATAGCCGAAGATACCCAAAATAAAATTGTACCATACATTCCAAGAACATGAGCAAGTCTCCTCTTTCCAAAACCAAGTTCTGAAGTTGTACCAATATCCACTACTGTTGTTTTAGCAATAACAGAGACTCTTTCTCCTACACCTAATTTTTTAGTTGCTGAAAGTTTTGCTTTTTTTGCATTATTAAAAAAATAGGTCAGATTTTTATGATGTATCATTTGTATAACTGTACCGATTACAATCAACAAAAACATAGCTACAATAAAAGATTGCATTGCCAAAGGTGAAATTGACTCTGATAGAATTGAAAAAGGATTATTACTTAACATTTCCGCCTTTGTTAAATTTTTAGAATTATTCTAAATTTTATATATTGTGAATCAATAGTTCAACCTCAAACTAAGGTCAATTTGTCTTTTTATACAAGATTAATTATTTCTTTTATAATGTTGTTTGTTTGGAATTACTGATCTTACTCCACCCTGAGGATTATCAACATCTCCTTCTCTACGAGGAATTAAGTGAAAATGACAATGGAAAATTGATTGTCCGGATACTTTTCCAATATTTGTCCCTAAATTAAATCCTTTAACTGACTTATCTTTTCTAATAATTTCATTTTTAATTATTTTAATAAGATCATTACAGGCTAGTAATTCTTCGTTAGATAGATCAAAAAAGTCTATCGTATGTCTTTTAGGAATAATAAGACAATGGTGTTCTGTTACTGGATAAGAGTCATAGCTAGCATATGCAAGATCATTATCATGAGTGTATCCTGATTTTTTAACATTACAAAATAAACAAGTTTCGTTTGGATCTTTCATTCTCTTAAAATCTATATGAATTACATTTATTTATAGCTATATTATAATGTTTTGAGAGAAACCTAAATTTATCTAAATTTTTTCTTTTCCATTTAATTTCATTTATTGTTTTAACCGATGTAACACCTTTACCAGAACCCAACAATAAGATTTCATCATAACTATTTATCTCCTTGAGGAAAATATCTTTTTTGATTATCTTTTTTATTTTTGTTTTAAAAAATTTATAAGTATTACCCTCATAATATCCTTTTCTAGGGGTAAAAAATTTTTTATCTTTCACAAATAATAAATTTGAGGTTCCGGTTTCCAATAATCTTTTATTAGAAACCAATCCAATGTCTGATTGGGAATTATCCATTTTAGATAAAAATAATAATATTTTTTTATATTTAAGGTTTTTATATTCAGGTTTTTCTCGTTTTAATTTTACTAATTTCAAATTAAAATTTAATTTTGGTTTAATTCTTTTTCTTAAAGATATTGAAATTATTTTTTTATTTAGGGCAATTCTCAGTAGATGATTATATCTTTTCTTTTTGGATAAATTTTTTTTAATTATAGCTAAAATATCAGCTCGTAAAGATTTCTTAGTGATCTTATATTCTGCTAAGGATTTAATTAAATTATTTAAATGATTTTTAAAAAATAAAATTTTTCCTGGCCTACCAAAAATCCACATCGTCGTGAAAATTCCATGATCTCCCCATAGGTCATGAAATTCTATTTCCTCTAAATTTTTAAGCTGATAAGATTTTTTTAATAAGTATTTTGCCATTGATAGTTAAAAAAGATTCAGGATGAAATTGAAATCCATATATTTTCTCCTTTTGATTTTCAAACGCCATCGCGACTTTTGAATTTAAACATCTCATAGTTATCTCAAAATTATTAGATTTAAAAGGCTCTTGTAACTTTAAAGAATGATACCTTCCAACTTTAAATATTTTACCTTTTTGAAATAAAGATTTGTCATTAACTACTTTAATATTTGATTGAAAACCATGATATATCTTTTTCTGTTCAGTAATCCTTCCACCTTCACAAAAAAGAATATGTTGAAACCCTAGACAAATCCCAATCATCTTTTTCTTTCCCTTAAATCTTTTATAGATTTTAGAAGTTATCGGATAATCTTTTGGGCTACCTGGCCCCGGTGAAAAAACTATTGTTGAAGCTTGATGGATTTTTTTTTCACTAATCTCATTATAGTTATCACATTCAACTCTATCAAATAAAGCAAATTGGTGAACTACATTATGAGTAAATGAGTCGTTATGATCTATCACATATATCATTTGAATAAATCAATTAGTGCTTTGGCCTTTAAAAAATTTTCATTAAATTCATGGTTCGCATTACTATCAACCACGACACCTGAAGCGACTGATATCTCTGACATATTTTTAAAATTTAAAATTGATCTAATAATAATATTAAATCTCATATCACCATTAAATTTTATATAACCAAAGCTACCCGTATAAATATTTCTATTTTCTTTTTCTTGATTATTTAAAAGATTAAGCGTGTTTATTTTAGGACAGCCAATAACTGAACCACCCGGCATCATTGCTTTGATAATATCCAAATTGTTGATATTTTTTCTTAATTTTCCTTTAATCAGGCTTACGTAATGAAATAGATCTTTATATTCCTCAACAATTTTTTGTTTTGATAGTTTTACAGTGCCGACCTTACAAATTCTTGATAGATCATTTCGTTCCATGTCTACAATCATATTATGTTCTTTTGTTTCTTTGATGTTTTTTCTGAAATAATTTAATGCTTTTGACTTATTAAGATTTTTTGTTTTTTTTACTGTTCCAGCAATTGGTTTTGTAGATATTTCTGAGCCTTTTTTTGTTATCAAATTTTCGGGTGAACAACTAACTATTGAGTAGTTCTTGTCTTTAATCATAAAAGCTTCTGGAGCTAAATTTGTCTTAGATAACCTTGAAAAAAAATCTAATGAATCTATTTTAGATTTAGTTTTGTATTTAGTGCAAATTTTAATTTGATACGTTTCTCCACTTTTAATTTTTTTTTTAAATTTATTAAATATTTTTGTATAGCTTTTTTTATTTATATTTATTTTAAAACGTCCAGACTCAAAATCTTTTCCAAAATGATTAAGGTTATTACTTAATTTGATTTTTTTTTCGGGTTTATAAAAAATACCTTTTGGAAAATTTAGACCTTTTTGTTTAGGCAATTTTATATCAATTAAATTATTTAAAAGTTCGTAACCAAAAAAACCTATATAAAGATCTGTATTCTTCATTTTTTTTTTATTCTCTTTTTTTAAAAAATTTTTGATATTTTTATTATTTAAAACAATTTTTTTTGAAAAATCGGTGTAAAGGTCAAATCCTGTTTGAGATTTGTATATAATAAAAGGTTTCCCCGATTGGTGTAGTTCTACTAATTGATTTGATCTGCTCAACTTATTCTGTTTTTAATCTTAAAACTGGTTCTTCCTTTATTGGTAAATGTATTATTGCCGCGAATACGGATAAAGCAATCGCTAAATACCACGCGTAATCATATGACCCATATGTGTCATGAAATAATCCTCCTAAATAAGCCCCAAAAAAAGATCCAATTTGATGACTTAAAAAAACAATACCATACAAAAGTCCTAAATATTTAGTGCCAAATAAATGAGCCACTATTCCACTTGTAGCTGGAACTGTTGAGAGCCATAAGAAACCAAAACTTGCCCCAAATAAGAACGCATTAATATTGCTTGCAGGAAGGAATATAAATAGTGTAATTGAAATACATCTCATAAAATAGATAGCACTCAGTATAATTTTTTTGCTCATCTTTGCTGAAAGATAACCACTTAATAATGAACCGAAAATATTAAAAACTCCGATTAAAGATAATATTGCTGCAGCTGTCCAGTCCTCTAATCCTCTATCAACTACATACTTTGGAACATGTGTTCCAACTAAAGTTATGTGAAAACCACAAACAAAAAATCCTGAGACAAGTAATATATAACTCTTTGTTTTAAATGCTTCTGAAAGAGCTTCTTTAAATGATTGGTTGGAGGTTTTTTCAACTTTTTCTGTATCTGACGGAGATCTTACAAAATATGCAACAACTAATCCTGATAATAAAAATAAACTGAATAGATATAATGTATAATTCCACCCAAACTCATTTAATGAATAATTTGTAAAAATTGGTGAAAGAAAATAACCAAATGACCCTATTGCAGTTACAAAACTCATAGCAATTGTTCTTGTTGATAATGGAAAATGTTTTCCAACAATTGACATTGGAATACTGATCGCTGTACCACCAAGTCCAATTCCAATTAATAAACCCATATGAATTTGAAAAAATATTCCAGTGTTAGGCCCCGTGTATAAAAAATAAATTCCTAATGTATAAAAAATAAACGCTGTAATTATAGCAATATGTCCACCATATTTATCTGCAACTGCCCCAAAAATAGGGCCTGTGATACCCCACATAAGCATTTGCATTCCAATGGCAAAACCAAACGCGGTATTACTGATCTTTAAACTTTCATTAAAATCCATAAAAAATAGTCCAAAAGTTTGTCTCACTCCTAAAGAAATTAGAACAACGAAACATGCAGCTATCAATGTTATGATTGCAGTTTTAGATTGAAAAAATTTTTCAGAAATCATCTTAAATATCTTAACGCTTGTTTGATATCCTGAATTAAATCTTTTGGGTCTTCTAGTCCTATATGCAATCGGACTAAATGTTCATCTTTTAACAAATTCATATATTTTCTTTTTCCTGTTTCCCTAAATTCTTGATGTAATACCAAACTTTCAAATCCACCCCAGCTATATCCATAGCCAAATAATTTAAGCGAATTTACAAATTTTTTCACTGATTTAGTACTACTTGATTTTATTTTTAAACCCATCAATCCTGACGCACCTGAGTAATATTTTTTCCACATTCTAAAATTTTCTGAATTTTTCTTAAATGGATAGAGTAATTGAATTTTTTTATTTTTTGATAAAAAAGCTGCTATTTTTTTTGCATTCTCACTATGTCTATCTAATCTCACATCAAGAGTTCTCAAACCTCTTGTAATTAAATAAGCATCATCTGGACCTAGTCTTAAACCCGTAATTTTTTCTGCTGCTTTTACTTTGTTGAAAACTTTTTTGTTTACTGCCAAACTACCCCCCATCACGTCAGAGTGACCAGAATAATATTTGGTTGCAGAGACAATTGACATATCAAAACCTAATTTCATTGGTTTCAAGTAGTATGGAGTTCCCCAGGTGTTATCGATCGCGGTAAATATTTTATGTTTTTTTGCAATTGAAATGATTTTACCTAAATCTTGAAAATCAAAAGTATTACTTCCTGGATTTTCTACAAAAATTAATTTCGTTTTTTTTGTTATATTATTCTCTAATGTTTTCAAATCATGAGGATTATAAAAAACAGTCCTTACATTAAATTCTTTTAAATAGTTTTCTGTTAGGATTCTTGTTGGACTGTAAACAGGGTCCGCAACTAACATTTCATCTCCAGGTCTAACAACACTAAATATAGCCAAAAAAACTGATCCAAAACCTGTAGGAGTTGTGAAAACGTGATAACTATCTTCAAGCTTAGTCAATATTCTCTGTAATATATAAGTTGTTGATGTTCCTTGTCTTCCATAATCAAAGTGACCACCTGTAGGTTTTTTTTGGGCTTTAACTTGTGTCTTTCTTATGTGTTGCATTGACTTAAAAATAATTGTTGAAGCTCTAACCACTGGAGGGTTTACTGATTGATTATGAAAATCTTTTGCTGTGTGCTTTAAGAATGTTCTAAAAGATTTAACCATAAAAAATTTGATATGATAAGTTGACAATGCTATATCCATATGAAAAATTCAATAAATATATGAAAAGGATTTAATGAGTTACCCAAAGAAACATAGAGGCAGAAGAAAAATGGGTTCTAAAAAGAGAAGAGCTCGAAAAAAGAACAAGAAAAAATAGCTTAAGCTTCTATCCAACCACCTCCTAAAACTTTATAACCTTCAGAGTCTTTGTTGTAAAAAACACACGCTTGACCCGGAGAAATACCATCCTCAGGTATATCTAGCTTTACGTTTGCAGTATTGTTTTTAGCTAATTTAACTTTAGCACCTAATAATTTACCAGTAGATCTGACTTTTACATAAATGTTTTTTTTAAATTCCTTTTGTTCAGATAATAAATTAACATTTTTTAATAAAATTTCTTTTTTTCCTAAAAATTCTCTTGGACCCACAATAATCTCATTTTTATCAGAATTTATCTTAACAACATAGAGTGGTTCATCATTTGAAATCTTAATACCTTTTCTTTGACCTATGGTAAAATTTATTATTCCATCATGAACACCAATAACTTTTCCCTGTAAATTTTTAATGTTACCTTTTTTGAAGGAGTCTGGTCTAAATTTTTGAATAACAGATGTATAGTCACCATTAGGAACAAAACAAATATCTTGGCTATCAGGTTTATCTGCAACATTTAAATCTAACTCTTGTGCTATTTCTCTAGTTTGGCTCTTGTGTAAAACTCCTAAAGGAAATCTTAAATAGTCTAATTGATTTCTTGTGGTATTGAATAAAAAATAACTTTGATCTCGATTTTCATCAATTGCTCTATACATGTTTGTAGTGTTATTTGTGGTAACACTTTTTACGTAATGACCTGTGACTAAAGCATCAGCATTTAATTCCTTTGAAAATTCAAATAAATCTTTGAATTTCACCGTTTGATTACATTGCACACATGGTATTGGTGTTTCACCTTTCAAATAACTATTCACAAAATTATCAACAACACCTTGTTTAAATTTATTTTGGTAATACAAAACTTTATGTTCTATATTTAGCTTATTAGCTACTCTCTTGGCGTCCATAATATCTTGACCTGAACAACATTGTTTGGATTTTGCTATCTCTTTACTGTCATCATAAAGTTTTAAAGTAATACCAATTACATTATAACCATCTTTTTTCATCATGCCTGCAACTGTTGAAGAATCTACACCACCTGACATGGCAACAACGACTTTGGTATCCGATGTTTTTTTGTTTAAACCAATAGAGTTTAATTCTTTATTCATTTGCTGGTATTTATACTTATTTTTACTATAAATAAAATAGTATGATTTTAGATTTTGAGCCTGGAGATAAAGTAAAAAATCCAGCAAATAAAGAATGGGGTGTTGGTCAAGTTCAATCAATTATCGATGATAAAGTTACAGTTAATTTTGAAAATGTTGGAAAAAAGGTGATTAATATAAAAAATATAGTGTTAATAAAAATATATGAATAATGAAAATATAAAAAAAATTATTGAAGATTTAATTTCTACTTTTTTATATGCTGGTCAAGTTGCTTTGGATTTGAGAGATAAAGGTCTTAAGAAAAAAATGAAATTTGATAATACGCCTGTTAGCAATGGAGATATTGAGGTTAATGAAATTTTAACTAATAAAATAAAGACACTTACACCAGAATTGCCAATCATCTCTGAAGAAAGTTCTGAAAACAAAGATAAAAAAAATCTTAATGATTTTTGGTTAATTGATCCTATTGATGGCACTTATGATTATATAAATAATAAAAAGGAGTTTACACTTAATGCAGGACTAATTTTAGATAATCAACCAGCTGGTGGATTAATTTTTGCTCCAGCAAAAAAAAGGATGTTTTATTCATGTGGATCAAATAATGCTTATGAAGTTATAGGTGAGAATAAAGTCAAACTAGAATGTTCAAAAAATTTTAACAAAAATTTTATAAAATTTGTCTCTTACTCAGATAACATAAAGCCTGAGATCGAAAATATTCATAGAAAATTAAATGTAAAAGAATTAGTTAAAATGAAGAGTTCTTTAAAATTTTGTGTTATAGCAGCTGGAGAATATGATGGTTACGTAGCAGAACCAAGAGCCTACGAATGGGATATAGCTGCTGGTCATGCTATCTTAGAGCACGCTGGTGGTATTGTGACTGATTTTAATAATCAAAAAGTTAGATATGGTAAAAAAGATTTTAAAAATCCTAGCTTAATTTTAAAAAGAAATACTATCTAAAATGGATGAGCAACTTAAAATAATCTTAATTATAATTGTTTCTGTATCAATTTTTGGTTTATTAATATTTGTTTTTGTAAAAAATTATATCAAAAATAAAATTAATAATTTAGTTAGAGAAGAAAAAAAAAATAAATTAAAGTAATCTAATTATTTTCACATAATCATCTTTTTGTAAATCCATGACTTTTTTTGAGGTCTCAAAATCAAATCCATTTCTTGCTAATAGAGATATATCTTTTTTATAAAATAATGGACGATTATCCTCAGTTCTAGCAGGACCTATTCTTTTCTTCTTACAAATTTTAATTGCTGAAAAAAAATCTTGATCTGAATTATTCTCATTAATCTTATTTACAGTATCCTTGATGAATTGATCTTTCACACCTTTTCCAATTAGATAATTTCTAATTTTATTTATTGAGCTTCCCCTCCGGATCATACTTTTAGCCTTACTTTCTGAGTAGAATTTGTCATTTATAAATTTACTCTTCTCTAAATCAGAAAGAACAAGGTCAATTAAATTGGTGACATCTTGTTTTTTTATATTTGGTACTGATAATTTTAAATATTTTTTCAACAAATATGTGCGTAATTGTTGTTTTGATGGTGCATATTTATCAACATAAGCCAGCGCAAAATTTCTTATTTCATCTACAGTTGCTTGTAATGTTTTTCGTTTATTTCTTATAGGAATCATTGTTAGATTTAATATAATATAATTTTAAATGATCGAACAAATTTATGCATATTTTACAATTGAAATTCTCTATTTTTGGGTAAATTTAGGGGTATTACCATTCTGGCTAATATTAATTTTTTTTCCCTCATCGAATATAAATAAATTTTTTGTAACTTCTATATTGCCAATCTTATTGCTTAGTGGAGCGTATGTATTTGCATTATATAAATCTTATTTAAATACATATGATTTTATCAGTAACTTTGAGCTTTACTTGAGTATATCAAATTTATCCAATTTATTTTCAAATAATTTATTTCTAATTTTATTTTGGATACATTTTGTATCTATAAATTTATTTATTGGAGGATGGATGGTGAGAGATTCTCAAAAGTTGTTAATAAACAAAATTCTTGTCTCTTTTCCTTTAATAATAACTTACTTGATTGGTCCTCTAGGGGTATTCATATATTGGTTGATAAGAATATTTTATGCCAAAAGTATAAATTTATATGAATAGATTAATTGATTTTTATTTTGATTTTATTAGCCCTTATTCATATTTAGCACATAGAAAAATTATTAATTTAGATCAAAGAAAAAATTTTAATTATAAGGGTATTTTATTAGGAGGTTTGCATAACCTCGGTAATATTACTGCTCCAGCTTTTAATGAGAGAAAAATGAAAAATATGAGGGATGACTGCATTTTAATTGCTGAAAAAAATAAAATACCTTTTAAATGGAATGAAAAATTTCCAATTAATTCCTTGTATCTTATGAGGGGTTTCCTATTTATTAATAAAGATAAAAAAGATAAATTTTTTGATATTTGCTTTGATGCCTACTGGAAAGATAATATCGACATATCAAAAGGGGAGAATATAAAGAAAATTTTATCTGATTCTGAAATTGATGAAAATTCATTTACTACCGGTATACAAGATGAAAAAATTAAAGATGAATTAAAAAATTTGACAAATTTGGCATTCAAACAAAATATATTTGGTGCTCCTACTTTTATAGTAAATGACAAACTTTTTTGGGGACAAGATAGACTTGAGTATGCTCTTGATGAATTTAATTCTTAGGTAATTTTAAATTTACTATTTTTTAATTTACCAAAACCTCCATCAACATGAGAAACTTTTTCAAACCCCATATCTTTTAAAGTTTTTGCTGCTAAAGCAGATCTCAAACCACCAGCACAGAAAAGAACCATTTCTTTTTTCATATCTAACTTACCTTCTTTAAAATATGGGCTTTCAGGATCTAGCCAAAATTCTAACATGCCTCTTGGTATATGATTTGAACCTTCTATTCTACCTTCTTTCTCTAATTCTCTGATATCTCTAATGTCTATTAAATTACATTTGTTTTGAACCATCATTTCATGAGCATCCTCAGTAGATATAGTTTTAATATCTTTAAGAGCCTCTGCAACAAGAGTTTGAGATGATTTTATATTCATAAAAACTAAATTACTATATAGTTTTTTTTAGGACAGATGAATAAAAAAATTTGCGTTGTATATACTCACCATAAATTAGGTGATTTAATTTGGCAGTTACCCTATATCAAAGCAATTAGCGATCATTATAGCGAAAGAATTGATTTAATTGTCAGAAAGAAAACTCAAGCTCAAAGTATTTTAAAGGATCTTAATCATATTAATAAGATATATTATAACGATTTTCGAAAAGGCTTAGCCTATTGGATAGATGTTTTTAAAATAAAAAAAATTTTCGATATAGAAAAATATGATTTTGTTTATATTTTAGATAAAGTCAACAAACCTGCTATCGCTGCCAAGTTAGCAGGTATTAAGAATATAATTGGCCCGGGGCTTGGAAATCAAAAAAATTGGATTACAAATAAAAACTACCTAAATAAAGAGGATTGGAGTTTAAATTATTCTGAACAATCACAAAAATTTTTAAAAATTAACTTAATTGATCTAAAAGAAAAATACCCTAAACTAGAAGTAGATGTTAAAAGATTTAAAAAAGGCAATGATGATCTTTTAGTTGATGGAAAAAAAATCTCTTTTGGTGTTGACTCATTTGAAGATTTTAAAATGTGGTATGAGGAAGATTTTATAGAACTAGCTGATTTTCTCTATAAAGAAAATTTATTTGATTATATTTATCTAATTTGTGGCCCTGAAAAATCTCATATTGCAAAAAGAATTATAGATAATTCAAAAAAATCCTATTTTATAGATTGTTCAACAAAAGATCTAAGTGGAGTAATTTTGGCAATTAAAAATTCTGATTTTTTTGTTGGTAATAATTCAGGTCCATTAAATTTAGCTGCAGCTTTAGGAATAAAAGCTTTTGGCCTTATTGCTACTGACCCTGTAAGTGAATTAAAATACAGCAAGATTAAACCTATAACCCCTGAAAATTATACCGACAATATTTGGATCAGAAACCGAGAGGGCATGAGAGAACTAAAACCATTAAGAGTTTTTGAGGAAATCATTAAAAATATTTAAAAAAAGCCCCCGAGGGAGGGGGCTTTTAGTTTTTTAACTAACTAGAGAGAAAAGTTTTAAAGGAACCCTCCGATGAGTAATTTATTTACAGAGAGCGAAGAGTTCCTTTATATTGCAAGCAATTAGTCTCTAATTGAGTAAGCTATAACTCCAGTCTCTGATACATCAGTTCCTTTTGTTTCAGCTTCTTTACTCAATCTGATACCCATTGTAGCTTTCATCAATGACCAGACTATAAACGCAGCAACAAATACAAATGCATTTATTGAAATTACACCTAGTAACTGAGTACCAAAATTTGCACCCGAGTTTGTAGCAGGAACTATTAAAGTTCCCCAGATACCTGCAAACAAGTGAGCAGGTACTGCTCCGACTACGTCATCGATTTTTAAAGCAAACAACATCTTCGTACCATAAACAACTATTATACCTCCTACTGCACCAATTAAAATTGAAGCAAACGGTGAAGGCATTAATGGCTCTGCAGTGATAGCAACTAAACCACCAATACATCCATTAAGCATTTGCACTACGTCTGTTTTACCAGATAATCTAGTGACAGCTGCAGCGGCCATTACACCACCTGCACCAGCTAATAGAGTGTTTATAAATATTTTCGATACAGCAATTGCATCAGGAGCGGTTCCTATTGCTAATTGTGAACCACCATTAAATCCAAACCAACCTAGCCATAAGATGAATACACCTAATGTAACTAATGGAATTGATGAAGCTGCAAAAGGTTTAAGTGGTGCTGGAGCTCCAGACTTAGTAAATCTACCTAATCTAGGCCCAATAAGTATTGCACCAGCTAAAGCAGCTGCTCCACCAGTTGAGTGAACTAATGTTGAACCAGCAAAATCTGAGAAACCAGCTTTAGCTAACCAGCCACCTCCCCATTGCCAACCCATTACAATTGGATAAATAACACCAGCTAAAATTGCTGCAAATAAAAAGAATGGCCATAATTTAATTCTTTCAGCCATTGTTCCAGAAACAATTGAAACTGTTGTTACACAAAATACCATTTGGAAATACCAATCTGATCCATCTGCATAACCAGTATCTATCTTACTAGCGTCGCTCCATGGAATGAATTTTCCAATGTATCCTCCTTCTGGGATACCATAAGCTAGGTTGTATCCAACTAACCAGAACATTATTGCTCCAATAGATACTAAACCTATATTTTTTGCACAGATTACAGATACACTTTTCGATGTAACCATACCTGACTCTAACATTGCAAATCCACAAGCCATAAAAAAGACCAAGAATCCACACATTAAAAATAGTAGAGTATTAAAAATAAACCCTACTTCTGCAGAAACAGTTGATTCTGCATATCCTGCACTACTCATGTTTAATAAAAAAATTAAACTAACAAGTGGCACACTTATTTTTTTTAAAAATTTAGTCATTAAGACCTCCCTGTTAAAGGTAGGTTTATATTTTCTAAAATATGAAAAACTAACGTTGATTATGAGAATTTGATATGCAGAATTTGCATATAGTAACAGCCTTAACACACAATTATGTTAAGGCTGTAAAGACTTTTATTTATTGAATACTTCTTTTAAAGCTTTTGCAGGTAAGAATTTGACCTTCTGTGATGCAGCAATTTGAATTTGCTCACCAGTTCTTGGGTTTCTTCCAACTCTTGCTTTTCTCTTAGCTACTTTATATGTGCCAAATCCAGCAATTTTGACTGAATCGTCAGCTTTTAAAGCGTCCAAAATAGTGTTGGTAATTGTGTCAAAAGTTCTCTCAGCATCAGCTTTACTCAAGTTTAAAGCCCCTGAAAGCTTGACCACTAATTGTTTTTTGTTCATTTTAGCTCCGGTTTATTAGGTTATTTACTATCTTTATCAAAAGTGTTGATAAATCAAGACTTTTTTAGTGTATATAAAATACTTATGCACAATATCTAGTATAGTAAAAAAATATTGATTTTATTGGCTTTTTTGAATTTTTAGATAAACCCTATTGTAATACGCCAAGATCCTTTAAGTCATTAAATGTTGTAAAAAACATCAATGTTAGAAGTAAAATCATACCGATTCGAAAAAAACTTTCCTGGGTTTTTTGTGATAACGGCCTACCTAAAATTTTCTCAAATGTATAAAACATTAAATGACCTCCATCTAACATAGGTATTGGAAATAAGTTTATTAAGCCTAAACTAATAGAAATGTAGGCCATCATACTAACAAATGCTAAAAACCCGAATTCAGCAACTTGACCCGATATTTTTGCAATTCTTATGGGTCCTCCTAATTGTGATGTATCAGCTTTGCCAATTATCATGCTACCTATATATTTTAATGATGCAGTGCAAACATAAAAAACCTCATTTGCAGCGTGGTATAGAGCTTTAACAGGCCCTAACTTTACATGATTGATTTCATTATTGTAAGCACCTAGTTTAATCCCAACCATTCTTTTTTGGATTTTGTTACCAAGGTTATCTTCACCAAGAACAGTATTAGGTTTTACTCTTAGTATAATTTCATCAGAAAATCTTTTGACCTTAAAATCAATAATATCAGCTGAAGACATTGTTATATATTTAGACACATCCATAATACTTTGAACCTCGTTACCATCAATTTCTAAAATAATGTCATCTTGTTTAAGGCCACCAATCATTGCAGGGCTATCTTTTTGTACTTCATTAATTACAGCAGGGGTAAAATCTTTACCAATAAAAGTATAAATTGAAAAAAAAATGATTAAAGCTAAAATAAAATTAGCTAGTGGACCACCAAATACTATCAATACTCTTTGATATAATGGTTTGAGAACAAATAATTTTTTCCTATCTTGATCATTATATTGTTTAATTAATTCTTCTTGATCAGCTTGAGAAAAAACATTTCGATCTCCAAAAAATTTTACGTAGCCTCCAAGTGGTATCCAACATAATTTCCAACGCGTACCAGACTTGTCATTCCAGCCAAATATTTCTTTACCGAATCCAATTGAAAAGTCTGTAACACCCACACCATATTTTTTTGCAAAATAATAATGTCCATATTCATGGATGAAAACAACAATCATAATAAGTATGAGAAATGGAATCAGATAACTTAGGATAAATGAAATCATTTTTTGCTTACAATATATTCAAAATTTTGTGTAGACTCGTTAACCTGTAACAATTTAGCGCCATTTCTTAAGTGAAACTTAGTTGCCATATCGGTTAGCGGAGACAAAGTCACCAGTCTATTTAAATGATTTGATTTTTTAATTTTTTTAAATACCTCTTTTACAATTAATTTTCCACCACCTCTTTTTTTAGACCACACAGTATATGCAATCGCAATTTGCCCAACACTTTGACCTCTTTGGGTGCTTTGTAAAAAAGCATCGTGACTAAATTTATCTAACTGAACAACATCTTTGGGTACTTTGTTTGTAAAAGCAAAACACATTACAGCATGAATTTCATTTTTGAATTTCACTCCATAAATTTTTCTCCCAAAACTTGTTCTAAAATCATTATCTAATTCGGGTCTTACCGGGTCTTCTTTTGTATTACATTGATCTAATTCAATCAATTCCGCCCCCTTGATCCAATCAAAAAAATTACTAAAATTTTTACTTAATAGCTGTTTATTTTTTCTTAATCGCGCTTTTATTCGTGGTTTAAATTTTTTGTTACTTTTTGAAAAATTATTTTCTAAATACTTAGAAGCTAATTTATCCCTAACATTTTTAAACATTTCTCTCATAATTTAAGTTTTTAAGTCCATTAAATTAAAAATATAATAAGGCTATTACAATAGTTAAAATTGTTACAAAAATTACAACTACAACATAATTTAATCTAATATTAAACTTCTTATAAAAAAATTCCTGTATTTTTTCCCAAAATAACACTACTAAAAAAACTATAACTGCTGGAATAATAAATTTTATCATTTTTAATCTTTTTTATCGAGGACGTAAATAGAGACACCTCTTGCATTAATATCAACATCAAATTTTTTGTGTAATGGTGGAAAAGCTCTTTGAGAACAGTCTAATCTATCACAGGTTCTACATGACACACCAATAGGTATCTCTGTTGATTTATCACTCATATTTAAATTTTCTGTATAAATAAACTCTTTTGCATATTTTGCTTCACATCCTAATCCTATTGATAAGATACTTTTAGTCCTACCAAATCGTCCTATACCTTTCTCGACTGTTCTAGCTATGCAAACATACTTTTCACCATTAGTCATTTTGCTTACAGCACTTTGGATAACCCCCGGTCTAGTAAATGCTGAATACACATTCCATCTAGGACATGCCCCTCCATATCTTGGAATTTCAATACCTGATAAAGAAAATCTTTTTGAAATATTTCCAGCCATGTCAACTCTCAAAAAATGAAATGGAATTCCAGGTAACTTTGGATCTTGTAAACAAGTTACTCTATGTGCAACTTGTTCAAAAGATGTTGCAAAGGTATTTTGAAGTAATTCTAAATCATATTTGAGTTTTTTACATTCAGAGTGAAAAAGTTTATACGGCATTAAGATTGCTGCTCCACAATAATTCAATAATGCTACTTTCGAAAGCTTCTTAGACTCCTCGGAAGGAAAAGAAAATTTAGATAAATAATCTTCAATATCTTTACTTGCACCCTCTTGCGCAATTTGAGCAGCAGCATGAAGTTTTTTTGTCTCTAACGAACTATAATCACTTAACAATAGTTCTTTTTTATTTTTATTAAAAATTTTTGAAAATGGCTTGTCTTCCTCGGGAATAACATCTTTAACTATAATTCCATACTCTGATTTTAAATATTCGCAAAGAGCGATATACCTTGTTCTATTATTTTTTTGTACTTTATCAAAAACTTGATTTGCAAAATCTTCTAATTTTGGAAAATAATTTTTATTTTCTTGTAAAAAGTCTGAAATGACTTCACCTGGAAAAGAATTTTTTCTATTATCGACAATTTTGCCAGAAATTTTTTCTATTTTATTTACTAATTCATGATCCTTTTTCTTCAGAATATCACCTAAACGAACTATTGCTTTTCCGATTTTTGGATTCGTGCTAACTAAATCTTTTACTTCAGGACCCAGGATATCTAAGTCTTCAAACAACTTATCATCTAAAATTTCTGATAAACTATTTTCTAAATTTATATCAATTTTTGAGTTTAGTTGTGAAAGCTCTATGTTCAATTTATCACAAATCTTTAATAATAAATCTCCATCAATCTTCCTTTTTCCACCTTCAATAAGATTTAAATAACTTGGTGAAATGTTTAATTCTTCTGCAAGTTTGTTAGCTTGTAAACCTAACTGTCTTCTAAAAGCCTTTATTTTTGGGCCTATTTTCAAATTAAATTGACTCATATTTTCTATTAGAAAATTTTGTAAATTTATATTTACAATATTTTTCCTTAATTTACAAGCTTTATTTACTTTTTTGTAGATTTTGTAAATTTTGTAAATTATAAGATTTACATGGACGAAAAATTAAAAAACTACGAAAATGAGGCTCAAATCATTAGTCATGAGGACTTAGCTCAGCATAATAGAAGAGGTACCTACATGAGAGACGATCATTGTGATTGGGGTTCAAGTGGAATGCAAGATTTAGTTGAGACTCCAAGAGAGTCAAACTAGTTTAATTTTTAACATCTCATTTTCACAGCCTAATTTAGAAAGAGAATAAATGAGTGCAGAGAATATATCATACGACCTAAAAAGATTTGCTGGAATAAAAAGGGATTATACACCTAAGGAAGTAGAGAGGTTACGAGGTTCGATTAAAATTGAGTATTCACTATGTAAACAACAGTCAGTTAAATTATGGAATCTTTTAAATTCAGAGCCATATGTTAATACTTTAGGATCCTTATCAGGAAATCATGCAGTTCAACATGCAAAAGCAGGACTTAAAGCAATCTATTTAAGTGGATGGCAGGTAGCAGCTGATGCAAATACTGCTGGTGAAATGTACCCAGATCAATCTTTATATCCTTATGACAGTGCACCAAAATTAGTTGAGTCTATGAACAATGCTTTAATTAGAGCAGACCAAATTCAACACATGGAAATTAATGATGGTGATATGAAGAAAGAAAAAAGAACAGATTATATGCTTCCGATTATTGCTGATGGTGAGGCAGGTTTTGGTGGACCGTTAAATGTATTTGAGCTAGCGAAAAAATTTATCAAAGCTGGAGCTGCAGGTGTACATTTTGAAGATCAACTTGCCAGTGAAAAAAAATGTGGGCACATGGGTGGTAAAGTTCTTGTACCAACAGGCACAATGATTAAAAATTTAAAAGCTGCGAGATTAGCTGCTGATATAGCAGATGTTCCATTAATAATTTTAGCGAGAACTGATGCTAATGCCGCAAAACTTATTACTAATGATTATGATGATAATGATAAACCTTTCTTAACTGGAGAAAGATCACCAGAAGGCTTTTATTATGTAAAAGCAGGAATTGATCAAGCGATCTCTAGAGGATTGGCGTATGCACCTTATTCAGATTTAATATGGTGTGAAACTGCAACTCCTAATCTTAAAGAGGCGAAAAAATTTGCAGATGCTATCCATGAAAAATTTCCTGGAAAACTATTAGCTTATAATTGTTCACCCTCTTTTAATTGGAAAAAACATTTATCAGATAGCGAGATAGCAACTTTTCAAACTGAAATAAGTAAAATGGGATATAAATTCCAGTTTATTACTCTAGCAGGATTTCATACTCAAAATATAGCTATATTTGAATTAGCAGAAAAATATAAAAAAGAGGGAATGGCCGCTTATTCTAAAATTCAACAACAAGAATTTGCTCGTGAAAAAGATGGGTATACTAGTGTAAAACATCAAAGAGAAGTTGGCACTTCTTACTTTGACGCTGTATCAAATACAATTAGTAGCGGGAAAAGTGCTACTACCGCTATGGACGGCTCAACAGAGTCTGAGCAATTCTAATAAATCAATACCTCTTGAAAATTAGTTTTAAATGGCCCAGTGATGGGTCAGTTACGACTTAATGTTATAACCCTTCTTAAGTAATATTGAGACAGCTATCACACATATCACTAAAAATGAGACCATGGACCCTACGCTTATCCAAATATTGAAATCTGATATTCCGTAAAATGAGAATCTTAAACCATCAATTAAGTAAACTACTGGATTAAAATAAGAAACAGTTTGCCAAAATGGTGGCAACATATCTAGACTATATAAACTGCCCCCTAAAAATACCATTGGTGTAATAACTAATGATGGAATTATAGACATTTGTTCAAAATTTTTGCTCACTACGCCAATCAAAAAACCAAATAATGCAAAGGTAAAAGAGACTAAAATCAACAAAAATATCATCAACATTGGATATTCAACAGATACATCAGCAAAAAAAGAGGCAGTAGTAAAGATAACAGCACCAACTATCAAAGTTTTAGTGGCTCCTGCTCCTACAAAAGCTAAGACTGTTTCAAGAGTTGAGATAGGTGCTGCTAAAATCTCGTTAATAGTTCCATTAAATTTTGGGAAAAATATTCCAAAAGAAGTGTTACTAATTGACTGAGTGAGTAATGTCAGCATTAATAAACCTGGAACGATATATGAACCATAACTAACACCATCAATTTTTTGAATATAACCTCCGATCACTGAACCAAAAACAACAAAATATAATGATGTAGATATCACTGGTGAAAGAATCGACTGACCTACAGTTCTTAAAAATCTATTCATTTCATGAACATATATAGCTTTAAAACCATAATAATTAAATTTCATTATTTTCCTTAACTAAATTAACAAATATTTTTTCCAAATTACTTTGTTCTGTTTTTAAATCTCTTAATTTCAGGCCAGTATCTTTTAAATCTTGCAATAAGTTAGTTATGCCTGTTTGTTTTTCTTGAAGACTGTAAGTATAATTTAGATACGTTTTATTGTCTCCAATATCTAAATTATATTTTTCTAATGATTGTGGTATTTTGTTGATGCTTTCTTGTAATTCGATTGTAAGTGTTTTTTGACCCATCTTTTTTAACAATTCTTTTTTTTCTTCAACAAGTATTATTTCACCCTGATTGATTACACCAACCCTATCTGCAATAGCTTCTGCTTCTTCAATATAATGAGTTGTTAAAATAATTGTCACTCCTGTTTTTCTTAATGTATCTACTACTTTCCACATTTCTTTTCTTAATTCTACATCTACCCCTGCTGTAGGTTCATCTAAAAATAATATCTTTGGTTCATGAGATAAAGCTTTAGCAATTAAAACTCTTCTTTTCATCCCACCAGATAGTTGTCTTAATCTTTGATCTTTTTTATCCCATAAACTTAAATCTTTTAAAATTTTTTCTATGTGTTCAGGTTTTGGTGATTTACCATATAAACCTCTCGAATATGATACAGTATCAAAAACTGTTTCAAAAGACTCTAAACTTAGTTCTTGAGGAACCATGCCAATTCTAGATCTTGTCTCCCTATAATCTTTGATTATATCAAAACCATCGACAGAAACAGAACCATATGAGGGTGTAACAATGCCACAAATTATACTAATTAAAGTTGTCTTTCCTGCACCATTTGGTCCAAGCATTGCAAGGATTTCACCTTGTTTAACTTCAAGACTAACTTTTTTTAAAGCATTAAAACCATTATCATAAACTTTGGAAAGATCATTAATTACTATTTGATTAATTGACATTGTGTCAAATTTATAGACAATAATTTCTTTAATGCAATCGACTAATATAAAAACCTTTTGGCTTTCAAAACTATCAATGGTAAAAATGTTGCAATTACAAAAGATAAAAATAGTAAAGACTGTGACACAATAGGTGAAAATAATTCTTTAGGTAAAAGGATACCAACTAATAAACTTTGAGTGAAATCAGGAGCAGGAAACATCAAAAAACCTCCAATCAATCCAATTATAATTGAAACATATGCAATTTTTTCATTTATGTTTTTATTATAGAAGCTACTAAAAACAGTTAGCACAAAAGCACAACAAAATAAATCAGCTAATAAAAATAAATATAAAATATCAAATCCTTTAGAGGCAATAATAAATGAAATAAAGGATAAAAATAAAATTACATATTTAGACAAAGTTAAATAATTTGTTTTTTTATCTAAATTTAATGTTGCTTTACCATCAACAACTATCAAGCTTGATATTGCATTTACCAAAGTGTCTAGAGTTGATATGGTTAATGCCAAACCTAATATAATTACTACAATAGAAAGTAGTTCATTTTGATCTTTAAGTAATAATGTAAAGAAACCAAGATCTGGTCTTATAGTTGGATCTACAGAGAAAGCAACCATTCCTGTAAATCCCATGTAAAATACTACAGGTATAATAATAAAAAAAGATATAATTAAGCTTTTTTTAAGAGTTTCAAAATTCTTTGCAGCATACACTCTTTGCCAATTACCTTGATGAAATAAATTAGTTGCTGCTACCCCAATAAAAAAAGTTAAACCAGCTGTATAACTTGGTAGGTAAGACGAGCTTAATAGTTGAGGATTTTTTTCTTTTATAAAATCAAAAGAAAATTCAGGTCCTGTAAAAGAGCTTATATAAGCTAGAGAAATTAACAAAAGAACTCCAATAACGACCATCTGAATATTATCAGTAAATATTGATGCTCTTAAACCTCCATATAAAGTGTACGCAAGTGTGGACATAAGCACAATTAAAGCAGTTATCCAAAGTTCTGTACCCGAAATATAATTAACTAAAACAGCTACGGCAGTAACTTCAGCACATAAAAAGATAAACATGTAAAAAATTGTCATTAATAAAATTAATTTAAATAAACTTTTTCCAAACTTTTTACGTAAAAACTCAATCAAAGAGGATCCTTTAGGAAAGTCATTTCTAATTTTTTTTCCAAGATATATTAAAAAAAACATAGGAAAGGCAGTTCCTAGTGAATATCCTATAACAGCTCCTATTCCTCCCCAAGTTGCTGCTGATGCTGGACCAAATAAAACCCATGCTCCTAAAGCTGAAGCAGTTAAACTTGTTGTTAAAGAAAATGATTCAATATTACGATCTGCAGTTAAATAATTTTTTAACCCTTGATATTTTTTTGAGTTATATAAGCCTAAAAAAACAAATATCAAACTTATAATAATAACTAACGTTAATGATGAAGATTGGCTTAAAAAAAAATTGTTCATTTTTCCCTTTCTGAATTACCGGACAGGTTCTTAGGGTTTACTCTCAGTCTGTTTAGACACCCCTTAATTTAATTGATGACAATATATACGAAATTAAGATTTTACAAAATTATATTATCAATTTGTTTTTCAGCGTCCCTTATTGATTTTTCATAATTTAAAGCCATTTGATCAGCATTAATTGTCTCTATTTTATCAATACCAAAAAAATTTAAAATAAATTTCAGCCAGGGGGTTAAGAAATCCTCTTTACTATTTAATTTAGTCCCACCTGATGTAATAACTAAATAAGCTTTTTTATTTTTTAATAAACCTTCTCTTCTTCCATTTGGCTTAAATTTAAAAGTTTCACCAACTCTTGCAGCTAAATCTGACCACGCTTTTAACGTAGCTGGTGGTCCGTAATTATAAATTGGAGCTGAAATTATAATAATATCGCTTTCTTTAAGCTCTTTAACCAGTTGATCTGATAATTCAAACATTTTTCTATGATGATCAGTTTGATCTTTTTTTTCAATATTCATCCCTGACTCTGTTAACCCTGAGACGAAAACCATTTCCTCATTTAAATCTCTGTAAATTATCTCATCCTCTGGACTTTTAATTTTATTTAATAACTTTTTAGCTAAAGCTCTAGAAGTCGATCCCTCTTTTCTGGCACTGGAGTCTATTTGATAAATTTTCATTTCTTAATTATCCAAAATTTTGAAGAAAAGGAAATATATTTAATAAATAAAAGCCAAGTGCTTGTAGGTGATTAGTTATCATTAAAATACCAGTGATTAACAATATAGATCCCCCAATTTTAGATACCTTATTAATATTTTTTCTAAAATTTTTTGAAAATACTAAAAATCTTTGTATCAAATATCCAGCCAATATAAATGGCACTGCTAATCCAATAGAATAAAAAGTTAAAAGTAAAATACCTTGTTGTAAACTTTCTTCTGTTGACGCTAAAACTAGTATTGATCCAAGTATTGGACCAATGCAGGGAGTCCACCCAAATGCAAAAGCCATACCAATCAAAGCTGGACTAAAAAAATTTCTTTTTATATCTGTTTGCACTCTTTTTTCATAATTTAAGAATTTTATATTTATAATTCCAATTAAATGGAGGGATAGAATAATGATTATAACTCCTGCTACTATTCTTAACTCATAAGAATTTTGTAAGAGAACTTGTCCAAGTAATGTAGATGCTGCACCAAAAAAAATAAAGACGATTGAAAATCCAACAGTGAATAGAATAATAGGGAATAAATTTACGCTTTTTTTTTCAATTAATTCATTAATTGAACTTCCAGATATGTAAGAAATATATCCTGGAATAAGCGGTAAAACGCATGGGGATAAAAAACTTATCAATCCAGCACCTAACGCAATAAATAGTTCCATCATTTAAATGTATTAATCTTTATAAGGTATGACTTTATGACTTTGTTGGCCTAGCTTATCTATTCCCAAAACGACTTCTTCACCACCTTTTAAGAAAACAGGTGGCTTCATATTTTCACCAACACCAGGTGGAGTTCCCGTACAACAAATGTCACCAGGATGTAAACTCATACATGAGCTCATGTAAGAAACTAAATTTTTGATATTAAAAATCATTTTACTTGTATTTCCGGTTTGCATCCTTTTCCCATTGACATCTAAAAACATATTTAAATTTTGATAGTCTGGTAATTCGTCTTTAGTAACTACGAATGGGCCTATTGGACCAAATGTATCAAAACCTTTTCCTTTATCCCAAGTTAAACCTCTATTTTTTTGGAAATCTCTTTCACTCACATCATTTACAAGAAAAAAGCCTAGAACATGATCTAAGGCGTTTTCAACACTGACATTGATAGCTTTTTTTCCGATAACAAAACCTAACTCAACTTCCCAATCCGTATGATTAGACCCCTTAGGAACAATAATTGGATCGTTTGGTCCAGCTATACAACTAGTAAATTTTGAGAAAATTATAGGTTCTTTTGGTATTGGCAAATTTTGTTCTTCGGCATGATCTTTAAAATTTAAACCAATGCCAATAAATTTTGATGGGTTAGAGACACATGCACCTATTCTAGAACTTGAATCAAGCTTTGGTAAAGTTGAAATATCAGTTTTTTTTATTTTCTCTAAAGTATCAAAATTTAATGTGTCAGGATTTAAATCATTAATTGTTGATGACAAATCTCGGTAATTGTTTTCACTATCTATGATTGCTGGTTTTTCTTCTCCAACACTACCTATTCTACATAATTTCATATTTCTCTTCCTAGACTTAAATAATTAGCTCCTTTTGTAGTAAATGAATTTTATTCACTAGTCAATAATTTGTGGTTCTTGCTAATCGAGCTGCGCCCCGAACACCGCTTGCATCACCAAATTTAGGTTTTAAGAAAGTCCCCTCAAATTCACCCCCTGCTACAAATTTTTTCATTTTTTGTTTAATTTCATCTAAAAAATTTATTTCGTTAGATACTCCACCCCCGAAAACAAACACATCTGGATCAATAATATTAACAACAGTGGCTAAAGACATAGCGAGTTGATCTTTATATTTATCAATTAATTTTTCTGCATCTAAATCAAGTTTTCTATGCATCTCAAATATCTTTTGGGCAGATAAATCCTTTTTAAACTCATTTTTGAACGCTTTAGAAATACCTATACCTGCAACAAAGTTCTCTATTTCCCCAGCTCTTAAATTGGTTTTTTTTATTTGAACACCTTCAATACAAGCACTCGGTATTTGATTATGTCCCCATTCTCCAGTAATCCCATTAGGTCCATTGACAATTCGTTTATCTATAACTAAACCGCCTCCAACACCAGATCCAAGAATTACCCCAAAAACTATTTTATAATGTTTTCCAGAACCATCTATAGCTTCTGATAAAGCAAAACAGTTAGCATCATTTTCACAATAAATTTCTTTTCCGATCTCACTTCGTAAATCTCTTTGTAAAGGTTTGCCATTAATCCAAAAAGAATTAGGCGCATTCTTAACTAGTCCTGTTTGAATAGAATGAATCCCCGGATGACATACACCTACTGGCAGCTCTTTACCAGCTTTACGCTCGAGTTCGATAACTATTTTTTTTATTATAGATAACGTATCCTTATAATTTTTTGGAACTTCAGTTCTTTTTCTATGATGCTCATTGCCAACATCATCTAATAACACATACTCTATTTTACTTGCCCCAAGATCAATACCAATCTGCATATTTTATCTCATTAATTTATTTATTTCTTTATTAATAAAAAGTTTTGGAATTTTACATGTTGTACTAAGTCTAATTGGTTTATTTGTTTTAGCTGATTGCATAGTCGATTGTATCAAGTCAAGAACATGCAAAGATACTTCTCCATTGCATCTATGTATCTTTTTTTTATCAATACAATAAGCCATTTCTGCAAGACCAACTCCTCTGTAATTAGCGTTAGTAGGTGACTCATTTGCTCTTGAACTTTGAGTTCTAATATTAATTTTTCCTAGCGGCATACGATTTGTTTTAAATTCTTTCCATGGGCTTCCTAATTTTTTACATAAATATACTGAACCACCAAACATATTAGGATCTGGCACAATCATTGAACCTTTGGTTCCATAAAGTTCAATATGATTTCTTTGATGGGCTATAACATCAAAAGACAAAGTAAGTCTTATTATGCTTCCATTTTTAAATATAATTGTTGTAAAATATGTAGTTGGACATTCTACCTTAATTCTTTTTCCCTTTTTAGGTCCAATACCAATTGTTCTAAATCGTGAACCTTTCATTAAACTTGCAGCTTTTACTTCTTTTGCTGGACCTAATAAATTTACTAATGCTGTGAGATAATAAGGTCCCATATCAATTACTGGACCGCCTTCTTTTTTTGCAAACCATGGTTCTGGGTCTGGATGATAAGATTGAACCCCTGGAAAAGCAAAAATCGCATTACCTAAATTTACTTTACCGATACTTTTACCTTCTAATAATTCTTTAGATTTTTGATTGCCTCCTCCGAGAAAAGTATCTGGGGCATTTCCTAAGTATAATTTCTTTTTTTTTGAGAGCTTAAGTAATTCTTTTCCGTCTTTTAGATTTAAGGCTAGTGGTTTTTCTGAATATACGTGTTTTCCATTTAACAAAGACTTTTTTGCAATTTGGTAATGAACTTTTGGAGGGGTTAGATTTAATATTATTTCAACCTGTTTATCTTTAAGTAAATTACTTACCGAAACTGCTTTAATTTTATAAATTTTAGCACATTTCTTAGCTACTTTTTCTTTAACATCTGCACATTTAATGATTTTAAAATTTTTGAAATATTTGTGAGCTCTGAAATATGTTTCTGCGATATGACCACAACCAATTAAGCCAACTTTAAATACTTTGCTCATTAGGGTTATACTCCCTGTCTTTGTTTTGCTTTACCTTCTTTGTGTAATTTTAGAGCTTTTTCATTTTCTTTGTTTTTGGGAATTTCTAAAGTTGGACTTTCCCAATAAGCTGATCCTTCAAGCCATTGATAGGAATGAGTTTTGATTGAAATAACATAAGTCACTTTTGATTTCTTCGCTCTTTTGAAAGCTTCCTCTAATTCACTGATAGAATTTACCTCTTCAGACTTTGCCCCCATACTTTCTGCATGTTTTGCAAAATTTACTTTTACTAAATTTGAAATATTTGAACTCTCAAACAAACAATTAAATTCTTTTCCACCTTTAAATAATTGAAGTCTATTAATGACAGCGTGACCACCATTATCACAGACAATTACAATTAGTTTATTATTAGTTATTACAGATGAATATATATCTGAATTATAAAGTAAATATGATCCATCACCTACAAATGTGATAACTTCTTTGTTTGGGTTCGCCATTTTAATTCCTAAAGCTCCAGAAATTTCATAACTCATACAACTAAAGCCCCACTCTGTTTCATGAGTATTAAGTTCCCTTGGTCTCCAAATTTGAACAACTTCACCTACCAAACCTCCAGCTGCAGTGACAGCGATATCACTTGGATCAGAGTTTCTATAAATTGCACCAACTGCATGAGCATAACTTGGAAGTTTTTGATTAGTTGGTCCACTTTCTTTATCAACATATTCATTCCAAGATTTAAGTTCATCTCTGGATTTTTTATGCCATTCCTCGGATGCTTTCCAATCACCTAAAGCTTGTGATAGTTCATTTAGAGAAACTTTTGCATCTCCAATAATTGATTGTGCCATATGCTTACTAGCATCAAATCTTGCAACATTAATTGATACTAGTGAAAAATTTGGATTTTCAAAATTGGACCATGACCCGGTTGTGAAATCTCCTAACTTAGTTCCAATAGCAATCGCTAAATCAGTTTTTTTTGCAAAGTTATTTGCTGCTTTTCCTCCTAAACCTCCAATAGGTCCTAAAAAATGAGAATGATCTCTTTTCATAGAAGAATAACCCATTACAGTTTGTGTTACAGGTATATTGTGTTTAACTGCAAAAGTTGAAAGTTCCTCCATTGCATCTGAGTAGAAAACACCTCCACCAGAAATTATGATTGGATTTTTTGATTTTTTAATTTTTTCAGCTGCCTCTTTAATTTGAAAATCATCAGGTCTTGGTCTTCGTATATTATGGATTTTTTCTTTAAAAAAATCTTCAGGATAATCAAAAATTTCTCCTTGTATATCCTGACATAGAGATATGCATACTGGACCACAATCAGCTGGGTCTAATAAAACTTGTACAGCTTGGGGAAATGTTTGTAAAATTTGTTCTGGTCTGGTTATTCTATCAAAATATTTTGTAACTGGTTTAAAAGCATCATTTTGGGTAATTCCTGGATTATTAAAATGTTCTACTTGTTGTAAAACTGGATCAGGCATCCTGTTTGCGTAAGTATCACCTGGAAGAAATAAAATTGGCAGTCTATTACTCATCGCAACTGCTGCAGCTGTTACCATGTTTGTAGAACCAGGACCTACAGAGCTTGTTGCTACAAATACTTGTTTTCTTCTTTTTGCTCTAGCGTAAGCAATTCCTGTTAAAGCCATATTTTGCTCATGATGACCTCTATAAGTTGGAAGTTTATCTTTATTTTCCTCTAAAGCTTGTCCTAAACAAGCTACATTGCCATGACCAAATATTCCAAAAGCACCAGCGAATAAAGGTTCTTTTTTACCATCGATAAGAATTTTTTGAGAAGTCAGGAACTTTACAATTGCATGAGCACATGTAAGCTTTATTTTTTTCATAATTGTAGATATATTCTCTTAAAATTTCACTTAATTAACCATAAAATAAAAATTATGTATAGTAAATTTGGGCAGTTCATTAATGGTAAGTGGCAACAAGCGGAAAAAAAAGAAACTTACGATGTTATAAATCCTGCTACGGAAGAAATTATTGGCCAAGCGTCTAAAGCGTCTTCAGCAGATGTTCAAAAAGCTCTTAAATCTGCAGAGAAAGGTTTGGAAGTTTGGAAAAACACTTTACCTTGGCAGAGATCAAATATTATTAGAAAAATTGCTGATCTTTTAAGAAAAAAACAAGATATTTTAGCAAAGTGGTTAACGATTGAAGTTGGAAAACCTTTAGCAGAGGGAATTGGCGAAACTGGTGGGGCTGCTGATATTTTTGAGTGGAATGCTGAAGAAACAAAAAGAATTTATGGACAAACAGTCGAAAGTCGATTTCCAGATACGAGAGTTCATGTTTATTATCAGCCAGTTGGAGTTGTAGCAGCTTTAGTGCCATGGAATTTTCCTTTAATTCTAGCAGCAAGAAAAATTTCAACAGCATTAGCTGCCGGATGTTCAGTAATTTGTAAGCCTGATGTAATTACTCCAGGAACAGTAATGGAGTTGGTAGATATTTGTAAAGAAGCGGGAGTCCCTCCTGGAGTTGTAAACTTATTATCAGGAGATCCTGAAAGTATTTCAAATGAGTTGTTAGAATCTGATATTATTAAAAAGGTTTCAATTACTGGATCAACAAGAGTAGGTAAATTAATCTTAAAAAAGGCCGCAGACAAAGTTCAAAGAGTCACAATGGAGCTTAGTGGACACTCACCTTTTATAGTTTTTGATGATGTTGATATAAATAAAGTTGCAGATATGGCAATTACTGCAAAATTTAGAAATAATGGTCAAGTTTGTATTTCACCTAACAGATTTTATATACAAGAAAATAAAAAAGACGAATTCATTAATGCGTTTATTGAAAGAACAAAAAAATTAAAAATTGGTAATGGTTTAGATGAAGGAGTTCAATTAGGTCCTTTAACAACTGCAAAAAGATTAGGAGAAATTGAAGAATTAGTTGAAACAACTAAAAAGGAAGGAGCAAAAGTTTTATTGGGTGGAAAAAGACCTCAAGGTTTTAACAAAGGATATTTTTATGAGCCAACAGTTTTTGACAATGTAAAGGACAATTTTACAATAATGAAACAAGAACCATTTGGTCCATTAGTTCCGATGTTGTCATTTAAAACTTTTGATGAAGTAGTTGAGAGAGCCAATGATAATGACTTAGGATTATGTAGTTATATTTATACAAATTCTATGGATAAAGCTCACAGAGCTTCAGAATTAATGGAAACTGGTACGGTTGCGGTTAATACTCCTGCAGTTGCGATAGCTGAAGCACCTTTTGGCGGAATTAAACAAACTGGATATGGACGTGAAGGCGGTTCAATGGCAATTAAAGATTATCTCAATATAAAGTACACTCACCTTGGTTTGAAATCTTAAAATGAGGCCAAATAAAATAAAAAAGATGATGAATGATGGTGAGCAAATAATTAATGGCTGGTTACAAATTCCTAGCTCTTTTTCAGCGGAAGTAATGTCTCATCAAGGTTGGGACTCGCTTACAATTGATATGCAACATGGTGTTATAGATTATCCAAATGCATTACAAATGCTACAATCAATTTCATCTACAGATGTTACTCCTTTAGCTAGAGTAAACTGGAATGAACCAGGACAAATAATGAAAATTTTAGATGCAGGGTGCTACGGCGTAATTTGTCCAATGGTCAGTAACAAATTTGAAGCAGAAAAATTTGTTCAAGCATGCATGTATCCTCCTAGAGGGTATAGAAGTTTTGGACCAATTAGAGGATTAATTTATGGAGGTTCAGATTATGGAGATTTTGCCAACGATGAAATTTTAAAAATGGCAATGATAGAGACAAAAGAGGCCTTGGATAAATTAGATGAAATTATGAGTACGCCAGGAATAGATGGAATTTATATCGGACCTGCTGATTTAAGTCTGGCCATAGGTCAAAAACCAGCTTTTGATAATCCTGAAGGAAGTCCAACTTATGAAAAGATTTTGAATATCTTGGAACATGCAAAAAAAAATAAAATTTTTGCAGGTATTCATAATGCTAGTCCAGAGTATGCAAAAAAAATGCTTAATTTAGGATTTAATTTAGTAACCATTGGATCGGATCAAAGGTATATGAGTGCAGGTGCAAAAGATGCTGTATCTAAATTAAAATCAATCAAATCAAAAGAAGACTCTAAAACTTACTAAATTTAAGTGTCAGATAAAAAAAAAATTTTGATAATTCAACCTATTCATAAAGCG
Source organism: uncultured Pelagibacteraceae bacterium (assembly GCA_902621345.1). Classification (GTDB taxonomy): domain Bacteria; phylum Pseudomonadota; class Alphaproteobacteria; order Pelagibacterales; family Pelagibacteraceae; genus Pelagibacter. Next base: position 414,216 of record CACNLV010000001.1, on the reverse strand, counting down.
GGAATAGATCTTATAAAGAATAACCCAAATTATGATTATGAGATTATTGAAAATTTAGATGACAAAGATATTAAACAAAAAATTTTGGAGTGTGATGGTCTATCAATTAGAACAGCAAATTTATCTAGTGAATTAATTAATATATCAAAAAAACTTAAGATTATATCTCGCCACGGCGTTGGGTACGACAATATTGACCTCAAGTCCTCTAAAGAAAAAAATATCACCTTGGCAATTACGGCTACAGCAAATGCTGTTGCGGTGGCAGAACATGTTATGTTTATGTTGCTCAATATATCAAAGAGAAAAAACATGTATGATGAGGCTGTTAAAACAGGAAATTTTTCTAATAGAAATAAACTTCCAAAAACAATTGAACTTTGGAAAAAAAATATTTTAATTGCTGGATTTGGTAGAATTGGTCAATCTTTAATTAGAAGGTGCAAAGGATTTGAAATGAATGTTTTTGTTTATGATCCATTTGTTTCAAAAGATATTATTGAGGAATTGGGTGGAAAAAAAGTTGAAGATCTTACAGAAGCAGTAAAATCTATGGATGCTATTTCTTTACATATGCCTCTTAATGAAAAAACGAAAAATATTATTAATTATGACTTACTTAAAACAATGAGGAAAAATTGTATAATTATTAATGCTGCAAGAGGTGGAATGATTAATGAGAATGACTTAGATAAAGCATTAAATGAAAGTCTTATATTTGGTGCAGGTTTAGATGTTTTTGAAACAGAACCACCTAAAGAGGATAATCCTTTGCTAAAAAACAATAAAGTTTTTTTAAGTCCTCATACCGCTGCATTTACTGAGGAATGCATGATAAGAATGGGAAAAGAAACAATACAAAATATAATTGATTTTTTTGAAAAAAAATTAGACAAATCAAAAATTATTAAACTTTAATTATGCGAATAAATTTCAAAAATTTTGGACTATTAGAAGCATTAGTGTTGTTGTCGTTAGTATATGTGGTTGGGATGTTGATCTGGACTGCAAGTACAAGGCCCGCAGTTGAAGCAAAAGCTAACTTAGTTAAAGAAAATCATAAGAAAGTAGTTGATTTTATTAATGGAGAAATAAATAATTGTGGGAACAATGATGAAGGTAAATTGACTGTTTGGGGTGATCCATGCAATGGCGAATGGTCTTCATCTAAAGTTGTGAATTATATAAACAAAAATCTTAATATAGAGAATCCTTTTTCAGAGGATACTAAAGTAAAAACTGATCCTGATCCTAGAATTAAAGCAGAAGGTAAAGCTGGGCAATCAGTCGAGATGGGTGTTATATTTGTGATGTCATCAAATTTTTTACCTGATCCTGGATCTGAATGGGTTGTGGGTACTTGTTTTAAATCTCCATGTGTTGCTGCTGGAAATAATGAACTAACTTCACTCTATAGATAATCAATTTGTATAAATTTCAATTTCAGATTTTTTTAATGTATCTGTAAGATATTTATAACCAATTTTTGCATATTCTAACGGATTTGCTTTTGCCGGATCTTGCTCTGCCTCAACTACTAACCATCCTGAATAATTATTATTTTTTAATACATTAAATAAAGGTTGATAATCAATACAACCATCTCCAGGCACTGTAAACGCACCCTCTAAGAAAGCACCTCTAAAACTTAAATCCTCTTTTAAAGATTTTTCAAGAACTTGTTTTCTTATATCTTTACAATGGACGTGCAAAATTCTCTCATGATAATTTTGTAATATGGATTTTGAGTCCCCTTTTGCAAATAACATATGTCCTGTATCTAATGTTAATTTTACACTTTCATGAGTATTTTCTATAAGTCTTTCAGTATCTTTTTGAGTTTCAATTACTGTCCCCATATGATGGTGATATGCCAAAGGCATCCCTTGATCCTCTAAATATTTTCCTAGTTCAGAAATTTTTTCACAAAACTTCTGCCATTCGTCCCTTTCCATTTGAGGCCGAGTTGATAATTTTCTGTTAGGATCTCCTTGTATAGAGCCAGAAACTTCCGCAAAAACTATACAAGGTGCATCACAATCTTTAAATAAATTTAGTTGTTCTTGAATGGATTTTTTTTCTTCCTCAACAGAATTTTTTCTAAGATTTGCGCCATACCATCCTGAACAAAGTTTAAGATTAAATTGATTTAATTTTGGAATTAATTCAGAAGATTTCTTTGGAAATTTTCCACCAGACTCTACGCCTATATACCCTGCTTCATTGGCTTCTTTTAAACATTGTTCTAATGTAGTTTCACCACCTAATTCAGGCATGTCATCATTACTCCATGCAATGGGTGCAACTCCTAATTTTACTGACATAAGAAATTTTTTTAGTTAAGTTATTATTTTAATACAAATTTTAAATGATTGATATAGCTTTATTTGGACTTGGTAGAATTGGTATTATGCATGGAAAAAATTTAATGCGTAGTAAAGATTTTAGTCTTAAATATATTTATGACATTGAACAAAATTTATCTAAAAAATATTCAAAAACATTAAAAACAAAAGCTATATATAATCCATCTATAGCTTATAAGGACAAAGATATAAAAGCTATTTTTATCGCCTCAACAACATCTACACATATTAAATTTATTCTAGATGGCGTAAAAAATAAAAAGATTATTTTTTGTGAAAAACCACTGGATTTAAGTATAAAAAAAATTGAATCCTGCAAAAAAAAAATTAAAAGATTAAATCCAAAAATACAATTAGGTTTTAATAGAAGATATGATCCAACTCACAATAATTTAAGAAAACAATTACTAAATGGAAAAATAGGTAAATTAGAAAAAATTATTATCACTAGTCGTGATCCTGCACCACCAACTATGAAATATTTAAAAGAATCTGGTGGTATTTTTAGAGATATGATGATCCATGATTTTGATCTTGTTAGATTCTATCTTGGCAATGATGAACCTGCAAAAATAATAGCCTCTGGCAGCAACATTTCAGACAAAAGATTTGATAAAATTAATGATTTTGAATTAGCATCTACTATAATTAGATCTAAAGCTGGCGTTCAGTGCATAATAACTAATTCTAGACATTGTAGTTTCGGTTATGATCAAAGAATAGAATTATTTGGATCAAAAGGTATGTTAATTTCAGAAAATAAAAGACAAAACGAGACATCTTTATATTCTGCACAATCAACTTCAAATAAATCTCCTTTACTTAATTTCTTTATTGAGAGGTATAAAGATGCTTATAAAAATCAATTAAAGGATTTTGCAAAATTTATTAGAAAGAAAATTCAACCTCTTGCAGGATTTGAAGAGGGAAGAAAAGCTCTGATAATTGCGAATGCAGCTCAAAAATCTTTAAGATCAAAAAAGTTTGAAAAACTTAATCTTTAATTGAATCAACCCTTAGTAGAATACAACCTGTCTGCTTTACAACTAAATAATATTTTGATTAGATTTTACTTTTAAAAGTTAACTTTAATTAAAGGGGAATAATGAAAACAATAAAAAACTTTATATTGGCTTTAGCTGCATGGGCAATGATGTCTGTATCTGCTTTAGCTGTAGATATAATTGTTGTTTCTCATGGTCAAGCAAATGATCCTTTCTGGTCAGTTGCTAAAAATGGAGTTGATGCTGGATGTAAAGACATGGGAGTGTCTTGTAAATACACAGCACCAGCAACTTTTGATATGGTGGAAATGGCAAAATTAATTGATAATGCTGTATCGCAAAAACCAAAAGGTATTGTGATCACATTACCAGATGCTGCTGCTTTAGGAAAATCAGTTAAAGCTGCAATTGCTGCTGGTATTCCTGTAATATCAATGAACTCTGGATCTGATGATTATGCATCTTTAGGAATTAGTGCACACGTTGGACAAACTGAGTTTGAAGCAGGTGTAGGTGGTGGACAAAAAATGAAAGCCGCTGGGGGAAAAAAAGCATTATGTGTTAACCATGAGGTAGGAAACGTTGCACTTGATAGAAGATGTGCTGGTTTCAAAAAAGGTTTTGGTGGATCTGTTGATATTTTAGGTACATCAAATGACCCAACAGAAATTCAAAAAGCTGTTGCTGCAAAATTAGGTGGTGGCTATGACACTATTCTAACTTTAGGTGCTGGATTATCTGGTGAAGCAGCTTTGAAAGCACTTGAGTCAGCTGGAAAAGTTGGTTCTGTAAGATTAGGAACATTTGATATGTCTCCAAATATGTTAAAAGCTGCTGCTGCAGGAAAAGTAGAGTTTTTAATTGACCAACAGCAATATCTACAAGGATATTTACCAATAGCTATCTTTGGACAATATATGAGATGGGGAACAATGCCAGCAGGTGTAGTAATGACTGGACCTGGGTTTGTTACTCCTGACAATGCGTCTAAAGTAATTAAATGGGCAGCTCAAGGTTATAGATAAAAATATGAATTAAAGGCCTGACTAATGTTAGTCAGGCCTTTTTTTTAATCATCTTTAAATTATAATTTTTATATGTCTGTAAAATCAGAGAGTATTCAATCTAAAAAAGATAGTGGACAAGATGAAAGACTTAAAAAAATTTCACCTCTTAGAGTTTTATTAAACAGACCAGAGCTTGGTGCTTTAGGCGGCTCAATTTTAGTTTTTATTTTTTTCGGAATAGTTGCTGGTGACACTGGAATGTTTAGCGCTTATGGGACATTAAATTTTTTAGATGTTTCAGCTAATTTAGGAATTATTGCTATTGCTGCTGCAATGTTAATGATCGGTGGAGAGTTTGATTTATCAATTGGATCAATGATTGGTTTTGCAGGAATCTGTATCGCTATACCTGCAATTTATTGGGGCTGGCCTTTGTGGACGAGTATTATTTTTGCTTTTGCTATGGCAGTACTAATTGGTTATTTCAATGGTATAATGGTAGTAAAAACTGGTCTTCCATCCTTCATAGTAACTCTTGCAATGTTGTTCATTTTAAGAGGGGCAACTTTAGCTATTACGAGATTAATTACAGGAAGAACTCAAGTACCAGGATTAAGAGTTTTAATAGAGGATGATCCAATCGCTTGGTTGTTTGCAACAGATACTTTTCAATGGTTATTCACATGGCTAGGATCGATGAAATTAATTGCGCTAAGAACTGACGGTACACCATTAGCTACAGGTATTCCACCATCAGTAATATGGTTTATTGCTCTTACATTATTTGCGACTTGGATACTTATGAAAACTAGATATGGAAATTGGATATTTGCATCAGGTGGAGATAAAGTTGGTGCTACAAATGTTGGTGTACCTGTTGGAAAAGTAAAAATAAGTCTATTTATTGGAACAGCTGTAGCATCGACAATATTTGCTTGTATTCAAGTTTTAGATGCAGGTTCTGCAGATACTATGAGAGGAACTTTAAAAGAATTGGAAGCAATAGCAGCTGCCGTGGTTGGCGGTTGTCTTTTGACTGGAGGTTATGGCTCTGCCATCGGAGCAGCATTGGGCGCTATTATTTTTGGCACTGTATCAATGGGAATTTTTTATACAGATGTGGATACTGATTGGTTTAAGGTTTTTTTAGGCGCAATGATGTTAATTGCAGTAGTATTCAATAACTATATTAGAAAAAAAGTTACGGAGACTAAGTGATGTCTGAATATTTAGTTCAATTCAATAATATAAGTAAATTTTTTGGTAAAGTAATTGCTTTGAAAGATGTCACTATGAAATTAAAAAAAGGTGAAATAATGTGCTTACTTGGTGACAATGGAGCTGGAAAATCTACTTTGATAAAAACTTTAGCAGGCGTTCATAAGCCTGATGAAGGTGAAATTATTTTTGAAGATCAAAAAATAGTTTTTGACTCACCACGAGATGCTTTGGATATTGGGATAGGTACTGTTTATCAAGATTTAGCATTAGTTTCCCTTATGAGTGTTACTAGAAATTTTTTTATGGGTAGAGAGCCACAAAAAGGTTTACCTTTTTTCAAAACTTTTGATATTGAAAAAGCAAACACTATAGCTGCAGAAAGAATGGGACAAATAGGTATTGATGTGAGAGACCCATCACAAGCCGTCGGTACGATGTCTGGAGGTGAAAGACAATGTCTCGCTATTTCTAGAGCAATTTATTTTGGGGCAAAAGTTTTGGTATTAGATGAACCAACATCAGCATTAGGTGTACATCAAGCTTCAATGGTCCTAAAATATATTGTTAAAGCAGCATCACAAGGCTTAGCTGTAATTTTAATAACACACAACGTTCATCATGCTTATCCTGTTGGAAATAGCTTTACAGTTTTAAATCGAGGAAAAAGTATGGGAACATTTCAAAAAAAAGATATATCTAGAGAAAAACTTTTAAGCATGATGGCAGGTGGTGAGGAATTAGACAAGTTAGAAGTCGAACTTAAAGAAATGGACCGAATAGAAAATAATTAGACAAATATACCACTTCTACATACATAAATTTTGCTGTAATATTTATTAAATAAAGAAAGAGGTAACATATGAAAGCATATATAATGGGAAACTACACTGAAAAAGCTTTTCAAGGATTTTTAAAAGATCCAACAAGTGATAGAAAAGCTGTCGTGGAACAATTAACAAAAGCAATGGGCGGAACTATGCACAGTATGGACATTGTAAGAGGCTCATATGACTTTGTAGTTGTTACTGATGTACCAAGTTTTGATGACTTTGCTGCAATAAAACTTGTTGTTGAGGCATCAGGAGCTGTTAGAAATCTTACAATACTAGAGGCAATTGATTTCACTAAAGCAACAACAAAAGCAAGTAAAATTGGTTATAAAGCACCCGGTCAGTAATTTTATGTATAACTTCCAGTAGCGGACTGGAAGTTATATTAATTTTTTTTTAATTTGTGTGAGAATTTTAAATTTTCACTTTTAAAGTTTGAAGCGTTTTTTTTTATGTAATCATCCATAATCTTGACTTTTTCTTCCTCGAACTCAGAAACTTTTCTTGTATTTAAATCAACATACAAAGCTAATATTTCAATGGTCGATGCTAGGTATTTTTTTTCTTTATGAATCATTTCCATTTTATATTGAAGTCTTTTTTTATCATGATCGAAATAAATCAAATTAATATCTACTTCATCATTAACCTTTAATTCTTGATTATAAGTAATATTTGACTCAACAATCATAGTGCTTTTACCTGTTGTTTTTGCTGAATGTTCTCCCATTTTGAAGATATTATTTAACGTATCTGCACCATATTTATCAAAAATTAAAAGGTAGTAAGAAACATTCATGTGATTATTATAATCAATCCATTCTTTAATTACTTTTTGAGAACTTAAAAAAACAGACATGTAAAATTATTTAGCTTATTAATTAGTGATTAGGATTATCATTATCGACAACAAGACAAATTTCAGATTTTGTTAAAAATCTTCTTCCTGTACCATTATCCAACGAAAACATTCCACCAATACCTTTAACTGCATCTATTGTTAAATCAGTGTGTTTCCATTTTTCATATTGGTCTCCATTCATATAAAACGGGACACCTCCAATTTCACCTAACTTTATATCATTATCACCTAAAGGAAATTCACCTTCCTGAAAACACATGGGCGCACTTCCATCACAACATCCTCCAGATTGGTGAAACATTAATTTTTCACCATACTTTTCTTTTAATTCAGATAATAAGCTCAAAGCCGAACGTGTTGCTGATACTTTCATATTTTTTCTCTGGCCCATGACGTCGAATCATGGGCCAGTATATATTATTTGTTTAAAAGAAGCCTAATTTTTTCTCAGCATAAGAAACGTGTAAGTTCTTATTCTGTCTATAGTGATTAAGCATCATTTTGTGTGTTTCTCTACCAACTCCAGATTGTTTGTAACCACCAAATGGAGAGTGAGCAGGATAAGCATGATAGCAATTAGTCCATACTATCCCTGCTTGTATCGCTCTTCCCATTCTGTGAGCTATGTTTCCATTTCTGGTCCATACAGCTGCGCCTAAACCATAAAGAGTATCATTAGCAATTTTTAATGCTTCTGCTTCATCTTTAAATTTAATCACAGATACAACAGGTCCAAAGATTTCTTCTTGTGATATACGCATGTCATTTTTAGCTTCGAAAACAGTAGGTTGGATATAGTTTCCTTTTTCCAATCCACTATTTAACTTAGCAACGCTACCACCAGTCAGAACTTTAGCACCTTCTTTTTTTCCAAGCTCTAGATAAGATTTTATCTTCTCCATTTGCTCTACAGATGCTTGAGCTCCAATCATTGTTTCCATTTTTAAAGGATTATCTTGAACAACAGCTTTAGTTCTAGCAATAGCTCTTTCCATGAATTTATCATAAATCGACTCTTGAATTAAAGCTCTGCTTGGACAAGTACAAACCTCACCTTGGTTAAGATTGAACATGACAAAACCTTCGATACATTTATCAAAGAAGTCATCATCTTTTTCCATAACATCTTCAAAGAAAATATTCGGAGATTTTCCACCTAATTCCAAAGTAATTGGAATTATGTTTTGTGCAGCATACTGCATAATCAATCTTCCAGTTGTTGTTTCACCAGTAAATGCAACTTTAGCTACTCTTTTAGAGGACGCTAAAGGTTTACCTGCTTCTAATCCAAAACCACTAACAATGTTAACTACTCCTGGAGGTAATAAATCTCCAATTAGTTCCATCATTACCATAATTGATGCTGGAGTTTGCTCAGCTGGTTTTAAAACTGAACAGTTTCCTGCAGCAAGTGCTGGTGCTAACTTCCATGTTGCCATTAATAATGGGAAATTCCACGGAACTATCTGACCAACTACTCCTAATGGTTCATGAAAATTGTATGAATATTGGTTATTAGCAATCTCAGCGATAGATCCTTCTTCCGCTCTAATTACCCCAGCAAAATATCTCCAATGATCAATAACCAAAGGTAAATCTGCCGCCATACATTCTCTGATAGGTTTTCCATTATCTAAACATTCAGCTACAGCTAATAAGTTTAGATTTTTTTCCAAAACATCAGCAATTTTATACAAGATGTTTGATCTTGTAGTGATGTCTGTCTTTCCCCACTCAGGGAAAGCTGCGTGAGCTGCATCTAATGCCGCTTCAACGTCTTGCTCATTTGAACGCGCAACTGAACAGATTTTCTCATTAGAAATCGGACTAACATTATCAAAATATTTGCCTGATTTAGGTTCCACAAATTTTCCATTTATGTAATTTCCATATTTAGCTTTAAATGGAAATTTAACCTTTAAATGAGAGGTATCTAATACAGATGACACTTTCATCGCTTCTGCACTCATTTTTACTCCTCTTGTTTTACGTTTTTTTGATTTTGACTTAAGATTTTTTTTAGGTTTTTTTACTGAAGAAAGTTTTTTTTGTCGTACCGCTTTAAGTTTTTTTCTTTTTTTAATCGACTTTTTTGTTTTCTTTCTTTTTTTATTTACAGCTTTTTTCCTTTTTTTCTTAGCCATTTTTATAAATATAATTAAAGACCTTTTTAATAATGTTGTAAATGGGTCAATAATGTTTTCAACCTTGGATTGTACTAATCAACCCTAATTTTACTTACTTTATTATCAGCTCGTCTAACAAAATAAATACCAATTGAAACAGCGATTAAAGAGATCAAAACTTTAAAAGTAATTAGCTCTTTTAAAAATATATAACTTAGAATTGTTCCAAAAATTGGAATTAAATACGAGACTTGTGATTGGAAGATTAACCCATTTTTCACTAAAATTTTAAATCTCAACAGCCATGCTATTCCAGTCGAGACTAAACCCAAATACATTACTGATATAGTAGAATCTAGTCTAGGATTTATATTCCAAGGTTGTTCTGCAAAGCTTACAATTGGTATCAAAATTATCACAGCCCAAATTAATATTGAACCTGTCACATTTTCATTTTTTTTCTTACTAATTTTAAGAGTTAAAACTCCACCTATTACATAACAAGTTGAACCCAAGAGAATTAATAATGCAGATAAAATATTATTTTCGTTAATTAAAATGTTGTCTGAGAATAAATATAGTATTCCGGAAAAACCTATTAAAATACCAATCGTTTTAACAAAATTAAATTTTTCATTTTTGGTGTAAAAGTGACCTAATACTGTAGAACTTAATGGTGTTGTTGACATTAATATTGCAGCTAAATTGCTTTGAACCGATTGCACACCGTAAGCAATTAGATAAAAGGGTGCAACTAAATTTATAAAACCAATCATAGCGAACCAGTGCCAGTCTTTGGAAAATGCCTCCACTTTTATTTTTTTGTAATAACAAAGCAACAGAACGGGTATTGCACCAAAAAAAACTCTCAAAAATGCAATTGTGATAGGCCCGAATGAATAGGTTGCAATTTTTATATTAAAAAAAGCAGATGCCCAAATTAATGCTAAAAAAATTAATAAAAGGTAATCAAATAAAGTTGGTTGTTTCATTCTATTATATCTTCAATTACACCCTTTGTAATTTTTTTTAAATCTAAAAAGGTTATTTTGAATATGCAATTTGGATGTCCAGCTGCAGCAAACAAAAAGTCGAATCTTTCTAATGATTTATCAATGTAAATATCAATATTTTTTATATGACCTACTGGAGAAACACCTCCGATAGTATATCCAGTTATGTTTTTTACTTCCTCAGCTGAAGCCATTGAAACATCAAAAAATTTAATATTTTTTTTTATCTTTTTTAAAGAAGCCTTCTTATCTCCGGCCACTAAAAATAAAGTATATTTATTATCGGTCCTAAAAAGTAAGCTTTTGACGATTGCTCCAACATCGCAATTTAAGGAAGTGGCTGCCTCTGAGGCTGTTCTTGCTGATGTTTTTAAGAGGCTTACGTTTAAATTCTCATCAAATTCTTTTATAATCTTTTCAACTCTTTTAACGGGCTCTTTATCCTTTGGAGTCATTTTCAACTTCTAATTGTTAGTTATTTATCTAATTTCATTATACACTTATGTTAAAAATGCATAGGTGTTATTAAGTAAAAGAGGATTATTTATCAATCTTTATTTGGTATCACAACCATTGAATTACGGAGGCAGAAATGAGTTCAAGCAATGTACTAAAAATTATAAAAGACAAAGAAATTGAATACGTAGATTTAAGATTCACTGATCCAAGAGGTAAGCTTCAACATGTAACCATGGATGCCAAAATGGTTGATGAGGATATGTTAAAAGATGGAATTTTTTTTGATGGTTCATCTATAGCTGGTTGGAAAGCTATTAATGAGTCTGACATGATCCTTAAACCAGATAATTCTAGAGCAATTGTAGATCCTTTTACATCTCATAACACATTAAACCTTTTTTGTGATGTTTTAGATGCAATTAAAAAAGATCCTTACGAGAGAGATCCTAGAGGAACAGCTAAAAAAGCTGAAGCGTATTTAAAAAGTTCAGGAATTGGAGATAAAGCATTTTTTGGTCCTGAGGCTGAATTTTTCGTATTTGACGATGTAAGATTTAAAAATGACATGAATGAAACTGGTTTTAAGATAGATAGTAAGGAAGGCCCTTACAATTCAGGAAAAGAGTATGAAAATGGTAACATGGGTCACAGACCAGGAATTAAAGGCGGTTATTTCCCAGTTCCTCCTGTTGATAGTGAACAGGACATGAGAAGTGAATATTTAAAAGCAATGAAAGAAATGGGGATTAAAGTTGAAAAACACCACCACGAAGTTGCACCAAGTCAACATGAACTTGGAATGTATTTTGGAACACTTGTAGACCAAGCAGATAACCTACAACTTTATAAATATGCTGTTCACATGGTTTCTCACTCATTTGGTAAGACAGCCACATTTATGCCAAAACCTGTTAAAGGTGACAATGGTTCAGGTATGCACGTTCACCAATCTATTTGGAAAGGTGATAAAGCATTATTTTCTGGTGACAAATATGCTGGTTTATCTGATACAGCTTTACACTATATAGGCGGAATTTTAAAACATGCAAAAGCTATAAATGCTTTTTCAAATGCTACAACGAATAGTTACAAAAGACTAATTCCAGGATTTGAAGCTCCGGTTTTATTAGCTTATTCAGCAAGAAACAGATCAGCATCCTGCAGAATTCCTATCACTTTAAGTAAAAAAGCAGCTAGATGTGAAATTAGATTTGGTGATGCTGCTGGTAATCCATATTTAACATTCGCTTCAATGTTAATGGCTGGATTAGATGGAATTAAGAATAAAATTGATCCAGGTAAATCATTTGATAAAGATCTTTATGCTTTATCAGAAGATGAAGTTAAGAAAATCCCAACTGTTTGTGGATCTTTAAGAGAAGCAATGGAAAGTCTTGATAAAGATAGAGATTTCTTAAAACAAGGTAATGTATTTACTGATGATCAAATAGATGCTTACATTGCGTTAAAGTTTGAAGAAATACACAATTTTGAGCACACACCTCATCCTATAGAGTTTGAGATGTATTACAGTTGTTAATTTTATTGTCTAGTTTTAGCAATTTTGTTTTTGCCAGAACCTTTTTTAACAATGTAATCAAGTGTTCCATTTGCTCCAGTATCAACAGACTTTATAAGAGATCTTAAAAAAGTTTTTCTCTTCTCTTTTCTGTCTTCGTTGTTTTGCAAATTTCTGATTTCAAAGACGTTCATGGATAGATATTATCAGTCTATGCGTTTATTGCAACTCTGATATGTTTAAAATGGGACTATATTTTAAAAGACTCCCCACAGCCACAACGTTCGGATTCATTAGGATTATTGAAGACAAATGATGATGAAAAATCTTCCTTTTTATAATCCATCTCAGTGCCTAAAAGATACATAACTGCTGCAGAGTCAATGTAAACTTTTACTCCTTTATCTTCTATCAACTCATCATTAGGATTTACCTCTTTTGAATATTCCATTACGTATGACATACCTGCACAACCACCTGATTTTACAGAAACTCTTACACCTATCGCATTTTTTTCAGCGTTAGACATTATTTCTTTAATTCTTAAAGCTGCATTATCACTTAATTTAATAATAGGGTTCATTATAAGTTTAACTCCAATTTCGCTGCATCTGACATCATATCTTTATTCCAAGGTGGATCCCAAACCAATTCAAGATTTACATCATCTATTCCCTCTACTTGCATTGCACCCTCTTTTACCTCTTTTGGTAAACTTTCTGCAACAGGACAATTTGGTGTAGTTAATGTCATCTTAATTTCAGCTTTACGACCACTTACTTGTATATCATAAATTAAACCAAGTTCATATATGTTCACTGGTAATTCAGGATCATAAATTTTTTTAATTTCCTCAATTATTTTGTTTTTTACTTCCATAATTAATCTTCTGTAGTTATTTCTTTCCCATCATTTTCCATTGCAGATACCAAAGTGTGCCATGATAAGGTAGCACATTTAACTCTCATTGGATATTGTTTAACACCTGATAAACACATCAATTTTGTTTTATCGTCCTCTTTTAAAATATTATTTTTAAGTTCAGGATTTTCTTTAATCATCCCTAAAAAATCCTCTATTATTTCTTTAGCTTCATTATCACTTTTGCCTTTAATCAAATCAGTCATTATAGAAGCTGATGCCATTGATATTGCACATCCACTTCCTTCAAAAGAAATATCCTCAACTTTTCTTTGGTCATTTAATTTAAGATATACATGTACATTATCTCCACATAATGGATTATTACCTTTTGCATCTTTATTAAAATTTTCTGTTTTCCCTAAATTTCGAGGGTTCTTTCCATGCTCCAAAATTATTTCTTGATATAATTCTTTTAAATTCATTATAAATCAAAAATTTTTTTACAGTTATTAATACCTTCATTTAGTTTATCTAAATCATCTTTGGTATTATAAACTCCTAATGATGCTCGCGCACTTGCGGGTATACCTAGTTTGTCATGAAGTATTTGACAACAATGATGACCTGCTCTAATAGCAACTCCAGTTTCATCTAGAATTGTTGCAATGTCATGTGGATGTACCCCTTCTACAGTAAAAGATAGAACTCCGCCTCGCTCTTTTGGATTTCCAATTAGCTTCACAGAATTATTTTTTTTTAAAATTTCTTGGCCGTATTCTATTAATTCTTTTTCATGTTTAATAATATTATCAATTCCAATACTTTCTAAAAATTTTATTGATTGGTCAAACGCGATGACTTGAGCTGTAGCCATTGTTCCAGCTTCATACTTATTTGGAAGCTCACCATAAGAAATTCTATCTTTTTTAACTTCATTTATCATTCCTCCACCTCCTTGATATGGTGGAAGTTGCTCTAACCATTTCTTTTTTCCATACAAAACTCCAAGTCCTGTCGGGCCATACATTTTATGACATGATATTGCGTAAAAATCGCAATCCAGGTCTTGCATATCTAATTTTAAATGTGGTCCTCCCTGACATCCATCTACTACAACAACTATGCCCTTTGAATGTGCTAATTGAGTTATCTCTTTGATTGGCAAAACCGCACCAGTGACATTGGATAAATGAGTTATTGCTATTACTTTAGTTTTATCTGAAATTTCTTTTTCTATATTTTCAATCGGAATATCTCCATCTTCATTTATCTCTGCAAACTTTATTTTTATATTTTTAGATTTTCTTAAAAAATGCCATGGAACATAATTTGAGTGATGTTCTAGCTCTGTAATTAAAATTTCGTCATTTGGCTCCAAGATCGCTTGACCTAAAGTGTTGGCGACCAAGTTTAAAGCTTCTGTAGCACCTTTAGTAAATACAATTTCATTTTTATCTTTCGCATTTATATATTTTTGTACAGAAGTTCTTGTATTTTCATACAAATTAGTGGCTGCAACAGCCAAATAATGTATGCTTCTACCTACATTTGAAAACTGTTTAGAATAAAAATCATTTATTCTATCTACAACTACCCTAGGTTTTTGAGATGAGTTAGCGCTATCTAAGTAAACTAAATCATTATTCTGAATTTTTTCATCAAAAATCGGAAACTCTTTTCTAATGTTATTTATGTTCATTGTTTTAATCCAATAATATTTATAATTAAGTTTTTTATTTCTACGTCTGTAATCTTTTCAACAACATCCATTAAAAAACCATTAATCAAAAGTTCTTTTGACTGTTGATAATTCAAACCACGAGACATTAAGTAAAAAATTGAATTTTCATCTAAGCTACCAGATGCTGATCCGTGAGAACATTTAACATCATCAGCATAAATTTCTAATTCTGGCTTTGCATTAAACTCTGATGTTTCATCTAGCAGTATTGCTTTACTCAATTGATATCCATCGGTTTTTTGAGCTTTTGAATTTACAAATATTCTTCCTTGATATGCAGATTTTGAATTTTTTCCAAGAACACTTTTTATAAGCTGATAACTTTTTGTGTTTTCTACTAAATGATTGATTGTAGTTCTAATTTCGTGTTGTTGATTTTCCTTTAAGGAAAAAATACCATTAATGAATGCTGATGAATACTCACCATTTAAATTACAATTAATCTCATTTTTAAAATAATCTGAACCAGCAGATAATATGAATGTTTCTGAAACACTGTTATTATCCTGTTCAATATTATTAAAAGAGTATTTTAAATTATTATTTCTAAATTTATCAATTTTATAGTTTTTTAGAATTGAGTCTTTTTCTAAATTGAAGTTATAAAAAATATTAATAAAGTTTTTCGCTGTGGTGTTGGCAAAATAATCTACCAGTTTTAAACAACTATTTTCAGCTAATTCAAAATCTAATCTCAAATTGATATTAGTGGACTTTATTTTATCATTTGTTAAATGATAAATTATTAAAGGTTTCTTTAGAGAATAATTTTTTTTAATTAAAATTTTAAAAACTTTATCAATAAATGCACTATTCAAATCGATTAATGAATTTTCATAATCAAATGATATATCTTTTTTAGTTTTATCAATTATTTCTATTTTATTTTGGTCTTCGAAGTTAAAATCAATTTTTTCAATTTTTCCATTTATAAATATAATCTTATTATGTTCCAAACCATCAACTAAAAAAGATGGATCAATTTTATTTGATTGTGAATAGTCATTGAAAAAACTTAAATCGCTAATATTCTTTTTAATAATCTGACTAATATCTAAAAACTTCCAATCTTCTTGCTTTCTATTTGGAAAACCATTTTTAATGAAATTATCTAAAAAATTTTTTTTAAACTTAATTTCTTCACTAGAAAATTTTGAAGTTTTTACTAATTTATCAAAATCTGACTGTAATTGCTCGCTCATTTAATTAAAACTTTCATAACCTTTTTTTTCAAGCTCTATTGCTAATTCTGGGCCACCAGATCTAATTATTTTTCCATTCATCAAAACATGAACAAAGTCAGGTTTTATATAATCTAGTAATCTTTGATAGTGAGTAATTATTAAAAAAGAATTATTTTTGTTTCTTAATGTATTAACTCCATCAGCTACTATTTTTAAAGCATCTATGTCTAAACCTGAGTCCGTTTCATCTAAAATAGATAATTTTGGAGCCAACATAGACATTTGTAAAATTTCATTTTTCTTTTTTTCTCCACCTGAAAATCCAACATTTAATTGTCTTTTAAGTTTTTCCTCATCAAATTTTAATTCTTTAGCTTTTTGTTTAACAAGCTTTAAAAATTCAATCGCATCTAATTCTTTTTCTCCACGTGCTTTTCTAATTGCGTTCAGTGATGTTTTTAAAAATATATTTGTATTTACTCCTGGAATTTCTAAAGGATATTGAAAAGCTAAAAATATTCCTTTATGTGCTCTTTCTTCTGTCTCAAGATCAAACAAATTTTTATTTTCAAATAAAATTTCACCTGATACCTCGTACCCTTTTTTTCCTGATAGAATATTAGATAATGTGCTTTTTCCTGACCCGTTAGGACCCATAATTGCATGAATTTCGCCAGGATTTATATCTAAAGAAAACCCATTTAATATGGATTTATTCTCAATATTGGCATTTAAATTGTTTATTTTAAGCATTAACCAACACTCCCCTCTAAGCTAATACCTACAAGCTTCTGAGCTTCCACTGCAAACTCCATTGGTAATTGTTGTAGTACTTCCTTACAAAAACCATTAACAATTAATCCTACAGCCTCCTCAGGATTAAGACCTCTTTGTTGGCAATAATGTAATTGTTCTTCACTTATTTTTGATGTTGTAGCTTCGTGTGCAATATTTGAATCAAAATTCTTATTTTTAATATATGGGACTGTGTGTGCACCACATTTATTTCCCATTAACAAGGAGTCACACTGTGTATAATTGCTAGAGTTTTTGGCTTTTGAATTAATATCTACCAAACCCCTGTAAGTCATATCAGAAAATCCGGCACTTATACCTTTTGAGATAATTTTACTCTTAGTATTTTTTCCTAAATGAATCATCTTTGTTCCAGTGTCTGCTTTCTGATGGTTATTTGTTATTGCTATAGAATAAAATTCACCAATTGAATTATCACCTTTTAATATACAGCTTGGATATTTCCAAGTTATAGCTGAACCAGTTTCAACTTGTGTCCAAGAAATTTTAGAATTTTTTCCCTTACATAATCCTCTTTTAGTAACAAAATTATAAATCCCTCCTTTACCATTTTCATCTCCAGGATACCAATTTTGAACAGTTGAATATTTTATTTCTGCATCATCTAAAGCAATCAATTCTACATTTGCTGCATGTAATTGATTTTCATCCCTCATTGGAGCGGTACATCCCTCAAGATAACTGACGTAACTACCTCTATCAGCAATGATTAATGTTCTTTCAAACTGTCCTGTCTCTGATGCATTAATTCTGAAATAAGTTGACAGTTCCATTGGGCACTTAACACCCTCAGGAATATAAACAAATGACCCATCTGTAAAAACAGCAGAATTTAGTGTGGCAAAGAAATGATCAGTAACTGGTATTACAGTGCCTAAATATTTTTTTACTAGATCAGGATGTTTTTGAATAGCCTCTGACATTGAGCAAAAAATTATTCCATGTTTGGTCAATTCACCCTTAAAAGTAGTAGCGACTGAAACAGAGTCAAACACAGCATCAACAGCAATTCCATTTAATCTTGCTTGTTCTTGTAATGGAATCCCAAGTTTTTTATAAGTCTCCAAAAGTTTAGGATCAAGCTCATCTAAACTTTTTGGTTTGTCCTTCATGCTTTTTGGGGCTGAGTAGTAATATAAATCTTGATAATCAATTTTAGGATATTTTGGTTTTTGCCAATTAGGTTCTTTTAAAAGTTTTAATCGCTTAAAAGCTTTTAATCTAAAGTCTAGCATCCACTGCGGCTCTTTTTTAATATTAGAAATAAATTTTATTACATCCTCGTTCAAACCTTTTGGAGCCTTGATATTTTCAATATCAGTAGTAAATCCGTATTTATAATCTTTTAACTTTTCTATATCTTTTTCCCTAGTATCCATTTAAATTCTTCTCTCAAAATTATCTTTTATTAAATCTTCTAAACTTTTTTTCTCAAAAAAATCATTAATATGATTTTCAAGCTCATCCCATAAATTATGAGTTAAACATTTTGTGGGTTTTCCATTACAACCTTTTTTTGACTCTTTTTTACACTGCACAGTTTTTACTTTTTCATCAACAGCATCAAAAATGTTGGTAAGTTTTATTTCATTGGCTTTTTTATTCAAAACATAGCCGCCCTGATTTCCTCTAACGCTTTGAACAATTGCTTTTTTTCTTAGTTTAGAAAAAATTTGTTCTAAATAATCGAGGGAAATGCCTTGCCTTAATGATATGTCTCTCAAAGAAACTGGATTGATATCATTAAACTTTGCCAGGTCCACTAAAGCCATTACCGCATATCTGCCTTTAGATGTTAGTCTCATAAGTCTTTATTTTCCAAGGATATATATAAACCTGACTAAATTAGTCAAGTATCTGACAACAAAAAAAAATAACAATTTGTCACGTACATGTGATATGTCTAATTTTTTTTTGAGAATAGTTATCAATAACAAATATGGATAATAAAATTTTAGAAATTTTTATTCCTGGTCCTGCTGGAAGACTCGAAGCTAAATATTTCAAAAGTAAAAAAAGTACTTCACCAATAGCATTGATATTACAACCACATCCCCAGTATGGAGGAACAATGAATAACAAAGTTGTTGTGGAAACATTTCACTCTTTCATGGATAACAACTTCTCAGTTTGTCGTGTAAATTTTAGAGGTGTTGGAAAAAGTGATGGTGAATTTGATAATGGACAAGGTGAACTTGCTGATGCAGCTGCTGCATTAGATTGGCTAGAGAGAGAAAATTTTGATAATTCACAATGTTGGGTCTCTGGTTTTTCTTTTGGATCATTAATTGCAATGCAACTTTTAATGAGAAGACCAGAAATAAATAGATTTATCGCAATATCACCTCAGCCAAACGTTTACGATTTTTCTTTTTTATCACCCTGTCCAACTTCTGGATTAATGGTTTATGGAAAAAAAGATGAACTAGTACCAGTTGATTATATCAATGAATTAAATAAAAGACTGAGTGACCAAAAAGGTATAAAAGTTGAGTTTCAAGCTGTCCAAGATGCTAACCATTTTTTTTCAAAAAATGAGACCAGTTTAGTTAAAGTTTTAGATAAATACATTAAAAAAGAAACTGCTTTATATTAAAAGTTCTGAACTATTTCACCGCCAGAAATCGGTTTTTTACATCCAGTAGTATTAGGAAAAGAAATAGGTAATTTTAAAATAGATCTAATTGCAAGATATCCGAAAGCTTGTGACTCTACAAAGTCACCGTCAATTCCATACTCCTCGACAGGATAAAAGTTTATTTTTTTTGTATCTTTAATAATATCAAATGATCTAAAGATTGATTTCATTAAATATTTATTTTTTCTTCCTCCACCACAAACCAAAAATATTGTATTTTTTTCTGGATCTTTAAAATATTTGAGAGCTTTTGAAATTTGTGATGATGTAAAATCTGCTAATGTAGATGTTCCATCTTCTAAAGAAAGACCCTTTGCAAAAGATATATCAAAATCTTTTATATCTAATGAATCTTTATAAGGTGGACCAATATTAAAATTCTCTAAAGCTTGATTTAGAATTAATTCATCTGTTTTACCAATACTTGCTAGTGTTCCACCAATATCATATTTCTTTTTTGATTTTTTTCTAACCCACTCATCAATCAAACAATTTCCTGGAGCTATATCACATGCCTTTATATGATTCTTTTTTTTATCTAATTCATCCCATTTAACTGTTTGTGTAATATTTGAAATTCCCCCAATATTAAGAAAATTAACAGAATAAGATTTATCCAATTTTTCTTTTAGATATTTATTTGCAATTAAGTTATGAAAAATTGGTGTTAATGGAGCACCTTGACCTCCATTCTTTAAATCGTTTTGTCTAAAATCAAAAACTACCTTTTTTTTTGTTAATTGTGATAAGAGTTTTCCATCACCTAATTGTTTAGTAATTTTTTTTTTACTATCGTGAAATATCGTTTGTCCATGAAAGCCTAATAAATCTACATCTATTTTATTATTGTTTAAAATTTCCTTAACTACATTTGAATGGAAGAGTGTAATTTCTCTTTCGATATCTTTAATTTCACTCTCATATTTAATAAGGTGATCTGGAACTAAAATTTTTGCTCTAGTATTAAGTATTTTTTGTCTTATTTTATCCCCATACTCAAAATACCTGTCAAATAAAGGTGAATATGCTCGCTCACCATCTGACTTTATAATAGATGCATCTACACCATCCATTGAAGTTCCGCTCATTAATCCTAATGCTGTATATAACTTACCCATTCTTATTTTTTTTTAAAAAAATTTGTATATTGTAAGACTATAAGCTTATGAATAAATTTTTAAAAGAGTTTAAAGAAAGAGGTTTTTTTTATCAATGTACTAGTGAGAATGACCTCTCAGAGTTATTAGACAAAAAAAAAATTTCGGCATATATAGGTTTTGATTGCACCGCTGAAAGTCTTCATGTAGGTAGTTTACTTCAAATAATGTGTTTAAGACTTCTCCAAAAGCATGGTCACAGACCTATAGTGTTATTAGGAGGGGGCACCACAAGAATTGGGGACCCATCTGGAAAAGATAAGACACGTAAATTACTATCTGAAAAAGAGATTTTAAAAAATGCAAAAAATATTAAAAATATATTAGAAAAATTTTTAGATAAAAAAAATAAGAAAACGAAACCAATATTTGTGGATAATTATAAATGGTTAAAGAACCTTAATTATATTAATTTTTTAAGAAAAATTGGTAAACACTTCACTATAAATAAAATGCTATCATTTGATAGTGTTAAAACACGTTTGGAAAGAGAGCAGTCGTTAAGTTACATGGAGTTCAATTATATGATACTCCAGGCATACGATTTTTTAGAATTAAACAATAAAGAAGATTGCATATTGCAAATAGGTGGGTCAGACCAGTGGGGAAATATAATTAATGGTGTTGATTTAATCAAAAAATATTCTGATAAAGAAGCTTTTGGTTTAACCACTCCATTAATTACTTTAGCAAGTGGAGCCAAAATGGGCAAAACTGCTGATGGCGCAGTTTGGCTTGATAAAAAATTTCTTTCACCATACGACTATTGGCAATTTTGGCGAAATACAGATGATAGAGATGTAAAAAAATTCTTAAAATTTTTCACGGATATTGAAATTGAAGAAATTGAAAATTTTAGTGACCAAAATATAAATCATTTAAAAATTTTACTTGCAAATAAAACAACTGAAATGCTTCATGGTAAAAAAGAGTCATTGAAATCAGAAAAAATTGCAAAAGAAACATTTTCAGACAATTCTTCAGGTTCAAGTCTCCCCTCAATTGAACTGAGTAAAAGTATATTGAATAAAAATATAAATATTATTGATTTGGTTGTTTTGGCAAAATTTGAGCAATCAAAAAGTGAGGTAAGGAGATTGATCAAAGGGAAAGCTGTCAAAATAAATAATCAAATTATTGAGGATGAAAAATTTATAATTTCAGATAAAATTTTTAAAGATAACTATGTTAAATTATCGGTTGGAAAAAAAAGACATATTAGAATTGAATTGAATTAGTTTTTTTTAATTTTTTCCAGAGTTCTGGTTATAAATCTTGGAGTTAAAGTCTTAATAGGATTAACAGATGTCTCTAAATTTTTAGGTGGACCTTTAACCTTAAAACTTACACCAAAAACTCCCTCCCCAGTTTTCGAGCCAACTAATATTTTCCCCAAAACAGGGATGGTCCCTATTGCTTTATTAATTGTAGTTGCTGGAACTAATGTTCCCCTCAGGCTAATCAACTTATCTTTTTCGACATACCCATTCATCAATACAGATATCGCAGGACCAATTGCATAGATTTCATTTATAGTCATTAACTTTTCTTTATTTTCAAAATTCATCTCAAATTCATCAAATCTTATTCCCTCACCAGACAAAATATCGGCAATACCTTGTAGAGAAGCAAGAGTTAGTAATTTGGTTAAAGTAGGAAGTTCTTTTAACTTAAAATCATAAATTTTAAGAGTAGAATTCGAAACATCGCCATCTTTAACACTATAAAAGTCTAAAATTCCATCATCAAAACCTTTAATAAATTTATATTTTTTAACTATTGGTTGAGCAAAATCTAAAAATAAAGTAGTGATAGTTTCATTATCTTTCGTAATAACTGTAAATTTCATCTTTTTTTGGTTTGTAAAATCTCCTTTGAGATTTCCTTCAAATAATCTTTTTTTTTTAAATTTTAAATTACCGGATAAATTTTTTAAATTAAACTCGCTATCTAAACGAACGTTTTTAATTTTTAGAATCAATTCAAAATCTTCATTAAAATAATCTTTACTCTCATCACCAACCAAAATATTTTCAAGTAGACTATCCCCATTAAAACTACTGCCCTGTAGTACATATTTATCGTTAGTTTTTTTTATGTTAAAAATATTTTGTTGATCTTGGATGTCTATATAATCAGCATCAATATTTTTAATACTTTTTATCTTAAAGTTAGAAGAAAGTTGGATATTTTTTGCCTCAATAGTGTTTTTATTTTCATCGAGCCTAATCGAATTTAGAAAAATTTTTTTTGTTGCGTCCCTATATCCATTAAATTCAATTTTTGTCTCATAATTTTGATCTTTTTTAAAGTTTAAGAAATTTATGATGAAAGGATCTTTGTCTAATTTTATCAAGCCCTCAAAATTTATTTTTTGATTTTTTTTTTCAACTTTAAAATCAATATAATCTTTATTATTTTGCAGATAAATATCACCCTTTCCTTCAATATAAAGATTATTTTTATTATATTCTATTTTTACATTATTATTTTCAATGAAAATTTTATCATTAATTTTTGGGAAAACATTTTTTAATTTAAAATTATTTGTAATTTGAAAATTTTTAATATCAATATTAGAAAGTATATACTCACTTGAAATTTTAAAATCTTTATCAAAATTGAATGAAAATTCATTTTTCGAGCCAAAAATTATTTTTTCAACGCCTAAATCTGAGATAATTTTTTCATCAAATAAATCAAGATTTTGATTGTTTAACTCAACAATCTTATTATTAAGGTTTCCTTTTAATGTATATCCTTGATTATTTTTTTTTAAATTTATTTTATCTGAAATAAAATTAATATCATTTAATCTAAATTTTATATCTTGTATTTCTATGTTATCTTTCTCAATTTTAAATACAAAATTAAAGTCATCTAATTTATAATCTTAAAAAAACTCAATTTTGTATCTTTTACATATCCTTTTGCAAAATAATCATTTCTTATATTTCCCTTATTATCAAAATTAATTCTTAAATCTGTTACAATAAAACCTTTAACTTGAAAAAATTTTTCAAAAATTATGATATTTGGGTTATTATAAAAAGTTTTTGTAAATGATATTAAATCTTGAATATTTATAGACTTGGTTGAAATATCAAGATTTTTAATCACGAATTCTTTTTTAAAAAAAGAAATTAATGATATTTTAGTTTTAATACTTTCAGTTTCTAAGACCTCTTTTTTATTTTTAATTTTCGACCCTAAAATTTTTACATTTATTTTTAATTTTAATGGATTAAGCTTTAAATTTACTTGCCTTAGTTCAAGGTCAAGATTCTTATTTATACTTGTCAATTTACTTTTTATTTGATTGTTAAATTGATCTGTTTCAATACCTACTAGGCTAAAATAAGTTAAAAATATAATAGTAACTAGAGTAAATATTATTGTAATTTTTGAAATTATTTTCATATATCTTGATACAATGATTTCTCTAGAAACTGATCAATATCTCCGTTTAATACTTTATCTGGATCTGAACTTTCGTGATTTGATCTATTGTCCTTTACAAGTCTATAAGGTTGTAAGACATAAGATCTAATCTGATGACCCCATCCAATTTCTGATTTTGCTGTTTCATGACTTTGATTTTCTTTTTCCTTCTTTTTTATTTCAAAATCATAAAGTCTTGCTTTAAGCATATTTAAACATGTTTCTTTATTTTTATGTTGAGATCTTTCATTTTGGCACTGAACAACAATTTTTGTTGGTAAATGAGTAATTCTTACAGCACTATCTGTTGTATTAACATGTTGTCCGCCTGCTCCACTCGAACGATAAGTATCAATTCTTAAATCTTTATCCAATATTTCTATATTGATATTTTCATCTACTACCGGATAAACCCAAACACTTGCGAAACTTGTGTGTCTTCTAGCACCAGAGTCGAATGGTGAAATTCTCACCAGTCTATGAATACCTGACTCTTTTTTTAACCAACCAAAAATATAATCTCCCTCAATTTTAATTGTAGATGATTTAATTCCAGCCTCATCACCTTTGTGTTCACTAATCAAACTTGATTTAAATTTTTTTTGAAAAGACCATTTTAGATACATTCTTCTCAACATTTCTGCCCAATCTTGACTTTCTGTACCACCCGCGCCTGCATGAATCTCTATATAGCAATCAAGGGAGTCTGCTTCGCTTGATAAAAAACATTTTATCTCATTTTTTTTAACTAATTCTTTTAAACCTTTAATGTTTTTTAATAATTCATTTTGAAAATTTGTGTTTCTTTCTTCGATAGCCAATTTATTAAGTTCATCAAAGTCTTTTAAATTATTAATAGATTTTTCGTACGAACTTACTAATTCTTCGTACAATTTTTTTTCTTTAATAACTTTCTGAGAGTTTGATTTATCTTTCCAAAAATTTGCATCAAGCATCTCTTTGTTATGATTTTCTAATTTTATATAGATATCATTCTTTTCAAAGATACTCCTTCACTCTATGATTAATCTTTTCAATATCTTTTTTAAATTCTAAATATTTTGAATCCATTAGTAAAACTTTAATATATTATTAGTATCTAATCTATTATTATTTGAATATGATACTTTTCCATCAATAACATTTTTACTTTTATAAGCCTCTAAAATTGTGTTCTTGGATGTAAATTTAGCTTTTTGACCAGTTAATGGATCAACAACCATCATTGTAATACCTTTTGAGACTTTAAATGGTCTGGCATCTGATTTTTTTACAGCTGATTGAACAAATTTTTGAAATATAGGTAAAGCTGTTTTTGAACCAGTTTCAAATTTACCTAAAGGTTCAGGATTATCCATACCAACATAGACACCTATTACAAGGTTTGAGGTAAAACCAATGAACCAAGTATCAGTATTTTCATTAGTTGTACCAGTTTTACCTGCTAAATTTAAGTTAAGATCTCTCAATTTTTTTCCAGTCCCTCTTTTAACCACTCCCTCTAGAAGCGAGGTAACTTGATAAGCTGTTTGAGGGGAAAAAACTTGCTTATAAGTATTTTTAATTTCAGGATATGTGCTTCCAGTGAATGAAATCATATCACAATTGCTACAAGTTCTTTTTTCATTATTTAAAATCGTATTTCCTTCACTGTCTTGGATACGATCAATTAAAATCGGTCTGACTAACTTGCCTCCATTAACAAAAGCAGAGTAAGCAGACGTCAGCCTTAACAAAGTAGTTTCTGCAGATCCTAAAGATATGGATATCAGTTCATCCGGACTATCATATATATTAAGATTTTTTGAAAATTTTGCTAAATTTTTTATACCTAATTTTTGAGCTATTCTAACTGTCATCAAATTCCTAGATTTCTCTAAACCTACCCTCAATGTAGATGGTCCATAAAATTTTTTTCCATAATTTTCTGGTTTCCACATTTTTAAATCTGATCCTTGATCTAAAACTAGAGGTGCATCTAACACTAAAGATGAGGGAGTAAAGTTATTTTCTAAAGCTAAAGCATATACAAAAGGTTTGAATGCTGATCCTGGTTGTCTCAGAGCCTGCGAAGCTCTATTGAACTCACTATTTTTAAAACTAAAACCTCCTGAAATAGCCATTACTCTCCCTGTATAAGGATCCATAACAACTATACCGCCATTAATTTTAGGAATTTGTTTTAAACTAAAATTATTTTTTGAAATTTGTTCAACATAAACAACATCTCCAATTTTAAGTAAATCATCAAATTCTTTTTTAGTCCAAGTGATGTCTTGATATCTTAAAATACCTTTTATTTTATCTCTAGTTTCAATTTCAACAGAAAATTTATTTATCTTTTTTACAATAGCTATTTTCCAGTTTATCGACTTTTCTAATTCATACTTGTCAAAATTTTTATGCCAATTGATAGTCAATTTTTTATTTTTAATTGGTCCTCTCCAGCCTTTTCTTTTATCGTATTCTATTAATCCCTCTCTTAATGACTCGGTAGCAATTTTTTGTAACTCTAAATTGATTGGTGTATTAATGTTAAATCCTTGCTTATAAACTTTTTCATAAGTTAGTGTTTCGATTACGTTTTTTCTAACGTCTTCAATATAATATTGTGCGTCCTCTAAAAAAATTTTTTTTGCCTTTTTAAGTATAATTTTTTGTGATTTGAAATTTTCAAATTGAGCTAAGTCGATGAATTTATTCTCTAATAAATTTTTTAATACTAAATCTCTTCTAAACTTAGCTAAATCATAATTGCGGTATGGATTATATCTACTGGGTGCTTTTGGTAATGCTGCGAGCAACGCAGACTCAATATAATTCAGTTCTTTAATTGATTTGTCAAAATATTCTAAACTAGCTGCTGCCACACCATAAGCTCCACTTCCTAAATAAATTTGATTTAAATACAGTTCAAGTATTCTTTCCTTAGAAAGCGCCCTCTCAATTCTAAAAGCGAGAATTGCCTCTTTTATTTTTCTATTAATACTTACCTCATTAGTTAATAAAAAATTTTTAGCTACTTGTTGTGTGATTGTAGATGCTCCCTCTAATCTTTTGGAAGTCAAGACATTACCAACATTATTTATTATTGCCCTTAACACTCCTTTTGCGTCTACACCTGGGTGTGAAAAAAAGTTTTTATCCTCAGCAGATAAAAAAGCGTTAATAACATTTTGAGGAATCGAACTATAAGGAATGAATATTCTTTTTTCTTTTGAGAAATCAGATACCAATTCACCATTTCCTGAGTATACTTTACTTGAAACTGGTGGTTTATAATTTTTTAAAAACTTATAGTCAGGTATATTATTTGAAAAATTCCACAAAATCGCAACGATTAAAGTAAAGAAAATTAGTGAAATGCCAATAATACCAATAAATATTTTTTTTAAAATATTGCTCATTTTAATTTCATTATATACGGGAATTTGTTAAAGATATGGCATAAAGAACAAACAAAATTTACGATGAATTATTTAATAAAAAAATCAAAACTAACACTATGGACAAAAATTTATATATTGATGCTTCGCATCCAAATGAAACTAGAGTTGTGCTTAAATCAAACGATAATATTGAAGATTACGAGTACGAAGGTTTAAAAAATAATTTAATTAAAAATAATATTTATTTAGGTAAAGTAAGTAGAATTGAACCCTCTTTACAAGCAGCCTTTGTAGATTTTGGAAGAGAGAAACACGGTTTCTTATCTTTTAACGATATTCAATCTGACTATTACCAAATACCAAGAAGTGATCTTGAAATAATAAAATTAGAAGAAGAAAAGGCTCGAGAGGAATTATCTAAAAAAGATGAGGAAAAAGAGGAAGAGCGTATTGCAAAAGGAAATTTAGAATTAGAAGATCCCATCGAAATAAAAAATCAAGAAGAAAAAGAAAACTTTGATTATTTAAAAGAAAAAAAAAATGAAAATAAAATAAAATTTAAAAGATATAAAATTCAGGAGGTTATAAAGCCTAATCAAGTAATTCTTGTTCAAGTTATTAAAGATGAGAGAGGTCAAAAAGGAGCTGCTTTAAGCACCTTTATATCTATAGCGGGTAAATATATTGTATTAATGCCAAACACTCCAAAAGGAGGAGGAATTTCTAGAAAAATATTTAATCCTGCTGATAGAAAAAAAATTCGATCTATACTAAACGAGATTGAAATACCAAAGGGGATGGGTCTTATTGTTAGAACGGCAGGAAGCAATAAAACCAAAAATGAAATTAATCATGATTTAATCACACTAATTAATACTTGGAATCAAATAAAAGAAAACGCAATAAATTCCATTGCGCCCTCTTTAATACATCAAGAAAGTGAGATTATTAAAAGAACACTAAGAGATATGTACGACGAAAACACTCAAAATATATTTGTTGAAGGGAATGAAGGATATAAAAAAACGCAAAATTTTATGAAAATGATGATGCCTTCTCATGTAAAAAAAATAAAAAAGTATAGAGGTAAAAATCCTTTATTTATTGAGCAGGGTATTGAGCAAAAACTGAATCAAATATTTGAAACAGAGATTAAATTAAAATCTGGAGGATATTTAGTTGTAAATCCCACCGAAGCCCTTGTTTCGATAGATATCAATTCAGGAAGTTCAATAAGACAAAAAAATGTTGAAAGTACTGCGTTAGATACTAACCTAGAAGCAGCTGATGAAATTGCGAGACAAATTAAAATTAGAGATTTGTCAGGACTAATAATCATTGATTTCATTGATATGATTAGTTTTGGAAATAGAAAGCTTGTAGAGAGAAGACTGAAAGAAAAGTGTAGAGCTGATAGAGCAAGAATTCAAATAGGAAGAATAAGTAATTTTGGTCTTTTAGAAATGTCAAGACAGAGATTGCGAGAAAGTGCTGTTAAATGGAAAATAAATCTTACGGATGAGTCTTTTGCTTTAAAAATTTTGAAATTAGTTGAACTGAAAACTGTTTTAAATAAAGCAAAATACGTAACTCTAAAAGTATGTGAAAAAATTTCTAATTTTTTAAAAGAAAACTTTATTGAGGATCTAAAATATTTTGAAAAGAAAAATAAAATGAAAATAGATATAATTACCGATAATAACCTAATAATACCTGAGTATATAATTGATTTAAAAAACAAATCAAAAAAAACTCTTGAATTAATTGAGCATTACGAAAAATTAAAAAATTTGAATAATATAAAACCGAATGAAAATATCATCCAATTAAAAAATAAAAAAGTTTACAAAAAAAAAATTTATAAAAAAAAAAGATTTTACAAAAAAGCTAAATAATACCTTTTAAAGGTGATGACGCACTGCCCATTAGATTTTTTTTAATTCTACCTGATTGATAGGATTGTCTTCCAGCTATTACCGCATTTTTAAATGCAAGAGCCATGTCAAAAGGTTTTTTAGCTTTTGCAATAGCAGTATTTACCAGAACACCGTCACATCCAAGCTCCATTGCTATGGTTGCATCCGAAGCTTGCCCAAGGCCGGCATCAATAATTAGAGGTAACTTTGTTTGTCTTCTAATTATTTTAATATTTGTATAATTTTGTATACCAAGACCAGAACCTATTGGAGCAGCTAAAGGCATTATTGCACATGCTCCTGCGTTTTCAAGTCTTTTAGCCATTAAAGGATCATCGCTGCAATAAACCATGACGTTAAAACCCTCTCTGGATAAAATCTCAGTTGATTTAAGTGTTTCAATCATTTCTGGAAATAAATTTTTCTTATCACCTAAAACTTCTAATTTTACTAATTTCCATCCTCCAATCTCTCTTGCTAATCTTAATGTTCTTAAAGCGTCTTTTGAATTAAAACAACCTGCTGTGTTTGGCAAATATGTGACTTTCTTTGGATCAATATAATCCATTAAAAGGGCTTTTTTCTTATCAGCTATGTTAACTCGTCTTACAGCTACTGTAACTATACTTGCACCTGATAACTTCACTGCCTTAGCGCATTGAGACATACTTTTATATTTTCCTGTCCCAACAATTAAACGGGATTTAAAATTTCTTCCAGCAATTATAAATTTATCTTTTTTCAAACTAACCACCTCCAATGAAGTGAACTATTTCTATCTTATCATTATTTTTTAAAATTTGTTTATTAAGTTTTTTTTTATCTAAAATTTCTTGATTTAATTCAATTGCTACTTTTTTTAATGGTATTTTCAAAGTTTTTAAAAGAACAGATAAATTTGTATTGTCTTTTACAGACTTAAAACTACCATTTATTTTAATTTTTATTTTTTTTATTTTTTTCATCGTATATAAAAGCTGAATGAATAATAAAATAATTATTATTAATGGCCCAAATCTTAATCTATTAGGTGAAAGAGAACAATCACAATATGGCTCTATCACTTTTAAAGAATTAGAAGAAATCTGCACTAAAAAATCAAATGAATTAGGTCTAAAAGTAGAATTAGCTCAATCCAATGTTGAAGGAGAATTGGTAAATATAATTCAAGAGTCTAGAAAAAAATTTGACGGAATTATTATTAATGCAGCTGCTTTCACACATACGTCAGTTGCCATAAGGGATGCTTTGGATATATTTAGAAAACCTATAATAGAATTGCATATATCAAATATATATAAGAGAGAAGAATTTAGACAAAAATCTCTTATAAGTGATATAGTTACTGGTGGAATTTTTGGATTAGGTGTAGATGGTTATATTTTAGCCATAATTTCTATGCAGAAACTTTTAAAAAATGAAAATTGATAAAAAAATAATTAAAGAATTAACTGAATATTTAGACGAATTTAAACTCACTGAATTAGAATATACAGTTAAGGATACTAAAATTAAAGTTTCAAAAAATAGCATATCATTAAACAGTCAATCTTTTCCAAATCCAAACCTTGTTTCCTCATCAAGTCAAGATGCAAATATTTCAGACGATATTATTTCTGGTATAGAAATTAAATCTCCAATAATAGGAACTGCATATCACGCTCCAGAACCTGGGGCAAAAAAATTTGTTGAAGTTGGAAAAAAAATTAAAAAAGGTGACACAGTTATGATTGTTGAAGCCATGAAAACAATGAATCATGTCCCTTCCTCTTCAAATGGTGTTGTAAAAAAAATTTTGGTAAATGATGGACAACCTGTTGAATTTGGTCAAGTCTTAATCGTTCTAGAATAATGTTTAAAAAAATATTGATTGCAAATCGTGGGGAAATTGCAGTTAGAGTAATTAGAGCATGTAAAGAGTGGGGAATTTCTACTGTTGCTGTTCATTCAGATGTTGACAGAAATAGTATGCACGTAAAATTAGCTGATGAAAGTGTATGCATCGGCTCACATCAACCTTCCAGTAGTTATTTAAATATACCTGCTTTATTATCCGCTATAGACCTTACAGGTGCTGAAGCTGTCCATCCAGGCTATGGTTTTTTATCAGAAAATGCAAACTTTGCGAGAATGTTAGAGGAAAATAAAATAAAATTTATTGGTGCATCATCAAAACATATAGAAATGATGGGTGACAAAATTCAAGCTAAAAAAATTGCAAAAGAAAATGGTTTACCAGTTATTGAAGGATCAGAAGGTGGAGTTAAAGACGTAAATGAGGCAAAAAAACTTTCAAAAAAAATTGGGTTTCCAGTTTTAATCAAAGCTTCTGGTGGGGGTGGTGGAAAAGGTATGAAAATAGTTCACAATGAGGAAGACTTTGATTTACTGTTTTCAACTGCTAGATCAGAAGCAAAAAAATACTTTGGTAACGATGAAGTGTACATCGAAAAATTTTTTCAAAATCCTAGGCATATTGAAGTTCAGATACTTGCTGGAAAAAATAGGACAGTTCATTTGCATGAGAGAGATTGTTCTATTCAAAGAAGACACCAAAAATTAATTGAAGAAACCCCAAGCCCAGTTTTAAATGATGACATTAGAAAAGATCTTTTTGAAAAAACTGTCAGCATGGTGAGAAAAATTGGATATGAAGGTGCTGGGACTGTAGAGTTTATTTATGAAAATGGAAAATTTTACTTTTTAGAAATGAATACGAGAGTGCAAGTAGAACATCCAGTTTCTGAAATGGTTACTGGCATAGATATTATCAAAGAACAAATATGGATAGCTTTTACAGGAGAGACTGCACTAGAACAATCAGATGTTAACCCAAGAGGTCATGCCATAGAATGTAGAATTAATGCAGAAGATCCAAGTAATAATTTTCAACCCTCCCCAGGAACAATCGCAATGTGTAATCAACCATCAGGATTTAGAACTAGAGTTGATGGTGCGATTTTTCAAGGTTACAAGGTTACTCCATATTATGATAGTTTAATTTGTAAACTGATTTGCCATGGAAGAAATAGAACAGAAGCTATTCAAAGAATGAATAGATCCCTTGATGAATTTGTGATTGATGGGATTACAACAACCATACCATTACACAAAAAATTACTTAATCATGAAAAGTTTATTAATTCAGATTTTAATGTGAGTTGGCTTGATAATGAAAAAATTATTTAATAACATTTAACAAGCCATATATCATAAACTGGATGATCAAACGGTGCTATAGATGGGCTCGAAGAAAACATCCAACCGTTGAATACAAAAACATCGTCTTTATTTTTGCTTCTTAAATCTTTTACTTGAATATAAGCTGTAATTTCAGGATTGTCATCAAACTCTGAATTTTTACACTTCATACTTTTTATAGATAGATCTTTATGACGAGTATTATCCCCATTTTTTAGTTTTACTAATACGTTTTTTGAACTTATTTTGTCTAATACTTTAATTTCAGTTACGGTGCCCTCTAGGTCAGAGTTTGCACTCAAATTAATATGAGGGTTGAAAAATAAAGATAAGATTAAGAACAAAAAAATAAATTTAATTTTTCCAACTTTTATATTTTTTTTCACTAACATTTTTATTTTTATTTGGGTGATAAGCAGAATCTGTTCCTGTTAAGTTTGGCTTATGAGGTTTTTGCCATTTGTACTTGTCTAGTTTATGATTTTTTTCAATTTTGTTTGATGTGAAATGCATCCACGAATACCACTCTACTGGTATTTTGCTTGCATCAATTTCGCCTGCATAAATGACCCACCTATTTCCTTTTTTATTCTCATAATATTTATTTCCAAAATCATCTTTACCAACAAGTTTTCCAAAAAAAATTGTTTTCAATCTTGTGCCAAATGTATCACGATTCCACCAAGTGAAAATTTTTTTTAAAAGTGTCAACATATAAAATTAAAATATTTTCAATTTAAAATTGTATAAATTAAATTAGACTAAAATCTGTTTTTGTATATAAATAAAATGAATTATTTATCAAATTGTTTTTTAAATTGAGGCATTATGGCAAAATATTTGGTTGAGACTTATTACACTTGTACATTCAAGGTGAATCATCATTTAGATAATATTAATGAAACTGAGTTAAAAAACTTAGAAAAAAGAGATGATGGGGAATTTGAAATATTAGATGTTAAACTTGATAACAGAAAAACGAAAAGTTTAGATCCAAATCATAATAAAATTTTTAATGATACAGGTATAGATGTTAAAACTAATATCAAAAAAACTGGTCAAAAAAATTTAGAAAAAATAATTAAAAAAACATCTAATAATTCAGATCTACATGAAAAAAGGTTTAGTATGCCTGATAGGAGAAAAGGCTATATCCAAAAAGCAACAATAGGTGATCATAAAGTATATTTGCATACTGGAGAATACGAAGATGGCAAAATTGGTGAAATTTTTATTGATACAAGTAAAGAAGGTGAATTAGTAAAAGCCTTGATGAATAATTTTGCAATAGCCGTTTCACTTGGACTCCAATACGGTGTTCCACTAGATGAATTTATAAATGCGTTTGTGGGAACAAAATTTGAACCTTCTGGTAAGGTTTATGGTAACGACCGGATCTTATCTGCCACTTCAATTTTAGATTATATATTTAGAGAATTAGCTATTTCTTATCAAAATAGAGAAGATTTAGCGCATACGCCAGCTATAGGAAATTTTGAAAATACAAATTTAGATGAAAAAAATCCTGAAGAACAAAATCAATTATTAAAAATTGTTAAGGATATGACCAGTAAAGGCTTTGTGAGAAATAACTATAAAAAAAATTTAGTTGACCTATCTGATGTGAAGATAAATCTCAAAGGCAAAAAATAACTATTTTTTGATTTTTAAAGAAATATTCAATTCTTTTAATTGATCATTGCTAACCTCAGAGGGAGCATTCATCATCAAATCTTGGGCATTTTGATTCATTGGAAACATAGTAACTTCCCTTATATTTTTTTCATTAGCTAAAAGCATCACAATTCGATCTAAACCTGGCGCAATCCCCCCGTGTGGTGGTGCACCGTAATTTAAAGCATTTATCATCCCACTAAATTTTTGATCAACTTGATTTTTATCATATCCAGCGATAGCAAATAACTTGTACATTAACTCGGGAATATGATTTCTAATAGCACCAGAAGAAAGTTCAATCCCATTACACACAATGTCATACTGATAAGCCAGGATTTCAAGAGGTTTATCAAAATTAATTTTATTTATATCCCCTTGAGGCATTGAAAAAGGATTATGGCTAAAATTAATTTTTTTTGTTTCTTCATCTTTCTCATACATTGGATAATCAACAATCCAACAAAATGCAAAAACATTTTCATCTATTAAATCTAAATCTTTAGCAATTTTATTTCTTGCTAACGCAGTAATTGTTTCTAAATCTTTTTCTTTATTACATGCAAAGAAAATACTATCACCTATTTCTGCACCTGTTTTTTTCATTAATTCCTCAAGAGCATCTTTTGAAAAAAATTTTCCTACAGGCCCTTTGCCAAAAACTTCCTTATCCATTTCAAAAGTAAAATATGCCATACCAGATGCTCCTTGATCTTTTGCCCATTTATCAATTCCATCAAAAAAACTTCTAGGTTTATTTTTGGTATTTTTTGTGATTATACATCTTACCTTAGATCCAGAATTTATTAATTTTTTGAAAATATCAAACTTAACATCACCCCTTAAAAATATCTCTGTTACATCGTTAATTATTAAAGGGTTCCTAAGGTCAGGTTTGTCAGTTCCATACTTGATCATAGTTTCTTTGTAAGGAATTCTTGGAAATTTTTTTTGTAATAATTTTTTTTTGGAAAAATTTTTAAAAGTATTTACTAAAAGTGTTTCTACTAC
This sequence comes from uncultured Pelagibacteraceae bacterium, assembly GCA_902621345.1. Classification (GTDB taxonomy): domain Bacteria; phylum Pseudomonadota; class Alphaproteobacteria; order Pelagibacterales; family Pelagibacteraceae; genus Pelagibacter. Next base: position 378,777 of record CACNLV010000001.1, on the reverse strand, counting down.
ATTAAAAACATCCTCTTGTTCAACAAAAGACATCTCAAGGTCTAATTGATAAAACTCTCCTGGACTTCTATCTGCTCTCGCATCCTCATCTCTAAAACAGGGCGCAATTTGAAAATATTTATCAAACCCTGAAACCATGATTAATTGTTTAAATTGTTGGGGAGCTTGAGGAAGTGCATAAAATTTTCCTGGATTCAATCTACTTGGAACTAGAAAATCTCTTGCTCCCTCAGGACTTGATGATGTCAAAATTGGTGTCTGATATTCTAAAAAGCCAAGATTATTCATTTCATTTCTTATAAAAGAAATTACTTTTGATCTTAGAATAATATTTTCATGAATTTTTTTTCTTCTTAAATCTAAAAATCTATATTTTAGTCTAATCTCCTCTGAATATTCTTGGTCACTAAATATTGGCATTGGTAGTTCTTTACATTTTCCCAAAATATTAAAACTTTTTATTACAACTTCTACCTCTCCAGTCTCTATTTCTTTGTTAATTGTTTCTTCTGATCTGTTTACCACCTTACCATCAACCTTTATAACTGTTTCAAGTTGCATTTTTTCAATAATTGAAAAATTTGGATTGTCTTTGTTGATTATACATTGCGTGATTCCATAGTTATCTCTCAAATCAATAAATAGAATATTACCGTGATCTCTTTTTTTGTTGATCCAACCAGAAAGTAATACTTTTTTACCGATGTCTTTTTTTCTTAATTCGTTGCAATTATGACTTCTATAAATATTCAACTACTCTCCTAAAATTTCCTTAATTAAATTAGTATTAATAGATTTTTTTTTTTTTAAACTCATTTCGTCGATCTTATATATAAAATCAAATATTTTACTATATGATCTATGAATTCTATTAACTACGTAATTAATTAACTTTTTTTCAATAATAATCTGTCGATCTGATAAATTCTTTATTAAAAGAGCATAAATTAACTCATCATCAGGTTTTTTAATGTTTTGGATTAAAAAAATTTTTGCTCTTGATTTTAAATCAATTAAGTTAAAATCAATTTCAGAAATAGGTTTAAGCGTTGTAATTATGAGGTACTTATTGCTTTGCTGAACAGTATTTATTAAAGAATAAATTAATTTTTCATTTTTCTTTTCGTCTAAATTTTCTAAAATTATATTTTGATATAAACTTAAACTTGATAAATTTTCATTTCCAAACGAATTAGCATTAAAAATAATGCCTTTAAACTTTTTAATGAAAATATTTATTAAATGACTTTTACCTGAAAAGTTTTCTCCACATATATTAATTAAGTTATTTTCCCATTTTGGCCAGCTATTTAAAAAATCATAAACGTGTTTATTGCTTGATGAAACAAAAAAGTCACTTTCCTTTAAACTTTTATCATGAGCAAATTTTAATATTTTCTGATCAGAATTTCTCATACTACTTTATTGACCAAATTCTATTTTGTGTGTTGAAATTATAATTTTTTTCTTCCATTATTTTTAGAAAAACACTTGGTGTTCCATTGAAAATTACTTGATAGTAAGTAAAGTTTTTATCGAATTTTGTAATAATAAAATAATTTATTAAATCCAAATTACTTAAATCTTTTTCAAAGTTAGATATTATATTATTATCTTTGTTATTTATCTTAATTTTCAATGATAGCTTTATTGAAGTATTAATTTGATTTATTTTCTTCCAATGGTCTTCGTAAACTATCTTTAATTTTTTTATTATCTTTTTCGTTTGTTTTTCTTCCTCAATATTTTTTTGTGAAAATGACTGGTTTTTTAAAATTACATTTTTATTATAAGTTATTCTTGATAAAATCCTTAATCCATCGTCATTTTTAAAAATTAATAATATAATTGAGTCTTTTAAATCATATTTTGAAATCACCTCAGCAAAATTATACTGCTCAATAGTTTCATAATTTTTTTTTATTTGGTTCAAATCCTCTAGATCTTCGGTAGGCAATATATATTCTATGAGATGAGTTTTTTCTAAATCTTTATTCCAATTTTCAAAGATTTTATTATTATTAAATATTAAGAGATCTTTTTTATTTTCGTCTATAATAATAGGAATAAACAAGAATTTTTTTCTTATTGGCATAGACGGAAAAATATTTTTCCTTTCTAAATAATCATAAATTTTCTTTTTATTAAAAGATACTCCTAAGTTTACGTAATATATATCATTTATAAATTTCTCTTCCTGAATTGAAAATGACTCGATCATTCCTTTAAGTTCATTTAATTTAATATTATCTATTTTCTTGATATCATCAGAACTTACAATCAATGAAATCAATTCAAAAAAAGCTTGGATAAAACCCTCGTTGATAACCTGATTCTTATCAAAATTTATTTCAAATGGTCTAGATATATCTATGTTTTTTATATCAAAAGATTTAGCGAAGCTATTGTTTGTGGAAAAAAAAAATATATTTAAAGATAGTATGTAAAAAAAAATATATAAGATGTTAAGTTTATTTTTTTTTGTTTTAAATATCATAATATAAATTAATGAGTAAAAATATATTAACATATAAAAAAAGTGGTGTTGATATTAATGCCGCCGATAAATTTGTAAAATTCATATCTAATATTTCTACAAGAAAAAAAGGCAAAAAAAAGTTAAGTAATATTGGTAGTTTTGGATCAATCAGTGATATTCCTAAAAATCTAAAAAATCCAAAAATTGTAGCATGTACTGATGGAGTAGGAACTAAAATTGAAATTGCAAATTTACTTAATAAATTTGACACTATAGGAATTGACCTTGTTGCTATGAGCGTAAATGATTTAATAGTTCAGGGAGCAAAACCATTATTTTTTCTAGATTACATTTCAATTAATAAAATTAATTTATCGAAGTTAAAATCTATAATAAGTGGAATTTTAAAAGGATGCAAAATTTCAAAATGCTCTTTAGTTGGTGGCGAAACGGCAGAAATGCCAGGGACATATGCTAAAAATAAATTTGATATTGCTGGTTTTGCGGTAGGAATTGTTGAAGAAAAAAAAATATTAAATGGAAAAAAAATTAAAAATAATGATTTAATTTTAGCAATTCCATCTAGTGGGTTACATTCTAATGGTTATTCATTGGTAAGAAAATTGATTGATATAAAAAAAGTAAATATAAAAAAAAATAAATTTTTAAAAAAAGAATTAATTAGACCTACTAAAATTTATGTTAAAGAAATTTTAAATCTGATTGATAATGAGTTACTGAACGGTTGTGCTAATATAACGGGTGGAGGTTTAAAAGATAATCTAAAAAGAATTTTACCTAAAAATCTTAGTGCTGAAATAAATTTATATAAAATTATTCCTCTTAAAATATTCCATTGGTTAAAAAATCATAACATAAGCGATAAAGAAATGTTTAAAACTTTTAATTGTGGTGTTGGTTTTTGTTTGATTATAAGTCCGAAAAATTTAAGGAAAGTTATTAATTTTTTTCCTGTAAAATATAAACCCTATGTAATAGGAAAAATTTCTAAAGGAAAAAAACAAGTCAAAATGCATGGTAAGATCGACTGGGATTAAAAAGTTAAAATCAGCAATATTTATTTCAGGTAATGGAAGTAATATGAAAAATTTATTTAATTTCTCTAAAAAAAAAAAATCCCCTATTGTAGTTGATTTAGTTATATCTAGTAACAAAAGAGCTAATGGAGTTCAGTTTTTAAAAAAAAATAAAATTTATTTTGAGATTTTTAATTTCAAACAAAAAAATAGTGATGAAAAAAAAATTTTAAAAATTTTGAAAAAAAGAGAAATTCACCTAATTTGTCTTGCAGGATTTATGAAAATTCTCTCGGGAAGTTTTATTAAAAAATTTAATGGTAAAATAGTTAATATACACCCATCATTATTACCTAAATATAAAGGTTTAAACACACATGAAAGGGTTATACTTAATAAAGAAAAATTTTCAGGTTGTACTGTTCATATTGTTAATTCAAAATTAGATTCGGGTAAGATAATTATGCAAAAAAAGCTGAGAGTAAGTAATAGGGATAATCCAGAAACGCTATCGAGAAAAATATTAAAACTAGAACATTTATTATATCCAAAAGCTTTAAAAAAGTTACTTTTTAAACCTTAAAAAAAAAATCAATTTCAATTTTAGCATTTTCTGGACTGTCAGAACCATGAACAGAATTTTTATCAATAGAAATTCCAAATTTTTTTCTTATTGTACCCTCTTCAGCCTCTTTTGGATTTGTTGAACCCATCAACTCTCTGTTAGCTAAAATAGCATTTTCTTTTTCAAGTATCATTACAACTATAGGTCCTGAGGACAAGTAGCTACATAATTCATTATAAAATGGCTTAGTTTCATGAACTTTATAAAATTTTTCTGCCTCTGATTTTTCAATTTGAATTTTCTTTTCTTGAACAATTGTAAAACCATTGATTACAAAAATTTCTTTTATTTTACTATCCAAATTCCTCTCAACAGCATCAGGTTTAATTATTGACAATGTCCGTTCAATTCTACTCATAATAATCTTCAATTAATTGATTTAACAATCTCACTCCATAACCAGTAGCGCCTCCTGAATTTAATGCACCTCCATATTTTGAAAAAGCCATTCCTGCAATATCTAAGTGTGCCCAGGGTGTTTTATTCAAAATAAATCTTTGTAGGAATTGGGCGGCAGTAGTTGAACCGGCGCCACCAACATAATTAATATTTTGCATATCGGCATTCTTAGAGTTTATCAATTTATCAAAATTTTTATCCAATGGCATTCTCCATAATTTTTCCTCAACTTTTTTTCCTGCATTGATTAATTCTTTTGACAATTTGTCATTATTAGAAAAAAGACCTGCATATTCAGATCCTAAAGAAACAATTATTGCACCTGTTAAAGTAGCTAAATCAATCATAAATTTTGGTTTAAATTTCTTTTCTGTAAATGTGATTGCATCAGCTAAAACAAGCCTTCCCTCTGCATCTGTATTCAAAATTTCTATTGTTTTTCCACTGTAAGATTTTACTATGTCACCAGGTCTTTGAGCATTTCCGCTGACCATATTTTCCACAAGTCCAACAACTCCTACTGCATTTATTTTTGCTTTTCTTAATGCAAGATTTTTCATTAACCCTACAACTGCGGCTGAGCCAGCCATATCATAAGTCATATCCTCCATAAATTTCGCTGGTTTCAAAGAATACCCACCTGTATCAAAACAAACTCCCTTGCCAATAAAGGCTAGAGGTTTTGAGTTGTTTTTAGATCCTTTCCACTCCATAGTAACAAGGTATGAGCCTCTTATACTTCCTTGACCTACACCTAACAAAGCATTCATTCCAAGTTTTTTTAATCTTACTTGATCATAAACATTAATTTTTAAACCATATTTTTTGAGAACTTTTAGTCTTTTGGCATATTCATCTGGATGAAGTATGTTGCCGGGCTCTGAAACTAAATCTCTTGCATAAAAAGTTCCTTCCTCTAGTGCCCTAAACTTTAATTGGTCTTTAGGTGAAATAATATTTTTTTTTCCTATAACTCTTATAGTTAACGATTTTCTTTCTTTTTTTGTTTTGTATTTTTTAAAGTTATATGATTTTAATTTGAGTCCATGAAGAAAGTATCCTATAAAATTTTTATGGGTATTTATTAAGCTCTCAGAGTTGATATAATATTCAGAGTTTTTTTCGTAATTAATTAGCCCATAAAATTTTGCTCCTAGATTTTCAATTTCACAATTTTTAATGTTTTTTTTAATTGAGACTAAAACTATTTTTTTTTTCGAATTAAGATTGAAAACTAATAATTTTTTATTTAGGTCACTTGTTTTTAACAAATCAGATATGTACGAAAATTCTGTGTCAGATAAATATTTCTTAATTAATTTTGTGTTGAATTTTTCATCCACAAATAAGACCAAATTTGAGGATGTTTTATTAAAAACACTTTTTTTAAAGCTTATTTTTATTGACATTTTTTATATATGTGTACTTTAAGTTGTATTTTAATTGTAAGCTTGTAGTTGTGAATATATAATTATTATTTTGTTAGATTTCAATGGAAAAAATATTATTTAGAAAATTATTATCTGATTGTTTAATCTTTTTTCTCATTACCCTTTTTAGTGCGAGTATTATTATCTGGGTATTTCAGGCAGTTAACTTTTTAGACATAATGATCGAAGATGGTAGGGATTATTTAGTATATATAAATTATTCACTACTAAACTTTCCAAAAGTAATTAGTAAAGTTTTACCATTTGTATTTTTCTTTAGTTTTTTTTACGTGATTTCAAAATATGAATTAAATAATGAACTTATTATATTTTGGAATTTCGGTGTTAATAAGTTTCAACTTATAAATTTTTTATTTATTTTTTCAATTTTTTTAACACTTTTACAAATTATTTTAGCTTCTTTCGTAGTTCCTAGCGCTCAAGATAAAGCAAGATCTTTTTTAAGAACATCCTCTGTAAATTTTTTAGAAAGTTTTGTTAAAAAGAAAAAATTCAACGATACGATAAAAGATCTTACAATTTATAGTGATAACAAAGATAAAGATGGAAATCTATTAAATATATATATGAAAAAAGAAGAAAATATTAAAAATTTTCAAATAACTTATGCAAAAAAGGGCAATTTTATCAATAAAGAAAATAATCAAATTTTAGTATTGTATGAAGGAGAAACAATTAATGTTGTTGACGATAAAGTTACAAACTTTAAATTTTCAAAATCAGACTTTAACTTAAAAAACTTAAAAACAAATACTACGACTTATATAAAAACTCAGGAAGTTTCTACTTCGAAATTGATAAAATGTTATTTGAAATTAAACAACTTAAATTTTTTTAATATAAAAACAAAAGACGTCGTAGTTGAAAATTGTCTTGAGTCTAATCTTAACAATGTGATCAAAGAGTTGTATAAAAGGTTAATTATTCCTTTTTATATACCATCTTTAATGTTGGTAATTCAGTTTCTTATTTTGAGGTCAAAAGAAAATATAAATTATTTTAATTATAGAATTTTTATTTTTTTATTTGGATTATTAATAATTATTTCTTCCGAAATGAGTTTAAGGTTTATAAAAAGTAACTTTCTAGATAATATAAAGATTTTTATAATACCTCTAATTGTGATAATTTCTATTTACTCAATAATTTATTTCAATCTAAATTCTTTTAAGGAAAAAAAATGAAAACTTATATAAAATTTTTAAGCAAAATTTATTTGAATTCTTTTTTATATGTTTCGTTAATAATATTTAGCTTAATTTTTATTCTCAATCTCTTAAGTGAGTTAGATTTTTTTAAAGATATAAATGTACATAGTTATTTTCCAATATATCTATCATTTCTTAATTCACCTACTTATATATTTGAGATGTTTCCTTTCATTTTTCTTATTTCTACTCAACTTTTTTTCATTACACTATTGAATAATAATCAATTGAGCATTTTTAAATACTCTGGTCTTAAAAATTCTAGGATTTTATTCATAATTAGTTCAATAAGTTTTATTTTAGGCATATTAATTATAACTTTGTTCTATAGTTTTTCATCAAGCTTAAAAAATTTTTATTTAGATCTTAAAAGTAACTACACCACAGATGAAAAATATCTTGCGGTTATAACTAAAAATGGACTTTGGATTAAAGACGTAATTGATAACAAAATTTTGATAATAAATTCTTTTAAAATTGATCAAAATTTTTTGATCGATGCTTATATCTCTGAATTTGATGAAAATTTTGAAATCAAGAGAAATATAGTAAGCCCAAAAATTGATATATCTGAGAAAAATTGGACAATATTTGACGCAGAAGTTTATGAAAAAAATGTTAAACAAAAACTTAAAATTATAAAAATTAAAACAAATTTTGATTATTTGATAATTCAAAACCTATTTTCAAACTTGTCTTCATTATCAATATTAGAACTTTTAGAATTAAGGAAAAATTATAAATCTCTTAATTATTCTTTAATAGATATTGATATTCAGCTTTTAAAACTAGTTTCTTTTCCACTTTATCTTATGCTCATGACTATATTCTCAAGTATAATAATGCTAGGGACTAAAGAGCTGAAAAGTTCAATTCTTAAAATTTCGATTGGCTTATTTTTTTCAGTAATAATATATTATTTATTTAACTTTTTTAGCGTTCTTGGAAAAACAGAAAAAATTAATTTATTTAGCTCAGTTTTACTCCCAATACTATTGTTAACAGCAATTAATTATCTAATGATAGGAAAGTTTGATGAAAAGTAGAATTTTATTTACTTTGATATTTTTATATATAAATTTTTTCTTAACAGAATTTTCCAAAGCACAAGACCAATTTAATTTTAACGTAACCGAAATAGAAATTTTAGAAAATGGGAATAAAATTATAGGTTCAAAAAGAGGAAAAATCTCAACCAGCGATGGAATTATAATTGAAGCTGACAGATTTATTTATACGAAAAGAGAAAATATAATAAACGCTAGTGGTAAAGTTATAATAGAAGATAAAATTAATAACAATACTATATACTCGGAAAACATCACATATGAAAAAAATAATGAAACAATATTTAGCAAAGGGATAACTAAAAGTGATATCGACTCTAGATTTGTTTTAAACTCAATTGATGTATTTTTTTTTAGAGACAAAAAAATATTAAGTTCAAAGCAAAATACTTCAATTGTAGACAATGATGAACAAACTTACATTGAATTGAAAAATTTTAGTTTTTCTATTGATGAAAAATTATTAAAAGGTGAGAAGATTTTGGTAAATCTTGAATTTAATCAACCACAAAATGACAAATTGTACTTCGAAAGCGGAATATTTGATTTAAAAAAGAAAAGTTTTATCGCAAAAGATGTGCAAATTAATCTAAAGAAAAATATCTTCAATAACTTAAAAAATGACCCTCGACTTAAAGGTGTATCTGCTCAAAGTAGAAATAATATAACCAAAGTCAAAAAGGGAATTTTTACTAGTTGTAATGATGATACAGATTGTCCACCATGGATTGTTACTGCTAGTGAAATTACACATGACAAAAATAAAAAACAGCTAATATATGATAATGCTTTAATAAAAATTTACAATGTTCCAGTATTATATTTTCCAAAATTTTTTCACCCAGATCCAACTGTAAAAAGACAATCTGGTCTTTTAAAGCCAAATTTAAATAATTCAAATGTTTTGGGATCCTCTTTAAATTTACCCTACTATCATGTAATTTCTCAGAATAAGGATTTCACTTTCAGACCTACGATATTTGACAGTGATATAATGATGTTACAAAATGAGTTTCGAGTAAAAAATAAAAATTCATCTGCAGTAATTGATTTTGCATATGTAAATGGTTACCAATCTTCAATTTCAAATAAAAAAAACAGCTTAACTCATATATTTGCAGACTTTGATGCAGATTTAGCATGGCAAAATTTTTCACAAAGTGACTTATTTATATCACTCAAAAAAGTTTCGAATGATACATATTTAAAAATCTTCGATGGGAATATATTTAAAAATAAAACAACTCCTAATGACTACAACGTGTTGAATTCTGAGGTAAAATTAATATTAGATAATAATGACTATAATTTTATAACTGGGTTTCAATCATTTGAGAATTTAAATCTACCTAGCTCAGATAGATTTCAGTTTATATTACCATATTATAATTTTGATAGACAATTGTTCAGTAATTATAAAAATGGAACAATTGATTTTAATTCTAATGGAAGCAATGATCTTAATGATACTAATAATTTGAGAACAAAAGTGATAAATAATCTTAATTTTCAAAGTTTAAGTATGATAACTAATTATGGCTTCATAAATGAATATAACTTGTATTTAAAAAATCTTAATACTATAGCAAAAAATGATAATATATATAAATCAAGCCCTCAAATGGAGCTGATGAGTATTTTAGAACTTAATACAAGTTTACCCATGATAAATCAAACAAATAATCATACTAACTACTTTTCTCCAAAAGTATCTCTGAGATTTAATCCAGGTGACATGAAAGATTATTCATCTGATGATAGACTTATAGATGTTAATAGTATTTTTGATATTAATAGATTGGCGATAGATGACTCTTTTGAAGAAGGAAAGTCACTAACTTTTGGAGTAGATTACAAAAAAACAAGCCTCGATGATATTAATAAATTTTTTGAAGCAAAACTTGCAACTGTCTATAGAGATAAAAATGAGAAATTTATACCTAAATCCAGCGCTATTGGTAACAAGGAAACAAATATTTTTGGGTCAATATCAAACAATTTTTCGGATTTTATAAATGTTTCTTATGATTTTGTATTAGATAATAACTTTAATACCCTGGAATATAACTCTTTAAATACATCAATTATTTATAAAAATTTTAATACTTCTTTTAATTTTATAGAAGAAAATGGTGTAATAGGTGACACAAATACAATTGAAAATAAAACCTCTCTAAAATTAAATGATGAAAACTACTTAACATTTAATACTAGAAGAAACAGGAAGATTGATTTGACAGAATATTACAATTTAATTTATGAATACAAAAACGACTGTTTAATAGCAGGAATTAAATATAATAAATCATACTATGAGGACAGAGATTTAAAACCTTCAGAAAATTTATTATTTAGTATTACTTTAACTCCATTGACGAGTTTCGAGCAAAAAATTGATCAATGATAAAATTTATATTCATTAAGCTTACAAAAATAATAACAGTGATTCTTTTTTCATTTATATTCGAATTTTCGGTATTTGCTAATGAAAATAAAATAATTTTAAAAATTAACAATGAACCCATAACAACGATAGACATCTTAAATGAAGTTAGTTATTTAAGATCGCTTAATGAAAATATAAATAACTTAGAAGAAAAAAAAATTTTCGAAATTGCAAGAAATTCTTTAATTAAAGATAAAATCAAAAAGATTACTCTTATCTCGATTGTTGAAAAAATGGAAATTAGCGATGATGACTTTGAAAGAATTTTGATCTCAAATTATTCAAATACCGGTTATACAAAAACTAGTGAGGTATATAACCATATAAAAAAATATGATATTGATGCCAAACTTATTAGAGAAAAAATGACTTTAAACGCAATATGGAGTCAATTTATTTATGATAAGTATTCAAAAAATATTAAAATTGACACTAATAAATTAAAACAAGATATTCAAAAAAATGAAAATCAAACAGAATATCTTCTTTCTGAAATAGTATTTAATTTAAAAGAAAAGCAAACAATAAAAGAGAAATTTAGTATTATTGAAAATGCAATAAAGGAAAATGGTTTTGAAAATGCAGCATTAATTTATAGTATTTCTGAAACAGCTACTTCAGGTGGGAGTATTGGTTGGATAAATGAAAATTCTATAAATAAAAAAATTTTAAAAGAACTCAAAATGACAGATCCTAATAATTTAACTAACCCTTTAATAATACCAGGTGGCTATTTAGTTTTAAAGTTAAACGAAAAGAGAATTACAAAAAGAAATATTAAAATCGAAGATGAGTTAAGAAAAATTATTCAAGTCAAAACCAATGAGCAATTAAATCAATTTTCAAACATCTTTTTAAATAAAATTAGAAAAGATATTGTTATTAATGAACTTTAAACCAATAATTTTAGTGGCAGGAGAGCCTAATAGTATTTTTTTTGAAATTTTTTTTAAAGTATTTAAAAATAAAAAAATTAAAAGTCCTCTAATTTTGATAGCATCACACAAAATACTGTCTCTTCAAATGAAAAAGCTTGATTTCAAAAAAAAAGTAAAAAATTTAGATTTACATAAAATTAAAGATTACAAATTAGATAATAATTCAATTAATCTCATTAATGTTAATTATAATCAGAAAAAAGCTTTTGAAAAAATTAGTAATAAATCAAATAAATATATAAAAGAATGTTTTGAAATAGCTATTTTTTTAATTAAATCAAATTTCTCTAATAAATTAATTAATGGCCCAATCTCAAAAAAAAATTTTTTAAAAAATAAATTTTTAGGAATTACAGAGTTTTTGGCAAAAAAATTTAAAAGTAGAAAAGTTGCCATGTTAATTTATAATAAAGATCTCTCAGTTAGCCCTGTAACAACTCATTTACCTTTAAAAAGTGTTCCGAAATCAATAAACAAAAAATTAATTTTAGAAAAAGTTTTTTTAATTGATTACTTTTACAAAACATATATTGGCTACAAGCCTAAAATAGCAGTTACTGGCCTCAATCCACATTGCGAGAGTATAAGCAAGATTAATGAAGATGAGAAAATTATCAAACCTGCCATTAAAAACCTTATAAAACGTAAATTTAAAGTGTCTGGACCTTTCGCTGCTGATACAATTTTTTTAAAAAAAAATAGAAAAAAATTTGATGTAATTATAGGTATGTATCATGATCAGGTTTTGACACCTATAAAAACTCTATTTGAATATGAAGCTATCAATATTACTTTAGGTTTACCTTTTTTAAGAATTTCGCCCGACCATGGGCCAAATGAAAAAATGATGGGTAAAAATACATCAAATTATTTAAGCTTATATAAAGCTATTTCTTTTCTTGAGAGCGTGAAGTGATAAAAGCAAAAAAAAGTTTGGGTCAAAACTTTTTAATAGATGATAATATCTTAAAAAAAATTATAGAAATAATAGATATTAAAGATAAGACTATACTCGAAGTTGGTCCTGGAACTGGAAATTTAACATCATTCATATTGAAAAAAAATCCTAAAAAAATTTTTGTGGTAGAAAAAGATGACAGGCTTGTCTCAAGTTTACAAAAAAAATTTCAAAATCAAATAGAGATAATAAATGATGACATACTGAATATAAATGAAAAGGAATTTTCTAAAGATAGAATGATTGTTTATGGAAATTTACCTTATAATGTTTCTACCGAGATACTATGTAAATGGATAATAAACTTAAATAACAATAATTTTTGGTTTCAAAACTTAATATTGATGTTTCAAAAGGAAGTTGCCGAAAGAATTATAGCAAATGTGAATACGTCAAATTATGGAAGACTAGCAATATTAGCAAAATGGAAATTGGATATTAAAAAAATCTGTGATATTAAACCATCTTCATTTTCTCCTAAACCAAAAATTCACAGTTCCCTTTTATTTTTTTCACCTAAAACAAAATTTTTTAAAATTAATGATCCAAGAAATATTGAATTAATCACAAGACTTTTTTTCAATCATAGAAGAAAAATGATTAAAAAACCATTCAATCAGTTATTCAAAGGTAATATGGAAATCCAAAAAAAATTAAAGTTAAATTTAAATTTAAGGCCACAAAATTTAGATTTTAGTACTTATTACAACTTGGCTAAAGAGTACGAGGATTTAAGAGGTTAATTTTTCCACATGTTTTCTTATAAAGTCTTTATCGTAATCTTTAGAACCATTATTTAATTCTGCATCAATTAAGTTAAGAATTTTTGAAAAACAATTTTTTAATGTATCATTTACCACGACATAGTCATAATTAATCCAATGTAAAACATCATGGTTAAATTGGTTCATTCTTTCTTCAACCATAGCCTTGTCACCCATGTGTCGATTTGATAACCTTTGAAATAAAACTTCTTTACTTGGTGGTAAAATAAAAAAAGTTATAAGCTTATAATCAAGTTTTTTATTTTTTATTTGATCAGCACCTTGCCAATCAATATCAAATAAAACATTTTTTCCTTTATTTAATCTTTCTATTACTGGCGTTCGAGTTGTTCCGTAAAGGTTGTTAAAAACTTTAGCATATTCAAGAAATTCCTCATTTCCTATTAACCTTTTAAATTCATTTTCATTTACAAAATAATAGTCTTTATTTTGTATTTCACTTTGTCTGGGTTTTCTTGTTGTGTGTGATATCGAAACTTCAAAATTTGAATTTTGAGATAACAATCCAACTAGAGTAGTTTTACCGGCTCCAGATGGAGAGGAAAGAATGATCATTACCCCATCTTTATTTGCGGGCATTAATTGTTAGTTAGCTTTTCCTTCTATAAATTTCACAGCATCTCCAACTGTTAAAATTTTCTCGGCCTCACTATCAGAAATTTCTGAGCCAAATTCTTCCTCAAAAGCCATAACTAGTTCTACAGTGTCTAGACTGTCTGCGCCTAAATCATCTATAAAACTTGACTCCTCTGTAACTTTAGTCTCATCAATACCTAAGTGATCTGCAACTATTTTTTTTACTTTACTTGAAACATCTTCTGACATTTTGATCCTTTTTGTTTTAAATTCTTATTAGTTTAAATACCTATTTTGTCAAGCCATATACATGCCTCCATTAACATGTAAAGTTTCACCATTAATATAATCTGATTGATTAGAGGCTAAAAAAAGAACAGCATTTGCTACATCATCAGGTTCTCCTAATCTTGCAGATGGAATTTTTGATACAATTATATCCTTAAATTTTGAGTCAATCTTTTCAGTCATATTAGTTTTTATAAAGCCAGGTGAAATACAGTTAACATTTATATTTTTTTTTGCATATTCAACAGCTAGAGTTTTTGACATAGCAACTATTCCAGCTTTAGCTGCTGTATAATTAGCCTGTCCAAGATTACCGGTGTGACCAACTACAGATGTAATATTAATAACTTTTCCTTTTTTATTTTTTAACATCTTTTTAATTGCTGCTTTGCTCAACAAAAACGTAGATGTCAAATTCACATCTATAACCTTTTTCCATTCATCAAAGCCCATCCTAATAGCTAAATTATCCTTGGTTATACCTGCGTTATTAATTATGCAATGCAAATCACCTTCCAATTCATTTGTAGCATTTTCAATAAATTCATCAATTTGATTGTGTTGAGAAATATCAAAACTTAAAATTCTTATATTATTATATTTAAATTTTAAATCTTTAAGTTTTTCTTTTTTTGTTCCTGTCGCAAGCACATTAGCTCCATTTTCATAAAGTTTTTTGACTATTGAATTTCCTATTCCACCTGAAGCCCCTGTTACAATAATATTTTTTTGTTTTAGTCCATTCATATATTTAAGTCTTTTATATCACTCTCATTATTAATTGTATTGATTTTTACATTTTTATTAATTCTTTTTACTAAGCCCGATAGAACTTTGCCAGGGCCAATTTCAATAAAATGGTCTACACCTTTATCTATCATATTTAATACACTTTCTCTCCATTTAACTCTTTTTTCAATTTGATAAACTAATAATTTTTTTAATTCACTTTTATCTGAAATTTCATCAGCAGTAACATTAGAAATCAATTTCTTTTCAGAATCATGAAAAGATAATTTTTCTATTTCTTTTCTCATAATTTCTGTTGCTTTACTCATTAATTTGCAATGAAAGGGCGCACTAACTGGCAACTTCAAGTTTTTGATATTTTTAGTTTTAAGAAACTTCATTAATATATCTAGATCAGAATTTCTTCCACTTAACACAAGTTGACCCTCTGAATTATCATTGGCAATTTGAATATTTGAGTTCATATTATTTTCAATTAAAATTCTTTCTATTTCTTTAACCGTTGACCCGAGAACTGCAACCATACCTCCCTCACCATTTGGTACAGAATTTTGCATTGCATCACCTCTAACTCTCAATAGTTTTAATGTATCTGAAAAATCTAGGTAACCAGCGGCTGATAGGGCTGAATATTCACCTAAAGAGTGACCTGCAAAATATTTCGCTTTTGTTAAATCTTTATTAAATTCTTGTATAATCAATTTATATATTGAAAAACTAATTAAAAATATTGCTGGTTGAGTATTAATAGTTAAATCTAGTTTTTCTTTTGGACCCTCCAGAATTAATTTTGATATATTAAATCCTAAAGTATCATCAGCTTTTTTAAACAATTGTTTAACTAAATCATATTTTTCAAAGAACTCTTTTCCCATTCCAACTAATTGTGATCCTTGACCTGGGAAAATTACTGAAAACATAAAAAAAACCTATTATTCAAACTTTTTAACTATTGTAATTAAAGATTTATAATAGTATATCCTCATTTTTTTTAAAATTTTAATGAATTTATACGAACATACAATTATAGCAAGACAAGACGCATCACCTAGCGATATAAAGCAATTAATAGAAAAATATTCTAAGATTATTAATAAAAATGAGGGGGAGATTGTAAAAACTGAAAACTGGGGATTATTGAATCTTTCTTATTTAATCAAAAAAAATAAGAAAGGTAGCTATATACACTTTAAGATTAAATGTGATGGAAAAACAATAAACGAATTGGAAAAAAATGAATCAATCGATAAAAAACTTTTAAGATATCTGACAGTTAGAGTTAAAAAATTTGATTTAAAAACTAATTATTTTAATAAAAAAGAGGACTTAGAAAAATAAAATATAGACTGATTATGCCAAAAAAACAGTTCGGAAATAAAAAAAATAAACAGAGTAACTTTGCTAAACTAAGTATATTTCAACCAAATAAATATAAATTTAAAAAAAATTGTCCACTTTCCATTAAGGGTGCTCCAATGGTTGATTATAAAAATATAAAGTTATTAAAAAAATATACTTCAGAAAATGGGAAAATACTTCCATCGCGCATAACTAATGTTAGTCAAAAAAAACAAAGAGAATTATCGCTATCAATCAAAAGAGCGAGAAATTTAGCATTAATCTAATATGAAAGTAATCTTGCTAGAAAACTTAAAAAAAATAGGATCTATTGGAGAGATTATAAATGTAAAGAGAGGATTTGCTAGAAATTTTTTAATTGCAAATAAAAAAGCTTTATACGCATCAAAAGAAAATATTACTAAAGTAGAAAAAATAAAGACAGAACTTTCAAAAAAAGATAACGAAAAAAAACAAGAGGCAAAAAAAATTTCCGAAAAAATCAATAAAAAAGAATATAAAATTGAGAAATTATGTACCGAAAATAATGAATTATACGGTTCTGTGAAACCTACAGAAATTTCAAAGTTAATCAAAGAAATAGAAAATCAAGAAATTAAACCTTCGATGATACAACCGATCAAAGATATCAAATCAATAGGAAAATTTAGAGTAAAAATAAGTCTACACTCAGAAGTTGATGCTGAGATAATTATTAATGTAATATCATCAGAAACAATTCAATAATTATACAATTTTCTCCCCAGCAAATATTAAAAAAAAAAAAGTTATTATAGTTGTTATATTTATTTAATGGAAAAAAGTCTAAGTGTTTTAAAAAATAGTTTTAAAGAATTACCAAACAATATTGAGGCAGAACAATCTGTTATAGGATCAATCTTGGTCTCTAATGAAATTTTTGATGATATAAATACTATAATATCTAGTTCAAATTTTTATGATCCGATGCATCAAAAAATTTTCAGCGCAATAGAAAACTTAATTTACAAAGGGATGTTAGCGAACCCAATAACACTTAAAAATTATTTCGAAACTGATAAAGATGAAATAAACATTCCAGAGTATCTTGTGAAAATTACAAAATTTTCTACATCGATAAGACAAGCTACTGAATACTCAAAAATAATTTATGATATGTTTGTTAGACGCGAATTAATTAAAATATCAGAACAAACAATTGATACTGCAAAAATTAATGATTTAAACATGAACGGTCAAAACATAATTGAAAATTCTGAAAGATTATTATTTGATTTAGCTGAAAAAGGATCTTTTAATTCATCATTAGTAAAATTTGATGAGGCTATGAAAAAAACAATTGATATGGCCACTGCTGCATATAAAAACGAGGAGGGAATTGTTGGAGTGCCAACTGGCTTGAGAGATCTTGATGATAGACTTGGAGGTCTACATCAATCTGATTTAATAATCATAGCAGGTAGACCATCAATGGGTAAGACTGCTTTAGCAACAAACATAGCATTTAACGCAGCACAGAAACTACAAGAGAGTCAAAGGAAGTCCTCGGTTGCTTTCTTTTCATTAGAAATGTCCTCAGAACAATTATCTACCAGAATATTAGCTGAACAATCTAGAATTAAATCAAACGATATAAGGCGTGGAAGAATTTCTGATGAACAATTTGATAAATTTATTGAAACCTCAAAAAATATTACAGAGCTTCCATTATACATTGATGAAACTCCAGCCATAAGTATTGCAGCAATGAGCAACAGAGCTAGAAGAATAAAAAGGTTATTTGGTCTAGATATGATTGTAGTTGATTACATTCAATTAATGAGAGGATCAATCAATAACAAAGATGGCAGAGTTCAAGAAATTTCTGAAATAACACAAGGTTTAAAAGCTATAGCTAAAGAGCTTTCGATACCAGTTGTTGCATTATCTCAACTTTCGAGAGCAGTGGAGCAAAGAGATTTAAAGAAACCTCAATTAGCTGATTTAAGAGAATCTGGCTCAATTGAGCAAGATGCAGATGTGGTTATGTTTGTTTACCGAGAGGCATATTATTTGGAAAGACAAGAACCAAGACCCGCAACCGTGGAACATGCTGAGTGGCAAGCGAAAATGAACGAAGTATCAAATTTAGCAGAAATAATTATTGGTAAACAAAGGCACGGTCCAACTGGAAATGTAATGCTTGAGTTTGAGGCTATGTTTACCAAATTTAAAGATACTCAAAATACTTAAATTAAAATATAAATAGGGTAAATGTTTACCCACTTTTATCAAAATTTTATACTTAAAAATCCTAAGCTTATATTTGCTCTTTTGATAATAGCATTAATAAGTTTTGGATATTACTCAAAAAACTTTAGGCTAGATGCATCATCTGATACTCTATTAATAGATGGTGATCCTGATCTTAAATATCTTCAAGAGGTAAATGAACGTTACGGATCAAAAGAATTTTTAATTTTAACTTATACACCAAACGAAGGTATGATTACTGATACCTCAATAAATAATCTCTTAAGTTTAAAGTATAAAATTCAAAGTTTAGAGTGGGTAGATAGTGTTGTTACTTTGCTAGATATTCCCTTATTAAATAATTCAGAGGCTCCATTACAGGAAAGATTAGAAAATTTTAAAACTCTTAAAGATGAAGATGTAAATAAAGATAGAGGTTTTAAAGAAATAATTAGCAGTCCAGTTTTTAGAAACTTTGTTATTAGTGAAGATGGTAAAACTAGTGGTGTCATTGTTTATTTAAAAAAAAATAAGCCTTTAGATGATATTAAAAATAAATCAAAAGAGGAAATTGAAATTTATAAAGACCAAATAAAAAAACAAAATCATAAAAATATTATTGAGATAAGAGATGTTATTAAAAGTTATGAAAATATAGGCAAGATCCACTTGGGTGGTATCCCTATGATTGCAGATGATATGATGACATTTATTAAAAGCGATATAGTTGTTTTTGGATTAGGTGTTCTTTTATTTATAATAGCAACATTATGGTATATCTTTAGAAAACTAATTTGGATATTGGTTCCAATAAGCAGCTGCTTTTTCTCAGTAATAATAATGACAGGTTTGCTCGGCTTGCTAGGATGGAAAGTAACAGTTATCTCCTCAAATTTTATTGCACTAATGTTAATTTTGACTATGGCAATGAATATTCATATGAGCACACGTTTTTTACAACTAAAAGAAAATTTTCCAGATAAAAATATTTTAGATATTTTGATTTTAACTACTGAGAAAATGTTTTGGCCAATATTGTATACTGTAATGACAACAATTATAGCCTTCTTGTCTTTAATTTTTAGTGAAATAAAACCTATAATAGATTTTGGCTGGATGATGACAATGGGTTTGGTGATCTCATTTTGTGTTACATTTACCTTGCTACCAACCCTTATTAATTTTGTACCAAAAAAAAATGTTTCTTTTATTAAATATGAAAAATCTAAAATTACATTTTTATTTTCAAAGCTTTCGCAAGAGCATCAAAAGTCAATTTTTGTCCTTACTGGAATTGTGATTATATTTAGTATTATTGGGATTAGCCGTCTTGAGGTTGAAAATAGTTTCATAAATTATTTTAGTAAAAAGACTGAAATTTACAAAGGTATGAAACTTATTGATGAAAAATTAGGTGGTACCACACCTTTAGAGGTAATTCTAAAATTTCCGAAAAACAAAACTGAGACTAATGATGATGAATTTGAAGATTGGGAAAATGAAGATAATGAAGAAGATGAAAAGAAATATTGGTTCACAAAAGATAAGATTAATAAAATTGCATCAGTTCACAATTATTTAGATAGTCTACCAGAGATTGGTAAGGTTTTATCTTTTTCTTCAATTATTGATGTCGCAACTTTACTTAATAATAATAAACCATTGGGGACTTTAGAAATGGGAGTTCTTTATTCAAAAATTCCTGAAAGTATTAGAACAGAAATTGTCGATCCATATATTTCTATAAAAGATAATGAAGCCAGAATAAATCTCAGAATTATAGACTCTAAAAAAGACTTAAGAAGAAATGATTTAATAAACAAAATAAATGATGACTTACAAAAAAAGTTAGGACTTGAAAAAAAAGAGTTTAAACTTACTGGAGTTTTAATTTTATTCAATAATTTACTTCAAAGTCTATTCAAATCACAAATTTTGACCCTTGGATTTGTTATGATTGGTATTTTTATGATGTTTCTAATTCTTTTTAAAAATATTAAACTCTCATTAATTGGTGTCGTACCGAATTTTATAGCAGCCTTTTTTATCTTGGGAATTATTGGCCTACTTGGTATTCCTTTAGATATGATGACAATTACAATAGCAGCTATAACTATAGGTATAGCTGTTGATAATAGTATTCATTATATTTATCGTTTTAAAGAAGAATATAAAAATCTGAATGACTATAATGAAACAGTAGAAGTCTGTCATTCAACAGTTGGTAAGGCAATTTTAAATACATCAATCACCATTGTTTTTGGTTTTTCAATTTTAATTTTATCTAATTTTATTCCTACTATTTATTTTGGTATTTTTACTGGAATTGCGATGTTACTTGCGATGATATCTGTTTTAACTCTTTTACCATCCTTAATCTTATTGATTAAACCTTTTGAAAAATAAAATTTAAAATGGAAATTTTAAAAGAGTTTTATAATTCAATATCAGTTATAGATTTGGTTTACTTAATAATAACAATATTATCCTTGATCAAATGCTATATCAAAGGTTTCGTATTAAGTGTATTGGCTATGGCCAAATGGTTATTAGCATACGTCTTAACTTTAATTATTTTTCCAAGAATTAAACCTTATGTTAAAGATATTATAGATAATGAATATATTTTAGATATTGCTCTAGGTATAAGTATTTTTATAATAGTAATATTCTTTATCTTATTGATTAATAAAGGGATAAGCAAAGCTGTTAAATATACAGGGCTTGGAAATTTAGACACAATATTCGGTTTTTTTTTTGGATTCGTAAGATCTTACATAATCGCTGTTTGTATATTTTCTGCAGTACATATTGTTTATAATCATGATAAATGGCCCATAAATCATAATAAATCATACATCTTTCCATATTTGAAAAAAGGTAGTAATTATTTAATAAAAGAATTTCCAAATGAAAAAACTTATCAAGACTCTAAAGAAAAAATTAAGGAACTTTGATCCAAAAATTAAAGAGGAATGTGGAGTTTTTGGTATAAGCGATAACAAAGATGCTGCAGCTCTTACTGCTTTAGGTTTGCATGCACTACAACATAGAGGTCAAGAAGGTTGTGGAATAGTATCATTTGATGGATCACATTATTTTTCAGAAAAAAGATTCGGTTTAGTTGGAGATAACTTTAATAAAGAAAAGATATTAAATAGATTAAGAGGAAATTATGCAATCGGGCATAATAGATATAGCACCACTGGTGAAAATACTTTACGAAATATACAGCCTTTTTTTGCTGATACTAATGCAGGTGGTATTGGTGTTTCTCACAACGGTAATCTTACAAACTCAATTTCATTAAGAAAAAAATTAGTCGATGAAGGCGCTATTTTTTACACAACGTCAGATACTGAAACTATCGTTCAATTGATAGCAAGATCAAAAAGAAAAAAAACTATCGATAAAATTGTAGACGCGATATTTCAAATCCAAGGAGGTTACTCTCTAGTCATGCTAACTCAGACTTCATTGATAGGTGTGAGAGATCCCTATGGAATAAGACCGCTTGTGATTGGCAAACTGAGTGATAGTTATGTTCTTTCATCAGAGACTTGTGCTTTGGATATAATTGGTGCGAAATTTGTAAGAGAGGTTGACAATGGAGAAATTGTTTTAATCGAAAATAATAAGATTCAAAGTATTAAACCTTTTCCTCCTAGAAAAATAAGACCATGTGTTTTTGAATATATCTACTTTTCAAGACCTGATAGTATTTTAAATGGTAAGAGTGCTTACGAATATCGAAAAAATCTTGGTAAAGAATTAGCCAAAGAAAGCAATTTAAAAGCAGATATAGTTGTACCAGTTCCAGATTCTGGTAATGCCGCAGCTCTAGGTTTTGCTCAACATCTTGGTATCAATTTTGAATTAGGACTCACAAGAAATCATTATGTTGGTAGAACTTTCATAGAGCCAATTCAAAAAATAAGAAGTTTAGGGGTAAAATTAAAATTAAATGCCAACCAATCAACTATTAAAAATAAAAAGATAATTCTCGTGGATGACTCTTTAGTCAGAGGAACTACCTCTCACAAGATAATAAAAATGCTCTATGACGCGGGTGCAAAAGAAGTTCATATGAAAATTGCTTGTCCTGAAATAAAGTTTCCAGATTTTTACGGAGTCGATACACCTACTAAGAAAGAATTACTCGCAGCAAATAAAACTACTGATGAAATTTGTAAATATATTGGTGCTAAAACTTTAACTTTTTTATCAATTGATGGACTATATAGAGCTATAGGTTTTGATAAGAGGAATGATACTTATCCTCAATTGACAGACCATTATTTTACTGGTGATTATCCAGTAAAACCAGTTGATGAACTTGGAGATAATAAGATTACACAACTTTCATTGCTAAGTTCAGTATCAAATAATTAATTTATGAAAAAAGTAAGTTTTACAGAAATGAAAAATGGGACAAAAGATGATTATCTTTTTTTAGATAGACATGAAAAAAATTTTGCAAGTAAAACGGCGGATAGAATATTAAAGTTTATGTCAGGTTTAACAGAGACACTAGAAGGTTACCAAATTTCAAGGTTGGAACATTCACTCCAAAGTGCAACTAGAGCATATAAGAATGGGGAGAGTGAAGAAATGGTTGTAGCTACTTTGTTACATGATATTGGAGATGAGCTTGCTCCAATGAACCACTCTGAATATGCTGCTGCAATATTGAAACCCTACGTATCAGAGAGAACACATTGGATAGTTGAAAAACATGGGGAATTCCAAATGTTTTATTATGCTCATCATTTAGGAGGAGATAAAAATAAAAGAGATAAATATAAGGGACATAAATACTACCAAGCAACCATAGACTTTTGTGAGAAATACGATCAAAATTCATTTGACCCAAATTATAAGTCTCTTCCACTTGATTTCTTTAAACCAATGGTTAAAAAAATTTTTTCGAGAAAACCATATTCATTAATTTAAAATAAAATATTAATTAAAATTTACATGATTGATACAAAAGATAAGATAATTGAATATTTTAAATCAGGTTTTAAAGAATCCAAAAATCTTAAAATTGGAATTGAACATGAAAAATTTTTATTTGATGATAAAAATAATAAAAGATTAGATTATCTAAAAACAAAAGAGATGTTTTCAGCTCTTATAGAATTTGGCTGGAACCCAATTGTTGAAGAAGATAACATCATAGGTCTTAATAAAGGCAGAAAAAATATCACTTTAGAACCTGGTAATCAAATAGAGCTATCTGGTGACAAGCTTAATAACATTCATGAGGGTTGTGCAGAGTCTCAGGATTATTTATTTGAATTAAGACAAGTTACAAAAAAACTTGGAATTAACATTGTCAGTGCTGGGTTTGATCCAATCTCGAAACTTGATGAAATACCTAATAATCCAAAGCAAAGATATAAATTGATGACCAAGGATATGCCTTTAGGAGGTAAATTAAGCTTGGATATGATGTATAGAACTTGTGGGACTCAGATAAATTTAGACTACAGTTCAGAGGAAGATTTTATTAAAAAATTTAAAATTGTTAATTCAATAGTCCCAATCTCAATAGCATTATTTGCTAATTCTTCTATAGTCGAAAAAAAACAAACAAGATACTTATCTTATCGATCTAAAGTTTGGCAAAACACCTCAAGGGGAGGATTGCCGAAAATATTTTTTGATAATTTAGATTTTGAGAAATATGCTGATTTCATAATCAACTTTCCAATTTTATTTATTCAGGATGGATTAAGATATATTTCTGGCAAAAATTATAAATTTAGTCATTTTATGAATGGAAAAATAAATGAAATTAATAACAGACTTCCCTCTCAAAAGGATTTGTCTAATCATTTAAGCACGATATTTACAGAAAATAGATTAAAAAAATATATAGAAGTAAGATCTATGGATACTTGCGGATGGGATTGCTTGTGTTCAGGTCCAGCCTTTTTTGTTGGCATACTTTACGGAAATCTGAATGAAGTTTATGAATTAGTCTCTAAATGGGATAGAGACAAAATCATTAATGCTTATTTAGAAGCACCTCATAAAGGTTTCAATACTCAATTAATGGGTAAAGATCTTTTTTATTGGTCATCAACTTTATTAGACTTATCAAAAAAAGGACTTGAAAAAAGGGACATTCTTAACAAAGGTGGTAGGAATGAAGTTATATTCTTAAACCATTTAAAAAAAATCATCAATAATAGAACAACAAATGCTGATCATATGTTAAGTAAATTTTCTAAAAATGAAGATTTGAATGAATTATATGACAAATAAAATAGTTGCTATTCAGGGAAACCATCCAAAAAATCTCAACCCTCTAACAGATACAACTATATTTTTAGCAAGTGAGATACAAAGAAAAAACTATGAAATTTTCTATTATGAGCCAAAAAATTTATCGATAATAAACTCAAAAGTTTTGGCAAATGGTTTTTTTATTAAATTTGAATACAAAAAAAAAAGTTTTTTTAAA
Organism: uncultured Pelagibacteraceae bacterium; assembly: GCA_902621345.1. GTDB lineage: Bacteria > Pseudomonadota > Alphaproteobacteria > Pelagibacterales > Pelagibacteraceae > Pelagibacter. The sequence continues at coordinate 353,728 of CACNLV010000001.1, read as the reverse complement.
ATCTTAAAAAGCAAAAAATTGGATCTTTCTAATTGTAGGTTTGTATTAATCAGGCAAGATCCTCCTTTCAACCTAGAATACATTTCATCAACTTTCATTTTAGATAAAATTAAGAATAATGTTAAAATTATTAATGATCCAACCTCAATTAGAAATATTTCTGAAAAACTTTATTCTACTAATTTTCAAAAGTTCATGCCAAAAACAATATTTACTCAGGATATTCATGAAATTAAAAGTTTTTTAAATAAAAATAAGGAAATTGTTATAAAACCAATCCATAATTTTGGTGGCAACGATATTCATCTTATCAAAGTTTTTAGATCTAAATTTATAAGTAAATTTATAAAAAAACACAGGTATGTCATGTGCCAAAAATTTTTACCTAAGATTAAAAATGGTGATAAAAGAGTATTTATAATTAACGGCAAGGTATGTGGAGCTATATCTAGGGTTCCTAAAAAAGGCTCTTTTTTAAGTAATATGAGTAAAGGCGCTAAGCCAGTGAATATAAATTTAACAAGAAATGAGAAGAAAATATCAAATATTGTTGGAAAAGATTTAAAAAAAAAAAATATTTTTTTTGCTGGTATCGACTTTATTGATCAAAAGCTTAACGGAGATATCAATATTACCTCTCCAACTGGGTTAAAAACTTATTATGATCTTTCAAAAATTAATCTTGCTAAAACTTTTTGGGAAGAGCTTAAAGCGTGAAAAATTTAACTGACCAGCAAAAAGGCTCTTTGCTTGCTTTTATAGCTGTAATGTTTATTACACCAGATTCATTATTTATAAGACTTTCAAATCTTGATACTTGGGGCCTAGTTTTTTATCGAGGTATCATACCTTTTTTTACCGTTTTTTTTGTTATGTTGTTAATTTACAAATTAAATTTTTTTAAGATTCTTTTTAACTCTGGTTTTCACGGAATAATTTATATCGTAACTTTTAGTATAACAAATATTACTTTCGTTGTTTCAATTCAAAATACAAATGTTGCAAACACTCTTGTTATGATCGCTACTGCACCAATGTTATCTGCAATTCTTGGTGCTATTTTTTTAAAAGAGCCGCCTGATCGCAAAACATTAGTTTCAATAATAATTACTTTTATTGCAATAGTTTATATTTTTTTCGACTCTCTGAAGATTGGAAATTTTTATGGAGATATTTTAGGTTTTGTAACTGCTCTTGGTTTGGCTGTAGGCGCCATAACTATTAGGTCAGCTAAAACCAAAAACTTAGTACCTGCAGCTGTAGTAGGTAAATTATTTGTTGCTTCTTTTGCCTTGTTTTTTATTGAAAGTTTTACACTTATAGATAAGGATTTATTTATTGTTCCCCTGATGTGTATTTTGTGTGTTGCAATACCATTTGTACTAGTGACTATAGCCCCAAGATTTATACCTGCAGCTGAAGTTAATCTTTTTTTTCTACTGGAGACTATTATTGGCCCTATTTGGGTTTGGGCTATTATAAGGGAACAGCCTAGTATAGAAACACTACAAGGTGGTATAATTATAATTACTACCATTGCAATACATTCATTTTTAAAATTAAGAAAAAATTAAACTTGTCACAAATAAGACTTGATTTAATAATACATCGCGAATAGTTACAGCTTCTTATGAACAAAGTTTTAAAAAATTCTTGGGCACTATTTTTAGGTATGGGATGTATTATGATGGCCTACGGATTTCAGGGTTCTCTCTTAGGAGTAAGAGCAGTTCAAGAGGAATTTAGTTTGACCTCAACTGGTTTCATGATGTCGGGGTATTTTGTTGGATATTTTATAGGTGCAGCAACTATTCCCAATATTATATCAAGAGTCGGGCATATAAGAGTTTTTGCAGCATTCGCATCATTATCATCTTTGGTCATTTTAATGCACTCGATAATTGTCAGTCCTTTGGTGTGGTTTTTTTTAAGAGTTCTTACTGGGATAAGTATGGTTTGTATCTACACTGTTGCTGAAAGCTGGCTCAACGATAGATCAAGTAATAAAAATAGAGGAAGTGTTTTGTCAATCTACATGGTCATATTGTATGGGACAATGGGAATCGGGATGTTTTTACTAAACTTTAGTAGTCCTCTAAATTTTGAACCCTTCATTCTAGTTTCTGTAATTACATCAATTGCATTAATTCCTATTTTGCTGACTAAAAAAAAACCACCAACATTTAAAAGAATTAAAGTTATGACACTCAAAGATCTGTATGAATCGTCCCCTTTTGGAATGGTGAGTTCCTTTTTTTATGGAACAATACAAGCTGCACTTTTTACTCTATTAGCTGTGTACGCAACTTCTATGAATTTTACGATATTAGAAATTTCAATTGTAACTTTTCTGTTGGCTATATCTGGGGCTATTTCTCAATTTCCAGTAGGAAAAATATCAGATATGTATGATCGAAGAAAAGTAATAGTTTTTGCTAGTTTTGGAGCGGCAACTTTTGCAATTATAACAATTTTAGTTACTAGACAGATGTATTTACCAGGCGGACTAGCAACAAGTAAAACCTGGTTCTATATTTTTTTGGTTCTTTTTTCATTTTGTAGTTTGCCGATGTTTTCTTTAATCTTAGCACACACTAATGATTTCATTCCAAAAGAAAAATTTGTAGCTGCTGGTGCGGGTCTCCAGTTTGTATTTGGTTTGGGTGCGATGAGTGGTCCATTTTTATGTTCAATATTCATGGATTTGGTTGGTCCAAATGGATTTTTTGTATTTTTATTTTTTTTTCACTCTGTAATTGGTCTTTTTGGTATGTACAGAATGAAAGTAAGAAAAACTGTTGAAAATCCCGATTCTCAGTTTGTAGCAATGCCCCAAACAATTACTCCAGCTGGTATTGAGCTAAATCCATCAACAGAACACATTGAAGAGCCTTATTCTGATAAGGTTAAGGAAATACTTGAGAGAAAAGGTGTAAAATATAAAAAAGAGGATGAACAGCTCAAAACAGACAATCAGGTCAATTAATTATCCCTTTCAGGTTGTAGCTTTAAAAGCTTAATTTAAATAATATTTTAAAAATTTTCTATTGAATAATAATTATTTCTCTAGTGAAATAATGTTTTTATAAATGAAAACAAAAAAAAAAATTCGAACTAGAACAAGTAAAGAAAAGCATGGACTTTCAAAGCTTGCTTCCTTTACTACAAAATCTATTACCTCTGCAATATCAAATTATAAAAAAAATAAAGAACAAAATAAAATTAGGGCAATAAAATTACAAAAACTTGAAGAAAGAAATTCTTTCTTTAAAGAAAAAAGAGAATTAAAAATTTGGGAAGACAAATTAATTAAAGAAAATAATAAATTAAAAATAATTGAAGATGAAATAAGATTGAAGGAAAAAGAAATAAAGTTAAAAGATGAAAAACAAAAAATTGAGAGTGAAAGATTGGTAAGAAAAGATGAGGAATTAGTTCTGGTAGCAAAAGAGTTAAGAGAAAAAGAAAAACAATTGAAAATAAGAGAAGAAGAACAAAATAGAAAAGATATTGACTTAAAAGTAAGAGAAGATGAGCTACATCAAAGAGATCTTAGAGAACAAAGACGTAAAACTAGAGAGGCTAAAAGATTAAAAGAAGAGCGAGATAAGGAGAAAGAAGTTGAATATATAAAAATTAGAGAGTGGGAAGATAAATTTGATAGAGACCAAAAAATAAAGGAACAGGAGGAAATGAAAAGAGAGCAAAGATTAATACAAAAAGAGATGGAAAGACGTGCTAAATTTGACAATATAGATAATAATTCAGAAAGTTCTTATAGCCAGTTAGAAAAATTTAATATCGAAAAATCGAAAAAAAACTAAGAAAAGATCGATCGCTTTATTGTTTTGGAAAATAATCTTTTAAATCTCCTTCTCTAAATACATCTGCTGTACTACAATGAAGTCCGCCTCCGAACGCATACGCATCTCTTAAATCAATTGGAATAACTTCCATCCCTAATTTATCAAGTTGTTCCGCTTGATATTTTTCACTTTTTTCTACACAAACTGTTTTTGGATCTAAAACTAGTACATTCATTGAGAGCCAAACTGAGGAATAACAAAGAGGTGGTGGTTCATTATGTGCCGGTTGAGCAGCATCAATTATTTCCCATCCATTTTTCTCGAAAATTTTTCTTTGATCTTTTGGTAATCTTCTTTGAGGGTTATTGATTATTAATCCTTCTTTAATCGGAGTAAAAGTAGCATCTATATGTATTGGATATGGATCCCCTGGAAAGTTTACTGCATGGACTCTATGGTCTTTATAATGTCTCTTTAACCAATCTATGCCTTTTAAATTTGTGGTAAATCCATGTTGAACTATTAAATCTTTTCCAAATCTTAAAACATCTGCAGCATCAAATAAAGGTTCCTCCTCAGTAGTTACAAAAAACTTTTCTTGAGTCCATTGAAGTCTTTTTTGTATGCCAATTTTCTCTGACAAATAATCTTTTCTATAATCGGCATCAGTCAATCTTGGCTTTGGGGCAGACTCATGTCTCATATTTGAATCTTCCTCATAATATCTTTTTAAAAGAGGTCGATAACATAAATACTCAAACCATCTACATCTATAGCTCATTGTTGCTTCTAAGATTTCATTTCCTACTGTAAGTAGGACATCTCTTGGAGGCATACAACCAAACATTGTTTCTGCTTTCCAATCCGGTGTAGAAATTTTTTGATTAAAATTAATTGGTTCTGGTCTATCTACTTTGATGCCCCTTTTTTCTAAAACATTTGAAAAATTATTTAATAGTTCGTTTGCTTTATCCACAGTATCTTGCATTCTTGGGCCAAATTTTCCTCTCATGTCCGAGTCCTCTGGAACTTTTGCGTCCAAAGCGGGTTCGGGTGCAGGTATACAAGTACCATCTGCCCTACCCACTATTACATGTTTTAGTGGATCCCATTCGTTCCAACTATTTACTATTGTATTTTTTTTAACCATTTCATCTGATAACTAGTGATATAATTTTTTTTTTTCAATGAAATTTTAATTTAATGCGATGTGCCTCTTATTCCATCTCATTATTAAACTATAATAAAAAAGTGAGATAAAAAGAAAAAATCCACCGACTATTGTGTTTGTTGTTGGAATTTCATTTATGCCAAATAATGGTAGCCAAACCCAAAAAATTCCACCTATTACTTCAGTCAATGATAGTAAAGTTAATTCTGCTGCAGGAATTGCTTTTGATCCAATTGCATATAAAATCATACCCATACACACCAAAGTTCCATGTAGCGAGAACAATGAAGAGTTATAACTTGTCGAAAAAAATGGTTGGTTTTTGAATAATATTACTGAAGCAGCTAAAACAAAACAAAACAAACCAGCAATAGCTACTGTTGTAAACTTAGGAGTTTCTTTTCTCCATCTCAAAGACACAGAAAATATTGAAAAACCAATAGAAGAGGTAATACCGAAAATAAATCCTACAATCGAATTTTTTTCATTATTTCCAATAGCCATGATTACAATTCCTATTGTCGCAATAAATATTGAAATCCATACATTTAGGCTAATTTTTTCCTTTAAAAAAAGAAATGCAAGTAAAGCAGTAAAAAAAGGCATTGCAGCTAAACATAATAAGGTGATTGCTGCACTAGTATTCGTTATTGAGTAAATAAATGAAATCATAGCCACACCTAACCCACAACCACCAATTATTCCTGATTTACCTACTTTTTTATAATTTTTATAAAAATTTAGACCTTCCTCAAAATATAAATAAAGATTTAAAAGAATAAAAATCGTTAAACCCCTTCCAAAGATATACTGCCAAGGCACTAGATTAGGATTATCCATATATCTTACTACTAGAGGACCAAATGACCAGATAAGACCTGCAAATAATACAATTGGAACTGCTATTTTTTCATTTTTAAGTTCTAACATTTATACGTATTTAATTCTATTTAGTTTTAACTACAACAAAAATAAATATTGTGGAAAAAAAAATTTTCCTTTTTTGACACTTTTTAATATTTAAAAGGTAAATGGTAAGGTTTATACTTTATTAAATAAAAAAAATATGGATTTGGAAATAATAAATATCGCAGCTAATTCAAAAAATAATAAGGATATTAAAAATCATACTCACTATTCAAAGTTAAAAAATTCTACATGTGGAGATGAAATTCAAATAAAATTGATAATAAAAGAAGATAAGATAATTAATTTTGGTTATCAAACAGCCTCTTGTATATATTGTCAAGCATCTGCAAGTCTACTTTCAAAGATCTCTATAAATAGCAAAAAAGATAAAATTGTTAAGTTATGTGATGATGCAAAATTATTCTTTTATAAAGATAAAAAAAAATTTAATGATAATCTAAAATTGTTTTCAAATTTATTTATAGAAGAGAACCTTGCCCGAAAAGATTGTATATTATTACCTTTCAAAGCGCTTAAAAAAATAGTATCAAACTAATTCTTATGGGTAATATCAAGCAATCTTTCTTAGCTGGTTTATTTTCGATAATTACAATCGGAATACTAACCGGACTCACTTACAAGACTGAATTAGGTATTTTTTTACTAGCCTCTTTTGGATCATCAATGGTTTTGTTATATGGATATCCTGAAAGTCCATTCGCTCAACCCAAAAATGTATTTTTTGGACACGTCACAACTACTTTGGTAGGATTATTTTTTTTATATCTAATCCCGCTTCCAATATTTTTAACAATCCCTTTAGCTGTAGGTTTAGGGGTAGGCTTAATGATATTGTTTAATGTTACCCATCCACCGGCGGGGGGAAACCCAATTATTGTAATAATTGGTAGTGTCTCACTTGATTATCTTTTAAGCCCAGTAATAACTGGCTCAGTGATAATTATCGTTTTTGCAATAGTAATCAATCGTTTTATTTTAAAAAAAATATACCCAAGTAAAAAATAATTTATTTGCTTGATCTTTAAAAATAGGGTTAGATGTGGCAATTTAATTTTTAATTACAGAGGAGATTTAATGAAAATATTATGCATATTGTATGACGATCCAAAAGGAGGGATGCCAAAATCCTATGCTTTATCAGAGCTTCCAAAAATAGATAAGTATCCAGATGGTATGACACTTCCTTCACCTAAAGAAAGAGATTATACACCAGGTCAATTATTAGGATGTGTTTCTGGTGAACTTGGTTTAAGAAAATTTTTAGAAAATAACGGACATGAATTTGTTGTTACAAATAGTAAAGATGGAGATGGGTGTGAAGCTGATAAACATATAGTTGATGCAGATATCGTTATATCTCAACCTTTTTTTCCTTACTATTTAACTAAAGAAAGAATAGCTAAGGCCAAAAATTTAAAGATGGCTATAACAGCTGGAATTGGATCAGATCATGTTGACTTACAAGCAGCAATGGACAACAAAATTGACGTTGTTGAGGTAACTTATTGTAACTCAAGATCAGTTGCTGAGCATATTGTGATGATGATTGTTTCTATGGTTAGAGATTATCACAACCAACACAGAATCGTAAATGAAGGTGGTTGGAATATTGCTGATGCTGTTCAAAGATCTTATGATGTTGAAGGTATGCATATTGGTACTGTTGCAGCTGGAAGAATAGGATTAGATGCGTTAAGAAAAATGAAGCCATTTGATACGCATTTGCATTATTTTGATAGACATAGACTACCTGATAGTGTTGAAAAAGAACTTAATTTAACATTTCATGAAACTGTAGAATCAATGGTTGAAGTTTGTGACGTAGTAACAATCAACTGTCCGCTTCACCCAGAAACAGAAAACTTGTTTGATGATGCTATGATAAGCAAAATGAAAAAAGGTGCTTATATTGTCAATACAGCTCGAGGAAAAATTTGTAATCGAGATGCTATTGCAAAAGCTCTGAAAAGCGGTCAACTAAGTGGGTATGCTGGTGATGTTTGGTTTCCTCAACCTGCACCAAATGATCACGTGTGGAGAAGTATGCCAAATCACGGTATGACACCTCACACTTCTGGTACATCTTTAACTGCGCAATCAAGATATGCAGATGGTGTTAGAGAGATATTAGAATGTTTCTTCGATGGCAAAGAAATTAGAAATCAGTATTTAATTGTCAAGGATGGTCAATTAGCTGGTATGGGTGCTCACTCATATAGTAAAGGTTCAGCTACTGGCGGATCTGAAGAGGCAGCGAAATACAAAAAACAATAATTTTAGATAAACTATCAAAGGTAGCCTGCTTAAAAGTAGCTACCTTTAATATAATGGACTTATCATAACTATTTTGTTTATGATATTTAATGAGACATATTTTAATTATTTTCATAGTTCTATTTAATATCAATATCTCTTATTCAGCTCAAAAAGATAAGGCATATTTTGCTGGTGGATGTTTTTGGTGTATGGAAGAGTCTTTTGAAAAATTAAGTGGTGTAGAGAAAGTAATTTCAGGTTATTCAGGTGGAGTTACCGAGAACCCAACATACAAAGAAGTAACATATGGAAATACTGGTCACTTCGAAGTTGTAGAAGTTGTATATAATAAAAAAATTATTTCATATGAAGAGTTGCTGGAAAATTTTTGGATCAATATAGATCCATTTGACTCTTATGGACAGTTTTGTGACAAAGGTTATAGTTACAGATCTGTAGCATTTTATCAAAATACAAATGAAAAGAAATTAATAGAAAAAGATATTCAAGAATTTGAAAACAGATTTAACAAAAAAGTTGTCACATATATTAGAAGTTTTGAAAAATTTTATAAAGCTGAAGAGTATCATCAGGACTTTTATAAAATTAAGCTAGAAAAATATTTAAGATATAAAAAAGCTTGTGGTAGAGAAGAAGTTTTAAAAAGGATTTGGAGTAAATAGTTTTCTATGGAAAATATTATAAATTGGAATTTTGATAACTCTTATTCAAGACTATCCGATGCTTTTAAAGAACATATTAAACCTGTAGCTGTAAAGAATCCTGAATTGGTTTTAATTAACGAAAGTCTAGCTAAAGAATTAGATCTAGATCTAACAAAAATTAATAAAGACAAGCTATCATCTTTATTCACAGGAAATACTCTTCCTGAGGGTAGTAATACAATTGCTCAGGCATATGCAGGCCATCAGTTTGGCCACTTTACAATGCTTGGTGATGGTAGAGCAATATTAATAGGTGAACATATAACTAATGGTAATAAAAGATTTGATATTCAATTAAAAGGATCAGGTAAAACATCATTCTCAAGAAATGGTGATGGTAGAGCAGCATTAGGCCCAATGTTAAGAGAGTATATTATAAGTGAGGCAATGCATAATCTCAACATTCCTTCAACAAGAGGTTTAGCGGTAGCAAAGACAGGTGAAAAAATAATGCGAGATACTTTGCTTGAAGGTGCTATTCTAACTAGAGTCGCTTTAAGTCATATTAGGGTTGGAACTTTTCAATATATTGCAGCAAGAGATAAAAAAGATGAGTTAGAACTATTATTGGATTATGTAATTAGTAGACATTACCCAAAACTGGTAAATTCAAAAAATAAAGCAATAGATCTTCTAATTGATCTTATGAATAAACAAACTGATCTAGTAGTCAACTGGATGAGAGTGGGTTTCATTCACGGTGTTATGAACACAGACAATATGTCAATTTCAGGAGAAACAATTGACTATGGCCCATGTGCTTTTATGGATACATATGATCCTAAAACTGTTTTTAGTTCTATTGATCATATGGGAAGATACGCTTACTGCAATCAACCAATTATTACAAAGTGGAATTTATCAAGATTTGCAGAATGTCTAATTCCTATGATCGATGAAAATCAAAAAAAGGCAATCGAGATTGCTACTGAAATAATTAATACTTTTGAAAAAAATTATGAAGAAAAGTGGCTTGAAATGATGAGAAAAAAACTTGGTTTACTAGGAAATCACAGCACAGACAAAACTTTAATTCTAGATTTATTAACTTGGATGCATCAAAAAAAAGTTGACTACACAAATACTTTTTGCCATTTGATGAAATTTAAAGTTCAAGAAGAAGACTTTCAAGATAGAGTTTTTAAAGATTGGAAAAAGAGGTGGAATGAAAGACTGATAATAAATAATAGTTCTAATGAAAAAAGTATAGCATTGATGAGAACTGTTAACCCACTTGTAATCCCAAGAAATGATAAAGTAGAAGAAACTTTAGATCTAGCAATTAAAAATGACTTTAAAATGCTTTTTGAGTTTTTAGAAATTTTGAAAACCCCTTACATAGAAAAGAAAAATACATATAAATATCAAATTCCAAATGAAAATAACAAAGAGTATAAAACTTTTTGTGGAACTTAATTAAAGAACATAAGGCTCAGGTCGTGCTTTTTTACCAAGAACTCTCTCAACAGCCATATTAGAAATATCAATTGACTGATAAGCACCAGTGGTTATTAATTCCGTTAGGGCTCTCCCTATACCAGGTGCTTGCATCAATCCTCTACCAGTAAAACCTGTAGCCAAATAAACGTTGTCAAATTTAGGATGTTTGCCCACTACAGCATTGTTATCTAGTCTGTTACAATCATAATATCCTGCCCATCCTCCTGTTAATTTTAATTCCTCAAAAATTGGAATTCTATTTGCGAGTGCAGGCCAAACTAATTCTTCAAAATCATCCCATGCAGGTTCTAAATCTTTTGCATCAAATACCGATTTTGGTGACCCCGCTAAATACTCTTTTCCTTCAGGTCTCCAATAAACTCCTGAAGGTAAATCTCCAGTTAAAGGCATTTCAGGAATATGTTTAGGACACTTCACACGAAATACAGTATGTTTTTGTGGTTCTACCGGTATATCTTCAAGTAATTCTCTAGTCCAACAACCGGCAGCTGAAATAATAGTTTTAGCTTTTATTTCAGAGAGAGATTTTATATTTCCCTTGATAAATTCTGCTCCAAGTTCGGTAGCTTTACTTTTTAATGCGTTATGAAACATAAAAGGATCTATCCAACCCTCGCTTTGATTATCGGTAAACGTAGCTGTTTCTATTCCATCAGCATTTATGTAAGGAAAATATTTTGATAACTCAGAACCTTTAATATTTTTTGTACCAGCTTCACATGCCTGATGATTTTCTAAAGCCTTATATTGTTCTTCTGCATGTTCAGGTCCAAACATTAATAGATAGCCATTGGGCACCATACTTGCCGTAGGATTTGGGTTTTTTTCAGTCTTTAGCAATTCTGGAATTTGAAAAATAAACTCTCTTGCAAATTTTCCAAGTAAAATATTTTCTTTTTGAAAAAATTGTCTTCTAAAACCACCTAATGATAATGGAAACGATGCTGATTTATAGGTTGGATCCCTTTCTATAACTTTAACTTTTCTACCTTCTTTTGATAAAAAATAAGCAGTTGCTGCACCAATAATACCCCCACCAACTATTACAACATCGTTCATAAATTAATTTAGTATAACCAAGTTAATATTTAGAAATAGTGCATAGAAACACCAAAGTAAATAGGGAATCATTAAATAGTAACTTAATTTGTTAACGGGTTTAAATCTTATGATTAACAAAAAAATAAATATTATTAATGTTATTAGAACTAACATAGCTAGAAATATTTTGTGCAATGCAAAAAAAACAATACTCCAAGTTGTATTTATAATTATATGAATAAAATAAATATAAACTGTATTCATATCTCGATTTTTACTATGCCAGAAGTTCCAGATTGCAATAGTCATCATAAAGTACAAAATAGTCCAAACAGGAGCAAAAACCCAATCTGGTGGATTTAAACTTGATTTAATAAGCGTTGAATACCAAGGTTCTTTTAAATTAATTGATACTGCACCTCCAATGAATGAGGCTGAAAAAGTTATTATAAAAAAAAGAATAAATGATAAAATTTTATTTTTAAGCATAAAGTATTATATATCTTTAAAGAATGAATAAAAAAACAATTTGGATCACAGGTGGAAGTACAGGTATTGGTAAAGCACTAGCATTAAAATTTGCTAATGAAGGTTGGAACGTTGCAATATCTGCTAGGAGAGAAAATCTTCTAAGAGAAATGGCTGATACCAATGCCAATATCAGCTCATTTCCATTAGATGTCACGGATAAAACTAAATGTAAGCAAGTCTTCGAGGAAATAAAAAATAAATTTGAAAATATTGATATTTGTTTTTTTTCTACAGGTACTTGGAATCCTAAAAAAGAAAAAGATATCGATGTTGAGCAGATTGAAAATGTATTTAAGATTAATTTTTTTGGAACATTAAATAGTATTAAGGCTGTAGAGGAATATTTTAAAAAAAAGAAAAGTGGAAAAATTGCTATAGTTTCATCTATAGCAGGCTATAGAGGACTACCAAATTCGACAGGTTATGGCCCATCAAAATCAGCTTTGAATAATTTGGCTGAGAGTTTATATTTTGATTTTGGTCGTTCAAATGTACGTGTCTGTTTAGTTTCTCCTGGTTTTATCAAAACTCCTATGACAGATAAAAATAATTTTAAAATGCCTTTTTTAAAAACTGCAGAGTATGCTGCTGATAAAATATATGATGGATTGGTAAACAAAAATATCTTTGAGATCCATTTTCCAAAATCCTTAACATTAATACTTAAATTTTTTAGTTTTTTACCGAGTAAATTATATTTTAGTCTAATAGGTAAAATGACAAAGTATCAGAAAAAAAATTAGTCTTTAACAAAAACAACTGTTAATTCTGCTACCTTAAAACCAAACTTAGTCATTGTTGCTTTATTTATAGCTACTCTATCATCTTGTTTAAAAATCCAATCATCGAAAGTAATTTTCATTTGTTTGCCTTTTACGGGAACTAGTAAAATATACTCAAATTTGAATGCTGGACCATATGAATACCCCTTTGCTTTACCAACTACATCACCAGCTGTACCTTCATAATTATTTTCATCAATTTTGGTAATTTGCCATTGTCGTGTTTGAATTTCACCATCATCCCAATTAAATTTTTCATCAAGGATTAATTGATTTCCATTCCATTTACCATCTAGATCTGCTGAAAACTGTCTTATAACTTTTCCAGATCTATTCTGTAAAACACCCCAAGCTTTTACATTGCCTGACAAATATTCCTCAATTATTAATCTAGGTTTTTTATTTATAAAATCTTCTGGTTTCATTGGACTATTATTTGAGCAGTTTGTAATTAAGAACAGAGAAATTATCAATAGAATTGGTTTAAAAAATTTTATGTCGCGCATTGTCTCCTCTACTATTTGTTTTGTATTGAAAATTGAATTAAATCGATATTTTTAGACTTAAAGCCTGCTTCACAATAAGATAAATAAAACTCCCACATTCTTTTAAATGTTAAATCAAAACCTTGTTTCTTAATTAATTCCCATTTTTTGTTAAATTCATTTCTCCAAATAGCAAGTGTATTTGAGTAATGATCAGCATAAGATTCATAAGATTTTATAGCTAAACCATTTTTTAAAACATATTTATCTATACTTCCTTTATTGGGAAGAAAGCCACCAGGAAAAATATATTTTTGAATGAAGTCTTGTTTATATTTGTATCTGTCAAAAAGATTGTCATCAATTGTTATTGCTTGAATAGCAGCACTTCCATTGCTTGATAAATTATCTTTAATTGTTTTAAAGTAGCCTTCCAAATAATTTTTGCCTACCGCCTCGATCATTTCTATGGATGCAATAGAATTATATTTTTCTTTTAAATCTCTATAATCTTTTATTTGGACATTAACTTTTTCATTTAGTCCGCACCTATAAATTCTTTCTTTTGCATACTCGAATTGTTTTTTTGAAATTGTAATACAATCTAATTTAACATCGTATTTTTTTCCAAGATATTCAGCAAAACCTCCCCAGCCACAACCTATTTCTAGAACTTTATCTCCGACTCCAGGCTTTATTAAATCTATCAATTTTTGATATTTATTATTTTGAGCGTCAGATAAATTTTTATTCTTCTCATCAAATATCGCGCTTGAATAAGTTAGAGTCTTATCTAACCATAAAGAAAAGAATTCATTCCCAAGATCATAATGTTTTGAAATATTTGTTTTACTTCTATTTTTCGTATTCTTTACAAAAATACTTTTTAAGTAATTAATGAAAGAAAGATCTAACAATCCAGAAAATTTGTGAATTTGTTTAATATTTCTTGCTGTGATCTCTATCAAATTAGATAAATTATTTGTCTCAAATTCGTCTTTCATATAAGACTCTGCAAGGCCTACACTACCTGATTTAATTAAATTAAACGTAAAATTTTTATTTTTTATCTTTATATCTGCATGTAAAGAATCTTTGATGTTCCCAAAACTATAGTTTTTATTATCGTAATTAGTTAGCTCTAAATGACCAAATTTTATATCTTTCAAAATGCTAAAGACAATTTTATCGGAAACTGTACTTAAATTCATCAGCTCTCAAAAGTAATGTTATTTTTAATTTTTAATTTTCTTTGAATAAATTTAATACCTTTGGTCCACAGTTTAAACGCTTCAAAATGTATCGCAGATATTATTTTAAAAGTCATAAGTGGGTGTTTTATGTATGATTTTAATAATTCTCTACTATTTAAGTCTTTTCTTTTTCCATCCTGAGATGCATATAAGATTTTTTCATTAGACTGGTATTGATCTATAATGACAGATATTCTTTCGCAGGGTTTTAGGATTCTAAAAAAATAATTACAATCCATCTCTATGAACGGTGACACATGAAATTTTTTCGAACAGTTATGTTGAAAAAATTTAGAGTCGTCTTCAACTTTAAAAATATATGTATGTTGTTCACCAAATGTATTCTTAACTTCGTATAAAATAGCAATTAATTTATCATTAACATCGTAGATAAAAAAAACACTTAAGGGATTAAAAACATATCCAAAAATTCTTGGATAACATAGTAGTTTTATTTTTATATCTTTTGAGTTGATTTTATTTTCATCTAAATTTTTTTTTACCCATGAGATTAATGAAGTCCCATCTCTACTCCCATGATCCTTTTCGAAAAAACTTATTAAGTTAAATTTATTAAACGAAAAAAACTTAATATTTTTATCTATCTCGTCTAACTCCGATAAGTCTATTAATAATGAAAATACACTATATTTAAAAAAATGAGTTTTAGGTTTAAATCTTTTGTGAATTACCGTACCATTATAAATTGAACTAATCATTTAAGTTTTTTAACATTTCAATTGATGATTTTATGCCATCCTCATGAAAACCGTAACCGAAATAACTTCCACAAAATAATATATTTTCTTTGTTTTGAATGTTTTTCAAATTTTTTTGATTATCTAAAGCTTTTTGATCGTAATAAGGATGTGTAAAATTAATTTTCTTTAAAATTTTATCCTCAGATATTTTTTTTATAGGATTTAAAGTCAAAAATATATTTTTTTCATTTTTTAAGTTTTGAAGAAGATTTAACCAGTATGAAAGTGAGTTTTTGTTTGTATTGTTTTTATCAACAAAAGAATTCCATGAGGACCATACATCTTTATTTTTAGGCATTATATTTTCATCTGTATGCAATATTGCTAAATTTTCTCTGTAACTAAAATTTGATAAAATATTTCTTTCCTCATCTAATGGATTATCTATTAAATTTAAAGCTTCATTTGCATGAGTTGCAAGAACGATCTTGTCATATTGGAAAAACTCATTATTGCGGCCATAATAAACTTGTAATCCTGATGAGATTCTTTTAACAGATTTTATTACATAGTTTTTGTAATACTGACCACTGATTAGAGATAAAACTTTATTGACATATGCTCTACTTCTTTGAGTGACAGTGTACCACTGAGGTCTGTTTTTAAGTTTAAATAGACCATGATTTTGAAAAAATTTTAAAAAAAAACTCATAGGCATTTTACCGGCCTCATATGGTGGCATAGACCAAATCGCAGACACCATTGGTATAATGTGATAATTAATGAAACCTCTGGACCATTTATTTTTTTTTAAAAAATTATCTAAAGTTATTTTTTGATCAATTTCTGAGATATTGTCACAAGTTTTATAAAATTTCAAAATATCAAAAAACATTTTGAGAAATTCAATATTCAATAAGTTAGATTTGTTAGCAAAGATACCTGATAAACCTTTACCACAATACTCATAATTAGTGTTTTCTACAGAGACAGAAAATGACATATCACTTTTTTCAATTTCAATATCAATCTCTTTAAAAAAATTAATTAAATTTGGATATGTCTGATGATTAAATACAATAAATCCCACATCAACAGATACTTTTTTTTTATTAAGAATTACATCAATGGTATAAGAGTGTCCTCCAAAGTGATCTTCTCTCTCAAAAAGATCCACTTGATGTTTTTTTGATAAATAATAAGCTGCGCTTAAACCCGATATACCTGAGCCGATTACAGCTATTTTCATTAATTAAGCTGCGTCTTCTTTAAATTCATCCATACTCGGACAAGTGCAAAAGATATTCTTATCTCCATAAACATTATCTACGCGAGCAACCGGAGGCCAAAATTTATTTAATTTTAAAAATTTGGCTGGATAGGCTGCTTCTTCTCTAGAATATTTATGCCCCCATTCATCTGAAGCAAGTTCCATATCTGTATGAGGAGCATTCTTAATTGGATTATCAACTTTATCAAATTTTCCAGACTTAATTTTATCTATTTCTTGTTTGATATTAATTAATGTGTCACAGAATCTATCAAGCTCTGACAAACTCTCACTTTCAGTGGGTTCAATCATCATTGTACCGGCTACTGGCCATGACATTGTTGGAGCATGAAACCCATAATCAATTAATCTTTTAGCGATATCTTCTTCAGTGACTCCAGTGTCAGACTTAATTGTTCTGATATCAATTATACATTCATGAGCTACGTTACCTTTTGAACCTTTATATAAAATAGGAAAATGATCTTTAAGTCTATTGGCAATATAATTGGCGTTTAAAATTGCAATTTTAGTAGCCAATTTAAGTCCTTCAGACCCCATCATCTTAATGTACATCCATGAAATTGACAAAATACTTGAGCTTCCCCATGGAGCAGCTGAAACTGCACCAATTCCTGTTGCGGGCCCACAATCTTTGACAACTGGATGATTAGGCAGATAAACTTGCAAATGTCTTTTACATGCAATCGGTCCCATTCCAGGTCCTCCCCCACCATGTGGAATACAAAATGTTTTGTGTAAGTTAATATGACAAACATCAGGACCAAAATTTCCAGGTTTTGCGATTCCTACTAAAGCATTTAAATTTGCTCCATCCATATAAACTTGACCTCCGTGTTTATGAATTAAATCACAAATGTCTGATATTTTTTCCTCAAAAACTCCATGTGTAGATGGATAGGTAACCATCAACGCTCCAAGATTTTCAGAATGTAATTCAGCTTTTTTCTTTAAATCCTCAAAATCAACATTTCCCTCTTTATCGCAATTAATTACAACAACTTTCATTCCAACCATTTGGGCACTTGCTGGATTAGTCCCATGTGCTGAACTTGGTATTAAACATATATTTCTATTATTATCGCCTCTATCTAAATGATATTTTCTTATTACCATTAACCCTGCATATTCACCTTGAGCACCAGCATTAGGCTGTAGTGAAACTCCTGAAAAACCAGTAATTGATCTTAACCAATTTTTAAGATCTGTGAACATTGTTCTATATCCTTCCATCTGTTCAATAGGCACAAATGGATGAGGCTCTGCTAATTCTCTCCATGAAATAGGTATCATTTCTGCAGTAGCATTTAACTTCATTGTACATGAACCCAGGGCAATCATAGTTCTATTGAGAGCTATATCTTTATCTTCTAACTTCTTAAGATATCTAAGCATTTCTGTCTCTGAGTGATATGAATTAAAAACAGGATGTTCTAAATATTTAGAACTTCTTAATAAATTTTTTGGTAAATTAGGTAAACTTACTGTAGGATCTTCTTTTTTGATGGATTCCGCAGCGTTAAAAATTTTTAATAATTGATTTACTCTATAAACATTTTTCTTTTCATCAAAAGAGACGGCAAGCATTTCTGAATTTACTTTTCTTATATTTACTTTTTGAGCTAAAGCATTTTTAAATATTTGATCAGTCTTTTCTTTGGTAATAATTGTTACTGTATCAAAAAAATAATCTGAATATAATTCATATCCAGATTGCTTTATCTTATCAGCAAAATTTTTTGCTAATTGAGATACTCTCTCAGAAATATTTTTTATTCCATTTGGACCATGATAAATAGCATATGCTGCAGAAACTATTGCTAACAAGGCTTGAGCGGTACAAATGTTGCTTGTAGCTTTATCTCTTCTGATATGTTGCTCTCTGGTCTGTAGTGATAATCTGTAAGCTTTATTTCCATGCCTATCTACAGAAACGCCAACTATCCTTCCCGGCATTGATCTTTTATATTCATCTTTCGTTGCAAAAAATGCTGCATGAGGTCCGCCATAACCCATAGGAATACCGAACCTTTGAGAACTACCGACTGCAATATCAGCTCCAAGCTCTCTTGGTGTTTTTAGTTTAGCAAGGGCGAGAAGGTCACATGCTAAAACTGCTTTACCATTTTTTTTATGAATCTTGCTTATTGCCTCACTAGGATCCTTAATGTCACCTAAAGTTCCAGGATACTGTAAAATTCCACAAACAATATCCTCTTTTAACTGTTCTAAAACTTTGTCCTCATTTCCAACAAGAACTTTTAAACCCATAGGCTCTGCTCTAGTTTGTATAACGTTAAGTGTTTGTGGGTGACAATTTTCTGAAACAAAAACTAAATTACTGTCACTTTTATTTAGTCTGTGACTTAAGCCCATAGCCTCTGCTGCTGCTGTGCCTTCATCAAGTAAAGATGCATTTGCAATATCCATTCCTGTAAAATCAACAATCATTTGTTGAAAGTTTAATAACATTTCTAATCTTCCTTGAGCTACCTCTGGCTGATAGGGTGTATAAGAAGTATACCAACCCGGATTTTCTAATATATTTCTTAAAATTACATATGGTGTATACGTTCCATAATAACCCATACCAATAAAATTTGAGTAAATTTGATTTTTTTTTGAAATTGCTTTTAGTTTTCTTAACGCCTCATATTCTGAATTCGAATCACCAATATTGAGTTGACCCTTAAACTGTATTTTTTCTGGCACAGTATTGTCTATTAAATCATCCAGAGATTTATAATTTAATTTTTTGAGCATTTTTAATTGATCCTCTTCTGTAGGACCGATGTGTCTTTGTAAAAAATCTTTTTGTGAATTTTGTAACATTACGCTGAGCTCTCCTTTGCAAATTTATCGTATTCATCTTTATTCATTAAAGTATCCATCTCTGACTTATCTTTAATTTTCAATTTAAAGAACCAAGCAGAATTTTCTGGATCCTGATTTATTTTCGATGGGTCATCAACAATAGATTGATTTAAATCGACAACTTCGCCACTTACCGGTGTATATACATCACTTGCAGCTTTTGTGGATTCTACTACCCCTGCTGTTCCATCTTTATCTACATTAGATCCTTTTTCTGGAAGTTCTGTAAAAACTATATCTCCGAGCATTTCTGTTGCATGCTTAGTTATCCCTATAGTGGCTATATCCCCCTCTAATTTAATCCACTCGTGTTCTTTAGAATATTTTACTTCACTCATTAAATAACTCCTTTTACATAACTTTTTTTATAAAAAGGCAAACTGCAAATTGTAGCTGGATGCTTTTTACCTCTAACTTCTAAAAATATTTTAGTATTTTTTTTTGAAAATTCATTTTCCACGTATCCCATGGCTACAGGGCCATTAACACTTGGTCCAAACGTTCCACTTGTTATTTCACCAATTTCTAAATCGGTTTCATTATAAATTTTAGTTTTTTCTCTAGCGATTATTCTTCCCTCTGGCTTTATCCCTACTCTTATCTTACTCACTCCATTGTTTAATTGTTTAGTAATTATATCTGATCCAATAAAGTTTCCTTTTGAAATTCTATCTTTTGAAATAGCCCATTTCAAATTTGCCTCAACTGGAGTCTTGTCTTTACTTAGTTCATGACCATACAGGCATAGACCAGCTTCCAATCTTAATGTATCTCGTGCTCCAAGACCAATTAATTTTGCACCTTTGTCAATTAATCTTCTTGTAAACCCGTCTGCAAATTCATTAGTTAGTGATACCTCGAAACCATCTTCACCTGTGTATCCTGATCTTGTAACATAAATATTTTGGTCATCCAGTGTAAACCAGTTACCTGACATGAAATTTAAATTTTCAACACCTTCAATAACACTCTTAAGAATTTGTACAGATTTAGGTCCTTGGATTGCAATTAAAGATCTTTCTTCATCCAAAACCATTTTATATTTATCATTTAATAGTACCTTTAAAATTTTAAAATCATTTTCTTTACAAGCAGCGTTTAGAATTATCAAAAAGCCATCTTTAATTTTAGTGATTATTAAATCATCATAAATTCCGGCATTGTCACTCATTAAAAAACTATATTTTGAGTGATTTAGTTTTAAATTTTTTAAGTCTAATGGAAAAATTCTCTCTAAATCATCGACTAAATCCTCTTGGCCATAGATAAATAATTGACCCATATGCGAAACATCAAAAATACCAGAATGGTTTCTTGTGAACCTATGTTCTTCAACAATACCCTCAGAATATTGAATTGGCATTTGATATCCTGCAAATTCTACAAATTTTGCTTTGCTATCTTGATGCAATTGATAAAGCGATGTTTTTTTTGTATCCATATTAACTCTTTTTACCCATCTGTATATTTGCCTGAGAGTTTTGCTCCTTCGGCGAGAATTTAATCTCTTTCCAGAGTTAATATGTTACGGTCCATTTTGCCTGAGAGATTCCTGGGTGGTTGCTCCTTCGGCGCTACAAAATTTGTAGTCTCTCCCGTAATTAGTTCCCTTGTATCATAAATTAACACAAACATAAATGTTTAATATGCTTTCTTTTTAGTTAAAAATTTATTCAAAAACTGCAAAACGACTGCGGTAATTACTATTGAGCCTCCAATTAAAACAAACAAAGGCGGATTCTCATTTGCAAACATCCAGGCCCACAATGGACCTAGAACAGCCTCTGTTAACATTATTATACCAACAAAAGCCGAAGGAGTTGACCTAGCCCCAATTGTAATAAGTATAAAACCAAAACCTAATTGAAAAAAACCTGCTAAAAATCCCAAAAAAATATCTTTTGAAGATATTATTATTGTTGGCGACATTAATAATCCAATTATCATTGCAAATATACCTGCTACTAGTTGAAGTGGAATCATATCGACCTCAGGAAACTTTCTTACTATTAATATTAAAATTGCAAAAGAGATTGGCATTACAAATGCCACAAGATTGCCTGTCATTTCACCAGGAGAGATTGAAGTTCCAAGCATCAAAAAAATACCTGAGATAGCAAGCAATATACAAAAGAAAGTAACTTTAGATATTGTCTCCTTCAAAAAAACATAACCAAATATTGCCAAAAAAAGAGTTTGTGTTTGAATAATAAAATTTGTGTTTGCTACAGTAGTTTCATACATAGCAAATACATAACTAGCAAAACCTAAAGATAAAATAGCTCCACCAAAAAATCCAGGTATCCCAGATTTAGTTAAAACACTAAAAAATTTTTTTTTATAAGTGAATAAAAGAAAAAAACCAACAACAATTATGAAGAAAAATGATCGCCAAAATAAAATTTGCCAGAGCGTAGAGCCTTCGAAAGACTTAACAATTAATCCTCCAAAACTTAAGCTTACAGCTCCAAAAAAAACCAGAAAAGGTCCAGGTATTGTTTTAATTATGTTCATTCAATTTGAGAAATTAAATTTTGAGTTTCTAAGTCATATAACTTAAATAAATTTTCTGCGCTAGATAAATCAACCTGCTTAAACTTTATTTTAGAGCCTGGTGATAGTTGAACTAATTTGTCGTAATCAGCGCTTATTACTACTCCTATTTTTGGATAGCCTCCTATGGTCCCATGATCTGAAAGCATAACAATGGGATTTCCGTCTGCAGGTACTTGTATTGCTCCTTTTATTAGTCCTTCTGATTTAATGTTGGTGTCAATAACATTCTCTATTTTAGGTCCATCTAACCTCATACCCATACGATCAGTTAACTTCGAAACAATAAATTCTTTTTCTAGAAAGATTTTTTTTCCTTTATCTGAAAAATAATCAAAATTTGTTCCTTTAATTATTCTAATATTTTCTATTTTAGTATTTATATAATTTAATTTTCTTTCCACTGATTGATTATTCAATTTTGAAATATTTACCACTTGTTTGTTTTCGAGCTTTTTACCATCATTTGCACCAATTGTTGCTTTTGTATTTGTAGAACAACTAGACCATTGATATTTTAAATCTATCTGACCGCCAATAGCTAAATATCCATACACAGACTTATTGGTAGATAAAATATCTACTTCATCACCATTCTCTAAATTTAAAGATTGATAGCAGTTACCATCAATAATTATATCTTTTTTTTTAATCTTAAAATTTACATCGCCTGTGACTGCAATATTAATTTTATTTCCAAAATATTTTAGTAAAGGACCTTGGTACGCAAATTCTAAAGCAGGTGAATTTATCTTATTACCAATAAGTTTATTTGATAATAAATAATTTCTTTTATCCATTGCTCC
This sequence comes from uncultured Pelagibacteraceae bacterium, assembly GCA_902621345.1. GTDB lineage: Bacteria > Pseudomonadota > Alphaproteobacteria > Pelagibacterales > Pelagibacteraceae > Pelagibacter. The sequence continues at coordinate 331,062 of CACNLV010000001.1, read as the reverse complement.
ACTAAAAGGAATGCCAATATGATAAAGGTTTTTTCGACCCTCATCTTGAAAAGTAGTGAAAATTCCTGCTCTGATAACTTGAAAATAATTTTTACTCATTATAATTTTCATACTGTTTTTTTGATATTTCTTTAAATAAAACAATATCACCTGGATTAATTAAATTTGGACTTGCTTCCTTTGAGCTATCAAATATTGTTAATGGACTATTACCAATAACATTCCATCCACCTGGACTTTCAAAAGTATAAATATTTGCAAACTGTTCGGTCAAAGCCACTGATCCCTTAGGAACTTTAACCCTAGGTGTTTCGAGACGTTTGGCTCTCATATTTCCAGTTAAATCTCCTAAAAAAGGCATTCCAGCAATAAAGCCTGTCATATAACAAAAGAATTCTTTACTAAAAAAATTTTCATAAATTTTTTCTCTTTTAAGATTAAGTTTTTTCTCCAATCTCACTATGTCTAAAGCAAAATTTTCATCACAACATACTGGAACTTCAATTTTTTTATTTTCTAGATCATCTTCATTCGTAATATCAAGGTTTTCTATTAACTTTTTTAAATCTTTAAAATTCGTTTTTTTTAGATCAAAAGAAATTATTAATTTATTATAAGAGGGAGATAAATTATTTATTGATGTTATATTTTCTCGCTGAATACTTTTAAAATATCGAATTACTTGGGTATTGGTTTCTCTGTTTACCTCTTTACCAAAGTCACAATATAATGCTGCGTCACCAAGATTTAATATATTTTTTATCATGCCATGATATACTTAACACTTATGACTATGGAAATTAATATAAATTGTGATTTAGGAGAAAAATCAAAACACCACTCAAATAAACATGATCCAGAATTATTGGAAATAGTTAATTCTGCAAATGTTGCTTGTGGATACCATGCTGGTGATGAGGAAACTATGAGCCAAGTCATAGAAATATCAAAAAAAAATGGTGTAAGTATCGGTGCGCATCCATCTTTCAATGATCCAGAAAATTTTGGAAGAGAAAGAATGAATTTATCTGATCCAGAAATTGAAAAACTTATAATTGATCAATACAATATTCTTCAAAAGATAGCATTAGAACAAGGAGAAAACGTTACACATATCAAGCCTCATGGAGCTTTAAACAATATGGCTTGTGAAAATATCGATTTAGCGACAACACTTGCAAAAAGTATAAAGAGAATTAGCAAAGATTTAATTTATTTGGTTCCCACTGGATCTAAAATGGAGGAAGCTGCAAAAAAGCTTGATATGAAAATAGCCTGTGAGATATTTGCGGATAGAAATTATGAGGATGACGGAAATCTTGTCTCCCGAAAGAAACCTCATGCTTTAATTACAGATCCAGAGCAGGCAAAAACACACGTTTTAAGTATGGTTAAAAATCAGTCGCTTAATTGTCACAGTGGGAAGCAAATACCTTGTGAAATCGACTCTGTGTGTATACATGGGGACAATCTGAGTTCATTAGCAACTGCTAAGTTTATCAAAGATAACTTATTAGGTAATGACCTCAAACTAAAACCTTTAAATAAAATGAAAAAATTTACAAATGATTAAAAAAATATTCATCACAATCTTATTATCTATAACTCTGACATCAAATTCTTACTCAGCAGGATCTAGTAGCAGTGGGGGTGAAGGTGATGGTCCAAAAACTAAAACAAATTATGAAAAGGCAGTTAAATTAATAAAATCTGCAAATAGATATGAAAAAAAAGGAAAAAAAGATAAAGCACAATCAAGTTATGAAAAAGCTTTAAAACTTTTACTTAAATCAAACAACAAAAAACCAAATAAACCAGATACTTTAAATTATTTAGGTTTTACTTCTAGAAAATTAGGTGATTTTGAAAATGGAGAGAAATATTATCTTGAAGGTTTGGCTATCAATCCTTACCACATTGGTATTAATGAATATTTAGGTGAACTTTACGTAGCAACAAATAGACATAATCTTGCAGTTGAAAGATTAGAAGTTTTAAAAGGTTGCGATTGTAAAGAATATGACGACCTGAAAGCGATTATAGCTGGAGAAAAGATTTCTAAGTATTAACTAATATTTTTGATCATTTGCTCTGGTAGCCACAAAGCAATCTCTGGAAATATCACAACCAATATCACTGCTAAAACCATTAATAAGAATAATGGAAAAGCACTTCGAGCAATATAGCCCATATCTTTATTGGCCATGCCTTGCAGAACAAATAAATTAAAACCCACGGGTGGTGTTATTTGGGCCATCTCTACAACAATAACTAAAAATATACCAAACCAAATCATGTCAAAACCTGCTTGTCTAATCATTGGTTCTATAATTGCCATCGTCAATACTACCGCTGAGATACCATCAAGAAACATCCCTAAAATGATATAAAAAATCATTAAAACAAAAATTAACACATAAGGAGATAAATCCATATTTTGAATCCACATTGCTAAGTTTCTTGGTAAACCTGTAAAACCCATTGCCAAAGATAAGAATGTTGAGCCTGCTAAGATAAATGCAATCATACAAGATGTTTTTGTTGCACCTAGTAAGGATGTTTTAAAAGTTTTTAAAGTTAAACTTTTTTGAAAATAGGACAAAATTAAAGCTCCAACAACTCCTAAGGATGCGGCCTCAGTAGCAGTAGCTATACCAGTATATATTGAACCTATAACAGCTGAGATTAAAAATATTACAGGCAAAAGTTGTTTAGATCTTTTTATCTTTTCAAAAATTGAATATTCTTCAATAATTTTGGGCATTTGTTTTTTATTGATCAAAGACCAGAAAATAACATATGACATAAAAATTAGTGCAATCATTATCCCCGGTAAAATTCCAGCTATAAATAACTTTGCAATAGACTCTTGAACTGCTACTCCATAAATAATCAAAATTATTGATGGAGGTATCAATAAACCTAGTGTTCCAGAGCCAGCAAGACTACCAAGTAAAATTTTCTCAGGATAATTTCTCTTTCTTAACTCGGGTATAGACATCTTCCCTACAGTTGCAACTGTAGCTGCAGAGGAACCTGAAATTGCAGCAAATAAGGCACAACCGACCACGTTTACATGAATTAAACCCCCGGGTAATTTTTGCATCCACGGAGATAAACCTTTAAACAAATTTTCAGAAAGCCTTGTTCTAAATAGAATTTCTCCCATCCAAATAAATAAAGGTAATGCTGTTAGTGTCCAAGAGGATGCTGTTCCCCATATTGTTGTTGCCATTGCATCTCCTACTGGTCTTGATGTAAATAACATCATACCAATCGCAGATACCCCGATCATACTCAAAGCTACCCAGATACCTGAACCAAGAAAGAATAATAAAACACTTATAAAGAATATTGTTAATAAAATTTCAGCCATTTAACTTTTTTTGAAAATTAAAACAAGTTGATGAAGAACACATATAAAAAAAATAGTAGAACCAATTGCTACACTTGTTTGAGGAATCCAAATTAAAATCTCATCTGCCCCTTCACTTCTTTCTTGAAAATTGTAAGAGATAACTAACATCTTAATAAAATAAAATGCTAAATACCCTGAAAAAAAAGTTGCCATACTTAAACACCAGATTTCGATAAATTTTCTTTTTAAACCTGATAGTTTTTCAAGAAAAAGAGTAATCCTTATGTGACCGTTTTCAACAAATGTATAAGCTAATGCAAAAAAGGATGCCGCAGCCATACAGTAACCTGAGTATTCAGCAAGACCTCTAATATAAAAACCAAAAATTCTTGATGAAATACCTATTAAAATGAATACTGCCACCAAAATAAGAAATACTGCTGCGATATATCCAGAAAATTTATAAAGCTTATTTAAATTTTTATCTAAGACTTTTAACATAATAATTTAAGGCCACCCAATATTCTTAAGTGGCCTTAATTAAAATTTGATTATTTATAACTTGATAAAACGGCTGCTCCTCTTGAACCAGCTTTTTGAGACCATTCCTTCGCCATAGTCTCACCTACTTTTTCAAAATGAGCTTGTAGAGATGCATTTACTTTACCTACTACCATTCCAGCATTAGCTAAAGCTTTTTTGTCTCCGACATTTCCTTGTTTTGATAATTGCCAGCCTTTTCTCTCTGCTAAAGCTGCTTGTTTCATTACTAAATCTTTTGTGGCTTGATCAAGTTTGTTCCAAGAGTCTTTGTTTACAATCACCATATTTTTTGGAAACCAAGCTGCTATATCATAAAAATATTTCACACCATTTTCCCATATTTTAGAATTTTTTCCTGTTGTAGGGGAAGTGATCATACTTTCAACAGCTCCTGTTGAGAATGCTTGGCTAATTTCAGCGGCTTCAATTTTTGTTGGCGCCATACCTGTTAGCTCAGCAATTCTAATTGTTGCAGAATTATATGCCCTGAACTTTAAACCTTTAAGGTCATTGACAGAGTTGATTTCTTTTTTACTATACAAGCCTTGTGCTGGCCATGGTACCGCATAAAGAAATACCAATCCCTTTTCATCTAAGCCTTTGATGATCTCAGCCTTAGATGCTTTGTATAACTTCATTGCATCCGAGTAAGATGTTGCTAAGAATGGCTGTGAATCTACTTCCAGTAAAGGATCCTCTTTACCTAATGCTGACATAAATCTTTCTCCGATTTGAGCTTGACCAGTTCTCACAGCTCTAAAGATTTCTCCACCTTTAAATAACGAGCCACCTGGATGAGTAACTATTGTTAGTTTTCCACCGCTTTTTTCAGTCACATTTTTTGCAAATTCAGTTGCATTTGCAGAATGAAAATTACCAGCACCATAAGCCAATGCCATGTCCCATTTTTCTGCAAAAGAAGAATTAATTGACAAAATTGATGAAACTAAAATAATTGATACATATTTTATGAATTTCATTTATCCTCCATTTTTTTTAAGAGCATTTCATTATGTATTAAAATAATTATCAATAAAAAAATTATACTACTTTTAATTGAATAATTTAAAATATCTAATACTATAACCTTACTTTGTTAGAAGAAGCACTCATATTAGTTCAGATTATTTTCATTGATATAATCTTGGCAGCAGATAATGCAATCATTATTGGATTGATTGCAGCTAATTTTGCGCCAAAAAATAGAAGACAAATTATTTTATGGGGAGTGGCTGGAGCATTAATTTTTAAAATTGTTTTTGCGTTATTTGCTACATATTTATTTGAATTTTATTTTATAAAAATCTTAGGTGGCTTACTTTTGATTTGGATTGTTAATGATTTAAGAAAAGATCTTTTTGAGATAAAAAAAGTTAAGTCTCCAACTAAAAAATCAAAGGAGCCTTCATATATTCAAAGTGTTTATAAAGTTTTATTTGCTGATATTACGATAAGCTTTGATAACGTAATTGGAGTTGTTGGAGCAGCAAAGGGTAATTTTGGTTTTATGATTTTCGGTCTTGTATTATCAGTTGTGCTTACAGGTGCTATGGCAACCTATCTTGCTAACTATATTCAAAAACATTTATGGATTGCTTATGTAGGTCTAGGTTTTATCTTGCTTGTCGCTCTACAATTGGTAATTGGCGGTCTAGTTGACTTAGACATATTGTCTATAAATGAAGAATTTAAAAAATATTTCTAATAAGAATGTTTTTTTGCGGGATATTTTTTTTTCCTTACATCTGAGGCATATTTTTTAATACCATCATTAATATACTTTTTAACATTAGAAAATCTTTTAACAAATTTAATATTAGTATAATTTAATCCAATTAAATCATCAGTAACTAAAACTTGACCATCACAATACACAGATGAGCCAATTCCAATAGTTGGAATATTTAATTTTTGAGTAATGAGTTTTGCAATTTCAGTTTTTACACACTCTAAAACAATCGCAAATACCCCATTTTCTTGAAGTAACATTGCGTCACTTATTAAATTCTTTATTTCACTATTCGTTTTTCCCTTAGATTTGAATTTTTTTGTTGATTGAGGAAGTAGACCAATATGACCCATAACTGGGATTTTATTCTTAATCAAAAACTTTATTTGTTCGATAACCCTTTTGCCACCTTCTAATTTTACTGCATCACATTTAGTCTCTTTTAAAATTTTCTTGGAATTCCTTAATGCTAGAGACTTTGTACTGTAAGTTTTGAAAGGCATATCAACAACCATCAAACTTTTTTTGATACCCAATCTAACACTTTTGGAGTGATTAATCATTTCTGTTAAAGTGACTTTTTTTGTTGAGGAATAATTATATAAAACAGAGCCTAAGGAGTCTCCAACCAAAACTATATCAACATATTTGTCTACTTCCTCTGCAATATTTTTTGAATAAGCTGTAAGACATACGATTTTTGATTTATTTTTTTTACTAATTATTTTTCTAATTTTGTTCATCTTACTTGTTCATCCAATCTTTAGCCAAAGTAGATGAATTTCGTTTGTCATAAATAGATAGACAAAAAAAAGTTAAATCAAGGCTATTATAAACGGCTGCCAGAAGAGCAAGCTTCATAAGTTTTTCATCACTTACATTTTGAATTTCCTCAACTCTTTGTATAAAAATAGCATCTGTCCACATATGTTGAGATGCAGCATTTGGATCTTTGTTTGCTATCAGCGGTTTAAGAGTTCTGCCTGATAATCCGATAAATCTATTAAACATGAAGCCATGTTGATTTAAAAAAGTACTTATATCGCCAAAAAGAGGTTGATCTTGATACATGGGTACAAATTCAACTTCAGAAATTATTTTTAATACATTTTTTAACAATTTTTTGCCCCCTTTTAGAACATCTAATTCAGCACCTTGGACATCTATTTTTATTAAGTCTATATCACTAATAGCATGCTTATCTGCAAATGTTTCTAGAGTGATTGTCTCTATTTCTGTTTTTTTTTTTAAATTCATATAATGTAAGTTATGATACAGTTTTAAAAATTTCTCGTTTGGTTTATATAAACTGCTACACATTGGATGTTCTGTAATATATAATTTTCTTTTCTCGTTTTTTTCTCCTAGAGCGTGTGGATAATATTTAACACCAAGAGCAGCTTTAGAATTCATTTCATCACATACCTCTTTTTCAATTTCAAAACCAATAATTTTACTTGAAGAAAAATAATCTAATAACTTATAAAAACGCTCTGGTTTTGTGTCATCTACCTTTAATGCGCCAATTTCTAATATTGTAAATTTACAATCTATTTTAGTTCCTTGAATGATTTCTACAAGTTTTTCAAATTGATCTTTCATAAGAAAATTAATTACTCTAGCTCAATAGTACTTGGTGGCTTAGATGTAACATCATAAACTACCCTATTTATTCCTCTTATACTATTTACAATTTTATTTGAAATCATTTGAATAAAAGGTTTTTTAAATTCATAAAAGTCTGCTGTCATACCATCCTCTGAGGTAATAGCTCTTAATAAGCATAAATACTCATAAGTTCTATTATCTCCCATAACACCTACAGTCTTAACAGGAAGCAAGGCAGCATAAGCTTGCCAAATCCTATTATAAAAACCATGTTCTTTTAAAGCAGTAATAAAATAATGATCAGCTTCCTTTAAAATTTTAATTTTTTCTTTTGTTATGTTTCCTGGCATTCTTATTGCTAAACCAGGTCCAGGAAAAGGATGTCTAAATATGATTTCTTTGTTTAAATTTAATTCTAAACCTAATTTTCTTACTTCATCCTTAAATAAAAATCTTAAGGGTTCTACTAATTTCAATTTCATTTTCTTCGGCAAGCCACCTACGTTATGATGCGATTTAATCTTAGAGGTTTGGCTGCCTGTAACAGATTTACTTTCAATTAAGTCTGGATAAAGAGTTCCCTGAGCTAAAAATCTTACATTTTTAATTTTCTTGGCATATCTTTCAAAAATTTTTATAAAAAGATTTCCTATTATTTTTCTCTTTTTTTCTGGATCAGAAATATTTTTAAGTTTTGTCAAAAACTCTTTTTCAGCATTTACATAAATTAGATTAATTTTTAATCTCTTTTTAAATGTATTGACTACTTGTTTTTCCTCATTTTTTCTTAAAAGACCTGTATTTACAAAAATGCAGTAAAGTTTTTTTCCTATTGCTTTGTTTATTAATTGCGCAACTACACTGCTATCTACACCTCCAGACAAAGCACATATCACTTTATTTTTTCCAACTTCATTTCTTATTTCTTTTATTAATTTCATTTTTTGATTTTTTACTGACCAATTTTTTTTAATCTTACAAATTGAAAAAATAAAGTTTCTAATTATTATTTTGCCATTTTCTGTGTGTGTCACCTCAGGATGAAATTGTACTCCATAAATTTTTTTCAGGCTGTTTTCGATAATTGCAAACTTTGAATTTTGACTAGATGCAATAACTCTAAAATTTTTTGGCAATTTAGAGACTTGATCAGCATGACTCATCCAAACTTTCATATATTTCCTATTTTTAAAATAATCTTTTATTAACAGACTATTATTTTTTTTAGAGATATTAGCTAAACCAAATTCTCGATGTTTTGATTGCTTTACTTTTCCACCTTTTATTTTAGACAAAATTTGATGACCGAAGCAAATACCAAGTACTGGTATTTCATTTTCGATAATATTTTTATCAAATGAGTATTTCTTAATATCGTAAACGTTTAAAGGTCCACCTGATAAAATTATTCCTTTAATTTTTTCGTTTATATCATTGTTCTTTATTTTTTTATGACTAATAATTTCTGAAAATACACCAAACTCTCTTATTCTTCTCGCAATCAATTGAGTAAACTGTGAACCAAAATCAATAATTAAAATTTTATCAAGACCTTTATCAAGAGTCATTTTTTGGCTCTAGATTAGCAAGTGTCTCTAAAATTTTTTTATTTTCACTGCATAAACTTTTACAAACCTCAGAAAACGTTTTTGATAAATCTTTAACTTGAGAATAATTTGATTTTTCTAACCCTATTTCCATTAACATTAAAATGGCTTCTTCATTATTTGGATCTATCAATAAAGTAGCATCTAAATTTTTCTCTTCTTTACTTTGATCTTCTTTGAAATTGTAAATTTTAGCTAAATATAAATATGAATTTGAGTCTTTTGGGTTAAAAACAATACTTCTTTCAAACATAAATTTCGCATCATCGAATTTTTTATTTTCATAAAGAGCCAAACCTTTAGAAAAAAAATTCTCGCTTGCAAATGAACTTACAAATATGTTTGTAAAAAAATATATGAATATAGTTTTTTTAAGAATATTTTTCATTAGTATCTATTTTCATCTTTAACAATATCAACATTATGTACCATACTTTCATAAAATCCAGCTTTTGTAATTTTTATAAATCGAGGTTTTTTCCTTAAGTACTTAATTTGTTTAGATCCGAGATACCCCATAGATGATCTTAAACCACCTACTAGTCTAAAGATAACTTTACTAACTTTCCCTTTATATTTAGCAAGACCCTCAACCCCCTCAGGAACATACTTAGAGTTATCTTTTTGTTTAGATTGAAAGTATCTGTCTGCGGATCCTTTATTCATTGCTCCAACAGATCCCATACCTCTAAAGCTTTTAAATAACTTTCCATTTTTTTTTATGAGTTTGCCTGGTGTTTCATCAGTACCTGCAAACAAAGATCCAATCATGACTGCGTCTGCTCCAGCAGCAAATGCTTTTGCTAAATCTCCAGAGTACTTAATACCCCCGTCAGATATAATTTTAACTTTATTTTTTTTTAAAGCATTTCTGACGTTTAAAATTGCAGTTAATTGAGGAACTCCAATACCTGCAACCAATCTTGTAGTACAAATTGATCCAGGTCCTATTCCGACTTTAATTATATCAACCCCTAATTTATTTAGGTATCTTGCTGCTTCTGCTGTTGCAATGTTTCCTGCGCAAAGTGCAGTTTTTGAATTTTTTTCTTTTTTAATAAACTTAATCATTTCCGAAACTTTTTTTGTATGTCCGTGTGCAGTATCCACAACTATCATGTTTATACCTTCTTTTAATATTGCCTTTGCTCTAGCAAGTTCATTTGTTCCAGCACCTACGGCAGCCCCAACTAATAATTTTTGTTTTTTAACTTTTTTTATTTCTTCAACTTGTTTTTTTATATTTAAATTACGATGGATAATGCCAATGCCTCCAGCCTTAGCTATAGCAATTGCCATTTTGCTCTCTGTCACAGTATCCATAGCTGAAGTCAATAATGGAATTTTTAATTTAAGAAATTTAGTTAACATAATACTGGTATCAACTTCCGACGGGAGTATGTTTGAATATTTCGGGGCTAGCGTAACATCATCAAAGGTAAGAGCTTCTTTTATAGGATCCATATTCATTTATATATGATTCCTTATAATATTAAAGTGACTATCTAATTTTTTTACAAACTATAAAACTTTCTTTAGATTCTTTTCGGCTTGATAAAGGTTTAAAAACCTTCACTTCTCTAAATATTTTCTTTCCTAGTGCGACAATTTCATTAAAGGTGCTACCCATAAAAATTTTTGAAATAAAATAACCCTTTGATGAAATTACTTTTTTTGAAAATATCATTGCCTCTTTGCATAATTCTCCAGTTTGAATTGAATCAAGGTTTTTTACACCAGTGGTATTTACAGCCATATCAGACATGACTACATCGAATTCTTTTGTTAAATTTTTTTTAATTATTTCTTGAATAACAGGCTCTGTAAAATCACCTTTAATATGAGTTCCATTATTAATCGGTGACATATCTTTTAAATCAATTGATATTATTTTACTATTTTTTATTGCTTTTGAGGCATATTGAGACCAGCTTCCGGGTGCTGCCCCAATATCTAAAATAAACATTCCATTCTTAAAAATCTTAAATTTTTTATCTATTTCAATTAATTTATAAGCTGATCGTGCTCTATATCCGTCAACTTTCGACTGGCGTACATAAATATCTCTCTTTTGTCTATTGATCCAGTTTTTAGAAATTTTATTTTTTTTCAATTAAATATTATACCTTAAGCTTTTATTAACTTTTTTATCACTTAATGTTTCGATCTCGATTTCAATACTTTTGTTTGTCCTCATGTCCTTACCATCTTTCCAAATACCAGCTGCAAGGTGCATTATACCTATTTTATAATTGGGTAAGTATGGTTCAACGAAAGTGTTATTAATTTCATCATATTTTGGCAGTAGATTACTAGCAATCCAATTACAATTAAGTGGTAAAAATTCTGTAGCTAAATCATCAATATATACTGACATATTAATCGCTAATCCCTCAGAGCCGAAAATATTTCCTGCTTTTAAAGTTTGCTTAAGATTATTCTGCCAACTTTCCCAACCAGGAGAATTTTTTTCCAAAGAAAAAACACCAATGTTTATATGCGGTGCAAAGGCTAATTTTCTTGCTTTATCATATGGTATTTTAGATTTCACTGCATGTTTGAAATTTTGTGATTTAATAATTGCTAATTTTCCAAATAGCCAATTAACTTTCGACATTATTTTATATCCAGGCCCAAGCGTCTGTGTGATACCTAATTTACCATTGTCGCAAGCTTTAAAATATAATTCAACACACTCCCAATTATTCACCCAAGCATCGCAATCAATCCATAAGTATTTATCATAATTTGGGAAGTACTTTGGCAAAAAAGCCCTTGAGACTTGACTTTTTAACCATTCTTTTCCATTTACTTTAAACTCTGGAACTTCAATATCCCAATCTGCTTTTTTAATTTCATCTACTTTTTTTGACAATAAATCTTTTTGATCTTGTGTTAATCCTGCATCTAATACACAAATAGCAACATCTTCACTTTCTTTAAATTTCTTTATAGAATTAATCAACTCATCTAATAGAGGAAAATAATTAGCATCAGCTAATGATACAATTACATTTTTTTTCATTAAAGTATATCTTCAAGATCATCTTCATCTTGAATTCTGTCATTTTCATGTTGCTTTTTAATTTTTTTATAATGAAGAAAACTTATAGGCAACAATAATACATAAATGACAGCACTTAATGCAATTACATTAAATGTGTATATAAGTAATAATCCAAAAAATAGAACAATGCCAAATAACAGAAATATAGTTGTTCTTCTAGGAATAACTATCTTTTTGAAAGAATAAGTTGGAAATTTACTTATTAATAAAAAAGAGGTAACTATAAAAAAGACCGGTGTGATTATGTTGTAATTTAATTTATATAATTCAAATCCACTTAAACTTATAATTAAAGGTGTAAGCACTAAAATTCCCCCAGCTGGAGATGGTACACCCTCAAAAAAATTATCTCTCCACGAAGGCTCACTAACTGAATTAACATTAAATCGTGCGAGCCTTAAGGCAACACAAATTACATATATTAAACATAATAACCATCCAAATTTTCCAAGTGTATTTAGTTTCCAAAAAAACATGATAAACGCAGGCGCAACTCCAAAACTTATCATGTCTGTTAAAGAATCTAATTCTTTACCAACTTTTGATGTTCCCTTAATTAGTCTAGCTATTCTTCCATCTAAGCCATCAATTAAAGCTGCTATAATAATTGCTACGATAGCTAATTCAAATCTGCCATCTAAAGCAAACCTTATAGATGTTAATCCAATGCAAACGCCTATTAAGGTCAACATATTCGGTAAGATCACTCTAGCGCTTTTTTTATCACTTACGATTTTAAATTTTTTTTTTTGCGGTTCCATTATTTTTTAGCTAGCAATGTTTCTCCAGCTATAGAAGTTTGACCAATTTGAACAAGGGGTTCATAATTTTCATAATACACATCTGCTCTACTTCCAAATCTTATCATTCCGATTCTATCACCTTGTTTTAAATCTTGATCCTTGCTTGACTCACATACAATTCTTCTTGCAACTAATCCTGCTATTTGAACAACAACGATATCATTACCGTGACTATCTTTAATTTTGTAATAATTTCTCTCATTGTCTTCGCTTGCTTTATCTAAAGATGCATTTACAAATTTTCCTGGTTTATATAAAATATCTTCAATTTTTCCACTACATGGAGTTCTATTTACATGACAATCAAAAACGTTCATGAATATGCTAATTTTTTTAAATTTTTTATTTTCTAAACCAAGTTCTTTTGGGCCATCTACCTCTTCAACTTTGATTACCTCTCCATCAGCAGGACTTACAAGATAATTGTCATTATTAATAATTATTCTATCCGGATCTCTAAAAAAATAGTAAACCCAGATTGTTAAAACTAAACCAATCAATCCTAGGAAGCTGCTTAAAATATAAAAAATGATAGTTATAATTCCTGCAATAACTAAGAATTTATAACCCTCAGCGTGAATTTTTGGAAATATCTTGCTAAACATATTCATCTATTTGATAATTTTTTCATTAATATGTATATAAAATTGCGAAATTCAATTATTAAGATAGTTAAATAAAGTGAGCAAAATAAAGGTAAAAAACCCAGTTGTAGAGTTAGATGGTGATGAAATGACCAGAATAATCTGGGAATTTATCAAAAATAAATTAATTCTTCCTTATATAGATTTAGGCATTGATTATTACGATCTCGGTATGGAAAGCAGGGATAAGTCAAATGATCAAATAACTATTGATGCAGCTAATGCAATTAAAAAAGTTGGTGTAGGAATTAAATGTGCAACAATCACGCCTGACGAAGCTCGAGTAGAAGAATTCAAATTAAAAAAAATGTGGAGGTCTCCAAACGGTACCATTAGAAATATTATTGGAGGCACAGTTTTTAGAGAGCCAATTATTTGTTCAAATATTCCAAAACTTGTTCCATCTTGGACTGATCCTGTAATTATTGGAAGACACGCTTTTGGAGATCAATATCGAGCTACAGATTTTAAAGTACCGGGCAAAGGTAAAATGGAAGTAAAATGGACTTCTGAAGATGGCAAAGATGAAATCAAATATGAAGTATTTAATTTTACAGGTCCGGGAGTTGCCCTTTCAATGTATAATTTAGATAAATCGATTGAAGATTTTGCTAGATCTTGTTTCAGCTATGGATTGATAAAGAAGTGGCCAGTATATTTATCAACTAAGAATACAATCCTAAAAAAGTATGATGGAAGATTTAAAGATATTTTTGAGGAAATATTCAATAAAGAATTTAAGAAACAATTTAATGATGCTAAAATTACATACGAACACAGATTAATTGATGACATGGTTGCATGTGCAATGAAATGGAGTGGAAAATATATCTGGGCATGTAAAAACTACGATGGCGATGTGCAGTCTGATACAATGGCCCAGGGCTATGGTTCTTTAGGTCTAATGACTAGTACATTATTAACTCCAGATGGTAAAGTAATGGAGGCTGAAGCAGCTCATGGTACTGTTACTAGACATTATCGTATGTATCAACAAGGTAAAGAAACATCCACAAACCCTATCGCATCTATATTTGCTTGGACTAGAGGCTTAGCTCATCGAGGTAAATTAGATGGAAATAATGAACTTATAAGTTTTGCAAATACGATCGAAAAAGTTTGCGTCGAATGTGTTGAAAACGGTTTGATGACTAAAGATCTTGCATTACTAGTTGGACCTTCGAGTAAATATTTAACTACTAATCAGTTCTTGGATGTAATTGATAGTAATTTGAAAAAAAAATTAAATTAAAGACTTTATCTTATCGAAAGCTTCATCAATCTTATTTTGGTCCTGACCACCAGCTTGAGCAAAATCTTTTCTTCCGCCTCCACCTTTGCCACCAATAGTCTCTGAACCTAATTTAGCAAATTTAACTGCATCATATTTATCCACTAATTTTTCAGTTATACCTACAGCTAGTCCAACTTTATCCTCATTAGTAGCAAATACAATTATAATACCATCACCTAATTCTTTTTTTCCATTATCAACAAGTTTTCTTAAATCTTTAGGTGGTAGATCAATAACTTTTTGAAATCTTACTTTTATATCTTTAATTTTCTGATCATTAATAATATTTTTTGTTTTGTCTTTTAGAACTGAGTTCACATTAAGTTGATCAAGTTGTCTTGTGAGATTTTTAATAAGTTCCTTAAGATCTTTACTTTCTATATTTGGCTTACCACCAAGTTTTATAATTTGAGATGATAATTCTTTAATTGTATCTTCATCTTTCTGAATTGAGAGTGTTGATGCTTTTTCTTTATTTTTAATATATTCATCTAATTGTTTATCTCTTAATGCTTCTACTCTTCTAACACCTGCTGCTATAGAAGACTGACTTACGGTTTTAAATTTTCCTATATCGCCGGTGTTTCTAACGTGGGTTCCACCGCATAATTCTGTTGAAAAATATGCTTCTTTTTCTTTGCCCATAGATACCACCCTTACTTCCTCACCATACTTTTCTCCAAAAAATGCTAGAGCACCTTTTTCAATAGCTGCTTTGGGTGTCATAATTCTAGTCGTTACTTCAGTATTATTTTTCACATATTCATTTACCAATTTATCAATAGTTTCTAGCTCTTCATTTGTAATTGGTTTCATATGGCTAAAATCAAATCTCAAACGATCTGGTGCAACAAGTGAACCTTTTTGCATAACATGTTTCCCAAGTGTTCGTCTTAAAGATTCATGAAGAAGATGTGTTGCTGAGTGATAAGCTTTTAGATTTGCTCTTCTTTCAATATCAATTTTTAATTCAACAGCATCACCCACTTTTATTGAGCCTGTTTTTAACGAACCATAATGAACAAATAAATTGCCAAGTTTCTTCTGTGTATCCTCAACCTCAAAAACTGAGTTTCCTGAAACTATTGTGCCTTTGTCTCCAAGTTGTCCACCGGACTCACCATAAAAAGGAGTTTGATTTGTTATTATCATTCCTTCTTCACCAGTGGATAATGATTTTACTTCGCTATTATCCTTAATCAAATTTAATATAACTCCCTCTGATTGATTAGACTCGTAACCTAAAAATTCAGTTGGACCAATTTTATCTTTGATTGAAAACCAAATTGCTTCTTCTGAACTGTCACCTGAACCTTTCCAATTTTTTTTAGCAAGTTCTTTGCTATTTTTCATTAGTTGATCAAATTTTTTATGATCAACTGTTAATGATTTATTTTTTAAAATATCTTCAGTCAGATCTAATGGGAAACCGTAAGTATCATATAATTTGAACGCCACATCTCCTGGTAAGATTTTATCTATTTTTGAAATTTCATCATTTAAAATTTTAATTCCTCTATCAAGTAAAACTAAAAATTTTTCCTCCTCCATTTTTAATGTTTCTCGAATTAATGACTCTGATCTTTCTAATTCTGGATAATTTCCTGACATTTCATTTTTTAAAGCCTCAAAAATTTTGAAAAATATTGGTTCTTTAGATCCTAATAAATGAGAGTGTCTCATACCTCTTCTCATTATTCTTCTAAGAACATATCCACGACCTTCATTTGAGGGCAAAACACCTTCAGCTAAAAGAAATGAGCTTGCTCTTAAGTGATCAGCAATTACTCTAAAACTTGATATATTTTTATCTTCTTGTTTGACTTTTGTAACTTCAGATATTGAACTTATTAATTTCTTAAAATGATCAGTTTGATAATTATCGTGTGTTCCTTGTAAAAGAGCTGCAATTCTTTCTAATCCCATTCCTGTATCGACAGACGGTTTTGGCAGGTCTATTCTTTTATCTTTTGAGACTTGCTCATACTGCATAAAGACTAAGTTCCAAATTTCAATAAAACGATCACCATCTTGATCTTTAGTTCCTGGCAATCCTCCTTTTAAATGATCACCATGGTCGTAAAATATTTCTGAACAAGGACCACATGGCCCAGTTTCACCCATTGACCAGAAGTTATCTGACGTTGCAATTCTAATTATTTTATCATCACTAAAACCTGCAATTTTCTTCCAAAAATTAAAAGCCTCGTCATCCTCATGAAAAACAGTTACATAAAGCCTATTTTTATCAAGGCCAAAGTCTTTAGTTATTAAATTCCACGCTAGTTCTATTCCTCTTTCTTTGAAATAATCTCCAAAAGAAAAATTTCCTAGCATTTCAAAAAAAGTATGGTGTCTTGGGGTATAACCAACATTTTCTAAATCATTATGTTTACCACCTGCCCTTACGCATTTTTGAGAAGTGGTTGCTCTTTGATAATCTCTTTTCTCTAAACCAGTAAATACATTTTTAAATTGCACCATTCCAGAATTAGCAAACATTAGTGTTGGGTCATTATTTGGCACTAAATTACTGGACTCAACAATCTTATGATCATTCTTTTCAAAGTATTTTAAGAACGTGCTTCTTATTTCATTTAATGATTTGTCTGCCATATTTTTAAAATACAGCTTTTTTGTTTTATGTCTAGTTAGGGATGAAGGGGGAAAGGCGCTTATTATAAGCGCCTTTATAATTTAAAGATGACCTTTAATTCTAGTTCTTTTTGGTAGGAGTAGTCTCTTTTGCAGCCTCTTCATTTTCAGCTACTTTCTTCTCCTTTTCAATTTTTTCAGGACTTAGTGGATTTCCCTCAATTTTCTTTGAAATCACACCAGCTTTTTCTCTAATTGCCATTTCTATTTCTGCAGCAACATTAGGGTTTTGTGCAAGATAAGTTTTTGCATTTTCTCTACCTTGACCTATCTTTTCACCCTTATAAGCATACCATGCTCCTGATTTTTCAATAATATCAGCTTTAGCACCTAGGTCGACTAACTCACCCATTTTGCTAATTCCTTTACCATACATTAAGTCAAACTCAACAACTTTAAATGGTGGTGCAACTTTATTCTTAACTACTTTTACTCTTGTAGTATTACCAATAATTTCATCTTTATCTTTGATGGCTCCAATTCTTCTAATATCCATTCTTACAGATGAATAAAACTTAAGTGCATTTCCACCTGATGTTGTTTCTGGACTTCCAAACATAACTCCAATTTTCATTCTAATTTGGTTAATGAAAATCATCATTGTGTTTGTATTTGAAATTGAACCAGTTAATTTTCTTAAAGCCTGACTCATTAATCTTGATTGAAGACCAACATGATGATCTCCCATCTCTCCTTCAATTTCAGCTTTTGGAGTTAAAGCTGCAACAGAGTCAATTACGATAACTGAAATAGAGCCTGATTTTACTAACGTATCAGCGATTTCTAAAGCTTGCTCACCTGCATCTGGTTGAGAGATTAAAAGCTCTTCAGTATTTACACCTAATTTCTTTGCGTAAACTGGATCTAAAGCATGCTCTGCATCAACGAATGCACAAATTCCACCTGCTTTTTGAGCTTCAGCAACAACTTGTAATGCTAATGTTGTTTTTCCAGAAGACTCTGGTCCGTAAACTTCAATAATTCTGCCTTTAGGTAATCCACCTATTCCTAAAGCTAAATCTAAACTTAAAGATCCAGTAGATACCGACTCGATATCCATAGCTCTTTTTTCACCGAGCTTCATTACTGAACCTTTTCCAAAATTATCTGTGATTTGGCTGATTGCAGCTTCTAAAGCCTTATTTTTCTCTTTATTTTCCAATTCCTGATTTTTAGTAGATTTAACTACTTTTAAGTTATTTTTAGTCATTTTTTGCCTTTTTTTTTACGTTTTTTAACACTCGAATCATAAAATAAATGTACACATTTTGTTCTCATTAGCAAGATTTATTTATTTTAGCCTAAAAAGCCTCTTTTTATCGTAATTTTAGATAATCACTATTGAGTAAACCGATAGATTTAAGCAAATTAAATTGAGAAAGAATAAAGTTTCTCTCAGAATCGGCTAAAGAAATTTGAGCATTCAATAAAAGAGAATTAGATTGAATAACTTCAAGAGTAGTTCTGCCAGAAGAACCGCTATTATATTCTGCTGTAATACCTTCATTTGCAATTTCCGCTGCCCTTACTTGCAATTGAACAGAGTTAAGCAAACTTTTATTTGATTGAAAATTTGACCAGGCACTTGCTACATTAGTTTGATTTTGTTTAATCTCACTGTCTAAAGTTAAACGTGATCTATTTTCTATATTCTTATTTTTATTTAACGATGCCAGATTTTTTCCACCTGAATAAAATGGCCAAGTAACAGTTGCTTTTAAAGTTTCTTTATCTCTCTCATCGTAAGTAGCGCTAAAGTCATCTGAGTAGGACTTTTCTAAAGATAATTTTGCAGTTGGTACCAATTCTGATCTTGCAATCGATGTATCTTTTTTCGATTGTTCATATTCCATTTCAGCAATAATTAAATCTGGATTACTTTTTTTAGATTGTTCAATAGCTGAATTTAAACTGCCTGGTATTTGGTAACTCATTATTGAACTTTTATCTAATGACTGAGCATTACCTAAAGGTCCAATAATATTTTCATAATTCAACTTGCTAGTTAAAAGGTCACTTTGTGCTTGAATGAAACTTGCTTCTGCGCCAGCTAACGATGACTCTGATTGTGAAACATCTGATAAACTAATTTGACCTCTTTCAAGTCTAATTCTATCAGTTTCAACTTGTCTACTTAGAAGCTCAACGTTAGCTCTATTAATTTCTAATTTTTCATTCGCTGAAATTAACCCGGTATACGCTGCTACAGTTTTATATAAAATATCTTGCTCTTTTTTTAAAAGTTTTGCTTTAGCTAAATTGATACCAATTTTACTTTTTGACAAATCAGCGCCTCTACCAAAATCAAATAATGTTTGAGTAACTGAAATAGATTTAGTTTCTGTATCTACATCAGTAATTGTGGCATTTGACCCATTTCTATTTGTTAATTTGTCAGTCTCATCTTGGCTCTTTGATCCCTCTAGAGTAATTGTTGGAAAATAGGAACTCATTGAGATTTTAAGTTCTTGTTCCGAAATACTAATATTTTCTCTTTCAGCATTTAATTCAGAATTATTTTTATAAGCTTTTTTTAGAGCTGCAGTAAATGTTTCAGCACTTAAATTAGAAATTATAAATAAATTACTAAGAATGATAATTAAAAATTTTTTCATTTGTTTCTATATAATGCAGATTTGATCTGATGGTTACTATTTAAATTGAATATAATTGATGCATATTTAGGCATATTCTTGAACATGTTTTGCGTAATTCTTTGATACGTTTGCATAAAATTAATTACATCCCCTCTACTCATAATCTTTAAGTTTGATTTTACTTTACTTTTTACCCAAAGTTTTCTCTCTTGTTTTAATCTCCATTTTTGGAGCAAACTGAAATTTTTTGCTTTTAAATAAATTAAACAATTCAATTGGGAATATAATTTTTTATATTTTGATTTCAATTGGTCGTTAACATATTTTCTCCAGATCTGTTTTTGATCCTTGGCCTTCTCCATTGAATTGATTGTTTTCTTTAATGAGCTATTTTTTTCAGATTTCGCTCCAACACACCATCCCTCAAATATAATTACATCTGGTCTGTCCTTTAAATCGTACCAGTATTTTTTATTAAATCTGTCATCTATGGCTTTATTAAATGTTGGTAATTTTAGTCTTTTAAATTTATTGCTTTTTGCTTTTTTAAAGAAATTTAACATCATATCAATGTCATGAGTTCCTGGAACTCCTCTTGTTAAAAGCATAGAATGAACTCTGTTTGATAAATTTTTACGTTCTTTTCTTGTTTTATAAAAGTCATCTATTGAAATTCTAAAAACATTTAATTTAAAGTATTTTGTTAAGATAATTCTTATTAAAGAACTAATTGTAGTTTTACCTGTTCCTTGACCCCCTGCTAAACCCACAAAATAAGGTTTTTTCTTTTCGGCTTTTTTACTTATCCAAAAACATAATGGAATTAAGAACAATTTAATCATTCTTTCTTTATTCTTAAATTTGTCAGCTTTTGTCTCTTGAGATTTGATAAACTTTAAACAGTCTTTTTTTACCTTACCAAAGCATAAGCTAAATTGTTGCATGAAAATTATTTTTTATCTAATGGGTGATTTTGACCATCGTTTACCGTAACATCCTTCATTTCAAAAGTATTTATTTCATCAATACATCCAACATTAAATCCTGTCATTGCTGGATTTATTCTTGGATTATGATGAGTATAAATTCCACAATCTGAGCAAAAATAATGTTTAGCAACTTTTGAGTGAAATTGATAAAGTTTTAATTTATCATGGCCTTTAGTAATTTTGAAATCTTCGTTTTTTACCATCGACATGATTGCGCCTTTTCTTTTACAAATAGAACAATTACATTTTATTACTTTAGCTAAATCGCCATCTAAATTAATTTCTGCTTCTACAGCTCCACAATGACAAATTAATTTTTTCATTTGATATTTTTAAACTATCCTTGGTTGAAGTTATCCACAAGCATACAAAATATAGTTTTGATGTTCACGTTTTGATTCACTTTTGATTCAATTACGGACTCAAAATACAACCTCTTGCGTGCATTGTATAAATGGGCTATAAATAAGAACAAAACAAGAACATGAAACTAACTATTCCCTATTATCTGCATAAAGCTGGTGCTGGTTTCCCATCACCTGCCACTGATTATATCGAAGAAGATATCGATCTAAACATGCATCTAATCAAAAACGTTCCAGCTACTTTTATTATCAGAGTACAAGGAAAATCCATGGTGGATGTTGGGATCAATGATGGAGACTTATTAGTTGTCGATAAAAGTTTAAAACCAAAAAATTTTTCAACAGTTATTGCAAATGTTCATGATGAGCTTGTGGTTAAAACTTTAGTTCAAGAGAGAGATAAAAAATTTCTATCTTCTGGGTCTAAAGATTTTTCTAATAGAATTTTAATTAATGAAGAAGAAGATGTTTTTATTTGGGGGGTTGTGACGTATGTCATCCATTCAACGTACTAAAAAAATAGGCTTAGTTGATTGTAATTCTTTCTATGTTTCATGTGAAAGATTATTTAATCCAAAAATAAGAAAAAAACCTGTGGTTGTTTTATCTAATAATGATGGTTGTATCATTTCTAGATCCAATGAAGCAAAGGCGTTAGGAATTAAAATGGGTGAGCCCTACTTTAAAGCAAAAAATATTATTGTTAAAAATAAAGTTGAAGTTTTTTCATCGAATTACTCTTTATACGGAGATTTATCTAGAAGAGTAATGAGAACTCTTAAAAGATTTAATACTGAAATAGAGGTATATTCAATCGATGAGGCATTCATAGATTTATCTAATTTTCCAGACTCAGAAGTTGAAAAAGTTGGAAGAGAAATTAGACAAACGGTTCTGCAATGGACTGGAATTCCAACTAGTATTGGAATTGCTAAAACTAAAACTTTAAGTAAAGTTGCAAATCATATTGCAAAGAAAAAACAATCAGGAGTAACGAGTTTGATTGGTATAGAAAATTTGGATCCAATTTTAGAAAAAGTTGAAATTAATGATGTATGGGGTGTTGGTAGACAACTTACAAAATTTTATCAAAAGAACGGCATCTATAATGCCAAACAACTTAAAAATAAGTCTAATACTTGGATTAAAAAATGTTCTAATGTTTTAAGCTCAAGAACTGCAATGGAACTTAGAGGAGTTCCTTGTATTGACTTAGAGACTACACAAACAAAAAGAAAAAGTTGTGTCGTTTCAAGATCATTTGGTAAAAGAATAGAAAGTTTTCAAGAATTAAAGGAAGCAGTTGCTAATTATTGCTTGAATGCTTCTGAGAAAATTAGATCAGAGTCTTTAGTTGCAAAAGCGATTACAGTATTTGTTAGAACTAGTCCTTTTCAAAGAGATTATGGTTATTATTCAAATTCAAAAACTGTCGACTTTCCAATTGCAACAAACAATAGTCTT
The DNA here is from genome assembly GCA_902621345.1 of uncultured Pelagibacteraceae bacterium. GTDB lineage: Bacteria > Pseudomonadota > Alphaproteobacteria > Pelagibacterales > Pelagibacteraceae > Pelagibacter. The sequence goes on along the minus strand of CACNLV010000001.1, from coordinate 308,339 downwards.
GAGACTGTTAAAACTGCAATCGTAATACTTGAGAGTATATTTAGGAACGGCTGTCGTTATCAAAAAGCAGGAGTTATGCTTACAGGGTTACGAGATGATGATGGTAGGAAAAATTTATTCTCATCAGAAAAAGATGAAAAAATAAAAACTTTGATGCAATCAATTGATAATACTAATTATAGATATGGTAGATCAACCTTAAGTCTTGCGAGTGCTGGAGTTCATAAAAAATGGAATATGAGAAGACAATATTCTTCTAAAATAGATACCGCTGATTTTTATTGTTTGCCAACAATCAAAGCTATTTAATAAAATGGCAATTTGGTTCAACAACTGTCCATGATGAAGTGCCAAATTTTCTTTTTGAAATATTTTCAAAATTCAAAACTATTTTAGCTTGGTAACTATTAAGATTACTGCTATTTGACGACCATTGCTGAAGTCTTTTGATATTTTCATGATCTGGAAACCGAGTTGCATAAGCATAAAGCCAGCCCCAATTACTCCCTTGTCTTCCATCAAGATCTTGCATTTTATAATTTTTTGCAGGTCCAGGTGCTTTCATCTCTTTGGCGTATTTAAAAACTATTTCGTTATTTTCAGTAAAATCGATGAAAAACTTAACAATATTATGAAAGTTTTTGCCTTTGTATTCATAGTCCCAAATATTATAGCCCTGGTTTTCCGCAATAATTGCAATGACTGTTAAAGCATTCATTGCTCTTGCTTGGTAAAACATTGCTCTACCACCTCTTCTAGTTTCAATAGGTAAACTACCATCTTTTCTTTGATACCGAATTGTGGCTTCATAATTTTTAAAAGCTTTTTTAAAAAGCTTATTATCATTTAGCAGGACACCCAACTGCATATGACTTATTGCAGATGACAGTGCATGGTTATGAGCTCTTTTAGGAACGCCTCTTGCTTGAGTACCATCTTTGTAGGTCATGTCATACATAAGATGTTTGTTTTTCTTTACTATCTTTTTAAACCAATCTTTAATTATCTTATCCTCATTAGTTGGGATATCTATCACTTGTTTTGCAAAAGAATAACCAGCCATCATGGGTGAAGCCACCCATAAATTTACTGTTAGAGTATCATTCCAATGTCTACCCTCATGATCTGATGGACCGGTTCTTTTTGCTGCATCTGCTTTAGCCCATTCCAAAATAATCTTTTTTACATTTTCACACGCTTCAACACTACCCCCACCACATGGACGTTTAAAATTTTCAAATCTTTGTAACGCTCTATTAAACCTATTATCTAATCCATAACCTTTAGGAGCTTTAACTTCTGGAATAGGTGTAACTGGATTAGTCATGGGATTGGAATACATTTTCGTCATACATCTATTTGGATTTTTTGAAACTGGAAAAATAATTTCAGGATTATTTATTTTTGCTTTTTTCTTAATTTCTTTAAAATTCGAAAAAGACGGTGTACAAAATAACAAATAAACTAATGTTGCAGAAATTATCCTAAACATTATCCAGTATTTTTCATTGCTGCAGCAATTCCTGCTATTGAAGTCAACAAAGTATCATTCAAATATTCTTTATCTTTTTTATTTTTAATAGTCTTAATTTTTTTTATCGCGATAGGCTGAACTATGTTCAAAACTTCAGAATAAATATTTCTTACACCTATTGATGTTCTAAATTGTTTTCTTGCAGCAATTATTTCTTTAGGCGTAATTTTTTTATTTAGTTTTTTTATAACATCAAATTGAAATCTAAGTTTTTTTCCAACTCTCTTTAAACTTTCATCTGCTAAATGTTCTTCGTAAATTTTTGATATTTCAGGATCTGCTTTAGTAATCACCATATCTAATATATCAAGCATTGAATTAAAAAATGGCCAGTTTCTCTCCATGTCAAATAAAGTTTTTCTAAATTGTTTTATATATGAATATCTTAAAGCTTCTGCACTTCCAAGCCATGCAGGCAGCATAAGTCTAATTTGTGTCCAAGCAAACACCCAAGGGATTGCTCTTAAACTTTTTATAGTATCAATGTTTTTTCTTTTTGATGGCCTTGAACCTATTGAAAGTTTACCAAGAGCTTTGTGGGGCGTAACAGTTTCAAAGTATTTTATAAAATCAGAACTTTGATTAATATTTTTTCTATAAGAATTTTTTGATATCTCTGACATTTTTTCAATTAACGATCTCCAACTAGCTTTTGGAACAGGTGATGGTTTTAAGGTGGCTTCAGTCACTGCACCTATGTAACTACATAAATTATATTTTGCCAAAGGTTCATAACCATATTTTTGTTGAATTACTTCACCTTGGTCGGTTATTCTTATTTTTCCTCTAACAGAGTTTGGAGGTTGTGATCTTAATGTTGATTGTATCGGGCCACCTCCTCGTCCAGGAGATCCACCTCTTCCATGAAAAAAAGTTACATTAATATTATATTTTTTACTCAATTTAATTATTTCCTCTTGAGCTTTATACTGATGCCAACTTGCACAAATTTTGCCTGCGTCTTTACTTGAATCTGAATAACCAATCATGACCTCCTGCTCATTTTTAATAACTTTTCTGTACCATGATTGAGAAAACAATTTCTCCATTATTTCTTTGGCATTGACTAAATCATCTAAAGTCTCAAATAATGGGACTACTCTTAACTTGTTTTTAATATTGGCCTCTTTTTGCAAAAATATTACAGATAACAAATCTGAAGCTGAATTGGTCATTGATATTACATAAGCTCCGAGACATTCACTAGGTTCACTGGCTAAAATTTTAAAGGTTGACCAAACTTCTTTATTTTCTCTATTTGAAAATTGAAATTTGTTTAATTGATTTTTTTTAGAGAGTATTTGTTTCTTTAAAAATTCAATTTTTTCGTTTTCACTAAATTTTAAATAATTTTTTTTATATTTCTTTTTAACATATTCACTAATTACCTGACTGTGTCTTGAGGACTCTTGTCTTATATCTAATCTTGCAAGATTAATGCCAAAACACTTTGCCCTTCGCATTAAGTCTAATAATTCACCACTGGCAAGATTTTCATTTTGATTTTGTTCTAAAGATTCTCTTACAACTCTTAAAGGCTTTAATATCTCCTCTCGAGAACTCAATAAATTATTGTGATCTAAAGGTTTTTTATTAATAAGGTGTTGTTCTATCGATCTATGTGTGATCCTCATTTTATCTCTTAGAGGCCTTAAAAAAACCCTATAGGGTTCAAAAGATTTACCTACACTTTTAAGAATTTTTTTCGAACATTTTTCCATAGAATAAGATCTTATTATTTTGGTAAGTGCTTTCTCGTACAACTTTGCAGCCTCCCACCTTGATAGTAAAATTACTTTTCTAGTGACATCAGCTGTAACATTCGGATTACCATCGCGGTCTCCCCCCATCCAAGATCCAAATTCAATAGGATTAAAATTTTTCGGCAAACCTTTATTCATGTTCTGTACAAAAATTGAATTTAATCTTCTATAAACTTTTGGAATTGTATCCCACAAACTATCCTCAATTATTGCAAGTCCCCATCTTGCTTCATCGAATGGAGATGGTTTAATTCTTTTTAAATCATCCGTATTCCAAATAATAGTTAACTCATCAAAAAGTTTTTTCTCCAAAACTACTAATTTTGATGGAAAATTTTTAAGCAAATCTCTTTGTTCAAGAATTTCAATTATATTATGATATTTTTGAATAAGAGTTCTTCTCTTTACTTCGGTTGGGTGTGCAGTCAATACAATTCCAATTTTCAAGTTTTTGGCAGTATTGTATATTTTTGTTTCTGAAATTTTTTTATTTCTAAAGAGATCCTCAAATATTTCCTCTATAAATATGTTGTTGTTTGAAGTTTTCTTATTACTATTTTCATATTCATTTAGCTTTCTAGAAGCATCAATTAAATCAGCTAAATTTATAAAATTCATAAAATGTGTGAATGCTCTAGTTAATTTAAATGAATTTTTTGGGCTTAGTTTTTTAATTGCTTTAATTACTGTTTGATTAGTTCGATTATCTTTAGAATTTATTTTGTAAGCTTTTGATAATTTTCTAACTTTTTCAACTAATTCAAAAAACTTTTGTCCTTCTTGTTCTTTGATAACTCTACCTAAAATATTACCCAGATATTTGACATTTTCTCTGAAAAATTTAGTTGGTATTCGCTCGTAATAAAGATCTCTTTTTTTCATTTAATATTATCTATGCTCTCTATTTGACTTAGAGAATTTTTGAATTCATCCATATTTTCTCTCAATGCTAAATTTGATACGGAATAAACTGCTATTAGTAGGAATATCAAAGGTAACGCCGTTATCACAGAGGCATTACTTTTAATTAATAATATATATAAAACTATAAATACAGCAGAACGTATTAAAAAAGTTTTTTTAAAAACACTGATGATAGACAATGAATGTTTTATCAGATTTAAAAAACTCATTTTAGATGGTCCAAAATATCTAGTTCCTCTGATCGATGGTACTTTTATGAAATTTTTTTCTACTTTAGATAAAGAGCCAGAAAAACTATTCCAAGTGGCTTTTTCATTAATCATATTTTCGACTGTCTTTTTTGGTAAACAAGTAAAGTTTCCAAATTTTATTGATTTGCCAGTAAAAGTTAAAGTTACTAATTTATGTAACTGATAACAAACCTTAAATAACATGCTCTCTGACCTTTTTATTCTCTCTCCTACGACTGTAATACCATCTGTATTTTTAATTTGATCTAAAAAATTTTTAATTTCCTCAGGTCTATCTTCGCCATCTCCATCCATTGGTATTGCATAATCAAATTCCTCTTTATCCAAAATATATTTCAATCCAGTAGCTATACATCTTGCATGTCCTTGGTTTTTTTTCATGTTTAAAATCTTTATAGATTGAATATTATCAAAATTGATTTCCTCATTTGATCGATCATGGTTTGAGGCATCGTTAACAACAATAATGGATATCTCAAAATTTTTATCAATTTTCAAATTATTGATTTTTTCAAAAAGTTTGAGCACCGACTGCCAATCGTTATAGATAGGGATTATAATTTTTACTTTCATAGTTTTTTAATATCTCCCTAAACAAATATCATCTAAACAAATAAATTGGCTTGATTTATTTAAAATTTCCTTTTTAGTAAACCCTTCCCACTTTGGTCGTGATTTTAAGTGATAAGATAAATTACCTGCCTTCCACTCATCTCCTGTAACAAACTCAATTTCTTTTTCAAAATCTTGTTCCCAAGTAAATTGAACCTTTGCTGCGATCTCTTTGCCTGGATAATCAGTTCTTTTGTCAGTTTTTGTTATAGAAATATATGCGTATAGGCTTGGAGATAAAAAAAACAAAAATAAAAAACCAACTAAAAAAGAATTTATTTTTTTAAGATTGATTTGAGACCTAAATAAATAGACAGAAAATATTCCAAGAGGCAAATAAAAAGGTGTCATCCACATTGTTCTAATTTTAGATCCTGTAATAACTGAAGTAATAAATATTAAAAAGATAGGTAAAATACTAATAGATAATAAAAAAAGAAACTTCCTATCATTAAAATTGAATTTAATTTCAATTTTTTTTATCAATAAAAACATTAAGAGGAAAAATGGTATTAATATTCCAAGTTGTTTAAATAAAAAAGTTATTGGATATTTTACATGATTGAGAATTCCTGTTTCCTCAAGGCCTGATCTTTTCAAGCCATATAAAACAGTTATAAAATCGTTATCAAGCAACCAAATTATATGTGGAACTAAGAGAACTAAAAAAATTTCAATTATTATCAAATATTTAAAATTAAAATTTTTAAATTTTTTATAAATAACATAAATAAATAATAAACTAATTGACAATAATAAATAAACGAACAAATATTTAGAAAGAAAACCAATTGCAGCAAATAATCCGATTAGAAAACAATCATAAAAATGTATTTCTTTTGCATCATATATCTTCCAAGAGTAATAAATAACCAATGACCAAAATGGTAACTGACAAACATTTACATTAAACTCCGGAGTTGTGAAATTAAAGAAATAAATAGCCTCTAACAATAAAACTGAAATTAAACTTAATTTAATATTTCCTAAAATTTCAAAAGCAAATTTGAATATAAAATAGAATGATATAACTACAAAAATTTGACTTAAAAGATAAAAAGCCCAATCTTGAGAACCAAATATATTATAAAATACCTCAGAAAAAAAAGCGCTCATTGGTGGGTGTTTGTTGAAACCCCAATCTAAATTGCTTCCCCAAGCTAGCGCTTCTATTGTATCAAGGGGCAAATTTGAATTTGTTAATGAGGGAATCATTGTCCAAATTATCAAATGTGTAATAGCAAAAATAAAAAATATGTTATTAATATTCTTGTTTAAAACATTCATAAGTAAATATTTACAATAATTAAGGTTGCTTGACACCCATATTTTGCTGAATATACTCCCTCGAATTCAAATTCGAACATGCCAAAGATAGCTAAAACAAAAAAAAAGGTTACTAAAACTAAAACAAAGAATGTTTCTAAACCAAAAACAAAAGTGGTTAGTAAAACAAAAGAAGTCAAAAAAGGACCTATAAAAATATCAAAAACCTACATTCCTAAAGATACAGAAAAATATATGTGTGAAAAACACAAAGTATTTTTCAGAATTAAATTACAAGAATGGAAAAAAGAGCTTGTAAAATCAAACAATGAAGCTCTCTACAACGGCTCTATGGATGATAATAGTATTTCTGCAGATATTGTCGATCAAGCGAGTTCGTATACCGATAAAAATGTAGAAATGAAAGCAATCAACAGACAAATAAAACTTATCTCAGAAATTGACAAAGCTTTGGCAAGAATAAGGGAAGATACTTACGGCTATTGCCTCGATACTGCAGAGCCGATCGGGCTAAAAAGACTAATGGCAAGACCAGTTGCAAAATATACAATTGCCGCACAAGAAAAACATGAGAAGGACGAAAAGGTTCACGCAGATGACTAAAAAAAAGAAAAAAATAAAAAAAGTGCATAATCCAGTTACTTATAATTTTACTAAAAAATATATTTACTATTATTATGCTCTGTTCTGGATAATTCTAATATTTTTTGTCTTTAGTAGATGAACCCAAAATTAATTTTAATTATTTTAGTAATACTTGCGATCGAAGCATCAGGTCATGGCATTTTTGCTTCATTATTTAGATTTCTTAATTCGATAAATTAATTATGGCTTAGGTGGTAATTCACTTTTATCCATAAAAGCAAAACCTTTTTTAACACCTTCCCTTTCAGAGATATTCTCGTACCATCTAGTTAAATTTTTGAATTTTTTTAGACCAATGTCATGCCACTCATGCCTAGCAATCCAAGGAAATGTTCCAATATCTGCAATTGTATAATTTTCTCCTGATAAATATTTTGATTTTGACAATCTTTCATCTAGCTCTCTATATATTCTTTCGGAAATTCTAAAATATCTATCTTCACCAAACTTACTTTTCCCCGGATTATAATGATGAAACTGATGATGTTGACCTAACATTGGACCAACATAGCCCATTTGGGCCATAAGCCATTGATTAATTTCTAATCTTTCTTCAGAATTATAAAATTTTCCACTTAATTCAGCTAAGTAAATTAAAATTGCCCCAGACTCAAAAACTGTTTTTTTATTTTTATGATCAATAATTACGGGAATTTTACTTAATGGACTAATCTTTTTAAAATCTTGTTTAAATTGTTCACCATTATCTAAATCAACTTTAGTTACTTTGTAGTCAAACTTGATCTCCTCGAGCATAATACTAATTTTTTTTCCATTAGGAGTATTAGCTGAAAAAAGCTCTATCACTCTTTTTTCCCAAGTCTTTTTAACAAGTTTGATGAAGTAGTTGTGAATTCAAATCTATATTTTTCATTAGGTCTTGCGAGTTTAAAACATGCTCTAGCAGCTAAAGCACCCTCATGGAAACCAGAGAGAATAAGTTTTAATTTACCAGGATAGTTACAAATATCTCCAACAGCATAAATACCTTTTTGATTTGTCTCAAATTTCTCTGTATCAACCTCAATAGTTTTTTTATTCAAATTAAGACCCCAATCAGCAATTGGTCCTAATTGCATAATAAGGCCAAAAAAACCAAGTACATAATCAGACTTAAGGTTCTTAATTTCATTATTGTCGTGCTTTATATCTATACTTTCTAATTTTTGATCTCCACGAGCATTTGCCATTTGATATTTAGTAAACAAGTTTATTTTTCCTGATTTTACCAGTTCTTGCATTTTATCGACTGTTGCTTGTGCTCCTCTAAATTCATCTCGTCTATGTATTAAATTAATTTTACAATCTTTAGATAACTCAATGGCCCAATCTAATGCGCTATCTCCACCTCCAAAAATTGATACTGTTTTACCTTTAAATATATTTTTATCTTTTACCGAATAAAATAAAGATTTATTTTCATATTGTTCACACTCCTTTGGTGCAAATTTTCGAGGTTCAAATGAACCAACGCCTCCAGCAATAATAACATTTGGTGTTAAAAAAGTATTACCACTACTAGTTTTTACTAACCAGTTAGCATCTTCTTTCTTAACCTCTTCAACTCTTTCACTTAAATGAAATTTAATGTCAAAAGGCTTTAATTGACTAATTAAATTATTTGTTAATTCCTCTCCTGTACACTCAGGTACCGCAGGAATATCATAAATTGGTTTATCAGGATAAAGTTCTATACATTGTCCACCTATTTTATCTAAATTATCAACTATTTCACAATCGAGGCCAATTAGTTTTAATTGGTGTGCCGTAAATAATCCTGTAGGTCCTGCTCCAATAATTAGTGCATCGGTTTTATTCATTTAAGCCTGTTTAGAAGGTATGTTTACTTCGAGACCATCTACTTCATCTGAAACAATAATTTGGCAACTCAGTCTGCTATTTGTTTTTGGTTCAAATGCCATATCCAGCATATCGTCTTCTCCGTTTTCTTTTTTTGGTAACTTATTAAACCAGTCTTCTTTGACATAAACATGGCAAGTTGCACATGCCATTCCCCCACCACAATCTGCATCTATTCCAGGTACGTCATTTTGAATTGCACCCTCCATAACTGTTAAGCCATTTTGAACTTCGATTGTATACTTTTCATTCTCGTGAGTGATGTAAGTTATTTTAGCCATTAATATGAATATAGGAGTAAAAAAAAATAGGGCAAGTATGTAAAAACATACTCGCCCTATAAATTATAAGTTTAAAGCGTAATTATCTTGCTCTTGCGCCAGCTCCAGAACTCATTGCAGCAGCCCAGATTACTAGACCAAATGCAATTTTGTTAATGAAGTCAGCTAAGTTGTAAACTACGTTTAATGTGTCAGCATCTACTCCACCAGTTAGGTAACCAAATACATAACCTAATGGATAAATTGCCCAACCTACAGTTACAATCATTCTCATTGCACCGAACGCAGTTACAAGAGCTTTGTTTCCGCTCTTAGCAGCAGCTTTACCTGCTTCACCTGAGAATACTTCATAAAGAATGTATACCCAACCTGCCATACCGATAATGAAACCAAGTGTAGCATTGATATATCCAGCTTCTCCTAAGTATCCACCGATTAACATTACTAGTGAACCGATTAACAATCTCCAGAACATTCCAGAGTTTGCTTTTCTTACAGCTACTAGAATTAAATAAAATTCTACCATCTGTAATGGTACAGTAATTAACCAGTCAATATATCTATATACTGTTGGTGAGTCACCTGTAGCAACCCATACTTCTCTCATGTACATGTAGTGAATGAAAGCAATACCAGTTACAAGACCAGCAACAGTTACTGATGTTTTCCACGCAGGGTTAACAGTACCTCTCTCCATGAAGAAGAAAGCAGTAGCCGCTAACATACCCATTGAAATTATCCAAAAAGATATTCCAACAAAGTCATCCTGAGCTAACATCGTTGCGTCTGCTGCATTAGCAATTCCTGTTAAACCTGTTAGGGCAACAGCTGCTAGAGCAAACAGTTTAAGTTTTTTCATAAAAAACTCCCTCTTTAGTTAGTTTTTACTTGTTAGTTTATATAAACTAAGCTTAGGCTTCCCTAAGCAAAGGTTTGGGTTAAATAGCAAATAAAAACAGATTATTGAAGACTAAAGTGTCATTTATTTACGTTGATTTTACTGACTTTTTGAAATTAAATACAATTTATAATTTAATAATCTAAAAAAAAGGCTATATCGAATCAAAAATCAAATGTCCAAGAAATTCAATGAAATATACCAAGAATCAATAAATAATCCTGAAAGCTTTTGGAGAGAAGCATCAGAAAACATCTTCTGGTTTAAAAAACCAAGCAAAATTTTAAACAAATCTAATCCCCCTTTCTATAAGTGGTACGAGGATGGTGTCACTAACACGTGTTATAATGCGTTGGATTTTCACATTGATCAAGGAAAAGGAGGCAAAACTGCATTAATTTACGACAGTCCTATTACTGGAAATAAAAGCAAGTTCAGTTATGAGGAATTAAGATCAAAAGTATCAAAATTTGCAGGAGCACTTAAAAATCAAGAGATCAATAAAGGTGATCGAGTAATAATTTATATGCCCATGATACCTGAGGCTGTTATAGCAATGCTTGCTTGTGCGAGAATTGGAGCAATACACTCAGTTGTTTTTGGTGGATTTGCCTCAAACGAACTTGCAAGTAGAATTGACGATAGTAAAGCAAAACTTTTAGTAACTGCTTCATGCGGTTTTGAGCCTGGAAGGACTGTTGAATACAAACCTCTAGTAGATGAGGCAATAAAATTAGCTAATCACAAGATCAGCAAAATGATTTTGTTTCAAAGAAAAGGTCATGAGGTCAAACTAAATGCACCTGTAGAAATCAGTTGGGATGAAGCTAATGCTGATGCTAAGGATACAGATTGTGTGGAAATGAATTCAAATGAGTTCGCTTATATTCTTTACACTTCAGGCACTACCGGAACTCCAAAAGGAATAGTCAGAGACATAGGTGGGCATATTGTTGCTTTAAAATGGACTATGAAAAATATTTATAACATTGAAGAGGATGATATTTGGTGGTCAGCTAGTGATATTGGTTGGATAGTGGGTCACTCATATATTGTTTACGCTCCGTTATTTAAAGGATGCACAACCGTGCTGTTTGAGGGTAAGCCTGTCGGTACACCTGATGCAGGTGCTTTCTGGAAAATTATTTCAGACTATAAAGTTAAATCACTTTTCACAGCACCGACAGCTTTTAGAGCAATTAAAAAAGAAGATCCTGAAGGTAAATTTTTTTCAAAATATGACTTAAGTAAATTTGAGAGTCTTTTTCTTGCAGGAGAACGAGCTGATCCAGATACAATTAAATGGGCTGAAAATTTATTAAAAGTTCCAGTTATAGATCATTGGTGGCAAACAGAAACTAGCTGGGCGATCAGTTCAAATTGTACTGGAATTGAAATGATGAAAACTAAATATGGTTCAGCATGTAAAGCAGTACCTGGATATGATGTGAAAATTATTAAATCAGATCAGACTTTAGCTAAACCAAATGAAATGGGAGATATCGTTGTTAAACTTCCATTGCCACCAGGAACTTTTCCAACTTTATGGAATGCTGATCAAAGATATAAAGAAAACTATATGTCAAATTATGATGGTTATTATCAAACTTATGATGCAGGTCATATTGATGATGATGGTTATATATGGATTATGTCTAGAACAGATGACATAATTAATGTTGCAGGTCACAGATTATCAACTGGCGCAATTGAAGAAGTTTTATCTGAACATCAATCAGTGGCTGAATGTGCTGTTCTTGGAATTGCTGACAAACTTAAAGGACAATTGCCTATTGGCTTAGTCGTTTTAAAAGCAGGCGTTGATAAAAGTCACGAAGATATCTCAAAAGAGTGTATCCAAATGGTCAGAGAGAAAATAGGTCCAGTTGCTGCATTTAAAATTGCTATAGTTATTAAAAGATTACCCAAAACTAGATCAGGTAAAATTTTAAGAGGAACAATTAGAAAAATTGCTGATAAAGAAGAATATAAAATGCCTCCAACCATTGATGATCCAGCAATTTTAGATGAGATAAAAGCTGATCTAAAAAGTAATAATATTCTTTAATAGTGTTAAAAACATATTTATTCCTAGTTGGGGCAATTTTTTGTGAAGTTGCTGGGACAATGTTATTGCCAGTATCACAAAATTTTACAAAGTTTTTACCAACTTTTGCTCTAGCTGCATTTTATTTAACTGCATTTTATCTTCTAACTTTTGTTGTCAACAAACTACCAATTGCAATTGTTTATGCGACCTGGAGCGGTCTTGGCATATTTACTATTGCAATACTAGGTTATATCTTTTTCAAACAAACCTTAGCTTGGCAAGCAATTGTAGGGTTATTCTTAATTGTGATTGGTGTAATATTAGTAAATAGTTTTACTGGAAAGATTAGCTAAACACTAAAGGATTTCCTTCAGGTTCCCCTAAAATTTTACCATCTTTCATCTTTATTTTTCCAGCTATAATAGTTGCCATTGGAGTACCCTTAAATTCAAATCCATTGAATGGTGACCATCCACATTTACTCTCGATATTTTCATTTTTAATTTTAATTGTTCTATTCATATCCACCACAGTAAAATCGGCAACATAACCTTCTTTAATAAATCCCTTATTCTTTATACCAAAAATCTTAACTGGATTTTCACAAACAAGATTAATTAATTGAGTTAACGATAATTTTCCATCATTTACATGATTTAACATCACTGGCATCAAAGTTTGAACACCGGGCATTCCTGAAGGTGAATTGGGATATTCTTTTTCTTTATTAACTTTTAGATGTGGAGCATGATCAGACCCAATTGTATCGTTTAAATTATTTTTAACTGCGTACCAGAATCTATCATAATGAGATTTATCTCTTATAGGAGGATTCATTTGAGCATATGTCCCAAGCTTGTTATAACAGTCTGGCGCATAAATAGTTAAATGTTGGGGTGTAATTTCAAAAGTAATGTTTCCTTTATGCTGAGATAAAAAATCTATTTCTTGCTTTGTTGATATATGAAGTATGTGAGCTTTTTTGTTATATTTCTTTGCAATTCTTACTATTCTTCTTGTTGATGACATGGCACATTCTTCACTTCTCCAAATCGGATGGGTATGAACATCTCCATTTTTAATTAATTTTTTATTTACCTCTAAAATTGCCTCATCCTCTGAATGAACCGCCACAACTTTTGAACTATTTTGAAATACTTTATCAATATTTTTTTCATCAGCTACTAAAAGATTTCCAGTTGAAGAACCGGCAAATAATTTAATACCACAGCAACCTTCTAAGTTTTTTAATTCTGCTAATTGACTGACGTTGTCAGCAGTTGCACCAAAATAAAAAGCGTAATTGCAATACATTCTATTTTTTGCAAGATCTAATTTTCTTTGAAATTCTTTTATGTTTGATGTTGGAGGATTTGTATTAGGCATTTCAAATACAGCTGTTATGCCTCCTGCAACCGCAGCCCTACTTCCAGAATTTAGATCTTCAGTATCAGTTGAACCTGGTTCTCTAAAATGAGTTTGAGTATCTATACAACCAGGTAAAACAATTTGATTTTCCGCATCATAAGTTTCTTCAGCCTCTTCAAAGATTTCACCAATCTTAGATATTTTGCCACCTTTAATAGCAATATCTTTGTTTTCTAAACTTCCATCAATATAACATTGACCATTTTTAATTATTAAATCTAACATTTTTAGAAAAAGGTAATATATTAAAATTAATTATCAATCAAATATGAATAATAGTGTTTATATATTAGAGGATAGGGCCATAATTTATGTAAATGGTAAAGACGATAAAGATTTCTTACAAAATTTAATTAGTAACGACATAAGCAAGGTATCAGATAATTCAAGTTGCTTTGCCTCACTACTAACACCTCAAGGAAAATTTCTTTATGAATTTATAATAGTTAAACATAAAAAAGGTTACTTCATTGATTGTGAAAAATCACAAGTTGAAAGTCTTTTAAAACAGTTAAATACTTATAAAATAAGATCAAAAGTTGAAATATTAAACTTAAGTAATGAATTTGTTGTTGCAAGTTTTAGTTATGAAAAATTTTTATCAATCGAGGGCTCGCAAGATATATTGGGTTATACTTTTAAATATCGGGAGGATCCAATAGTTTTAGACCCAAGAAATAAAAATTTAGGAGCAAGACTAATCATAAATTTAGAAAAACTATATTTATCACTAAAAAAATTAGATCTTAAAAATGCCGATATAAAAAATTATTACGATCAATGCTATAAACTTGGAATTGTTCCAAAGAACTTTAATCAATTACAAAATAAATTATTTGGAATTGAGTGTAATTATGAAGAACTAAATGGAATAGATTTTAAAAAGGGTTGTTATGTCGGTCAAGAAAATACTGCGAGAATTAAACTTAAAAATAAACTTTCGAAAAAATTATTTCCTATAAAATTAATTAAAGGAAAATTAATTAAAGATGAAAAAATTTATAATGATAAAAAAGAAATTGGTAAGATTCTTATTGATGGCAAATATTCTTTTGCTATCATCAAATTTTTCGAGATTGACTTAGATAACAATGATAGACTATATTCAGATAACGCTGAGCTAGAAATTTTAAAACCCTTCTGGCTAAATTGATATATATACTTATATGGATAATCTAAATCTGGATCAACTCTATAAAAAGTTCATTGAAAATTTCAATGATGAAAAAGAATGTGAAAAATACAAAATTTTATTTGAAAAAAAAATCTTAAATGAAAAACCTTTTAATTCAAAAAATTATCAAACATTAGATATTATTACTTCAAATTATCCAGATAAAAAAATTAGAATATTAGATTATGGATGTGGTGGTGGAAGATTAACATTTTACCTATATTCATTAGGTTACAGAAATATTAAAGGTTGTGATGTATTAGATAATTATGGAAAAGAAAAAAGTAATCAAATTGATAAGAACAATTCTCTATTCAGCAAAATTTTAAATGAAGATAATATTTTTAGCTCTTGCAAACAATTCTCAGAAAATGGTGAAAATTTAACAATCTATAAAGATAAATCTTTTGATCTTATTCTTAGTGAATACGTTTTAGAACATTGTCATAACCTTGACGGATATACAGATGAGTGTGCAAGGTTACTAGATAATAACGGATCAGCATATTTAACCTTTGGACAAAGACTAAAGCCAGTTGAAAATCATATCAATACAATGTTTGTTCATTGGTTTCCAAAATTTATCTTAAATTTTTGGTTAGATGTTTTCAGAAAAGAGCAAGGTGGAAGTAGATATTATAAAAAGCTTCTAAATTTAAAAAGCGTTTTTTATTTCATAAAACTTTTCAATTCAAAATTTAAAAAAGTAGACTGGTTAACGCCTAGATATCTAACAGATGTAAATATAAAATTTTATAAAAGAAGAAAAAAAATGAGACTGTTTTTTAATTACTTATTCAAATTAAAGATTATTGGTAATATTATAAGATACATAGTTTCTTACTTTTCTAACCCAAAATTTATTATATATAAATAACTAGTATTTAATTAGTTTTTGGTGCGGCTAGAGAGACTCGAACTCTCATGGACTTGGTCCACACGGCCCTCAACCGTGCCTGTTTACCAATTTCAGCATAGCCGCAAATATGACCCACATTAAATCAATGACAAGTAGGTTTCAAATTGATAAATTTTTCCTATGGAATTTAATCAAGAAGTAAAACAAGCAACTGACCCTATTTACAAAAAAATATCGAAGGTAATGCCTGAAATTGAATGGTCAGTGCATGCGCCTTATATACATAAAATTAATAAACTTAAAAAAGAAAAAAATGCAGTAATTCTTGCTCATAATTACCAAACTCCAGAAATTTATCATGGTATAGCAGATTTTTCAGCTGATTCTCTTGCCCTTGCAGTTGAAGCAGCTAAAACTTCTGCTGACATAATTGTAATGGCTGGTGTTCACTTTATGGCTGAAACAGCAAAGTTAATGAGTCCAAATAAGAAAGTATTATTGCCTGATATGAAAGCAGGATGCTCATTATCTTCTTCAATTACCGGTAAGGATGTAAGATTACTTAAAGAGAAATATCCAGGTGTTCCAGTTGTATCTTATGTAAATACATCTGCGGATGTTAAAGCTGAAACAGATGTTTGTTGTACTTCAGCTAATGCTGTCAAAATTGTAAATTCTCTTGGAGTGAAGAAAGTAATTTTTCTTCCTGATGATTATTTGGCAAAATATGTTGCCTCTCAAACAGATGTAGAAATAGTTTCATGGAAAGGAATTTGTATTGTTCATGATCAGTTTAATGAAAAGGAAATTCTCAATATTCGGAAAAATAATCCAGGAATAAAAATTATTGCACATCCAGAATGTCCACCTGATGTAATTAAAGCTAGTGATTTTGCTGGCTCAACTTCAGGAATGATTAATTATGTTAGAGATAATCAACCTAAAAAAGTAATGATGGTTACTGAATGTTCTATGAGTGATAACATTCAAGTTGAGAATCCAAATGTAGAATTTATTAGACCATGTAATATGTGTCCTCATATGAAAAAAATTACTTTACCAAAAATACTAGATTGCCTAGAGAACGAAACTGGTGAAATTATTATGGATCAAGAGACAATTGATAAAGCTAGATTGTCTGTAGAAAAAATGGTTGCTATCGGTAGATAACTTTTTGTGTCTCACATAAAACTAAGTGAAAATTTTATTAGAAATACTGTTAAGCTTGCGCTAAATGAAGATTTGTATCCCTCGGGGGATATCACCTCAAGTCTTGTAAAAAATAACAACACAATCAGAGCAAAATTAATAGCTAATCAAGATGCAATCATTGGAGGATTATTATTCGCAAAAGGTGCATTTTCTCTTATTGATAAAAAAATAAAATTTATTGAAAAAAAAAAAGATGGATCTTTTGTTAAAAAAAAGTCATTAGTTGCAATAATTCAAGGTAATATTCAAAACATATTAATTGCAGAAAGAGTTGCTTTAAATTTTTTATCTCATATTTCAGGTATCGCGACAAAAACAAATAAATTTGTGAAACTAGCTGGAAAAAAATGTAAGATATGTTGCACAAGAAAAACTATTCCCAATTTAAGAGTTATTCAAAAATATGCTGTAAAATTAGGTGGGGGCACGAATCACAGATTTAATCTTAGTGATGAGTTTCTTATTAAAGATAATCATGTTGCAAGCAAAAATATTAAAAGATTAGTTTCCTCAGCTATCAAAAACAAAAAAGGAAGGAAAATTACTGTTGAAGTGGATAATCTCAATCAACTTAGGCAAATTATGGGTTTAAAATTTGATAGGGTTTTATTTGATAATATGAATACTAAAAACTTAAAACTTGGGGTCAAACTTGCAAAAAAAAATTATGAAACTGAGGCGTCTGGAAACATTAATTTTAGAACAATTAAATCTGTGGCAAAAACTGGGGTCAACAGGGTTTCAGTTGGAAGTATAACACACAGCGCTCCAGCAATAGATTTTAAAATTGAATTTTAATTGATAAATTTTCTCAGATCTGGCTTAAAATAATTTGGCCCTTTCATTACTTTGCCATGCTCATTATAAATTGGTTTTCCATTGTCATCTAATTTACTCATATTTGAGTTTTGAACCTCTTCAAAACACTTATCTAAATCAATACCAAATGCATGTCCTGCACCGTATGTGACGTAAAGTATATCTGTCAATGCATCTGCAACCTCTAATAAATCTTTGTTATTCATTGCCTCTGTAAGTTCGTTGAATTCCTCTTTTATTAGGTCTAGTCTTAATTTATTGATTTTATCTGTGCTAAATGAGGGTTTATCTTTAACCTCTTGTCCAAAAGTTTTCATGAAAACTCCAACCTTACTAAAATTTGACATAATGCTCCTGTAAGTTTTTTAAAAATAATGTATATTCATAATAATTTATTAATTACTAATTAATCAATGAAATTAAGAAAAGAATTTGACAGTATAGGATCTATTAATGTTCCTAATGACAAATATTGGGGTGCGTCAACTCAGAGATCAAAAAAATATTTTGATATTGGTGAATTTTTAGTAAGACCAGCACTAATAAAATCAATAGCTATTATTAAAAAGGCAGCTGCAATAGTTCATGCAAAAGAAAAACAAATTTCACCTAACATTTCAAAAGCAATTATAAAAGCATCAAATGAGATAATTTCAGGAAAATTAGATGATCATTTTCCACTAAAGGTTTGGCAAACCGGTTCTGGTACTCAAACTAATATGAACGTAAATGAAGTCATTGCAAACAGAGCTATTGAAATCTTAGGAGGAAAAAAAGGATCAAAAAAACCTGTACATCCAAACGATCATGTAAATAAATCTCAGTCAACTAATGATGTATTTCCAACTGCCATGCATATTGCCATAGCTATTGAAACAAGAAAAAAATTATTACCTGCTTTAGAATTGTTGAATAAGGAACTGAAAAAGAAAGCCTCTAAGTTCAGAAAAATAATTAAAGTAGGAAGAACTCACCTACAAGATGCTACTCCTTTATCGCTCGGACAAGAATTTTCTGGTTATCAATCACAACTTGATGACTGCTTATCAAGAATTAAAAATGCATTAAACGAAATTTATTTCCTAGCTCAAGGTGGGACTGCTGTTGGAACAGGGATTAATAGTAGAAAAGGTTTTGACAAAAAAATTATCAATCAAATTAAAAAAATTACAAAAATTCCTTTTAAACCAACTAAAAATAAATTTGCAGCATTAGCAGCTCACGATGAAATAGTAAATTTTTCAGGAACGTTAAACACCACTGCAGTATGTTTGATGAAAATTGCTAATGATATCAGATTTTTAGGTTCTGGACCAAGAGCAGGATATGGGGAACTAATCCTACCAGCAAACGAACCAGGTTCATCAATAATGCCAGGAAAAGTAAATCCTACTCAATCAGAAGCAGTAACAATGGTCTGTGTCAAAGTAATTGGTAATCACAATGGTATTACTATGGCTGGATCACACGGTCACTTTGAATTGAATGTATTTAAACCATTGATTGCCCACAATATTCTTCAATCTATTGATTTGTTATCTGATAGTTCAAAAAATTTTGCATTGTACTGCATTAAAGGTATTAAAGCCGATAAGGTTAAAATAAAACATTATCTTGAGAATTCTCTTATGCTGGTCACTGCGCTTGCACCAAAAATTGGATATGATAAAGCAGCCAATATTGCAAAATCAGCATTAAAAAATAGAACAACACTTAGGTCTGAAGTTTTAAAATCAGGATTAATCGATGAAAAAGAATACGACAAGATTGTTGATCCAAAAAAAATGATTTATCCCTCATAATTACTAAAGAATTCATTTATAAAGTTTTTAAAAGAAATTTTGTTAAAAAATTTTTTCTCTGTCGAATTAAATCTGTCGAGAAATTCATTGAGTTTGTCATAAGTTTGATTATCAATTTTTACATTGTCAAAATTAAATTTATTTTTATTGAAATTATAAACAAAATCCAATTCAAGCTTTTTAATATCTTTTCTATGGATTTTTTTAATTTGAAATGATTTATAAAAATTATCAATATTGTTCGCATTAATAATTAGTTTACCAATTAAGGAAATTTCATTTTGATTGTAATTCAACACTGCTTCTTTTAAATTGATATCTAAATCATTTTTCCACTGTATCTTTGATTTTGAAAAAGTTATGTTACCTTGATCCAGATTTAGCTTTAATTTCAAATCATTTAAATAATCTATGTTCGTAATATTTTTTACATTTAAATCAATATTTACATTTAAATTTTGATTGTTCAGAATTTCAGATTTGAGTATTTCAATTAATAATGAGTCACTTCTCAAAATATCTTTAGTACTTATACCATTATAATTAAATGACGCCTTTAAATAAAAAGGTTTAAAATCAAAATATCCATCAAAATTTTTTTTATCAATAGACGAAAAATTTAAAGATTTCTTATCAATTTCGTAAAAAAGAGACTCATCTTTATTAACAAACAATAAATCTAATTTACCTTTTTTTATTAAATCGTTGTAATTTGTATTACTCTCAACATTCAGACCTATTTTTTTAGAATTAAACTTTATTGAAAAATTTTTTTGAAATTTATTATTTTTAAATGTGACAATATAAGGAATATTGAATATCTCATTTTTTAAAATTAGGACATTTTCTAAATTATACGAATCGAAATAAAATTTACTATCATTTATCTTGTTTAAAAATAATAATTCTTCATTCAAGTTTTTGAAAAAAATGTTACTTCTTTTAATAATTATTTTATTCTCATTCGGCTCCATTTTGAGAAATTTTTCAAAAAAAAGTAAATCGTTTTTATTTAAATCAAAATCTGTTTTGTTTAAAACTAGGTCATTGATCTCTAAGTTATCTATGGAAAAAAGGTTTCCAAAATCAATAAATACTTTAAAATTTTGGACTACACCTATTTCTCTTTTATTATTTAGAATTGACAAATTTTTGCTTACGAAATGAGGCTTTGGAAGTAAGCCATACCTAATTTTTTCATTAAATTTTATATCAAAATTGTAATTCTTTGAAATTTGGTTCTTTATTTCAACTTGAGCTATATCTTTATCATATAAAGTTGGTAATAAAAAATAGCTCAGTGTCAAAATGATGATTGCTGATAAACCAAAAAAGACTTTATTATTAGCGAGAATATTGTTTTTTTTAGGATATTTTTTGAGTAAATTTAGTTTACTAAAATAGCTTTCTAATAGGTTATTTATTGATAAAAATCCCTGCTTAAGTTTTTTTGGAATTAAATTAATTTTATTCATTATTTTTGGATCAACTTATAATAAATTATATTAAATGGTAAACTCTGATTATTTGAAAAATCTCAATAAAGCTCAAAAAGAGGCAGTTACACATCTGGATGGACCCCTGTTAATTGTTGCAGGTGCAGGATCAGGTAAAACTAAGGTGCTCACAACGAGAATTGCAAATATAATTAGAGAGAAAAAGGCTTTTCCAAATGAAATCCTAGCAGTTACTTTTACAAATAAAGCTGCCAAGGAGATGCAAAATCGAGTAAGTCAAATTTTGGGTTCTTCTGCAGTTGGGTTATCTTGGTTAGGCACTTTTCACTCAATCTGTGCAAAATTGTTAAGAAAGCATGCTGCTGCAGTCAATCTAAATTCAAATTTTACGATTGTTGATACAGATGACCAGGCTAAATTAATCAAAAATATTTGTAAAGCCGAAAATGTGGATGTAAAAAAATTGTCACCTAAATATATTTTAGCAATCATTGACAAATGGAAAAATAAAGGATTTTACCCTGATGAGGTAAATATAAACAAAAAAGATATTTACGAGAAAACAATTTTACCAATATATAAAATTTATCAACAAAAACTTACTGATCTTAACTCATGCGATTTTGGAGATTTAATTTTGCATTCACTAAAAATTTTAGAAAAAAACGTTGATATTAGAGAGTTATATAAAAAAAATTTTAAATATATTTTGGTAGATGAGTACCAAGATACAAATTTCGTTCAAAGTAAATGGCTTAACCTCTTGGTAGGAAATAATCAAAACATTTGTTGTGTTGGTGATGATGATCAGTCAATTTATAGTTGGAGAGGAGCAGAAATAAAAAACTTTTTAGAATTTGATAAAATTTATAAAAATACGAAAGTTATTAGGCTTGAGCAAAATTACAGATCTACACAAAATATTTTATCAGTAGCATCAGATTTAATTTCGAATAATGAGAATCGTGTAGGAAAAACACTAGAAACAACTATGGAAGATGGCGACTTGGTAAATTTAAATTGTTTTAAAAGTGGTAAGGATGAAGCCATAGGAATTTCAGATGAAATAGAAAAAATAAAAAAAAATTTTTCACTTAATAACATTGCTATACTTGTAAGAGCAATTTTTCAAACTAGAGAATTTGAGGAAAGATTTTTAAAGATAGGAATGCCTTATAGAATTCTTGGTGGAATTAAATTTTATGAAAGAGCTGAAATAAAGGATTGTATTGGCTATCTTCGTTTAATTTTCCAGGAAAAAGATGATCTTGCTTTTGAAAGAATTGTTAATAATCCGAAAAGATCAATCGGTGAAACTACACTCAAAGAAATACACAGTTTTTCAAAAAATAATGCTCTCTGTTTAGAAATATCTTCAAAAAAAATGATTGATCAAAATTTAATAAAACCTAAAGCAAAGATTGGTTTAACAATTTTTTTAGATCTAATAGACAAATGGAGAAATGATTTTAAACTTAAAAATATTAATCATGTCAAATTACTTCAACTAGTTCTTGATGAGTCAGGATACTCTGCGATGCTTAAAAATAAAAAAGATTTAGAAAATGAGAATAGACTTGAAAATATTAAAGAACTTTTAAGTGCCATGAAAGAATTTGACAATTTAGAAAGTTTTTTAGAACATGTTGCACTAGCTACTTCAATTGATCAAAATTGGGATGGTGAAAAAATAAATATGATGACAATGCATGCAGCCAAGGGTTTGGAATTTGATGTTGTTTTTTTACCGGGTTGGGAAGAAGGTCTTTTTCCACATCAAAAATCTATTGAAGAAAAAGGACAAAATGGTTTAGAAGAAGAAAGAAGGTTAGCTTACGTTGGAATAACTAGAGCTAAAAAAAAATTAAATATATCCTTCTCAATTAATAGATTTTATCAAGGTGACTGGATTGATAGTTTAGCATCAAGATTTGTTAGTGAACTTCCTGAAAAATTTATAGAAAAAAATTCTTTTTTTGATCGAGATAAAGATGAAGTAGAGGATTTTGAATTTAATCAAGATATAGATTTTGATGATAACGTTAATATAAGAAGTCCAGGATGGATTAGATATCAAAAAAAACTAAAATGATAAAAAAAAGGTTAAATATATTAAAAAAAAAATTTAATTCACTTGGTATAGATGGATACGTGGTACCTAAAAATGATGAGTTTTTTTCAGAATATTCTAATAAGGATAGGCTCAAAACAATTTCAAATTTTAGTGGTTCTGCAGGATATGCGGTAATCTTGAAAAACAAAAATTATCTATTTATAGATGGAAGATATTCTATTCAAGCTCAAATAGAGTCGGGAAGTAATTTCGTTATCAAAAATTTCAATGAAATTTTAAATTGTAAATTATTTAAGAATATCACACTTGGTATAGATCCTAAAATATTTACAACTAATGAAATAAATAAATTTTTTTTAAAATTCAACAAAGTAAAAGTTATTAGTCTCAACTTAGTTGACGAGATTTACAATAGATATACCAAAAAAATAAGGCCCTTTTATTCTATTAAACAAAAAATTGTGGGGGAAAGTCATTTGAAAAAAATAAATAAAGTCTCTAGTATCTTGAAAAAAAGCAAAATAGATTATTTGTTCCTAAGCGCACCAGAAAATGTCGCATGGCTTTTGAATATAAGAGGCTATGATAATCCAACTAGTCCAATACCCAATTGTCGTCTACTTTTGTTTAAGAATAAAAAGTTTTTTATAATTTGTGAAAAAAAGAAATTATTAAGTTTAATTAAAGAAAAAAAAATTACTCACGACCAAATAATAAATCCAGAAGAATTAACAAGTTTTTTTAGTAAAATAAAAAAAGGAAAATTCATAATAGATAATAGAACATGTTCAATATTCTATAGAGATTCATTAACTAATAATAATCACAAAATTATTAGTGAAAATGACCCAATATATTTAATGAAATCCATCAAAAACAAAAATGAAATTAACAATATGATTAATGCTCACATTCAAGATGGAGTAGCTTTAACAAAATTTTTACATTGGATTAAAGTACTAAATAAAAAGAAAATTACTGAAGTCGACGCACAAAATAAACTAGAAAAATTTAGAAGGATAAATAAAAATTATTTATTTCCGAGTTTTAGTACAATTGCTGGCTCAGGAGCCAATGGAGCAATAATTCACTACAAGGCAACAAAAAAAAATACAAAAAAAATTAATAAAAAAGATTTATTTTTATGTGACTCAGGTGGTCAATACAAATATGGAACTACAGATGTGACAAGAACTATATGTTTATCTAAACCTCCCCATTATGTAAAAAATATTTTTACAAAAGTTTTGAAGGGACATATCGCTGTTGCATCATCAAATTTTAAAACTCATTATAATGGTAAGTTAATCGACAAAAGAGCTAGAGCTTTTCTTAAAAAAAGTGGTCTTGATTACGAACACGGAACAGGTCATGGTGTTGGATTTTTCTTAAATGTTCATGAAGGACCTCAAGCAATTTCAAGGTCTAATACAATAAAATTACAAGAAGGTATGATTTTAAGTAATGAGCCTGGATACTATAAAAGAAGTAAATTTGGTATAAGGTTAGAAAATTTATTATATATTAAAAGATATAATAAAAAGTTATTTTTTGTAAATCTAACGTTGGCGCCTTTTGATAAGGATTTAATCAATTTCGAACTTCTCAATAAAAAAGAAAAAAATTATCTTTTTGATTATCACTTAAATATTTATTTGAAATTGTCAAAATACCTCAATAAAAAAGAGAGAAAATGGTTAGCTAGTTTTATCTAACATATTTAACCATTCAGCCTGGGACAGTATTTTTACTCTAAAATCTTTAGCTAAATCTATTTTTCTTTTTGTTGGTTTTTCTCCTATTATTAAATAGTCAAGTTTTTTTGAAACATTGCTAATAATTGATCCAGAGTTTTTCTCTATTACAGATTTTGCTTCCGCTCTGCTAATACCCTCAAGCTTACCTGTAATCATAAAAGTTTTATTAGTAAATAAACCGTTACTTTTCACTAAAACAGCATCTTTTATATCTACCAATTCGCTTAATTCCTTTAACATTTTTAGATTAATATTATTTGAAAAAAAATTTCTTATCGAATTGATTTGTGTTTCACCAATACCGTCTATATTAATTAAATCGTTAAATTTTTTTGTTTTAGATAACAAAAGAAAATTTTTAATAGAGAATAGATTTTTTGAAATCAGCTTTGCATTCTCCAGACCTATATGTCTTATTCCTAGAGCAAAAATAAATTTTTCAAACGGGATTGTTTTTTTTAAATTTATTGAATATTTTAGATTAGAAACAGATTGTTTTCCCCATCCATCTAAATTTTCTATAAAGTTAAAGTCTAATTTAAATATATCTTGAGGTAACCGAATTAAATTTAATTTCCAAAAATTTTCAACAATTTTTTTCCCAAAACCATCTATATTGAATGCTTCTTTTGACACAAAGTGCTTAATTTTTTCAATAGCAATCTTATCACATTCAAAACCTTCACTAGTACATCGTCTTACTGCATCTTCTTTTTTTGTAGTTGAATTGTACTCTTTAACAGTTTTTGATCCACATGAAGGACAACTTAATGGGAAAACGAATTTTTTTGATCTATCATCTCTCTGCTTTAAATCTACCGAAATTACATGCGGAATTACATCGCCAGCTCTTTCGATCAAAACAGTATCACCAACTCTTATATCTTTACGGATTATTTCTTCTTCATTATGTAATGATGCGTTAGAGACCATTACTCCACCAATATTAATTGGTTTAATTTTAGCGACTGGTGTTAATGCTCCTGTTCTGCCTACTTGAATTTCAATATTTTCTATTTTTGAGATTCCGTTATTAGCAGAGAATTTATGTGCAATAGCCCATCTAGGTGCATTAGCAACATTACCTAACCTTTTTTGTAATTGAAAATCATTAATTTTATACACAATACCGTCTATGTCGAAATCTATACTTCCTCTTTTATTCTCAATCTCATGATAATTTTTCATCAAATTTTTAATACCTTTTATAGTTTTGTTTAAAGGATTAGTTTTAAAACCCCATTCTTTAAGTTTTTTTAAAAATTCACTTTGTTTATTAATTTTTAATCCTTTTTGATAACCAAAAGTATATGCAATGAATTTTAAAGGGATTCTTTTTGTTTCATGAGGATTTTTCTGTCTCAAAGAGCCTGAAGCAGCATTTCGTGGATTCGCAAATTTTCCGGTTAGTTTTTTAAAATCATTATTTTGTATGAATATTTCTCCTCTAATTTCTATATCATCCGGAAAATCTTTTGATAAAATCCTTTGTGGGATATCGCTTACTGTTTTTAAATTTTCTGTTATGTCTTCTCCCTCTTTACCATCTCCTCTCGATAGTCCTATAGTGAAAACGCCAGCCTTATACGATAATGAAGCTGAAATCCCATCAATTTTTGGTTCAGCACTATACTCAAGTAGTGACCGATCTTTTTGATTAAGGTAATTGGTAATTTTTTTTTCAAAATTATCCAAATCATTTTTATCAAAAGCATTGGCAAGTGAAAGCATAGGAACTCTATGTAAAACTTTTCTAAAGTTTTTAGAGGGTTTAAACCCTACAATTACAGAAGGTGAATTTTCATCTTTAAGATAAGGATATTTGCTCTCAAGTTTTAAGATATCTTTTTTAAGAGCATCATATTTGGCATCGTCAACTATTGGTTTATTATGTTCATAATAAAATTCATTTAATTTAATCAATTTTTGAATTTTTTTATCATACTCTTTCTTAATTTCTTTATTTTTCATCTCACTCGAAAAGGGCTCTAAATTTCTTAAATCTTTTTTTGTTCTTTTTTTTTATATCTTGTAATCTATTCTTTTTTCTAATTTTGTAATTTTTATTAAATAAACTATAAGTATTTTGATACCATTCAGACGAGCCATAATTATATCCAAGAAGTTGCGCATACTTTTCTGCTTCATCAATTAGACCAATTGTGTAATGAACCTCCACTAACCTATGTAATGCCTCTGCAGTATAAATTGTTGTATCATATTCATCAATTACAGTTCTAAAACGATTGATTGCCGATATCCATTTTTTTTTTTCAAAGTAATATCTGCCAATATACATTTCTTTTGAGGCTAAAATATCATCTATTAAACTTATTTTGAATTCTGCATCTAAAGCATATTCTGTGTTGGGGTATTCTTTTAATATAAAGTTAAATTTTATTTTAGCATTCCTGATTGATTGCAAATCTTTTTTTTCATCAACTATTTGCTCAAAGTAGCACACGCCCATAAGATAATGAGCGTATGAAAGATCTTTATGAAAAGGATAAACTTTTACAAATCTTTTTAATTCAGCGATAGAATCACCATAATAATCTTGGGTGTAATAAGAATAAGCTGCCATTAAGGCTGCTTTAGGAGCCCAATCAGATTGGGGGAATAATGTTTCAACTTCATTAAATTTCTTGGCTGCAAATAATACATCACCACCCTCAAGTGCATCTTTGCCTATGTCATATGCCTCTAATACTTGGAGTTCTAAACTTTTTTCTTTAATTGCAGAATTTTCAATATTATTTTTAGAACAGGATACAAAAATTAATAGTGAAAATATCAAATAAAAAGCTTTTAAAAATACCATTAAACTTTTATATAATTTAAAGCATAAATTTAAAAGAATAATATCTTTACGCTATAGATTTTAATAATCTTTTATTTATCAAGGAATGAGGAAGATTTCTTTCTTGAATTTCGATTATTGAAAAATTTTCTTTATTTTCAAATACTTTTTTTAAAAGTTGATTGGTCATAAAATGTCCACCCTGAGAACATGTTATGCTAGCTACCATTCTGTAACCAGATGTATATAAGTCTCCTAAACAATCAAGGATCTTATGATTGACAAATTCTAATGAGTTTCTTAGGCCATCTTTATTTAAGACACTGTCATCTTTAACAACAATAGCATTATTTAAACTGCCACCTTTTGCAAGACCGTTTTGTCTAATTTTTTCTACGTCTTCATACAAACAAAAAGTTCTCGAATTAAAAATATCAGTTAAATCATCTTCATAAATATTAATTTTATTTCTCTGATTTCCTATGACGGGATTTTGATATCTTAGTTGAAAATCAATATCTAAACTTAATTTTGATGGCTCAATGGATATAAACTTTTCATTTTCTCTATAAATTACTTTTTTATTAATCTTAATAATTTTGATGGGTGCTTCACTTTTCTTTAAACCAGAAATTAAAATCTTTTCTATAAATTCTTTCGCTGAGCCATCTAAAATTGGTACTTCTTCATTATCAATTTCTATTAAAACATTATCTACACCCAAACCAAACAAAGCTCCCATCAAATGTTCTATGGTAGAAATTTTAACACCGTATTCATTAGAAATTGTGGTATTGAGAACAGTATTATTGACATTAGAAAAATTGGGAAAAATCAAATTATTTATTTTTAAGTCAGTTCTTTTAAAAATTATTCCTGAGTTTGGTTCAGACGGTTTTAAAGAAATATTTGTAATTTTTCCACTGTGTAAACCTATTCCACGAAAACTTACGGTTTTTTTGATAGTTTTTTGGGTTAATAACTTCACATGAAGCTTTTAATATCGAGATAAATTAATTTAAATACAACAAATGTTACTGGAAAATACAATTAATTGAATAAAGCAAAAAATTTTTCAAAAAAACCCTTATTTTTCCTTGTTTTATTAACTAACTTAACTTCATTTTTATTATGCCCATCAATAATTTTACGAGTCATTTTAAAAAAATTTATTTCCTTATCATCCACAAATCTATCAATATAACTTGCACTTAGTATTCTATTTACCGAGATTTGAAATCTTTTAAGGATTTTTTCAATATTTTTTATTAATTCATCAGGCAAACAAATAAACCTTATATCCAAAGAAAAATTCTTACATTTTTGATTAAGTGGTAACTCTGTATAATGGACATTATCTATAAGATAGGTGTCAATTAAAATATGAATAATCCTATTATTTTGAATTGTTTTTTCACACTGATACTTGGCACTTTTTACTAAATATGAAATTACATTAGAGTCAACATATTCATTATGATCATTATTTTTCATGGAAATTTGTAAATCTAAAAAATCTCTTGTTTCTATTATTACATTTATTTTTTCAATGAAGTTTCCCAAAATTTTTTCAACCTTAAATACGTTTTCACTAAGAAAAAAATTTAATTTTTCAAAGTTTAGATTAGTAGAATTATTTTCAAAGATAAGTTCATTTTTAAATATTAATTTAGAATCAGTTTTTTGATTAACAGAAAATATTATTTTTTTAGGACTAAAAAATAAAAAGACTTCAAAGTTTAAATCATTTTCCATTTATTATAACCTGGTTATTTTGACGAAGATCTAAAACCTTAATATCTTTAAACTCGTTATTATTTAATATGCCTAATGATAAATTTAATAAATCTTTTAGATTTTCTTTTGGAAATTTAATAATTACATTTTGGTCAGTTTCTATATCCCATCTGCCTGACTTAAAAAAATATAAATTTTTAATTTTAGAAAATTTAAAATTCGACTTTTTTACAGAATTTAATAGGCTAAAAAAAGAAGTTTTATCATAATCTCCAAAAATATTTGGTAACTTATCTTTTTTTTTATCGGACTGAATTAATTTACCATTCGAACCTAATACATAGAATTTTCCATTTTTAAACACATTCGCTAAAAATTTTGTTTTTTCTATTTTAATTTCTATTGTTGAAGGATATTTTTTAAATACTGTGTAATTTTCAATTAAATTGTTAGCTTCTAATTTTCTTATAAGCTCAAATTTTTTTAAAAAAAAAATATTCTTTGAATTAAGGGATTTAAGATTATTTAATAAATCTTGCATTTCTTGTTCTTCTAATCCTATTATTGCAATTTTATCTATGGCTTTTAATCCAATTTTTGAAAAATACTTATTGTTAAGAGTACTAAAAAAAATAATTAAAAGAATATAAAATAGTATTTTTCTACTTAAACTTAATTGCATTTTTTAGGAGTAGTTCAATTAATTTAATAAAACTTATCTTTTTAAATGCTGCTATTTCAGGTACTAGAGAAAGTTTTGTCATTCCAGGCTGAGTATTAATTTCCAAAAGATAGAACTTGTTTTTAAAAAATTTAAAATCTGATCTTGTAACACCTTCACACTTTAATATTTTGTGAGCTTTAAAAGCTATATTCATTAACTTATTATATTCTTTCTTAGTGAGATCTACAGGAATTATATGCATGGTTTTTGCTTTTGGATTATATTTGGCTTGATAATCGTAAAATTTTCTCTTTGGCCTTAATTCAATGGCTCCTAGCTTATTTGATCCAATTATCGCAGCTTGGATTTCACGACCAGGAATAAATTCTTCAATGATAATCTTTCCATATCCTTTTAATAAATTTATTTTTTTATAAATATTTGATTTATTGCAAATGAAAACATTGACACTTGACCCTTCATTTATTGGTTTAATAACAACAGGAAATTTTAATTTGATATTAATTTTCTCTAGTAACTTAAATTTTGATAAATTAAATGAGTAACAAAAATATTTTGGAGTTAATATATTATTTTTTTTGAAAATTTTTTTAGATATCTCTTTGTCCATGGCTAAAGCGGATGAGATAACTCCTGAGTGAGTGTAAGGTATTCTGGTGGTTTCTAAGATTGTCTGAATATACCCATCCTCGCCATATTGACCATGTAAAGCATTAAAAATAACTTTTGGTTTAAAAGATTTAATTGTTTCAAAAAGTTTGTAGTTTGGTTCTGTAGTTTTTACCTTATAACCATTTTTTTTTAGTTCTCTTGCCACCTGCCTTCCAGTATCAAGACTAATTATTCTCTCTTTTGAAATACCTCCTGAAATTATTAATATTTTTTTTTTCAAATTATTCCAATATTTTGATCTCTTTTTCTAAACTAATCCCAGTTTTTTTTAAAACTTTTTCAGACACATAATCTATTAATTTTTTCATATCTTCAAACTTCGCATTACCTTTATTTACAAAAAAATTACAATGTTTTTCTGAAATACAAGCATCACCAAATGATTGATTAAGAGGAACAGAATCTTTTATAAGTTCCCAAACTTTTTTATTAGTTTGAGATATTGGATTTTTAAAAGTACTTCCACTCGTTTTAATTCTCGTAGGTTGATTTTTTTCTTTTTCGGATTTTAAGTTATTTGTTATAGCCTCTATTTCTTTTTGGTTTGATTTAACTCCTTTAAAAGATGCACTCAAAAAAATATAATCTTCTGGTATGTTGTTTTTTCTATATTCAAATTTTATTTCTTTTGAAGGTATTGTGGCTACTTTGCCAAATTTGTCACTTACCTGAATAGAAACTAGTATATCTTTAAACTCTTTACCGAAACAACCAGCATTCATCGATATACCACCACCAATTGTGCCGGGTATACATGATAGAAACTCAAAACCGCTCAAATTATTTTTAAGAGCAAAATAAGACAAACTTTTATCTAAAACAGCACTGCCAGCAATTATAATATCTTCGCTATGTAATGTAATATTACTAAAATTTTTACCTAATTTGATAACTATTCCATCAAATAAGCCGTCTGTTACTAAAATATTTGAGCCAGCCCCAAGCACAAATATTCTTTCTTGATTATTAATAGTTTTAAGAAAATTTATCAGCTGATTAAGATTATCAGCTTTAAAAAATACTTTAGATTTACCACCTATATTAAACCAATTTTTATTTTTTAAATCGTATTCGAAATACAAATTTTTATCAAAACCATTAAGTAGTTTTTTAAGATGGTCTATTTTCATTTCATTAATTCTGGAAGTTTTCTCATCCAATTCGAAATTGTTCCAGCGCCCATGCCGATTATGATTTTTTTTCCATAAATATTCTTTTTTATAAATTTTGCCAATTGGAGATTATCTTTTACTAAAAATAGTTTCACTTTTGAATTTTTTATTATCTCTTTTGCAAATTTTAAATATTCGAAACCTAGTTTTATTTTTTCTCCCGCCGAATAAATTGGACACAAAATAACTATATCTGCATTTTGAAACGAAAATGAAAATTCTTTACGGAGGTCTCTTAATCTTGAAATTCGATGAGGCTGAAATACACAAACTTTTTCATGATCTTTATAAACTTCTTTAACTCCATCTAAAACCATCTTGATTTCAGTTGGATGGTGAGCATAATCGTCATAAAAATTTATACCATTAAATGAAAATATTTTATTAAATCTTCTTTGAACACCTCCAAATCTTAATAAACCATCTTTAATATCTTTAATTGTAATACCGACTGTTAGAGCTACAGCTACAGCTGCTACAGAATTTCTTACGTTATGGATACCAATGAGAGGGATTTTTATATTTTTAATCATTTTTTTCTTTTTGTTGGGTAAATTTACTATTAAGTCAAATCGTGTCATCTCTTTTTTTTGAATTATATTTTTTATTAAAAAATTTGATCTTTTATTTTTACCATATGTATAAAAATTTTTACTTTTGATATCTTTAATAAGTTCTTTGTTAATTTTATCATCAATACAAATAAAAGATTTTCCAAATGATGGAACTTTTTTAATAAATTCACAAAAAGATTTTTTTAATTCTTCAGTGGTTTTGTAGAAATCCATGTGTTCTCTGTCTATATTGGTAATAATTGAATATGTGGGAGTAATATTTACAAAACTACCATCTGACTCATCAGCTTCCAAAATTGACCAGTCGCTTCTGCCTAATCTTGCGGAACTATCTAATGAGTTAATGACACCACCATTAATTATTGTTGGATCAAGAGTAGTTTTTTGGAAAATTGAGGCTACAAGAGAAGTGGTAGTAGTTTTTCCATGGGATCCGGCAACTACTATATTTTTCATTAAAGAAACAATGTGTGCCAACATTCTTCCTCTTTTTATTATTGGTAAATTTTTTCTTTTTGCTTCAAGTAATTCTGGATTATTTTTTTTAATAGCTGATGAAACAACAACAATTGTAGCGTTTTTTATATGTTGTTTTTTATGACCTATAAATATTTTTATTTTTTCTTTTTTTAATTTTTCAATATTTTTGTTTAAAGTTATATCGCTACCTTGCACTTTAAATTCTTTTCCTTTCATTATAAGAGAGAGACCACTCATCCCTATTCCACCTATTCCAATAAAGTGAATAATTTCGTTCTTTGCAAGTTCAATTTTCATCTAAAATATTTAACAACTTTTGATTAACATTTATCCAAGTATTTTGATAATTCAAATTAATTAAATTTTCTTTTTTTTTATTTAGATTTGATCTATTTTGCATTATTTCTTCAATCATTTGTTCTATTTTTTCCTCAAAAAGATTTTGTTCTAAAATCCAACAGCAATCATTTTTTACGTAAAAATTTGCATTTTCAAACTGATGGTTATCTTTAGAACTTGGTAATGGAACTGCAATAAAGGGCACATTAAGAATTGATAGTTCAGCTAAGGTTGTTGCTCCTGCTCTAGTTATACAAATATCCGTTTCAGAAATTTTTTTAATAAAATTTTTGTCAAAATTAAAGATTTCATTTTCGATATTATTTTCAGAATAAAACTTTTTTAGTGAAGAAATATTAGTTAATTGAGTTTGCTGAACAACTTTAATAGAAAATTTTTTAGATATATTAAGAATTGATTTCTTTAAATTTTGATCAAAAACACTTGCTCCTTGACTCCCCCCAACAATCAATAAACAAAGTTTTTCATTATTGGATTTTCGTATCTTTTTTTTATAAAATTCATCTCTTACAAGAGGATATATAACTACCATTTTATTTTTAAATTTTTCAGGAAAATTTTTTATTTGATCTGTGTAACAAAAAATTTTTTCACACGAACTTAAAAAAAATTTATTAGCCCTTCCTAGAACGAAGTTAGGTTCAAGTAGATAAATTTTTAAATTCAAGCATTTTCCCGCTAAAATTAAAGGTAATGACATATAGCCACCAGTTGAGATTAATTCATGTATTTTTTCTTTCTTCAAAAAAAAGAAAGATTTTATACATAAAAATAAAATCTTAAAAAAATTAAGAGGTAATAAAAATAAACTTAGCTTTGGAGTATTTATCAATAAGATTTTATGAATTTCTTTATCAAGATACTTATATCCTCTTTTATCTGTTGAAATGATTATATCTTTTTTTTTTAATAGATGATCATGTAGAATTATTGCTGGTATTACATGACCTCCTGAACCTCCTGTTGAAATTAAAATTTTTTTTTTCATTTTAATCTATTTTTCTTTTGGTCAAATTAAGAATTATCCCTGAAATAATTGACATGCCCACAATAGACGAACCTCCATAACTTATGAAAGGAAGAGTCATACCAGTTGTTGGAAATAATCGTATGTTTACTCCAACATGTATTATTACTTGCATTAAAATTAAAGTTACACAACCTACTAAGACTAATTTTGACCTATCATCATTTTCAAAGTTTACTTTTTTAAAAACTGCATGAATTAAAATTAAAAACAAAAATAAAATTAAAATTATGGCAATAATTCCGAATTCTTCAGATATTACTGAAATAATATAGTCTGTATGTGCTTCAGGCACTCTATTCTTTAAAGTTCCCTCACCAATTCCTTTACCAAAAAAACCTCCACTAATGATTGATTCTATTGCTTTGTCAGATTGAAAATTATGTGTTCCAGTTTCAGAATCAAAAAAAGAGAAAATTCTATTTTTAATGTAGCTAAATTTTGGAACAAATAATATCAGGTAAGAAAATAATAGAATTAGAGTGAAAAATAAACTGATTAAAAGAACAAAACTTATTCCAGAAATAAAAATCAATACTAACCATGAAAAAAGTATCAATAAAGTTTGACCAATATCGGGTTGTAAAACTAATAAAAAAACTATGCTTAAAGTTACTAAAAAAGAAACTGAATATTTTATATAGATATTAGTATATCTTCGACTGCTTAAAATAATACTCAAGAATACAATCAAAAAAGGTTTAACTAATTCAATTGGCTGGAATCTTGGTAGCAAATATAGATCAATCCATCTTTTAGATCCTTTGACCTCAACACCAATTAAAGGAACTAGTAGTAAAAGTAATATTGATGCAGAAAAAAAAATAATAGAAATTTTAAAAAGATTTTCTTGATCTATGGATGAAAAAATAAAAATAGAAAACGCTCCAATACATAAAAAAATTAGATGCTTAAAAAAAAAAAGGTAATCATTAGTATTTAGTTTATCAGATGCGATCAACGAAGTAGATACAAGTGAAAAAAATAAACCTACTAAAAATAACAAAATTATTAATGCTAGTATAAATTTATCAATGTTTTTCCACCATTTATAATACAGTTTTTGAAAAGACACTATTTTATCCATTTAAGTACTTTTTAATAAGTTTATTAAAATAATTTCCTCTGTCCTCAAAATCTTTGAAATTGTCAAATGAAGCAGCGGAAGGACTAAAAATTATATTTTTTTTTAAAAAAATTTCTTTTTTAATTATTGTAAATATTTTTTTTAAAGCATCACTTAGATTATCAAAATTACTATACTTAATTTTTCCTCTAAGTTGGTTATTAAAGAACTTTTTATTTTTTCCATAAATAAATGCTTTAATATTAGAGTAATATTTTTTATCTAAATTGAATTTATCACCTTGCTTTGGTATCCCGCCTAGTAACCAATAAATATTTAATTTCTTTTTTAAAATAGATATTGATGATGCAAAAGTTGTAGATTTAGAGTCATTAATTATTGTTAAGAACATGTCTTTATAAATTGTTTGTTGACGATACTTTAATCCCTTAAATCTTTTAAGAGTTTTAATAACAATATTTTTTTTTAATTTTAATTTCTTTGAAATCGCAATTATAAAAGATAAATTTTCTTTATTTGCGTCATTTAAAAAATATTCATTTTCTATATTTTTTTGAAAATTTTCTACTGGTTGAATATCGACCTTTAATAATTTTCTATTTATTTTTCGTTTTTTCAACTCTTTAGTTATTATAAAATCTTTTTTGTTAATAAAACCTATAGAATTTTTAAAATTACTATTTAGAATTTTAAATTTAGCATTTACATAATTTTTGACTGTTTTATGTCTCTCTAAGTGGTCTGGTGATATATTTAGTAGCACAGCATATTTTGATTGAAAAATTTGGCTGTATTCAAGTTGATAGGATGAGGCTTCTACAACAAAAATTGTTTTAGATTTTATTTTTTTCGCTGATAAAATTGGATTGCCTATATTTCCAACTAATCTAACATCATATTTATGGTTTAACAATATTTCATATAAAAGTTGACAGGTTGTAGATTTTCCATTTGTACCTGTAACAGAAATACAATTATTTTTGTAAAATGAATAAAAAATATCTAAATCAGTATAAATTTTTTTTGAATTTTTTTTTAAGAATTTAGATAATTTACATTTATTTATATCTATACCTGGACTAATTATGATGAAATCAAATTTTTTTTTTAAAATTGATTTATAGCTAATTGAATTTTTTAAATTTTTCTTTAAATCATCATATAAAAAAACGTCACTTTTATTTTTTAAAAACTGCAAAGTAGATAGTCCACTTTTACCTAAACCATAAATTAATATTTTTTTATTTAAAAAAATACTCAAATAAATTTCCTTTATCTTAATTTGAGTGTTGCCAAACCAATCATTGCCAAAATGATTGAGATAATCCAAAATCTAATAACAACTGTTGATTCTGGCCATCCTTTTTTCTCAAAATGATGATGAATTGGTGCCATCTTAAAAATTCTTTTACCAGTAAGTTTAAAAGATATTACCTGAACCATTACTGATATAGCTTCCAAAACAAAAAGGCCACCGGTTATTGCTAACACAATTTCATGCTTTGTAATTATTCCAACAGCACCTAAAGACCCACCAAGAGATAATGATCCTGTATCCCCCATAAAAATTTTTGCCGGTGGAGCATTAAACCACAAAAAACCGAGACATGAACCAATGATTGCTCCACAAAAAATTGAAATTTCACCTGTACCCTCTATATAAGGTATTTGTAAATAATCAGAGAATACAATATTTCCAGTCACATAACTTATAAACGCAAAACATGCAGCTACTAGTATCACTGGCACTGTTGCTAAACCATCAAGTCCATCTGTTAGATTAACAGCATTTGAAGATCCAATTATAACAAAAACTGAAAAAGGAATAAAAAACCATCCAAGATTTACTATGAGATTTTTGAAAAATGGAAAATATAAATTAGTTATATCTTGATAATCAACATAGTAGACAAATAAAATTACTCCAATAACTGCTAATAAAATTTGTAAAATTATTTTTAATTTAGAGGAAATTCCGGTCGAGTTACTATATTTAATTTTTTTAAAGTCATCAAATGCTCCAAGTAATCCAAATGAAACGGCTATATATATACAAAATATAATATTTAAATTTGATAGATCAGCCCAAAGTAATACTGAAACTAATAAACCCAATAAAATGATTACACCACCCATTGTTGGTGTTCCTATTTTTTTTACAATATGATCTTCTGGACCATCATCTCTTATAGGATTTAAAATTTTTTGATTAGAGAAAAATTTAATGAACGGACCTCCAATAATTAAGACAATAACTAAGGATGTAAAAACAGATAAACCAGTTCTAAACGTAAGATATTTAAAAACATTTAAGAAACCGTATGTATCAACAAAGTTTAATAAAAATTGGTAAAGCATTAATTAATTCCTTTAATCTCTTTTATTATCTTGTTGAAACCTGTCGCATTTGAGGCCTTTACCATAAGACTATCATTATTATTTAAGTCGTTTCGAATCAAATCAATAATTTGAGATTTATTATGTAAAACTCGACCTTTTTTAGAGTCTGTAAGTTTTTCAAACATATATTTCATATAACGACCTTTTATAAAAACTTTATTAATCTTAGTTTTGTTTATTATAGCTGCAATTGACTCATGAAGTTTTTTTGAATGATTGCCGAGTTCCAACATATCTCCAAGTAAAAGATACTTTTTATTTTTTTTTGTTTTAATTTTGTCAAAGTTTAGGACAGCAGATTTTAGTGATAAGGGGTTTGAATTGTAACTCTCATCAACTAGATTTATATTTTTTTTAAGAAACTTAATATTAGATATATCCCCCCTACCTTGTGGCACCTTAAATTTGAAAAAAAAATCTTTATCTAATTGAAAAATATTTCTATAAATACTCATAATAGCTAATGTAGCCAAAATATTATAAATATTATTATGAAAATTATTTGAAACCAAAAAGTATTTTTTTGCTCCATTAATTTGAATCCAGAGTTGAAAATGATCTTTTTTTTTTTTGATACCTAAAAATTTCATATTCGATTGTTTATTTTTTATTCCGAAAGATACTAATTTAAGATTATTTTGAATGACTATTTTTTTATGTAAAGAAAAAAAATTATCATCAGCATTCAATATTACATAACCACCCGGGTTAGTATTTTGAATGATTTCAGATTTAGCTAACGCAATATGTTTAATACTTTTAAAGTTTTTTATATGAGCAAAATTAATATTTGTTATTACACTAACATCTGGTCGAATTATTTTGGATAAGTAGTCTATTTCACCCTTTTTATCCATCCCAACTTCTAAAACACCAAAGTCATCATTTTCCTTTAAGTTTAGTAAACTTAAAGGAACTCCATATTTATTGTTATAAGATTTTGGTGAAATACTAACTTTAGAAATTTTTTTTAAAGAGTTTCCTAACATTTCTTTAAGTGTTGTCTTTCCACAACTTCCAGTTATTGCTATTATTTTTGTGTTTATACTTGATCTAAAAATTTTGGCAGTATCTGTTAAGAATTTTAATGTATCTTTTACTTTTATTTGTCTATTAATTTCAAATTTCTTTTGAATGCTATTTACTACTACAACTGAAGCTTTATTTTTGAATGCTTGATTTATAAATTTATTTCCATCGTTTTTCCTTCCCTTAATTGCAAAAAAAATATCATTTTTCTTTACTTCTTGTGAGTTAATTCTGGCAAATTTAAAAAGTGATATTGATTTTAATTTATGATTACCTGACAATTCTTTTAAAATATTAAACTTTAAATTATTTGATAAATCTAAATTTTTCTTTTTTATCGAATTTAAAATAACTTGTTTATCTGAAAAATAAATTTTTTGATTACCAAAATCTTGTGTTTTTTCATGACCCTTTCCAGCAATAAGCAAAATTTCGCCTGAATTAAGATTTTTAATTGCTATAGCTATAGCCTTAGACCTGTCAGATATTTCAAGCACTTTTGTGTTCTCTATACCCTTTTTTATGTCTGATCGAATTTTTTTTGGATTTTCATATCTTGGATTATCATCTGTTAAATAGATTTTATCGGAGTAATCAGATGCAATTTTACCCATTTTAGATCTTTTGTTTTGATCCCTATTACCACCACATCCAAATAGTAAAGAAATTTTTTTATTTTTAAATTGTTCTCTTAAATTTAATATACAAGTTTTTAAAGCTTCTGGTGTATGAGCATAATCTAGAATTACTTTTGAATTATTTTTGATTTTACCAATCTTTTCAAATCTTCCCTCAACTGATTTAATTTTTGGGATAATTTGAAAAATTCTATCAAGACTTAAATTACTTTTTTTTGCTGCAATGATTGCCATCAATATATTATTTAATTGAATTTTTCCAATTAGATTCAGTTTTATGGTTTTAATTGAATTCTTAAGCTGAATTTTTATAATTTGTGTCTCATCTTGATAATGATGAGATAGAATTTTAAATGAACCTTTGCTATTTATTTTATGTAGCTTGAGACTTTTATTTACTGAAATTCTTTTGATTTTAATGAATTCTGGTATTTTTTCGTCAGTAATTATATGTCCTTTTTTTTTGATTAAATTTTTAAATAAATAGAGTTTTGCTTTTAAATAATTATCTAAATTTTTATGATAATCTAAATGATCTTGTGAAAAATTAGTAAATATTCCTAAATTAAACAAAAGACCATTAAGCCTATTTTGTTCAAGACCATGGCTTGAAGCCTCCATAATCACATTATCAACTCCCTTTTCTTTAAGATTATTTAGTATTCTTCCTAATTGAATTGGATCAATTGTAGTGTTGGATAAATCAAAATTAATGCTATCTGACTTAACACCTAGCGTTCCAATAGATGCAACTTTTTTGTTATTCAACTTTAATATTTGATAAAAAAAATCGGAAACAGAAGATTTTCCATTTGTTCCAGTAACTGCTACCAAATTTTTCGGAAGATTTTTATAAATTTTAAATGAAACTTCTGCTAATAATTTACGCACATTATTTGTATAAATTATTAAGACTCCATTGTATTTTTTTTTGATTTTTTTATCAGTAACAATAATCCTACAACCTTTTTTTATTACAGTAGGTATAAATTTATTACCGTCATAATTACTTCCTTTAATTGCAAAAAAAATATCCTCTCTTTTCACTTTTGAACTGTTAAAGGCAATACCAGAAAAAAAAGTTTTTAAGTTTTTTTTAGCACTTGGGATATAATCTTTAAGAAGCATAGACTATTTAACTTCACTATATTTTGTGGCTAAAATGGGCCCAATTTTTTCTACAATATGACCTGCTGCTTCCACACTATTCCAGCCAGCTGTATTTCTTGGACTTCCTTTTAGTTTGAAGTTAGATCCATCTCTATAACTGTAAATATAATCCTCATTTATTTTAGGAGCATCTAACATAACTGCTAAAATAAACTTTGGTTTTGTGATTGGAAAAACTGAAACAAAAGTATTAACTTTCTCTTTTGAATAAATTCCTTTTATGCTTTTATTTGCAGTTCCTGTTTTGCCACCAATTTCGTATCCGTTGATATCAGCCAAGTTGGCTGTACCCTCTTTAGTAGAGACAATTTTTCTTAAAATCGGTAAAATTTTATTTGAGACGTCTTTATCTAAAATTCTTTTATTTTTTGTCTTTTTATTTGTTTTTATTAAGGTTGGGTTCACTTGGTATCCTCCATTTACAATAATTGAATATGCTTTAACAACTTGAAGCAATGTAGCTGTAATACCATGTCCAAAAGAGGCTGTAGCTAATGGACATTTTCCCCATTTAAAATTAAGAGGCTTTCCAACCTCCTCGATATCAAAATCAATTTTTTTTAATAGACCAAGTTTTGACAAAAATAATATAAATTTTTCTTGCCCAACCTTTTGACCAATTCTGACTGAGCCTATATTACCAGATCTTATCAAAATTTGTTCAGCAGTAAGGTCTGATGGGATTTTATTATCATACTCTCTGATTGGAAATCCAGCACAAGTCAAGGATTTTGGTAAGTTGGCAAATCTAGTTTCTGGTTCAATAATTCTTTCTTGAAATGCTGCAGCTAAAGTAAATGTTTTAAACACAGAACCAAATTCATAAACTCCTTTTGTCGCTCGATTAATATAATTTATGTCAGAAATTTTTTCTCTCTTATTTGGATTAAAATCTGGCAAGGATACTAAAGATAAAATTTCACCATTATTCACATTCATTAAAATTGCAGCGCTTCCTTTTGTTTCAAAAACTTTGTTGAACTTGATTAATTCATTTCTGACTAAATATTGAATATCTTTATCTAAACTTAGTATGAATGGTTCCTTTGAAGTTTTGAGTTTATCATCAAAAGACTTTTCCAAACCAGAAATCCCACTGTTATTGTCATCTATTTGACCAATAATATGACTAAACAAATTTTTTTCAGGATAAATTCTTATTAATCTGTCTTCTGGTTGGATCGATTTGTCTCCAAGTTTCATTATTTTGTCATAATTTTCTTGTGATATCTTTTTTTCAAAATAAAAAAAATTTTTTTTTTCAATTTTCTCTTGAATTTGGTCATAGTCTTTATTTGGGAATATATATTTTAAGTTTAAAATTAATTTTTCTTTATCAATAACTTTTTTTGAACTAATTCCGACATCTATAGAATTTACAGTTTTTACCAAATATTTTCCATTTCTATCAACTATATCTGCTCTGTAAAGTTTGTTAGATGGAATTTGTAAATTTGAATTTATAATTTTAGTATTCTCTCTTGTACCTAAATGCATTAAGTGAATAGAGTAAATTACTGAAATGATAAAAAAAGTAAAAAATATAAAACTTATTCTATTAAATGAAATATCTAAATTTGATTTTCTTTTTTCATAAGAAAAATCATCTTTTTGATCTTCTAGAATAATGTCTGACTCAATTTTTTTCATTAATTTCAAAAAAATTAAAGTTGCTAATTAATAAGCCATTTGAATTTTTGGTTAATCTTTTAATCTTATTCATATCTTTTTGAAATAAATCTTTTTCAAAAAATTGTGATTGATATTCAAGTAATTTTTCTGTCGAGCTAAGATATTCAAATTCTAATTTTGTATCACTTAATTCTTTTTCGAGATCTCTCAGACTTTCATTAACTAAAAATATTTCATCTTCGATTTTTTTACTTGAGTTTTTAATAAAAGCAGTAAAAAATATTAATAAAAATACAAAAACAATTATTGCGGTTTTTTTCATAATTTATTGCCAATATTTTCTATCTCAATAAAAGATTTAAATTTTTCAAAAATATCAATATCAAAATTGTAAAAATTTTTTTTTTTAATAACAAATCTTAATTTTGCTGATCTGGATGATATATTCTCATTTAACTCTGGTTCACTTGGGATAATAGGCTTTCTCTCTGTCATGTATAATAATGGCTCTGATTGTGTAATTTTAGGTTGATATCTTGAGACACTTTTATTTTCTGAAAGACTTCTAAAAAAATATTTTACGATTTTATCTTCCAATGAATGAAAGGTAACAACAGCCAGTACACCATCCTTTTTTAAAATTTTTGTAGCATTAATCAAACCATTAATTAATTCACTAATTTCTCTATTAACAAAAATTCTAATTGCTTGAAAAACTTTTGTTGACTTATGAATTTTAGAATTATTTCTTTTTTTTACAGAATCAATAATATTAACTAATTCACGTGTATTAATTTTATATTTTACTCGCTCCTTGACAATTTTATTTGCAATTTTTTTTGAATCTTTTTCATCACCAAAATATTTAAAAATTTTTTGTAAATCATTAAATGAAAGTTTATTAATTACCTCTTGTGCTGAAAAATCGTTAAGTCCTAGTTTCATGTTGAGTTGGCCCTTAGAAGTGAAAGATAATCCTTTTTTATGATCTTTCATTTGGTTTAGAGAGTAACCTAAATCAAAAAATACTCCTTTTATATTTTCATTTTTCAATTTTAGATTATTTAGCTGACTAAATTTCATATTCTTGAAAAAAAATCTATCTGTAAAATTTTTCTTAATTTGATCTGCAATTTTCTTAGTTTCAATATCTCTATCGATAGCAATTACTT
This sequence comes from uncultured Pelagibacteraceae bacterium, assembly GCA_902621345.1. Taxonomy (GTDB): domain Bacteria; phylum Pseudomonadota; class Alphaproteobacteria; order Pelagibacterales; family Pelagibacteraceae; genus Pelagibacter. Next base: position 265,016 of record CACNLV010000001.1, on the reverse strand, counting down.
TGGTATTTGAAAATTTTAATATTTCCTGTGTGTATCCACCTTGACCAAAAGTACAATCAATAAATGTGCCACCATATTGAGGGGAAATAATGCTAATAAATTCTTTTAGCAGTACCGGATAATGCTTGGATTTATCCGATACTATGGTGGCTTCCATTTATTTTCTTGAAGACCATTAATTTTTTTGTCTTCTTAAAAATGCGGGAATTTCAAGATCATCGTCATCATTATCTTCGTCCAAAGAACTCGATAGATCATTAGTATCTGAATTATTATCGCTAGAACTAAATAAATCTGGCTCATTTGTGTCAACTCCAAATTCTCTCAGGTCATTAGATTTAACTTCAGTCTCCTCAAAAGACTCTGATGTTTCTTTTGGAAAAGACATTTCATCTTTTTCAGAATTTTTATCTTCAACCTCATTAATCTCTTGATTTTTTAAAAGCTCCTCATGATATTGATTATTCATATCATTTACTGATTGATTGCTAGTTTGATTTTGTAAATCGTTGGTCACTATCTCATTCTCAAGTTTCAAAGCATTTGCACCATGAGAAACTGGATTTGTATTATTTCCGTTAAATACAAAAGATTGTGTCAAACCATTGGCTGCAAAATCAGAATACCCTGGATTTCTATTTTGTATTCTGTGCACCATATTAATCACAGATTTAGTCTCGGGTTGTTGACCATCTAAAGAAGTTGCAACGATTGAAACTCTCATTTTTCCGTCAAGTTCTGGATCTGTAATTGCTCCTATTATCAACTCAGCCTCTGGGTCAACCTCGGCTCTTACTTTATTAACTGCTTCATCGACTTCAAAAAGCTTAAGGTCTTTACCTCCAGTAATATTTACTAATAAGCCTTTTGCACCTTTCAAGGTATAATCATCAATTAAAGGATTGCTAATTGCCATTTCTGCAGCTTTCATGGCTCTACCTTCGCCTTCGGCTTCACCTGTTCCCATCATAGCTTTACCCATCGAGGCCATTACAGACTCAACATCGGCAAAATCAAGATTTATTAATCCTGGTCTAACCATTAGATCTGTAATACTTTGAACCCCGTGCATTAAAACATTATTCGACAAATTAAATGACTCCTCGAATGTGGTCTGCTCATTGGCAATTTTAAATAAATTTTGATTTGGAATTACTATAATAGTATCCACATGTCTTCGAAGTTCCTCTAATCCTTGTTGAGCTCTTCTCATTCTTGAAGGTCCTTCATATAAAAAAGGTAGTGTTACTACTCCTACTGTTAAAATGTTAAGTTCTTTTGCGGCCCTTGCAATAACGTGGGCTGCACCAGTTCCTGTACCACCTCCCATACCAGCGGCGATGAAAACCATATTTGCACCCTGTAAAATATTTACTATATCATTAAGAGACTCATCTGCGGCAGCCTGACCAATATCAAGTTTTGCACCAGCTCCTAAGCCCTTTGTCAAATTTAAACCTATTTGGACTTTTGATTTTGCTTTACTATGTTTTAAATCTTGTGCATCGGTATTAACCGCAATAAACTCAACACCTTGCATTCCATTATCAATCATTTCATTAATAGCATTTCCACCTGCACCACCAATACCCATTACTAAAAGCCTTGGTTGTAACTCTTTTATCTCTGGTACTTTAAAATTAATCGTCATTTAATCCCCCTCTTTTTTTTTATTTGTTAAGTTGACTCTCCCATTTAAGACTTGAACGATTTGAATTTGCTTTTTTTCTAGCGCTTGCCCTAAATTTTTCAAAAATTGTTGGTTCCCAAATTTGAAAGGTTTTTCCCTGACCAACAAAAATTGTGCTATTTTTTATTTTTGCATGTTTTAATAATTTTGAAGTTAGTGAAATTCTACCTTCACTATCAAATTGTAAATTTATACTTTCAGACAAAATTGACGTAGCAAAAAAATCTCGTTTTTCTTCAAAAGGATTTAATGAGTCTATCGTATTTGAGATTTTTTCTATTCTATCTTGAGGCCATGCTTCTATCGATTGATTATTGAAAGATGGATAACAAATTACTCCATTGTATCCTAGGTTAGATAAATACGACCTAAAACTTGCAGGCACTGATACCCTTCCTTTTTTGTCTAATTTGTTTTCGTAAGTTGATAAAAACATAAACCATAAAATCCTTTATTCCCTTAATATGGGAATATATGGGATATTATGGGTTTATTAAAAAAGAGTCAATACCTAGATTATTACTGACAAAATAAAAAATTTGATAAAAAGTGAGTCAAAACGTGAACATTTAAGTTAAATGTAAAATTTTCTTAAAAAGCCAGATGAACTGTAAGCCGGGTTCTGTCATTGAAATTTATCATTTATCTAGGCTCAAGATCACTCTTGAGCTCAAGCAACTAACCCTGATGACTAGCCAAGAATAGCTTTTAGTTTTTCAACATTGTCATCTCTACTTAGTCTTGCTCCCAGTGGGGTTTTCCAGCGTTCATTGTTACCAATAGAACCGGTGTGCTCTTACCACACCTTTTCACCCTTGCCATGTTATGGCGGTTTATTTTCTGTGGCACTATCCCTAGGGTCGCCCCTGCCAGGGATTACCTGGCACTGCATTCTTGTAGAGTCCGGACTTTCCTCTTTAAAAAATTAAAGCGATAAATCGTTCATCTGGCAATTATATCTTATAATTTAATTATATAATTTCAAGTTTAATCTTATAAAGAGACAAGATTTTTACTAATTTTTAAACACTCTTTGTCTATTTTGCCATCTACTAAATCTTGTCTAAATCTCCTTTGGAAAGCTGTTGTTAGATACTCTATATTTTTATCAAGTTTTAAGCCTTTTATCTTTTTATATCCAATCCTATTAAGATTTTTAATAAATATATTTTTTTCAAGTTTGGAGGAAAGTTTGATTTTTCTGAATACTTTAATTTTTTTTGGATCTAAATTATGATGCCAAACTAAACCACTTTTAGATAATTTTTTCCATGGAAATTTCTCACCTGGATCCATTTTTCGATCAGGGGATACGTCCGAGTGACCTAGAATATATTTCTTTTTTATTTTAAATTTTTTAATCAAAAGTTTTAACAATTTTTTTAAAGAAAAAATTTGTTTTTTTGAAAAATTCTTATAACCATATTGATGACCCGGGTTAGAAATTTCAATACCGATTGAGGTTTTATTTAAATTTTTGTAATTTTTCCAATTTGATAAGCCAGCATGCCAAGCTTCATAAAGATCAGGAACTAAAACTAATATATGACCATTTTGTTTTATTAAATAATGAGAGCTTACTTTGGACCTAAGATTTTGTAATCTCTTAATTGACTCTGCCTCTTTTCTCATTCCTGTGTAATGAATTATAATAAATTTTATCTTTTTTTTTGGTCTTTTAGGCAAACTAAAATTAGGTGAATAATTGTAAATTAAATTCATTATAAATATTTGTATAATATTTGGCTATTTATAAACACTTTATGGTCATTTTTTATTAATAAATGTTAATTTACATCGTTAATAATTATATATAAAATATTACTTTATAATGAAAAAAATATCACTAATCTTGATTACAACTTTTTTACTAGCGTTCAATGCCAATGCTGGATCTGATGGTGAATTGAATTTAAGAGAACAGCCAAAAAAAGTCAAAGATTGCTTTGAGGGCATAAATAGAGCAACTTTTGCTTTTAATCAAAGTTTAGACAAAGCTATAATCAAACCATTAGCTGAGGGATATAGAAATTTACCAGATCCTATTCAAAAAGGTACTCACAATTTTGTTACGAATCTGTCAAGTTTAGTCACAATACCCAATAATGTTTTGCAAGGTGATATAAAATTAGCAGTTATTAATACAGCAAGGCTTGTGGTGAATTCTACTGTAGGAATTTTAGGAACCATAGATGTTGCTAATGGTATGGGTTTTCCAAAATATGAAAAAGAGGATTATGGTCAAACTTTAGCTACTTGGGGATTTGGGCCAGGCTGCTATGTAGTTTTACCAGTCCTAGGGCCCTCAACTCTAAGAGACACAACTGGATCTTTCATGAATATATTGGGAGGAGATCCATATTACAATGCTTCGATGCACGGTAATAATGAATTTTTAAATGAAAATGTTTACATGGCAACAAAAGCGGTAGAAGGCATTGATTTTAGATCAAACAATATAGAGTCATTTGATAATCTTGAGGTAAATTCAATTGACTTCTATGCATCAGTAAAAAGCTTGTATTTGCAAGATAGAGAAAATAAAATTAATAATATCAGAAAAGGAAATATTGAGATTTTTTATAAGAATGAGGAAGATTGGGAAGAAATAGATAAAAATTAATATTTAAATTGATGATTTAGAAATGAAAAAAATTTTTTTAGTTTTGCTATTCTTGAATTTAAATATACTTAACGTTTTTTCAGTTGAGCCCGATGTATTTGTCCAATCCACAGTTAACAGAGCATCAGAAATATTAACTAAAAATATTTCAAAAGAAGACAAAATAAATAATTTAAAAGAAATAGCTAAAGAAACAGTCGATATTGAAGGTGTAGGTTTTTATTCCCTAGGTTCAGCTAGAAAGAGCCTTAATAATGAGCAAAAAATAAAATATCTTAAATTATTTGAGGATTATTTTTTAAAAAGCTTTTCTAGCAGATTATCAGAATATACAAACCCAGAAATTGATGTATTGTCAAAAAAAGTATTAAGTGAAAATTATACTATTGTTAATAGTGTTTTAAAAGAAACTGCTGAAAGACCTGAAGTAAAAATTGATTGGAGAATTTATACAAAAAATAAGGATAATCCATTAATAAGAGATCTCATTATAGAGGGATTGAGTTTGGCAAGAACCCAAAAAGAGGAATTTGCATCAATTCTTAGCTCTAACGATGGAAATATTAATTCTTTATTTCAAAGTTTAGAAAAGTTTTCTTCAAATTAATTTTTCTAGATTTGTTAAATTCTTTAGGACTAGTATTTAAATCAATTTACCATGAGGGATTTAAAGTAGCTTTAATTCATATCAGAATAATTAATGATTACTGAACAATAAATTAGTTTTATAAAATTTCTCATAAAATAAAGTAGAACTTAACTTATTTTTAATAGAATTTAAAAAATATATCTAAATATTAATTTTTTTAATAAAATCTACAAATTGTTGTGCTGATTTTTTCCAAGTAAAAGTTTTAGAAAATTTTTTTAATCTCTCTATTTCAGTTAACCTTTTTACAGGATTTGAGTACCAATCAATAATACATTTAGACATTCCATTTATATCATATGGATCAAAAGTATTTGTAATTTCTCCAAAAACTTCGGGAAGTGAACCTCTATTAGAAATAATTACTGGTGTACCACATGCCATAGCCTCAAGTGGTGGTAAGCCAAATCCTTCATAGAATGAGGGGTACATAAAACAAAGAGCAGATTTATAAAGTTCCTTTATGTGCTTGTCTTGAACATATCCAGTAAAAATTATTTTTTTTTTTATTTCTGGTGAAAGATTTTTTAAAAACTTATCGCAATCAGTCCAGCCTTGAGCACCAGTTAGAACTAAATATAAATTTTTTGATTTCAACAACTTTACAGTAGCTTCAAAAGTTTGAAATGAGGCATTTAAATTTTTTCTAGGCTCTATTGTTGATAAGCATAGTATATAATTAGCTTCTTTTGGTATATTTAAAAAATCCTTCACATTAAAATCAAAATTTTCATTGTTATTGAGATCGTTTCTTAGACCAGGATAAAAAACACCAACTTTATCTGGCATAATTTGAGAGATTGATAGTAAATCATCTTTTGTTTTTTTTGAAATACATAATGCATAAATTTCTGAATTTAGAGAATTGAGGACATTTTTTTCAAAATTGATATTATTATCTTTTAATTCTGGACAAAAATGAACAGAAAAATCATAAATTATTTGTATTATATTCGCGTTCTTAATTTTAAATAATTCTTTATTAGCAATGTGAAATGGCATTATAAAATTTAATTTTTCTTTACCAAATTTTAAGTCTTTGGTATTTAGACATTGTTCATATTTTTGACCTTTATAAAAACTTATTAATTTTTCTGTTAATTCTGAGGATGAAATTATTTTTAAATCTACATCATCTCTCAAAAGAAGGCTGTCACACAAATTTTTAATTACAAAATATACACCAGTCCGTGCCAATTTATTGTCAATAGCCATACCCAAAACTGTACCATCTAAAACTAATTTAAGTTTTTTTTTATGCATTTAAGATATACTAAATTAAATTTTTCCAATTTTGGTGGGCCCGCCAGGACTCGAACCTGGGACCAATACATTATGAGTGTACTGCTCTAACCAACTGAGCTACAGGCCCAAATGAATAAATATGGTTCTACATCTTTTTAAAATTTTTGCTATTTAAAAATTTATTAAAACTTAAATTTTTTCTATCTCTAGATGATATAATAGGTTTTTTAATAGGCCATCGAATATTTAAATCTTTATCCTTCCATAAAATTCCTATTTCACTCTTTTTGTCTCTGTAATCTGAATTTTTATAATATAAAAAAGTGTTATTAGTTAAACTGCAAAATCCATGAGCAAACCCCTCAGGTATATATAATGAGGTGTTATCTTTTGCAGAAATATAAATAACAAAATGTTTTCCGAAAGTTTTAGAATTTTTTCTACAATCTAAAACGACATCAAATATCTTACCATTTAAAACACTAATCATCTTAGCCTGGGGTTTTTTATATTGAAGATGAAGACCTCTAATCACATTTTTTTTTGAGAATGAAAAATAATCAAAAACAAATTTTTTTTTTTTAAAATTTTTTTGTTCGAATAATTCTTTTAGAAATCCTCTATTATCGTGATATGTTGGGCGTTTTAAAATTAGGAGACCTTCAAATTTTGTTTTGACAATTTTCACAAATTAATAAATTTCTTAAATGTATTGCAAATATAATATAACTCACTTTTTTTCATACCTTGGTGACAACCTATCAATATTCCATTTTTCATCACATTATCAGCTTCTGAATCACACTTTGGATGCTTTTTATACACCTTATTTTTCATGACTGGCTGCCTTAATATGTTGCCAGTAAAAATTGTTCTAGTTTGAATATTATTTTTTTCAAAAAAAATTTGCATTTCTCTTCTATTAAAAGATTTATTTTTTTTAATGACAAGCGGAAAAGCTAACCAGGGTGTCTTGACGCCAGTATTTTGCTCTGGCAGTTCAAAGTATTCTGGGTAATTAGAAAAGAAATTTTTTAAAAAATCAAAATTATTATTTCTTAAATCTATATTATTTTTTAATTTTTTAATTTGTTCTAAGGCAAAAGCTGCGGAAAGCTCAGATGGTAAAAAATTATAACCTAAATCTGAGAATATATATTTAGCATCATAATCAATGCCAGAAACTTTTATATTAAATCTCTTATTAATGTTCTCTGACTCATTAAAAGTTGCTGAAGATCTTCCCCATCCTCTTAATAACTTTGCTCTTTGATATAAATTAAAATCATTAAAACAAACAATCCCACCAGTTCCAGCACCATTAATAATATGTGATGCATAAAAACTGTTGGTTACAACATCTGAATATTTACCCGTATTCTTTTTATTTATCTTATATCCGATTGTATCTGCAGAATCCTCAATAACTTTTAGATTATGATTTTTCGCAATTTTAAAAATTTTTTTCCAATCTGCAATATTTCCAAGTAAGTTAGGTATCATTAATGCAACGGTTTTTTTATTAATACATTTTTCAATTTGTGTTGGATCCGCTAAAAATTTATTTTTTTCAACCCCAATAAAATGTGGGATCAGTCCCAACTGATATATTGGAGCAATAGTTGTTGAAAAAGTTAAATTAGGGGTAATAATCTCTGAACCTTTTTTGAAATTGAAAGAAGACAATCCCAATAAATTAGCAGAGGAGCCAGAATTAACCATAAGTCCATATTTTTTTCCAAACATTTTACTTACAGTCTTTTCAAGCTTTTTTACATTTTTTCCATCGACTAGCGAAAGCCCTTCATTTTTTAAAACGTTTATAACTGCATTAATCTCTTTAGAGTTATAAACTGCTTTACCATAATAAATTTTTTTCATAAAAAATTAATTTTTAAGTTTTAATATAATTTATTATATCTCTTACAGAACTATTACGCGGTTTCCAACCACTTAATTTGTCATAGGGATAAATTTTATATTTAATAAATTGATTAGATAACCATTTAACTTTAAGTTTTTTTTTACTTTGATTATTAAAAATTTTAACCAAGTCAAAAATTTTTAAATTTAAGTTATTTACAATTGAGTATCTCTTAGGGGGTACATTTTTCTTGAGAATTAAACTAACTGCATCAATTATATCTGAAATATTAAGTAAATTCATATGAAGATTTTTTGATATTATATTTGTTGATTTATTTTTAAGATAATTAATTTTCAAAGCGTGGATTATTTTTTTCCTCTGGTCGTAATTACCAAACGTATCGAAGACCATTAATTCGTAGAAATTTACTTTTTTTAAAATTTTTTTATAAAAACCTAAAATCGTACTAAAGCTTTTTTTGTATGCAGAATATAAATTTTCAATATTATCCTTTTTTGCGTTGGCATCCTCCCAAACTGTAGAAAAATTGATAAATTTTGATGCTTTTAATTTTGTAAGGTTTTCTAAAATTACATTCCCAAACACCAAATTAGAATAACAAAGTTTTTCTATATCCTGAAACTTATGATCTTTTATGTAGTGTGTTGCACAATGGATTACTGTATTAACTTTTATCTTTTTTAATTTTGAGTTTAGTGAATTGTAGTTTTTAAATCTAATAACTTTAATATTTTTGTTTTTTGAATATCTTCTTAAAGGTTTTTTTCTAACTAGAATATAAAATTTGAAATCTTTAGAAAAACTATTCAAAATGTTTGAACCTATGAAGCCAGAGGAGCCTGTTAATAAGATTTTATGCACTTTCTTTAATAATCTTTTTTAAATAATTTGAATAACTACAATTTCCATAAAATTTTATTTGTTTCTTAATCTGGGTTTTATTAATCCATTTATTATATAATGCAATTTCCTCTAAACACGCAATTTTTACTCCTTGTCTATTTTCAATTGCATGAACATATGAGAAAGTCTTGAAATAATCATCAATTGACCCAGTATCGAGCCATGCCCCACCACGTCCAATATAATCTGCTGTTAATTTATTTTTTTTTTTATAAATATTCAATAAATCAGAAATCTCTATTTCTCCTCTCTTGGAAGGTTTTAATGTTTTTGAATATTTAATTACATTGTTATCAAAAAAATAAAGACCTGTGACTGCTAAATTTGAAATATGTTTTTTAGGTTTTTCTATAATCTTTAAAATTTTATTTCTTTTATTTACTTTTGCCACACCAAAAGACTCTGGATTTGATACCTTGTGTAAAAATACTTTTGCTCCTGATTTTAATTTTGTACATTTCTTTAAGTTTTCGGATAACCCTTGACCATAAAAAAAATTATCTCCTAAAATCATCGCGACATTTTGAGTGCCAATAAATTTTTCTCCTAATATAAAAGCATCTGGCAAACCTCTTGGTTTATTTTGCTCTTGATAAGTAATTTTTATTCCAAGATTTTTTCCATCGTTGATTAATTTTCTATATTGATTAATTTGGCCCTTATTTACAATAATTAAAATATCTCTAATTTTTGACAACATTAAAATTGAAAGAGGATAAAAAATAAGTGGCTTATCATAAATAGGTAGTAACTGTTTATTCACGGCCTTTGTGAGTGGACTCATTCTTGTCCCAGCACCGCCAGCAAGTATAATTCCTTTACTAATCATTTTTACCTAACCTTTTAAGTATATCTTTTTTAGGTAAGTATTTATAATAAGATTTATTATTTTTATACCACTCAAAAGTTAATTTAATCCCAGTTTTAAAATTTGTTCTTGGTTTAAATTTAAGTTCTTTTTTTATTTTTTTACTATCTAAAGCATATCTCATATCATGTCCTGGCCTGTCTTTAATAAAATATATTTTTACTTTATCCCCTAATTTGATTAATTTTTTTGAGACATCTAAAATATTTTTGCAAACTTCAAGGTTTGAGAGATTTTTATTAGATCCTATGTTGTAAGTTTCTCCAATTTTTCCCTTTTTAAAAACTCGAAATAAAGCCTCACAATGATCTTTCACATATATCCATTCACGAGAGTTGATACCTTTTCCATAAATCGGCAAAGGTCTGTTGTTCAAAATATTGTAAATTAATTTTGGTATTAATTTTTCTGGATGTTGTTTTGGTCCATAATTATTAGAACAATTAGTTATAATTGCTGGAACTTTATAAGTCCTAACATAAGAACTAACCAAATGATCAGAGGCTGCCTTACTAGCTGCATAAGGTGAACTTGGTTGGTACGGATATTTTTCTGAAGATCTTCCTTTTAAAATATCCCCAAAAACCTCATCAGTCGATATGTGAATTAATTTAGAATTAAATCTTTGCGAAAATTTTTTAAAGTTTTCTAACAAATTATATACTCCAATAATATTACTTTTTACAAATTGCTTAGGATCATCAATAGATCTATCTACATGAGTTTCGGCAGCTAAATTAAATATACATATAGGTTTAAATTTAAAAAAAATTTTTTTTAACTTAGTGTTTCCTATATCACACTTTAGAAATTCATATTTTTTTGATGATTTAAATTTTTTTACGTTATAAAAATTTGAGGAATATGAAACTTTGTCGATATTCAATACTCTGTAATTTTTTTTTAACAAAAGCTCTATAAGATTGCTTCCTATAAAACCTAAGCCACCAGTTACAATTATATTTTTTGACATAACAAGTATGTTTTAATTTAATAAGATATTAAGATCTTAATGTAATTACATTCGTTGGTAAACAGTTGTAAATTTTTTGTTAAAAATTAATCCTTTATTAAAGATTGATTTATAATGCTTATTACAAATTCAAAATCTCTTTCTTATTAATTATAAATTGAAAGGCAGCCTCTGGCCTTAAGTTTTCAAAATTTACGTTTGAATTTATCAAATACGGTAAAATATAAAGATTTAAACCCATCTCACAAAAACCCAAGTTAAAATTAACATGTTCACATTTCTGGTAATAAACTTTTTTTTCTATACCATCCAAAAATCTAATACTAAATTCTTGTTCACCAACATATTTATTTTTATTTTCTAATATTTTACTAATTTTGTAAATTCCAAAACCACCAAATGCAGATTTAACTTTATATGGAGGACTATTTGAATTGAAACTTAGCTTATTTTTGTCTAAAAAATTTTGTTTTAGGTCACTTAGAGTCTCACGTGTGATGGGGTCATATGAATTTAATTTTGATGAAGCATATCTCAATGCTTCGCACCAAAAATCGTTCTTAGAATAAAGATTGTCTCTAAGAGTCCAAATATCAAAATAATCTCCAGGTTGATTTGCAAAAACAGCTGCAATATCATTTTTAGAATATAAAAAATTTAGTGCTTTTATAAAATTGTGATTTTCTATTTTAAACTTGTTCCGATCATCTAAATCGAGGACTATTAAAAGATCAAAATTTCTAAAAGCTTTATTCTCTTTTATTTGTTCAATTATTAAATTCCTTGCTAGAGCGAGCCTAGTTCCTCTTTGTTTAAATTGATTAAAATCATCTCTAAAGATTATGATATCGTCGTTATTTCTTATTTGTTTTAAAATTTCTTTTGTTCTATCGGTAGATCCATTTTCAACTATTATCTTTGAGGATTTTTTAAAAATTTTACTATACTGATCTATATTATCTAATACTGTTGGTAAATGTTTTTCGCAGTCTTTTGCACATCCAGCAAAAACTGTTTTTAAATCTTTGGTAATTTCCATATTTAAATAATAGTTTTTTTATTAATGATTGAAAGATTATTATTTAATGATGGTGGGCCGTGTTGGTTACGCTCCAACTACCCCTGCAATGTCAATGCAGTACTCTACTATTGAGCTAACGGCCCAAAAATTAACTTTCCAAAAAACTCTTTAGTTGTTTTGATCTACTAGGGTGTTTTAATTTTCTTAAAGCTTTGGCTTCGATTTGTCTAATACGCTCTCTTGTTACAGAAAATTGCAAACCTACTTCTTCTAAAGTATGATCAGTGTTCATTCCAACTCCAAATCTCATTCTTAAAACTCTTTCCTCTCTTGGTGTAAGAGTAGATAATATTTTTGTAGTTGCTTCTCCTAAATTTGATTTTATTGCCTGCTCTAAAGGTGCAAGAGCTTTTGTATCTTCTATAAAATCTCCTAAGCTACTATCTTCCTCATCACCAACTGGTTTTTCAAGTGACACAGGTTCTTTTGAAATTTTTAAGACTTTTCTAACTTTATCTAAAGGCATTCTAAGTTTTTTTGCTAGTTCCTCTGGTGTAGCTTCTCTTCCAAATTCACTGAGTATTAACCTTTGAGTTCGGACTATCTTATTTATAGTTTCAATCATATGAACTGGAATTCTTATGGTTCTCGCTTGATCAGCTATTGATCTAGTAATTGCTTGTCGTATCCACCAAGTTGCGTAAGTAGAAAATTTATAACCTCTTCTGTACTCAAATTTATCAACCGCTTTCATTAATCCAATATTACCCTCTTGAATTAAGTCTAAAAATTGTAAACCTCTATTAGTATATTTTTTCGCAATGGAAATGACTAATCTTAAATTTGCTTCAACCATCTCTTTTTTTGCAATTCTAGACTCTTTCTCACCTTTCTGTATTCTGCTGACTAGTTTTTTGTACTCAGTAACAGACATTCCTAATTTGTGACTTATTTCAACTAACCTATCCCTAATATTTTTAAATTCATTTTTGTTTTTTGAGAAAAATTGTTTCCATAAAGAATTTGTATCTAGAAACTTTTTTAAGTTTGGGTTTATCTCATTTCCAATATAAAATTTAATAAACTCATTTCGTGGAATTTTGTGGTCTATGGCTAATCTTAAGAGGTTTCCTTCTAAAGAAACAATTTTTTTATTCTCTACATAGTGCTTTTGGACTAACTCTTCCAAAACAGATGGTGATAATTGAAGAGATTTAATATTTTCTAAAATTTCATTAACAATTTTATCGTGACCTTTTTCCTTTGCTGGTGAAAAAGTTTTAGAATTTAATACACAATCTAATTTTTCTTTTTGATACTTGATTAACTTATTATATTCTTTAGTCAATAAGTTAACAGTTTTTAAAACTTTTGGTTTAATCTCACTTTCCATTGCAGCGAGCGTAGGATTAAAATCATCATCCTCTTCACTAGTACCATCATCTTTTTCAATCTCCCCAGAATTTTTTTGTTTGGCACTTGGTCCTGTAGTTTCATCTTCCATATAATTTGTATCTATATCGATTATCTCTCTTACCAAAATTTCATCATTTTGAAGTTTTTCATTCCACTCAAAGAATTGTTGGGCAGTTATAGGACTTTGTGATAATGCAATTAGCATCACATCTTTTCCCGCTTCAATTCTTTTTGCAATGGCTATTTCACCTTCTCTAGATAATAACTCGACACCACCCATTTCTCTAAGATACATTCTTATTGGGTCATCACTTTTCTCAATGGTCTTACCCTCTTCTTTTGATGAGCTATCTTTCTTTCTTAGAACTTTAAAATCAGATTTTTTTTCAACTAGTGTAACTTTTTCATCTAAAATATGAATGAATGCTTGAGCAAGATTCTCATTCGATAAGTTTCTTTTTCCAAGAGATTTACTTAACTCCTCATAAGTTATAAAACCCCTATGAGTTCCACGACCCATTAGTCTAGCGAATGATTTCGTTATAATTCTTTCCACGGCTATAGTTTGAAGAGTCTTATATAATGCTAAATTTGTAAAAATCCATTAATAAATAATGTGAATTAATTGATATTTTGCTTTTTTTTAAGCTCTTTTAGCTCATTAAATGTTGTCTCGCTCAAATCTTTAGAAAACTTAGATTCTAATTCCTGAATTCTTAGTTCTAAATTATAGTTTTTTAAATCTCGATTTATGTCATCAAGTAATCCAATTATTTCATAATCATTTTTGTTTTTCTTGCCCAGAATGTACTTAATTGGAGCAAACTTATTTATTTTTTCAATTAACTGATCATCAATCTCCAAATCTTTGAGAATTATTTTATCTTCTAACTTAAGTTTTGAGATGATTTTTGAGAAAATCTGTTTATTTACTTCAGTAAATAGACTCACATTTTCTATTAAGTGAAGGTTTTCTTTCATTAAATCTAAATTATTCATCAAAAGGTAAAGCAATGAAAACTCTTTAAGCTCTATTGCTGATAAAGATTTACTTTCATTGAAATATTTTTTTGTTGTTTCAAGAGATTTGGTTTGTTTGACATAATTAAATTTTTTATTTAGATTTGTATGTGGTGCCAACTCTGAAATTTTGTCTAAAAAGTATTCCAAAACGTATTTTTTAATAAATTCATCTTTAATAGTATTTGCTATTGACCTAAGTTTCTTATCAAAAATAGCCATAGACGAAGGATTATTTTGAGTTTGTTTTTTATAGTGTAGAAAAATAAATTCGTGAATTGAGAGTTTACTTTTTTTAGCAAAATCTAAAAAAAAATCTTTACCATTTTTGTTTACAAAACTATCAGGATCCTCTTTATCAGGTAAAAACAAAAATGAAATTTGTTTCTCTGGTTTTAAATAGATAATTGAATTTTCTGCTGCTCTTAATGCAGCTTTATAACCACTTTCATCTCCATCAAAACATATAATAATATCATCGAAAAATTGATTTAGTGTTAGTATTTGTTTGTCCGTAAGAGATGTTCCTAAATTAGCAACGGCATTTTCAATATCATTTTTGGCTAAACCAACAACATCCATATAACCTTCAACTAAAAAAATATGATCTGTCTTATTAGACAATTTTCTTGCTCGATCTAAGTTGTATAAATTTGAGCCTTTCTTAAAAAAATTAGTTTCAGGTGAGTTAATGTATTTCGCAAGGTAATCACTTTTTTCAATAATTCTTCCACCAAAAGCAATTGGTTGACCAGAAATATTATTGATAGGAAAAATTAAACGTCCTTTAAATCTCTCAACATAAGTTTTCTTTTTTTCATCAAAATAAAATAATCCAGTTTCTATTAATGCTTGTTCACTAGAATTTTTTTTTAATTTTTCAAAAAAATTTGGATTTTTTTCCACGTATCCTATTTTAAATTTTTTAACTTGATCTTTGCTAATATTTCTATCTTTTAAATAATTTCTAGCTTTATTGTGAGTTTCATTTTTTATTAATTCATCATGATAAAATTCAACATATTGATTAAAAATTAAACAATATTCTCTCCACTTTTTCTCTCTCTCTTCATCTTGTTTTGTGAACATGTAAGGTTGCATACCAGCCATGTTTGCGAGATATTTTACTGCTTCGCCAAATCTGAGGTTTTGTGTTTTCATAACAAAATCAAAAATATTTCCATGTTCCGATGTGGCAAAACAATGATAAAATTCTTTTTCATCGTTGACAGTGAATGAGGGTGTTTTTTCATTTTTAAAAGGAGATAGCCCCACAAATTCTTTTCCTCTTTTTTTTAGACTTACGAATTTAGATACGACTGTTGAAACCTTTAATCTAGTTTTTATTTCATTAAGATATTCTTTTGGATATTTCATCATGATTTGTTTAAAAGTTCTTTAATAAGTGATCCTGCTTTAGCAAAGTCGATTTTATCAGAATACTCTTTTTTTAATTCACCCATAACTTTACCTATATCCTTAATAGAAGATGCGCCTAATTTTGTTATAATATTTTCACAAATTTTTTTTGTTTCCTCATCACCTAAAACCTTCGGTAAAAAACTTGATATAATTTCATATTCATTTTGCTCAACTTCTAATAAATCCGTTCGATTATTTTTTTTGTAAATTTCAATTGATTCGGTTCTTTGCTTAACCATCTTTTTAAATAACTTTTTTATGTCCTCATCATCTGTTTCTTTCTTGTTAGGACCCGATCTGTTTTGAATATCTAAGTCTTTTATGGATGACAATATTAACCTATAAGTTGATATTTTTGTTTTATCTTTAGATTTTAGAGCGTTTTTGTATTCAGTTTCGATTGTTTCTTTTAAAGACATAATTTTTTAATCTACTTTAAAGCAAAAAATTCTCAAAAGAAAAATTGTTTTTTTTCAATTTTATAATACATCTCTGTTGCGATAATAATCCAATTATTGTATTAACCTTTAACTTATGAGTTGTAATTGATCAAAAAAGCAAAAAAAACTAACTCAAAAAAAATCTCAGATAAACAAACAGGTATTTTAGTTCTTGAAAATAGAAAAGTTTTTAAAGGTATTGGTATTGGCTATCAAGGAACTGCAACCGGAGAAGTTTGCTTCAACACATCTCTTACAGGTTATCAAGAAATAATTTCTGATCCTTCTTATGCTGGACAAATAATCAATTTTACCTTTCCTCATATTGGTAATGTAGGTACCAATAATGAGGACCATGAGTCTGATAAAATTTGGACAAAAGGTGTTATATTTAATTCAGAAATAACATCGCCCTCAAATTATAGATCTTTTTTACATCTGGATGCTTGGCTTAAAAAAAACAAAATAGTTGGAATTACTGGATTAGACACAAGAAATTTAACTAATTTTATTAGAGAGAAAGGAGCGCCAAAAGGCACAATATCAGTCTCAAAAACAGGCAAATTTAATATAAATAAAATCATCAATGTAACTACAAAATGGAGTGGATTAAAAAATTTAGATCTTGCAAAAGAAGTTACCACAAAGAAAGATTATCTGTGGAAAGGTTTTAAAACATGGAAAAAGCAAACTGGATATCAAAAAAATAACCAAAAATCTTTTCACATTGTTGCTATAGATTATGGAATTAAAAAGAATATTTTAAGATATTTTTCTGACTTTAAATGTAAAGTTACAGTGGTTCCGTGTAATGCTAGTTATGAAAAAATTTCATCTCTAAAACCTGATGGAATATTTCTATCAAATGGTCCTGGAGATCCTGCTGCAACTGGAAAATATGCTATTGGAATAATAAGAAATCTTATCAAAAAAAATTTCCCAATATTTGGAATTTGTCTTGGTCACCAATTGCTTGGATTAGCCTTAGGAGCAAAAACTAAAAAAATGAAGCTTGGTCATCGTGGAGCCAATCATCCAGTAAAAAACTTTATTAATGATAGTGTTGAAATTACCAGTCAAAACCACGGTTTTGAAATTGTTAAAGAAGGTTTGCCAAGAAATCTGGAAATTACTCATAAATCTTTGTTTGATGGAGGAATAGAGGGAATTCGATTAAAAAATAAACCTGTGTTTTCTGTACAATATCATCCAGAATCAAATCCAGGACCTCAGGATAGTGTTTACCTCTTTCAAGAATTTATAAACAACATTAAAAAAAATGCCAAAAAGAAAAGATATTAAAAAAATTTTAGTCGTTGGAGCTGGCCCAATAATTATTGGTCAAGCTTGCGAATTCGATTATTCGGGGACTCAAGCGTGTAAAGCATTAAAAGATGAAGGTTATAAAGTGATTTTAGTAAATTCAAATCCAGCAACAATAATGACTGACCCAGATGTTGCAGATAAAACATACATAGAACCAATTACATTAGAAATTCTTGAGAAAATTTTAAGAAAAGAAAAACCTGATGCAATTTTGCCAACCATGGGTGGTCAGACTGCATTAAATTTAGCAATGGAAGCAGAAAAAAGGGGGGTTCTTAAAAAATACAAAATAGAACTAATTGGTGCCAATTCAAAAGCAATCTCTAATGCTGAAGATAGGAAAAAATTTAGAAAAAACATGATGGATATAGGTATAGATTTACCGAAATCAAAGGTTGTAAATAAATTCAATCAAGCCGCAAAAGTTTTAAAACAAATTGGTCTACCTGCTATTATCAGACCTGCATTTACACTCGGTGGTCTTGGAGGTGGAATAGCTAAAACAAAAAAGGACTTTTACAAAATAATTAAAAATGGATTACACGAGTCTCCAGTAAGCCAAGTTCTAGTTGAAGAGTGTTTAGAAGGTTGGAAAGAATTTGAAATGGAAGTTGTAAGAGATAAGAAAGATAATTGTATCATTATTTGTTCAATTGAAAACATTGATCCGATGGGAATTCATACAGGTGACTCTGTTACAATTGCTCCAGCGCTGACACTTACTGACAAAGAATATCAAGTAATGAGAAACGCATCTATTGCATGCCTTAGAAAAATTGGAGTTGAAACAGGAGGATCTAATGTTCAGTTTGCCATAAATCCAAAAAATGGACGAATGGTCATTATTGAGATGAACCCAAGAGTATCAAGATCGTCTGCTTTAGCTTCTAAAGCAACGGGTTTTCCTATTGCAAAGATAGCAGCGAAACTTGCTATTGGTTACACATTAGATGAATTAAAAAATGAGATAACAAAAGTCACCCCTGCATCTTTTGAACCAACTATTGATTATGTTGTTACAAAAATTCCAAGATTTACCTTTGAAAAATTTTCGACTTCACCTGCAACATTAGGTACATCAATGAAATCAGTTGGGGAGGCGATGGCGATAGGTCGAAATTTTAAAGAGTCTTTACAAAAAGCATTGGTTTCTCTTGAAACAGGGTATTCAGGCTTAGATAGAGTTTTTAATATTAATAGAAAAGAAATAGAGAAAAAACTTAAAGAAAATATCCCTAATAAACTTTTACTTGTCGCAGAAGCTTTTAGAAAAAAGATCAATATAAAAAGAATTCACAATTTATCGAAAATCGATCCATGGTTTTTAGAACAAATTAAAGAGATCATTGATAATGAAAATAAACTTAAAAACAAAGGCGTTCCAAGAGACTTTGTTGAATTCAATCGTATTAAGTCTATTGGTTTTTCAGACAAAAAAATATCTGAGTTAACTAAAATTCCTGAGAGTGTAGTCAGAAAAAGAAGAATGGCTTTAAAAGTATTACCTGTTTATAAAAAAGTGGATACTTGTGCTGCAGAATTTAAATCTTTTACACCTTATATGTACTCAAGTTATCAAAGAAATTTCTCACTAAACTCCGAGTGTGAAGCAGAGCCGACTCAAAAGAAAAAAATTATTATCTTAGGAGGGGGTCCAAACAGAATTGGTCAGGGAATAGAATTTGATTATTGTTGTTGCCAAGCAAGTTTCGCTTTAAAAGATGCAGGTTTTGAAACAATCATGGTCAATTGTAATCCAGAAACTGTATCAACAGATTATGATACAAGTGATCGATTATATTTTGAACCGCTTAAAGAAGAGTATGTTTTCAACATCATTAAGAAAGAACAAGAGAAGGGAAACTTAATTGGAGTAATAGCACAATTTGGTGGCCAAACTCCTATAAAGTTGGCTGAATTTTTATATCAAAATAAACTTCCAATATTAGGCACTCAATATACTTCTATTGATCTAGCTGAGGATAGAGATCGATTTAGAAATCTTTTAAACAAATTAAAACTAAAACAAGCCGAAAGTGGCATTGCAAAAACTTATAAACAAGCAATAAAAATCGCTGATAAAATTGGTCTACCTTTAATTGTAAGACCCTCTTATGTTTTAGGTGGAAGAGCGATGGAAATTGTATATGAAAAAAATGATTTAAAAAGGTTTGTTGAAGAAGCCTTTAAAGCTGCGGAAGACAATCCAATATTGATTGATAAATTTATTAATCAAGCAATGGAAGTTGATGTGGATGCATTATCTGATGGTAAAGATGTATTTGTTGCAGGTATCATGCAGCATATTGAAGAAGCTGGAATTCACTCTGGAGATTCAGCATGCAGTCTGCCACCTATTTCGATAAAACCTTATTTGATTAAAGAAATAGAAAATCAAACAAGAAAATTAGCTTTAGCTCTTAAGGTCAAAGGATTTATGAATATTCAATTTGCAATTAAAAAAGATCAAATTTATGTAATTGAGGTAAATCCAAGAGCAAGTAGAACCGTCCCTTTCGTATCAAAAGCAAAAGGTTTACCTCTTGCTAAAATTGCCTCAAGAATTATGGCTGGTGAAAAATTATCTAAATTTAATTTAAAAGATAAATCTAAAGGAATGTATGCTGTTAAAGAAGCTGTATTTCCATTTAACAAATTTCCAAATAGCGATTTACTTTTAGGTCCTGAAATGAAATCAACTGGTGAGGTTATGGGTTTTGATAAAAATTTTGGTATGGCTTTTGCTAAGAGCCAAATTGCATCTGCTAATTCTTTACCAAAAGATGGCCTTGCTTTTATTTCATTAAAAGATGCACACAAAGATGAGGGAATTGATTTAGCAAAACAATTGATCAAACTTAAATTTAAATTGTGTGCCACAAAAGGAACTGCTGAATATATTAGAAAATTTGGTATGAAATGTAAGAAGATTAATAAAGTTAGTTCAGGTACTCCTCACATTGTTGATGTTTTAGATGCTAAAAAAATTGCTCTAGTAATTAATACTGGTGGCGGTAATAGTGAACATCGAGTTAGTGATGCTATAGCTTTAAGAAGAGCAACCTTAAAAAATAAAGTTCCTTATTGCACAAATATGTCAACAGCTTATGCTTGTTTAGAAGCGATAAAGTCACTAAAAACTAAAAAATTAGAAGTAACAGCTTTGCAAAATATCTAGTTTAAAAAACTTTTCTTAAATTAAAAAAAGCTTGCTCAATATCACTTATATTAAAAGGGTCTTCATTTATTATCTTAAAATCTAGTTCAAAATCATTAATGGTTTTGCTTAAGATATATTCTGATCTTAGATCATCAGATCCTTTAATATTAAAAGCATAATTTGTCTCTTTACTAGGTAAATAGCCAATTGCTATATGAATTTTATCTGTATGACCAAATCCAAGTGCCGAGTTGCGTTCATAAATAAAAAACAAACTGAAATTTTCATCATAAATAACATCAATGCCTGCTTCAGCATTAATGTTATGTAACGCTCCAGAGTCTAATTTGGTATCAAATTTACTAGTGCTATCATTTATGTAGGAATATTTTACGTTAGATGAGCTATTTAGATTAGCCTGGTATTCTAATTTACCATGTTTTTTTATTTTGTATTTTTTATTATTTAATTCTTCAACTGAAGCAATGGACAATCTTAAATTTCTTGATTGAATACTTTGTTCGTCAAATCTCATTCCAGTTTGTCCACTTTCAGAATAGCTACTCAACAATGTATAACCTAAATCAATTTGACCAACAGGTATTAAGGTAAGCTCATCCTTTTTTATCTCCTCTTTCAATTTTAAAGTTCCATAAATTTGTTTACCGTTTCTATTTCCAGTCAATCTATTTCCATCTAAAACACTTAAGATATCTGACTTAAGTGCACCAATACCAACTACCACATCTAAAAATCTATTATCATCTTTTACTGGAGTGGTTGAATAATAGGTTAAATTGTAAGTATCTGTATCTAAATTACTTCCATCGATACCAACTTTAACGTCATTTTGACTAAATCTTAACGCTAGCCCTTTTATTCCTCGATCATCAGTAAACTTGTCAGCACCAATGGTAATGCCATCGGTATAGATTTTTTTCTTAGATGAAATATCTGTTTCTCTAACTTTACCAAAAGCTAAACTTCCCTCAGCCCAATAAAAGATATCTTCATTTTCATTTTTTTCTTTAGGTGTAGTGGAAACTTGAATAGCTTCAGCGAGAGAGGCTAACATTTCATTAGAGAAATTAAGTTTAATATTTCTAAAGCTTAAATCTTGAAGATCTTTATTTCGTCTAATCCATTTTAATCGATTAAGAGCTGCATCTGTTGAGTGTTCAATTGTTCTATTTGCAATATTAATTTGAGCTTCAGCTACTCCTCTTCTATCTCCTTCTGTAATCTCCGTACATTTTCCAGCAAAAAGATTGAACGGACAAGGTAAGTGATATTCTATAATCATTGATTTAATATCATCTCCCTGTTTAAGATGTGAAACATACATTTTTAACCCAGAGGGACTAAAGTCTATACCTTGGGGGTCACCATCAGTTGTGCTTGGTGCTTTAAATTGTTTTGCTTCTACACCACCATCTAAAGTTGCTGTCGAAATATTAAAACCCTCAGATAAAGTATATTGATTAATCTGATTTTGTCCTGAACCTACCATAAACAATCTCGTACCATTTTGATTGAACGTTATACCCCTAGCTTGCCCTTCAGGAGCAGTTTGAGTTTCTAAATCAGCAGATCTGATAAAATTAGCTCCACCCGAAAGATCAAAACTTTTGTTTAATGAATATTGATGCAAGTGATCATTGCCATCGCCTTTCTCGTTAACAAACATCATTGTACCATCAGGACTAAATGTTAGACCAAATAATGAATCACCAGCAACTTGTGTTGAAACATCAATAAAATTTCCAGTATATGATGCTGATGATATATCGAAATTTGTAGAGAGTGAATATTCATGTACCCTTTTACTTTGTCTTCCACCAATAAACATTTTTGATCCATCATTATTAAACTGGACGTTCATTGGATTAGTGTCTTGACTAGTGACTGCAAATTCATTGACAAAAACAGCTGTCGATATGTTGTATGGTGTTGATAGAGTATATGAAAATACTTTATCTGAACCGTTATCAATAATAAACATTTTTGTTCCATCATTATTAAATGAAATATCTCTAGCATGAGTTGTTTGTGCATCAACTTCAAATTTTCGTATTACATAATTGGAAGTATCAAGATTGTCGCCGGCTGATATAAAATTGGCATACGTTTTTTGAGCAAAAAAATTAGTTATGAGAATCGAAAAAAAAGATAAAAATATGTAGATTTTGTTTTTTTTCATAACCACTTTATAAAAAATATATTTGAAATTTGAAAATATTAAAAAGTACCAGAAATCTCTAAATTTACACCATAATCAGGGATTTTACTAAATAAACTATAATTAGAGTTTAGTTTTAAATTAAAATTACCTATTTGTTTTAGATAGCTGACTTTCGTATTATTGTTGTTTATTGGATCAAAATCGAGAGCAAACTGATTATTTTCTTCTTTTGATTTACTAAATTTAATAATAAAAGTTTTGTTATTAAAATTTTGAGATACTGCTGAATGTAAACAACTTTCACAATTATCTAAACTTTTTATGTATTTATAATCAAAAAGTATAGTGAAGCCATTTTCAAGTATATACTCTAAACCAATATTAGTTTTTAATTTTTTATTCGAATAGCTATTAATTGTCTCTTCATTTACAACAGTTGAACCTGCATATGAATATTTGTAGGCATTATCATCTGCTAGATCATAAATAATTTCAATTCCTCCCATGGGTTGGAATGTTACCTCATCTCTCTCAATTTTTTCCATTTCAAATAAAACACCACCAGTAAATTCTCCACTTACAAATGTATCATCATGAAAACGAATATCTGTAGCTGGTCGATCGCTAGCTTTGCTAATAAAATCTGTAAATTCAGATAATTCTGTCACCCCATAAGTAAGTTTTCCAGTAGGAGTAATATTAAACTTACCATATGTCTTTTTAGTTCTGTAATTAATAGATGCAAATGCCTGTCTTCCATTTCGTTCACCTGATATTTTACCTAAGTACTTGTTATCAAAACGTAGAGCACTCAGGCCTAAAACTGCATTAATATACTGATTGTTATTTGTTGGAACAGTTCCATAAATATTTAATGTCAAAGACTCGAGGTCAACTTTTTGACTTGAACGTCTAATATTCGACGCACTATCTCCATACCTCAATGCCAAACCAAAAAACTTATTATCACCAATTTTTCTATCTGAGCCAAATGTTATACCTTTCGTTTTAATACCTTTTGCTTTATCTACGAGTGTTTCTTGATAATCTCCTATTGATAAATCCAGTAAACTCCATGACGACCATTTAGATTTTTTCTTTTCGTCATTTTTCTGAGTATTACTCACAAGGGATACTAAATTATTTTTTAATGAAGGTTCTAACTTACTTGCTAGAGATTTTAATATAGGATTGGGGTAGTTTATATTTATATTGTGACTAGTTAAGTCTTCTTGATCTCTATTTCTTTTGATCCACTCAAATCTTTTAAAAATAGTATCAACGTTTATACTTATATTTTGTTTAGCTAATTCAACTTGAGCATTAACAGATGCACTTGCATTGGATACACATGAAACAATGCCATAAGGACAATCAAGGTCAAATTGATAAATATTATCTACCGTTTGTCCATCATCCGCTTGTGAAATAAATAATTTCATACCATCACTTGAAAAAGAAAAACCCCATATTATTCCATGACCCGCTGGATAACTCTTCGCTTCGTCTGCATCTCGTAATGCTCCTCCAGGGGAGACACGATATAGAAAATCATGGCCTCCTAAATGAGTAGCTGTTGAAACATCAAAAGGTTTGCCTAAACTAAATTGCTCAATGCTATTAGTATGATTTTTATTAAAAAAAGAGACAAACATTTGACTTCCATCATCACTAAACTCAATATCTCTAGCCGCTTGAAAATTAGCGACATCTTCAACTCCAATTGTAAATAGATTTACACTATGAATTTCTGTAGCAGATGTGATATCAAATGCTGGTGATAATGAAAAAGTTGCCACCACAGGTGTGTCAGCATCTTCGCCTTGATCCACAGAATACATTCTTGTACCGTCTCTGCTTAACGAAAAACCAGTAACTTTTGTTGAGGTGCTTAAATCAATTTGATGTATGTATTTTGCCGTTTTAAAATCAAAAGGTGTACTTAAATCATATCTATATACATCACCTGTGCTATTCAAAATATAAAAAATCCTACCACCTTTTGCTACATGAATACTTCTATATGCAGTAGAAAAAAAGCTCAAACCTTGTGCCAGAAATTCTGGATGATCAACATCAAAACCATCAATATCATCACAAGTATGTGGTATATTATCTGTAGTATCAGTTTTTACAGTGTTTAATTCAAATGGAGTAGCAACTTTATTCATAGATAAATCAAGGTCACCCATATAACCACTAGAAGGACTCTTATCCATGTTATTATTAATAGAAAAAACCATTGTGCCGTCATCACTCCACACGATATCTCTTAGATTCTCGGTTCTATCGTGTTTAAGTTCTGTAAAGTAGCTTTGCACCGATGTTGTTTGGTTAATCTGTTCTAATTTAGAGCTAAAACAACCGGGTGCACTATTTGGAATTCTATTTTCTTTATGTGTAAGTGTTAAAGCGGCGGCTAGAGCTAGTGTAGAAAAAAAGGCTGTAAATAAGAAAAAAAATATATTAGTACTTAAAACACCTGTTTTTAAAGACTTAAAAATTTTTTTAATATTTAATTTTTTAAAAATTTTCATGAATTAAGATTTATTTCTTTTTGATTAGCTCAGTATTACTGATATTTATTGCCATACAAGTAATATCATCCCTTAATTTTTCAGCACCCCAATTTAATTCTTTTTCAATAGACTCAACTATAGTTTTTGGTGTCACATCTGACATGCCATCTATGATTTTTTGCACTCCTTCTGCGCCTAATTCCTCACCATTTTTCAAATAGCCTTCCGTTACACCATCAGTATAAACAACAAATGTCTTATCTTTAAGGTTCATAGTATTGGATTTAACCATAGACTCTGTGAAATATTTAACAATTCCAATGGGTGGCATTTCTGATTTGATATATTCATAATTTTTATTTTGATCAAAAGTCAAAATACTTTCATGCCCTGCATTAATAAATACAAGTTCTCCAGTTTTAATATTTAATTTTCCAAAAACAGCAGTAACAAACATCCCTTTAAATTTAGCCTCAACAAGCTCATTATTGACACCGAACACAACTTTCTCTAATGGAAATTTTAAATTAGTTAATGTTCTAAATATGGATGATGCTTTAGCCATATACATACCCGCTTTAACCCCTTTTCCTGATACATCGGCTAATGTGAAAAAGTATTCTTCTGGGGTGGATCTTACCACATCAAAATAATCTCCTGATACATCTCTTGCAGGAACGTTTCTTGCAAAAATAAAATTTTCAAATTTTGATATGTCTGGAAATAAGCTTTTTTGAACTCCTGCAGCTAATTCTCGTTCTTTTAATAATTTTGCCTCTTTTTGTAAATTATCTAAAGCTATTTTGTTTTCCTCAATAAATCTAAAATAAAGACCGGTTAAGAAGGTAGCAGTTACAATAAATATGGGATAACTCATATCCACTAATTCAGATCTAAATTTATAAATAGAAAATCCAATAATTATGATCGCCAAAATATTTCCAAAGAAAATCGATAAACTTAGTTTTGGTTTTACTTTTTGAGATAAAATAAACGTAATTAAAGCAACGATAATAGAAAACAATAACTCAAATATATATGTGTTTGGATTTCTAACCAAATAGGACTGATCTAAAATGTTTTCGATAACATTAGCATGAACTTCAACTCCTGGAATAGTCACTCCTAAAGGAGTTTTAACTAAATCGAATAAACCTTGTGCTGAGGCGCCAATTAAAACATATTTGTCTTTAAAAAAATCTGTTTGAAATTTACCATCATAAACATCCCCGGCTGAGATATATTGATTTTTATCTGACTTTTTATATTTAATCCAAATGATCCCATTAGGATCGGAGTCTATTTTATGAGGTCTTGCACTAATTCTTTGAATTCCAACTTCATTTAATTCCACATAAATATTTTTTTGTTTAGAACCAACTCTAACCATCTCTAAACCCATAGTTGGATACATTTTTTTATTGAATTGAACAATTAGGGGTAGAGATCTAATGATACCGTCTAATTGATCTAAAAAAGAGATAGATCCTAAACCTTTGACATTTTTTTCTAATACTTCTAGTGAGCCTATGGAATAAGGATAAGAGTAAGTAAATTGTTTTGGTTCCCCACCTTTAGATAAAAATCTAGCTTTTGCTTTTCGATCATAGTTTGAATGAGACGGAACATTGCTTCCCAGAACTGCTATTATAGATTTAGACTCTTTAAGTTTTTCAGAGAATATATCATCCGGACTTTTTAAATTCTGAAGTTCTGCTATGTCAGAGGGAATTAAACCATACGATTTAATTATAGCATCGGGAGATTGTTTATCTTTTTCAGTGAAAAAAATATCAAAACCTATTGCCTTTGGGTTTGACTCGTTTAGCTTATCTAAAATTTCTGCAAAGACAATTCTATTCCAAGGAAACTGACCAAACTTACCTAAACTTTTTTCATCAATATCTATAATTACAACATCTGAACTTTTTTTTTCTGCAAATACTTTTTGGTAAAGATCAAAACTTAAAAATGATATTGATTTGATAAAACTTGGGTTAAGAATTTTTAAAAAAATTAAGAGAATAAGTAAGGCAAAGAAAACTACGTAATTTAGATTTTTATGTAAAATTGCTTTCACAAATCAAATTTATAGGTAATTGGATTAAAGTAAATAAATCTTATTTACGAAAGATCTGTTTATTTTTTTCTTCTTCTTTTCTTTTTAGCTTTTCTCTTCTTAGCAGCTCTTTTCTTCTTCACTACTCTTTTCTTTTTAACGACTTTTCTCTTAGGTTTCTTCTTAACGACTTTTTTCTTCTTTTTAGGTTTTTTCTTTACTGCTTTTTTCTTTTTAGCTGGCTTTTTCTTCACTGCTTTTTTCTTTTTAGCTGGTTTTTTCTTAGTAGCTTTTTTCTTAGCAGGTTTTTTCTTAGTTACTTTTTTCTTTTCAGTTTTTGTTACTTTTTTCTTAACAGCCTTTTTCTTTTTGCCTTTTTTACCTTTTTTGGCTTTTTTCTTCTTACCTTTTTTCTTACCTTCATCTAATTTAGCTTTTTTCTTTTGTTTTTTAGCTTTGGCTTTAGCTTTCTGAGCTTTTTTCTTTTCAGCTCTTTCAGCTTTAATTGCTACCTTTTTCTCTTTATCTTTTTGGATGTTCTCTTTTATTATCGATTTGATTTCTTCTTTTTCAAAACCAAGAGCCTTTAATTCTTTTTTAAGAGTTTTTCGTAATTGTTTTCTCTCAGCTTTAGTTTCATTTGGTGAAAGTTTCGCAACTCTCAACGCCTTCATCTTTTTATTAAATTTTTTTAATTGATTTTTAGTAATTTTTTTCGCTTGTCCTGGTGCTTTTCCTTTTGACATTGAAGCCATGCTGTAAGGATTGTCTAATAAAGTTTGACCAAGATTGTTTCCAACTAAAACCGCACCTGGTCTCATACCTAGAGTATTATTTTTTCCCGGACCGATTAATAAAGTATCTGTTTTTCCTTTTGAAACTATAGTCTGAAATTCTGTTCCTCTTGAACCTAAAGTTCCCTCAGGAACTTCAACTGTAAGGCTGTCAGGATTTTTTTTACTAATTAATCCTGAGATAACTTTCAAACTTCCTTGTTTTACGCTTGCAACAATTTTTCCATCATTTGTTTCTGGATCAAAAATAAATGTATCCATTACAACTTCAGAGTCTTCACCAACTGTAAACGTTGATTGATCTAATAGTAAAATTTGCGTACCTGAACCTGGTGCAGCATATATTGTTTCATTTAAGTAAATTTTATCGCCAGCCTTTAATTCTCTTGTTTCAGTTTTTACTGTTCCTGATATAGCTCCAACTATTCCAACAAGTTGCTTTTCAATACTAAGCTTCTCAGCCGAACTTGCATGAGAAGAAAGAATTAAAAATAGCCCAACGACTGCACTAAAAACTTTTTTCATCGGAATAAATTAGCAAATTTTCAGGAAAATAGAAATAATTAATGTTCATTATGGGCTTTAAAAAAGTCAATAAAATATAGGCTTATGATAATAGATTAATCTGGGATGAGATTAAAAGATCAATTTAATCTATAAGATTTTGAAAAACTTAAAGAAAGAGAATCTGTAATATAATCGTAATTAATAATATTAGCTTCAGAAAAAAGTTTTTCATAAGAAAGATTTATAAAAAGACTTCTGTTTGGATCTATTTTTGGAAAGATGTCTCCAATAGCTTTTGTTAACATTATATCAAATGTATTTGTGAAGTCTGATCTTAGTGTATCATTAACCGAGGTATCTGCCTTCTTATAATCATTGAAACTCATACTATTATTTACTGCAATATAAGCCCAAGGAAAAGCAAAGTTTATCCCAAAACCTACATCGTAATTCTCATAATCATTTCCAGCATCAACTCTTGAATCAGTGTCACTGTAACCCAAACTTATATTTGTTGTGATCAGTTCATTTACTATAAAGTCATGTCCTAAAGTTATACTGTGTCCACTAGCGTTTGTTTCATTAGCAGTAGTGTCCATTGTATTATTGTTTCCTTTTGAGTTTGAGTATGAAAATCCATAACTAAAAGAATTTCTTTCACCAACAGAAAAGAAGCCTCCTAAACCATACATCTTGGAAAAACTATCAGCGTCATGTTGATAATCTGATTTGCTTAAAATATAATACGGACTAATACTTTGTCCTAAAAAAACTGTATCTAAACCAATTGTTAAACCATAACTTTGAAAATCATCATCACTTTCATAATATTGTTCAGAGGTAGTTTGGGATAAATTAATGAGTAACGAAGACTCTTCACCAACTGGTCTTGATGCGGATAGACCCATGCTTCCACTTAAAGTTCTGTCAAACTTCGGAGAGTTAAATTCTTCACGCTCTCCTGACGACTCTTTAAATCTTGTGCTTGAAACACTATTAACATTATCAGACGTAATTACACCTGTTGATAAATCTAATGCAAAAGTCCAAAGACTTGGCTCACGATCTTTTAATTCTTCCTCAATTTCTTGTAATGTTTCTAAATCTTCAGATGAAAGGTCTCTTCTTAATTTCATCTCTTCAATGATTGTTGATGCTTTTTCAGGTGAGTCAACTTGGACTAAAACTGATAGCAAATATAATTTGATTTCAGTGTTATCAGGATAAAGCATGTTTAGTCTTTCAAGTGTAGAAATGGTCTGCTTAAAATTTCCCATTTTACCTTGTTGTTGAGCATATTTTAAATTTAAATCTAAATCATTTGGTTTTTGCAAAATTTGCATGTACGTAATATTTTTTTCTGAAGAGACAACAAAGGTTGTCATCAGCAAAAATGTTGAGATTAAAACAAATATTAATTTGTTGGTATTTAAATTCATAAAAGTGAAAGATATTAAGTCTATTTATTTTTTCAATTAATATTTTTTTGTGAATTCATACTATTTTCCAATACTTATTACTGTTAAGTCATCAGACAGTTTTTGATTTTTGCTCGAATTTACGACCATTTTAGTTATATCATTTAATTGTTGAGTAGTGTCTTTGTTATAATTAGTCTCAATAATATCTATTGATCCGTCGATACCTATTTCTTGTCCTTTATCATTTAAGCTTTCAGATAATCCATCGGTAAATGCATAAAATCTTGAGCCATTTAGTTTCATCTTATTAATATTATAAATACTTTTATCTTTCTGTTTGATAACACCTAAGGGAGGTGCTGAACTTTGAAACTGCTCATATTTCCCATTATCATCTCTAACAATTGCAGGCTGATGACCTGCGTTCACCCATCTAATTTCATCTGTAATTAAATTGTATTCACCAATTATTGAAGTTACAAACATTCCACCAGTTTTAGTATTATTTAAATCATTATTCATGTGCAAAACCATTTCGTCTGGATCTACTTTTGATTGGGACAAAACTTCAAACAAAGTAGACGCTTTAGCCATAACCATTCCAGCATGAATACCTTTACCAGCAACATCTGCAATTATAAAATAAATGCTATCATTGTGAGGATAGAAGCTAAAGAAATCACCTGAGACCTCTCTCGCTGATAGGTTAATACCATGTACAGGATAATTTTTTAAATTTCTTTTTGGTAAAAAGTTTTCTTGAACTTTTACAGCTAATTTAACCTCTTTAGAAATTCTTTCACGCCACTTGTTTTTTTCCTCCTCTGTTGTTTCAAGCTTGCTCATTAACTTATTATAATAAAGACCAATCACACCGCCAGCGGTGAACGGATCTTGAGGCCCTCTTACTTTAAGATCTCCAGATTCTGATTGTTTGTTTAAAATTGAAATTAAATCATGCTCAATTGAAACTGCATTATGCTCGGCAATATTTAATCCTAATTCCTCTTGGACGGTACTTACTCTTAATGGATAAAATTTGTTTACAAAACTCAAAATTATAAATGATGATATAAATGTAAATGATCCAATTGCCAAAATTCCTATTAATTGAATTTTAATTTGTGAAAATCTATCAAGACCAGTATCTAAAATATTTAAATCGCTAAAAAATCCAACAGCTAAAGTTCCCCAAATTCCAGCAGCCAAATGAACCGGAACAGCACCAACAACATCATCAATTTCAAATTTGTTTAAAAGTTCATTTACAAAAATTGCAATGATCGAACCAATGATACCAACAAAAATTGCAGTGACAGACGTCATTGAATTACATCCTGCAGTAATTGCAACTAAACCTGCTAATGGACCTAAAATAATATAAAAAGGATCGGGTTTCTTATGTTTAAAATATGAAATACTTAATCCAGTTAATAAACCAAAAGCAGCGGCTAAAAATGTATTGATTAAAATTAAAGGCACTACT
Source organism: uncultured Pelagibacteraceae bacterium (assembly GCA_902621345.1). Taxonomy (GTDB): domain Bacteria; phylum Pseudomonadota; class Alphaproteobacteria; order Pelagibacterales; family Pelagibacteraceae; genus Pelagibacter. The sequence continues at coordinate 233,404 of CACNLV010000001.1, read as the reverse complement.
TCATCCATCGCCCCATTGCTACCACCATTAAAACCAAACCATCCAAACCACAAAATGAGTGTACCTAAAACAGCAATTGGAAAACTAGATCCAGTGAATTTTCCTTTATTAGCATTAGAGTATTTACCAATTCTTGGCCCCAAAATAATTACTGCTGCTAACGCAATCCATCCACCTACAGAATGTACAATAGTACTTCCAGCAAAATCAACAAAGCCTAGATCAGACAACCAACCTGTAGTTCTCACTGAGCCAGTAACAACTAATAACTGATCGACCGTATCATATTTTGAGAGATAACTTGAGGACCACGCCCAATGACCAACTATGGGATAAATTATACCAGTAGCTAAAACAGTCATAATCAAATAACCATTAAATTTCATTCTTTCAGCAACAGCGCCTGAAATAATTGTTGCGGCAGTTGCAACAAACATTGCTTGAAATACAAAATAAGTCATATATTCCGCTTTGTTAGTTTTGAAAAAAAATAAATCAGTGCCAAAAAAACCGTAATAAGAAGTACCAAACATGATACCAAAACCAAATATCCAGAAAATAACTACAGATACTCCAAAATCTGCAGCATTTTTAAGGGCAACATTAATGCTATTTTTATGCCGTGATAAGCCAGTTTCCATACACATAAAACCTGCTTGCATTATGAAAACTAAAATTGCACAATCTATCACCCATAAAGTATCAATGTTACTTGATAGTACATCAATTACTTCTTGAGGCATCATTGATATGTATTATCTATAAATACTCATGGGGTCATAAATACAATCTGACTGATCTATAGTCTCGAAAAAAATTTCATTCAACTCAGATGAATGATGAGTCTGACAATATTTTGCCTCTGAAAGTTCAGCCTGTAAACTTTTTTTTGCCTCATTTACAGCTAAAGAACTAGCTAAAGATGTAGAGGCTTGTGAAATAGTTCCACCAGTTGCTAATGTAATGCTTGGGTTCATCATGGCAGAATATTGAGTGCAATTAGTCAAAAGTGGTAAAACTATTAAAATAAAAATTAATTTTTTCATATAAAACTTTTTAAATATAAAATTTTGTATTAACAAATTCACCGTATATTCATTTTGGATGAATTTTCAATTTTTATAATTGTCATCATTGACACAAACTTCTATCAATTTTACCAAGTTGATTAATTGACAGCACACAATCACCTTTAACTGCATTTATGGTATAAGAGGTTCTGCCTGTTAAAAACGAACAAAACAAAAATCCATTATTTTGGTCAATATAATTTGGGTCCCCAAACAGCTCTTGGCCTATTTTTCTAGTTGAGGCTGAAGTTGCTGAACATTCAGTTTCTTCATCTGCTGACTCACAGTAATCTCCTGATGACGAATAGTAAGTTGCACAACTGGCATAATGATCTGTTTGGGCTAATCCAATCGTGCCAAGAATATTCTCTGTAGCTTTTTTCTTTGTGCTATCGACATAACCATTATAGGAAACAATTCCGACTGCTGATAAAATTCCAACAATAGCAACTACGACTAGGAGCTCGATTAAAGTAAATCCCGAGCTCTTAGTCATAAAATTTTAAGTTTATTATTCTAATCCAACGTCGTCTGTCAGTGGGTCTGTTCCTGATTCATAAAGAGACGTAACTGTAATTGTGTTACCACTTCCTGAAACTGTTACGTTACCCAACGTAGTCGAACAATCAACACCATGTGAGTCACCACCACTATCTCCCTCTTCCTCGGACGACGCCTCAGGGGCAGTTGCAGATGCCTGAACAGCATCACAAGCATTATCGTAAGGATTTTTATCAGTGAATGGATTAGAGCTTTCTAAATATGTAACAATATCTTCTCCACCTGAAGAAGAATTTATTGAAGATACATAACTAGCACAAGTCATACCCCCTAGAATTGTTCCACTAGAGTCTAAACTGCATTTTTTTGTTTCTGCAGCTAACGATTTAACTACATTAGCATGAATAGTTTTTACTGCATTCTTTTTAGCAGCACCTGTGTATCCATTATATGCAACAACACCTACAGCAGCTAAAATACCTATAATTGCAACAACAACCAATAATTCTATTAGTGTAAAACCTTTATTATTTTTCATTTTAGTTCCTCTTTTTATTTAATACTTAATTCTTATTAATAATTTATGATATGTAAATACTTTATAAACATTAAAATATCTAACAAAAATAAATGTTTTTTGTCCATAATGGGTAAAAGTTATACATTTTAGGATCTATTTATGTTATCAGTCTTTAAATATTTATGTCTTATAAAGTAACAGAAGAAGGAAATGTCAGCACTGTCTTTTTAAATGGAGAGATAGACATGGACGTTACCGAGAAAGCGAAAGAGGTAATTTTACCCATAGTAGAGTCAGGAAAAGAAGTTCATTTAAACTTAAAAGATGTTTCCTACATGGATTCTTCGGGAATTTCTGTTTTAATTGAAAGTCATCAAAAAGCTTTGGAGCATAATACTAAGGTCATTGTCAAAGAGGTAAGTAAATCTGTTTTAAAAGTAATTATGATGGCAAAACTTGAACAGATTTTAAACTTAGAATAATGAATATAGAAGAATCAAAAGATTTTCTTGTAAGCACAGCTAGTTTAAAAGAGGTAAGAACTTTCTCCAGAGAAGTATTTGAAAAAATTAATTTACCACAAGATCAAAAAGATGAACTTGTATTAGCAATAGCTGAAGCAGCACAAAATATCGTTAAACATGCCTATAAAGATATTGCAGAAACATCGGATAGAATGGAGATTAAAATTTCACTTAAAGATAGTGATTTAGAGATAGGTTTTTTTGATAAAGGAAAAGCAGTAATACCAGAAAATATTCAACATAGAAAATTAGACGATATTAAACCAGGTGGTCTTGGAACTTTTTTTATAAAACAAATTATGGATGCGGCTGTTTTTAAAAAAGACCAAAAAGAGTGGGTAAACCATTTGGTGCTTACCAAAAAAATTTAACCTATTAATGCACCAACATTAAAGATTGGTGAATACATCGCAATCATTAATCCACCAATCATAATTCCCATAAAAACAATCATTATTGGTTCAATCAAACTTGACATATTATCAACAGCTCCATCAAATTCTTCTTCGTAGTACATAGCAACAGAGCCAAACATTTCATCTAATTGCCCAGTTTGCTCACCAACAGAAATTAATTGACTAAATGTTGGAGGAAATAATGGTTCTTTTAAAAAAAGTTTTGTTAATGTGTCTCCAGAAAAAACTCCCTTCTTAACATTTTCTAAAGCCTCTGTGACAACTACGTTATTGCTAACTGATTTAGCAATCTCGATACTCTCCAATAAGTTTACCCCAGCCGCACTCAAATTTCCCATTATTAAAGAAATTCTTGCGAGTAATGATTTTAATATTAAATCACCAAAGACTGGTAGTTTTAAAATTTGTTTGTGCCATCTATACTTAATCATTTCATTTTTAGCTGTTAAATATTTAAATCCTACAAAAAAGGAAATTAAACTTATTAGTAAAACCATTCCCCCTGTTCCTCTTAAAAAATCACTCATCGACATGATAACTGCTGTTGGTGTTGGTAATTCTAATCCCATACCAGCATACATTTTTGCAAAAACTGGAACAACTTTAATTAACATAAATGCACTAACAGTTATTGCTACAGAAAACATTATAGCCGGATACATCAAAGCAGATTTAATTTTCTTTTTAATCTTTTCTTTTTTTTCAAGAGAGTCTACGATTTTCAATAAGAATACATCCAACTTACCACTGGCTTCTCCAGCTTTTATCAGATTACAATAAACGTTATCAAAATATTGAGGATATTTTTCAAAACATTTAGATAGCGTTACCCCTCCCTCTAGGCTTTTTCTTATATCTTCGATTACCTCTTTAATAGCTGGACCCTCTAACTGATCTCTTAACATAGCTAAAACCTCCAATATTGGTAAGCCTGCTTTAACCATTGTTGCAAATTGCTTTGAGAAAATTAAAACATCTTCCACTTTGACTTTTGGTTTACCAAAAGAAAAGCCTTTGCCTTTTGCTTTAGCTTTAGTTTCTCCTTTTTTCTTTTTTGATCTTATTAAATTAGTAATAATAATTTTTTGCTCTTTGAGCTTATGAGATGCTTCCTCTTGATTGATAGCCTCAATATCACCTTCAACGTATTTACCGTCTGCAATGCCTTTATAAGTAAATGCTTCCATTACTCTTTAACTATATATTAATTATGAGGTTGTTAAAACCCGCTCATATTCCCTAAAATTAAGCTCACCATTAGCAATTAGTCGCCTTCCCATATCTTGCATGGTTTGAAAGCCCTCTTTAATTGCAATTTCTCTTAACTCGGGTGTTGTTGCTTTTCTTAATATTGCCTCTTTAACTGGTTTTGAGACAACCAAAATTTCGTAAAGACCTTGTCTACCTTTATAACCAGTGTCTTTACATTTAGGGCAACCTTTTCCTTTAAGAGCTTTAACTCTTGAAGCTAACTCTGGCGTGAAGCCTAAATCTTGTAAAACTTTTGGATTAACATCATCGTCTGGAACTCTACATTCTTTACACGTCCTTCTAGCTAACCTTTGCGCTAAAACCATTTGGCAAGCTGCACTAATTAAATAATCAGGAGTGCCCATGTTTTGTAATCTAGTTATTGTGCTTGGAGCATCATTCGTGTGTAGCGTACTGAATACTAAGTGACCAGTTAATGCAGCCTTCAATCCGATATCAACTGTTTCTTTATCTCTCATCTCCCCAACAAGTATTATTTCTGGGTCTTGTCTTAAAAAAGATCTTAAAGCTGCAGCAAAACTTAAACCAATGTCATCTTTTATCTGAACTTGACCTACACCATCTAGTTCATATTCGACTGGATCTTCAGCTGTTAGAATATTTAAATGAGGCTTACTTACTTCTTTTAGAATACTATAAAGAGTCGTTGATTTACCAGATCCTGTTGGTCCTGTTACGAGTATTAAACCTTGAGTGCTGTGTATAGCTTTTCTTAAATTTTTTAAATCAACATCCTCAAAATTTAATTGTTCTAAGGTTATATCTCCAGCGTCTTTATTCAAAACCCGCATTACTATTCTTTCATTATTAGCGGTTGGCAAAATTGATAAACGCAGATCAACAACTTTACCGTCTATCTTAAAATTAATTGCTCCATCTTGAGGTAATCTTCTCTCAGCGATATCTAATTTGCCCATAATTTTGAATCTTGTTACAACAGCCCCATAATTATCATGAAGAAATTTTTTATATTGTTCTTGTTCTTGAAGCATTCCATCTAAACGATACCTTACTCGCGAAGAAAATCTGTATGGCTCTATGTGAATATCACTAACACCTGATTTAATAGCTTCTGCAACGACAGCTGTACTAAATTTTATAACCTCTGACTCATTCTCAATTGCTTCTATATCTTCCTCTGGAGCTTTCTCTAAAACTTCACCCGCCTCACCTAAGTCAGACTCAAAAGTTTTAGTTTTTTCTCTATTCTCTTGTCTAATTGTTGCAGTTGTAACATCTCCACTTTCTGACTGAAGTTTCTCTATAAATTCTGAAATTTGAGATACTTTTGCAGCATGTAGCTCTATATTTTTTTTGGTTATTGCCTTTAAATTTCTCATAAGACCTAGCTTTGAACTATCTGATATCGCAATATGGAGAGTTTTGCCTTCAACTTTAAATGGAGCCACAAAATTTACGTTAATATAGTTTGAGGGAAGGACACTTTTAATCTCATCGCTTATTTGAATTTTAGAAAGATCTACAACTTCAAGACTTTGCTCTTTTACTAAAACATCTAAAATCTTATTTTCGTCAGTTAACTTTAATTCAAAGACTGCATCTATTTGAGACTTATTTCCTTCAGTACTAACTTTTTTGATGTTAATTAAATCTTTTCCAGAAATAATATCGTTATCAATTAATACATTGATTAAGTTAATTTCACTTTCTCTACTAATTTTAAGCATCTACAAAATCCTTGGTGCAATAAATACCAAAAGTTCATCCATGTTATCAGTCTTTGCTTTGCCTTTAAATAAATTTCCAACAATTGGTACATCTCCAGCACCAGGTGTTTGTTGCTTACTATCGGTTAGAGCATTTTTTTTGATACCCCCAATAACTACAATATCACCATCTGCTATAAGTAATTTTGTGCTAATTTCCATTTTGTTAATTGCTGGGTCTCCCGGGTTAGATCTATTAGGTGTATCGTTATTAACCTGTATGTCTAAGAGTACATTACCATCACCAATTATGCTCGGAGTTACTGTCATTTTTAAAGCTGCTTCTTTAAAGGAAGTATCTGAACCTTCCGCTGAACTTGAGGCATAAGGAATTTCCTCACCTTGAGTAATTGTTGCAACTTGATTATCTAAAGTAAATATTTTCGGATTTGAGATGGTTTTTCCCATTCCTTGAGACTCTAGCGCAGTAATTTCCATTTTCAAAACTGCAGATCCCGTTGCTTTTAATATTCCAATACCACTTGTTTTACCCGCTGCTGGGAAGTTTGTAATAGAGTCAGTCGTTGCACCTAATGTAGAGGTTGCTGAAGTAATAGCCGCATTTCCAGAAGATCCAGCTGCTACACCTCCAATTACTCTACCTTTGTCATCAGCGTTCATTCTTCTGTGGTATCCGCCCAAAGCAGTACCTAAAGCTCTTTCAAAGTCTGAGTTGGCCTCAACAATAAAAGCTTCAATTAAAACTTGTCTAGTTCTAACATCAATCTCCTTTATAATTTTATCAACTACGTCTAAATCTTTTTCTTTTCCTCTGGCAATAATTGATCTTGTAGTTTTTTCTTCAGTGATTTGAACTAAAGAAATTCCACCATCAACTGCTTTGAACAACTCATCTAAAGTAGCCTTAGCTTCAGCAGGGCTTATGTAATAAAGTCTAAATATTTCTGAAATTAGTGGCTCAACAGAATCCTCTAATTCAACTTTTTTTCTAACAGCTGAAGCTCTAGCCGATTTTGTCGACTCTTGTTGAGTAAGATTGGAAGGAGAATGAACTCTTATTAGATTACTTTGAACATCAAAATCAGCTGCATAATTTTTTAGATCTAAAAGTGCATTAAAAGCTTTGTCCCATGGAATATCAATCAATTGTGCTGTGACTGAGCCAGCGACTTCATCACCAATGAGAATATTTATCTCACCTGCTTTTGCCATCAATTCTATGGCAGTTCTATAATCTAAATTTTGAAATTTAAATGAAACGTTTTGCTTTAATAACTTATATTCTTCACCGATTAATAAATAGTTCCTTGCTTTTTGAGAAGAGATCTGTTTTCTTTTACCAAGTTTAATTACATCTCCCTCTGCTGGTTGAGGTCCCATTTTAACAGTTTTTTCAACTTCTATTTTACCTTTGCTCTTAATATCTTCTTTAATAAGAGGCGTGTTATGCTTGAATTTTTTTGTTCCAAGTTTGCCGTCAGTGGCACAACCACTTAAAAATAAAGCTGAGACAAAACTAAATAAAATAAAAAATTTAATATTTTTAAAATTCATTTGCCTCTTTTATTTGGTTTTTAAAATTCATAATTATGTATTGGTTATCATCAGCTTTTTCAAAAACTGCTCTTTTTATACTAACGTCAACAAGTTTGACGCCACTTAAGACTTCTTCAAATAATTCCACCGTCATAAATTCACCATTGTCATCAACTAAAGTAATGAAACTATTATCTTTAGCAGAGAATGATCCAACTAATTTATAAGATCTTAATTTGACAGCACTTGATGTTGGTGTTGTTGCTGTGACCACTTCACTTACTGTAGATGCATCCCCAGCGAAAGGATCATTCAATGGTAACGGCTCCTCTTCTATAACAACTTGTCCTGTCTCATTCTTTATGTTGTCTTGTTGTGCTGATTGCTTAGCTTTTACTTGCTGGTTTATCTCTTTTGCTTTGTCCACAATGTTTTGATCATGACTGTCTGACATTACTTTCTGTGGGAAAGTAAAAATTATTAAAACTAATGTTATGAGTCTAAAAAAATTCATCTGGTAAACCCACTATTGTTAATACACCAGTTACGGCTACCGTACTGGTTGTATTCCCTTTTATCACTTTAATCGTTTCTTTGTCAAAATTTAACATTTTTTGAGACATGGCTACTTGTCTCTTAAACTTAATATATCCAAGAAAATTGCCCTTTATTTGGAATTTTACCGGTATTTTATAGTATGCAATATTTTTTTTAACACTGGTATCAACTTTCTTCTTTTTTCTCTTTTTCTTCTTTTTCTTCTTTTGAGTGGATGCAATAGCTGATGCCTTCGTTATTGCCTTTGGTTTACCCTTTTCAATTTTTGAAATGACCAAATTGTTAATGCCTGCAAACTCACTAAGAGTTTCGTAAAGACCTTCTACTTCGGCTTTACTGTGAAATAATGTAGAATATTGCTCATATCTTGGGGTAAGTTTTTTAATTTTAGCTTTACTAGACTTAATCTCCTTATTCATTTTTAAAATCTCAGCTTGTTTTTTTTGCATGTTTTCAAGCTGAACTTTTTTCTTGTCTACAATTGGACTTAATACAGCATAATAAATTATTAAAAATATTACTATCGATGCAAAACCAATTCCAAATTTAATTAAAATCTTTTTATCTATAGATTGAATTTTAGCTTTAATACTTTCTAAAGTTATATTCTTCAAATCTAAATTTATATTTTTTAAGTCCATAAATTATCCTTTAACATCCACTAAAACTGTAAAATTCTTTTTTATATCTGCAGAATCCCCTGCTTTACCCTTATAATTCATTTTTCCTAACGAGGCTTGAACAACAAGCTCCTGTGCTCCAAGATTGTTTATTAATTTTAAAATATCTTGATCGGTGGCTGCTTGACCTTTTATGACCACTTTATTTTTACCATTATATTCCACTGATGCAAATTTGATCCTTTTGGGAACACTCATAGCAACCTGTGCTAATACTCTGTAACTGTTCTTTTTATTAGATTTTAAACTTGTGCTTAATTTTAATGTATTTGTAATTAAGCCTAACTCTTTTTTAATTTTCTTTCTTTCTAATGTTTTGGCTTTATGAGTTTTTAGAACTTTATCATAATTGACTAATTTTTTGTTGTAAGATTGAATATTCCAAAACGATAAACCAAAAAGAATTAAGTATATTCCAGCTATTGAGGCAGCGATACCTTTGAAAGCAAAACTTGAAAAAGCTTTCATTTTTTTCTCTTTTATCATTCCCTTTCTATTAGGTAATAAGTTTATATTTTTGACAGCAGTTACAAATTTATAGTAACCAAAAACATCTAATTTTCTAAACGCTAAACCAATAACTGATGATAAATACGATCTGTTAATTAAATCTACTTTATCTTTGTTTTGTTGAGGAATTAATAATCCATCAACCGGATCAAATAAATTAAAACCAACATTTAACAGACCCTTTCTAAAACTTGATAAGAAATCTTCGACATTTTTTAAATCTGATACAACTTTTATGTTTCTTATTCTTTTCTCATATTTGGTCTCAAAATCTTGAACAGCTTGTTTTACTTGAGTTAAAAATCTTCTTACAAGTGCTTCTTTTTCCTCAACATCTTCTGACTCTAATAATATCTTTCTATCTTGGCCCCTTAAAAAAATGTCAGTAATTATTGGGTTATTATCATACAAAATCATCAAATAGTTTTCATCCAGTCCAAATTCTAAAACAGCAGTAAGATTAACATCATCAACTTTGTTTGAAATTTGATTTATTTGGTCAACAGCAGATTTTAATGCAAAGCACTTAACGTCAATAATTACAGGATTAAGATTACTTTGTTTAATTATTGAAGTATAATTATTTATGTCAGCTAATTTTGAAGCAACAAATAAAATATCCATTGTATTAGCTTTTTCATTTCTATTAATAACTTGATGGAAAATTGAATAGTCATCTAAGTTATCAGTTAACTGAACTAAATTTTCCCAAAGGGAATTTGTTTCAATAGCTTTTTGTAATTCTTCCTCTTTCATTAAGGGTGCTGTTACAACTCTTATAATCGCACTTGTGACCGGTATAGCAATCGCAGCATTTAAAGTAGTGATTTTAGATTTTTGTAATGCAATTGTAAGTTCAGCTCCTAATTTTTCTCCATTATCTAAAACATTCGCATCATCTGGTAAATCAACTGGATGTGCATAAAATTTATCTAATACCCATTGATTTGATTTATTAGTTGATACTTGAGCTAATCTTATTTCTTTGTTTGTAATTTCAACTCCAACAATTTCCTCCCCTTTAACTGCTGACTTTCCAATTTTAGATTTAAAAAAACTAGTAACTTTTTTCGAAAGTTCATTAGTTTTGAGTGATGGTTTTGAAACTGAACTTTTTTCTAAGAAGCTTGGCTTTTTAAATTTAATATTTTTTATATTATCTAAAAAAGCAAATTTTGATTTTTTATTTTCTTGTTCGTCCTCTGGTGATTGATTTAAAATAGGAGCGTCAATTTTAGGTTCGGTTAACGTAGTTGTTTGACTCGTTTGTTCTTTATTAACAATTTGAGTTGAAGTTTCCGGTTGAACAGATGTTTCTTCAGTTTTAACAGGTTGCTCCTGAATTTCTTTTTCTTTTTCTTTTCCTGCAACAACATCGTCAAACCATTTTTCTAAAATTGGTATTGCTTCCTCCAAATTGGGAGTTCCTGATGATGAAATTTTTTGTTTTCCATCATGATAAAGTCTTCCAACCCAATTTTTTGATTTTAATTCACCTTTGTATTTGTCTTGTCGGATATAAATATGTAACCTTCCGTCTTTCTTATGGATTACCTCGTGTGAGGATCCATTATCTTCATCTTTTTTTTCACTTGAAGTCTCGGATGTTTGTTGTTGGGTGGTTTCTTGATCGTTGTTTTGACTTGATTCTAAACTTCTTTCATTATTTTCATTATCTAAAATTTCATTTTCCTCTTTTTTTTCATTAGATGTATCTAAATTTTGTGTTTGATCATTATTTTCGTTATTATTTTGATTTGAGTCAGGGATAGGATCATTTTTTTGATTATCTACACCTTCAGGTTGATTATTTTCATCAACTTTAGATTGATTCTCATTTTCTGACTGAGACCTCTCCTCTTCAATAATTTTTTTTTCGTCGTCTTGATCGTTCATATACAATTTAAAATTTTTTCTCTAACACAATTTAACGAATCTCTAACACAAAATAATACTTTAGTCTAACACAAAATTATAAAATATATGTCCAAAATGAGTTAAATAGTAAAAAAGTCAATAAAATAGCCATTTTTTTACAAATTAAAATATTTTATAAATGTCATAATTTTAATCTAGATTTTAATAAACTCTAACACAAATCATAAATATTGAATTGTGTTAGAGTATTTCTATTTTGTGTTAGAATATTCAATTTTATTTTTTGATTTAAAAAGTCAATAAAATCAACAAAAAGTAAAATTATTCTAAATTTGGAATTTTTTGTGTTAGAGTTTGTAATTTATGTGTTAGAGTTGAATATTTTCACTCTGTTACACTCAAAAATTGTAAATTCTATATTTAATTTATGAAAAATTTATCTACTCAATTAGAGATTGAGCTTTTTTTTTAAAAAAAAAAAGTTTTTTTCTCTTTTTGAGCGAAAATTAAATAATAATTTAATTTCTTTAATAATTTTTAAAAATAATTTTCTTAAAACACTTTTTTTTTTTAATTAGGCTCTCCTCTTATGTCAGTAGTTAATTCCTGATAAATTAAAACTGTAATTGCGTTGAGGTTATTTATAATTCTATTAAAATTCCAACTGGTATCAACATTACTACAATTTAATTCTCTAAAGTAATAGACTTTTGCTCGTGGAAGTGTTGGAAATATATCTTCAGAGATAATATTAAGCTGATTTGTTTTTTTTTCAATTGTAAAATTATATCTACAAACATTTGACGTTGCCCATAACAAAAGAGCAGAATTAATTATTGCGAATAAGATCATTATTTTACTTATTGCAAACATAAAAAAGAATTATACTCCGTCTACAACAACAATAGTCAGATCATCTTTTTGAATACGACCAGACTTAATTATATCCTCAACAATTTTATTTAATCTTTCGTGATTAGGTGTTTGTTGATACTTTGTAATATAATTTTTGAAACCATCGGACTCTAACATGTTACCTTCAGGATCTTTCATTTCTGTTATACCATCAGTGAATACATACATCGAACTCTCAGAAAATTTTATTTTTGTCTCTTTGTATTTAATCTTCGACATAATTCCTAAAGGTGGACCCGCTTCAGTATAGCTTGTAAATTTTCCATCTTTAGAATGAATTAGTGGTGGTTCATGTCCTGCGTTAGCAAGTAGCAATTCTTTTTTATTACTGTCATAAATACCGATAAGCATTGTTACAAACATTCCACGTGCAGCTGTTTCACAAATTTCAGAATTAAGTAAGTTTAATAAATCGGCAGCAGAAAAAATTGTTTTACTTAAACATCTATAAAGACTCGAAGCCTTTGACATTAAAAGAGAAGATTTAATTCCTTTACCGGATACATCCGCCACACCAAAACCAAATTTTCCATCACCTAAATTAGAAAAATTATAAAAATCTCCTGATACAACTTTTGCTGGGATATTTATTCCTGCTATAGGAAAGTTTTCTTTTTTATTTTGAGACAACAAAGTTTTTTGTATCTCACCAACAATTTCAATTTCTTTTTGCATTCTATTCTTATCAACTAAATCTTTTGCCATCTTAGCATTGTTAATTGCTAGTGCAGCTGGACCGGACAAAGTTTCTAAAAGTTTTCTATCATTCTCTTCAAAAAGTTTATTATTAGTTTTTTTATTTAGGCAATGAATAACTCCAATACATTCATCTGATACAATTAAAGGGGAACATAGAACTGAATAAGTTGTAAAATTTGTTTTGTTATCTAAATCAAAATAAAATTCTGCAATTTCTCTAATATCTTTTCTAACATCACCAACTCTAATACATTTTTTCATGACTGCAGCTTTTCCCATAACTCCTTGAGTAATCGGGATTTCAAAATCCTCAAGATATGCTTGATGTTTTGAAGCAATACATTGGAACGATTGATTTTTTTTATCTATTAAAAAAATATTTGCCGCTTGTGCATTAATTCTTTTTATAATTAATTCTAATGAATTATTTAGTGTTTCTTTTAAATCAAGAGACATTGCAAACTCTTGATTCATTTTTGTTACTAGCTCTAAATCTTTACTGCTAGTATCATCTATTTTGATCGTTTCCTTTTTTTTTACACCAAAAAACATGTTATTTATAAATTGATATTCGTTATTTTTTTGATAGTTTTGAAATTGATGGAAATCATTATTCATACGCCAAATTTCTATCTGCACCTAACAGATGCAATGATGTTTGTACAATACTGCATTAACGGGCTCATAGAACTTTCCTCTCAAATTAAACTCTAAATTGTGTTCTATATTATAGCATTTGTCTTTGGAAGTATATGGGGGAGTTTTGCAAACGTTTGTATACATAGGCTTCCCATTGAGCAAAGTATCTCTGTTAAAAGGTCTTATTGTCCAAAATGTAATGAGAAAATTAGCTGGTTTGACAATATTCCAATATTATCTTTTTTAATACTTGGTGGAAATTGCAGGAAATGTAAATCCAAAATTGATAAAAAATATCTTATTGTTGAATTGTTGAGTGTTACAAGTTTTGTATTAATCTATTCCATCTACGGACTTACTATCACGACATTATTATTAGCTGTGCTAAGTATTTTTTTTATAATCATATTCTTTATTGACCTAAAACACTTTATCATTCCTAACACGCTTACTTTTCCATTAATGATAATTGGATTTGTTAAATCTTTTGATCCAAACTTAAATACAACTCTTTTTCCCAATTATTTAAATTCTATAATAGGTGGAGTCATGGGTTACTTGGTAATCTGGTTAATAATTCTTTTTTATAAAAAATTTAAAAACAAGGAAGGTATGGGGCTAGGTGATGCAAAATTACTCTCTGCAATTGGTTTTTGGTTTGGATGGATCTGTATTCCCTTTATAATTTTTTTGTCATCCGTAATAGCTCTTCTTGTGGTGACGCCCTCTTTAATAAAAAAATCTAAGACGATGTCTTCTCAAATTCCATTTGGTCCATACATAATAACAGGATGTATGATTTACATTTCTTTCTTTGATCAATTTAAAATATATTTATTGTTTTAATAATTCTCTCGCCAATTTCCTCTGAATACAGAGATCGCACCGTCGTTAGAAAGTAAGGATATAAGTGTGTCTGCTTGGTCATCACTGTCTGTTGTTATATTGGCAAATAGTTTGTCTGCAAACACAACTAATTTTGAAAGAACACCTGGTTGCAAGTAATAACAGCCAGTCTTTTCGTCAAAACCAGCTTCCGCACTCATTTGTTTGCTTGCCTGACCTATATCTTCAGATGTATTAATTCCACATTCATCATCGGCAGCACATACGTAAGCATTTCCTACACTACACTTTGCACCCTCTGGTGGTTGGTAAACTGGGTAGTACACTGTACCCTTGAACACAGTGGGTGATGCAGTGGCTTTGTGATATAAATTTTGAGTTGACTGACGAGATCCGTCACTTGTAAATAATGACTCATCTTGTCTTTTATCAAAAGGCTTATCTAATTTAAACACCCAAGCATCTTTAGCGATTGCAGGACAATCACCTTGATCTGATGTTTCGTCAGCTGTATTTACACAATTAGGGCTTAGAGTGTATCCATTATCTGCATCAATTTTTCTTGCGTTCATTGCCTCTGCTAAAGAGCCTGAGGCTCCAGTATTAACCATTCTAAAATTTGGAAAATCAAAATCTCTAATTCCATACAAGATGTTATCCATTCCTCTAGACTTTCTAGATATGTCGTTAAAGTCTCCCGTGGCTCCAAATAGATATAAGTTTTTAGTATCTTTTCCAAATGCAGCATCCATTCCAAAGAAACTTACTCTACCATTTTCTTGATTGGTATTTAGTGAAAATAGAGTTGTGTGATCAAATAAATCTATTGCGGTAGCACTAGGATCATTGGATGTCAGATCATTAGTTAAGTTGATTTTGGAAATTTTTCCCTCATAATCATTCACATAAACTAATGCACCCCGCCATTTTGCTCCCCTAAAAGTATCAGGAGTAATCACTACTGGATCACCCAACACTGAATTTGGAAGATCATCTAAGGTGCCACCATAAGCACTTTCAAACGTATTGTCGATATCAACTAAATTGATTAATCCATTTCCTCCGCTCGCTATTTTACCTGGATATTGGCCTCCGCTTTGTTCATTCATTGTCTCTAAATCAATCACATAGACAGCAGATCCAACACCACCAACTTTTCCAAATCCAGCGGGCATAACAGCAACATATCTGTCATCATCAATTGGTTGCTCTCTTTCTACTGGAAGTCTGAATATTCTTGGAGTTGCCCAAGTCTCACCCATCTTACTATAATCGTATACCGGATCCTCTGTACCTATATTTGGAATCTTTATAGAAAAGAAGTCTGACTCATCATCAGCTTTTTCATCCCCCTCACCAAGATTAATTACCAAATCCTCTCCAAATGTAATTGTAGCTATTGACGCCTCTTGATCAATCTTGACCACACTTATTGGTTTGGAAACTCCATTTACAACCCTTTCAACAGGCAAAGATGCTGGATCGTCAACAAATTCATCAGGCATAATATAAGGGAACCTCCACACTCTTCCTTTATAACAGGCAGCTGTTCCAGTAGAGTAGAAATCGGTTTCACTTACACAATCTTTAATTTTATCTCTTTCTGTATAATCGTCAGCGCCACGATTAGCTACATCGTCGGCTCTGGCTGTTTCTATATTGTATTTTGCATTTTTATATTCCTCTGAGTCATTTATAGTCAATCTCCCACCTGTATAATTTAGTGCCGGTTGTGGATTAGATGCACTATTAATTATCGTTCCGTCATGGAGAGCTATCATTACTTTGCTTCTAACAAAGTCATTGTAAACTGAAAATACGTGAAGTGGTTTTAGTGGGTCTGTAACATCTAAGATTGAATATCCAGCGCCACCTCTGCCGTAAGGTATCATTAATATGGTATGCCAAGATTTATTTCCCGCTGTTTCAAAAGTTTTCCCATCGGGTTTCAGACCAGTAATAAACATATCGTGTACAACAGGTGAACCATCAACAGCAAATATCGCGTTCGTACCCCCTTTAGCATTATCACCAGAACCTTGGTCTAAATTATCATTGATCATCTCTGGTAACTTTCCAGCAATAAACGGTGGCACAAAAGCCCAACGCTCTTCTCCAGATTTCGCATCAAATGCGTGCAACATTCCGTCGTTGGCACCAACATAAAGTGTCCTTGGCCTTTGACTTAAGCTATTGGCAAAATTATTGTAACCATTTTTTTGTCTGAAGTATGCTTCTTGGTTTGTTGATGTATAATTAGTGTTTGCTCCAGGAGGTCCGACCTCTACGATCTGAGAGTGATAAATATCTCCAAGAATAGAATCTCTTTTAGCATTTTTTCCATCGCATCTATTAGCACCTGTCTTGTAAACAAAATAATCTGTACCTCTTACAAAATTTATCAAACCTGAGATATCATCTGAATTTCCAGTAGTACCTCCGCAAGTCGAACCTGGTTTATGGTAATCAGTAACTACATTTCCTAAAATTTGAAATAGTCCATTAATTTGATCAGCATTAGTATCTACCCAGTTATTATAATTACTATCTATATAATCTACTCCTTTTAAAGCAGTCCAAATTTTTCTAGTTGATGGATCCCTTTGTGCAAGTAGTTCAGCTGCATCCCAATTTCCCGGATGATCTTTTTTATGAATTACAAAACCATCAGGAGTAACCTCTTTTCTCATTAAATGTCCTATCCACTGTTGCCCCTGAGATAATGAAAATTGTCCTTGAAATAAATCTCCACCCTCTTGCACCGTAGCAGTTATAGATGGAGCTGAAAATGAAAGTCTGCTTGCAATAATTCTTTCTATCTCACTTTTTAGTTTTGTAACTAACTCTTTTGGATTCTCAGCAATAATTCTTTGTCTACATTCTGAGTCTTGTTCAGCTGTACCAAAATTAGGATCATCACAACTGCCAGCTTTTGCTGCCTCTTGGAATTGTTCATCTCCTCTATCTTTTATTCCCCCTCCGTAAGCAATAAAAATTGTTTTAACGCCGTGGGCTACACCAAATTCATCTTTATTGACTCCCATTGCTGCAGTTTCAGTTCTTAAAGCTTTAATTTGTGCTATCGCTCTATCATGGTGTTGCCACATACCATCGCCTATAACAATCACGTAATTAAGTTGACATTCTGGACCATCTTTTGTTATGCCGAGGTTAGGATCTGTCATGTACTCATACGCAAGTTGTGAAAATGCATTTCCATCTGTACCAAATCTTGTTTTCATATTATCTACAGCTTGAATTATTCGACCAGATGTATTAGGTCCAATTGCTACTGGTATACAAGAATTGTCATCACACTGAACTGACTTGCCATTAGGATGTTGTGTTGGGTCAGACCATCCTCGATAATAATCACAATAATCATTACATCTATGAAACCATTTTGCTTTAGGACACATATTGTGACATGAGTATTCAGAATTCTTTACCCATTTACCTTTAGCACCTTTTTTATTTGGCTCAGTTCCAGCATTCCAGTATCCGTAACCAAAATATGCCCCACTTGTTAAAGAGCTGTCATTAACGACTGCTTTAATCGCTCTTTTGGCTCCTTCTGCCCTACTAATTACTTTGGTACCTAATTCGTTTTCCCACGTAATACCCCCTGCACTGATATCAAACTCTTGAATTGAATTTTTTGCATTTCCAACCCAAACTCTGTCATTTGAAACATGAAGACCAATAGGTTGAGCAAGAAACGTGCTATCTGTACTAGACTCACTCGTCCCAAAAGATCCAACAGTAAGTGAAGTGGTTATGTTAGAGGCATTAATTGATAATTTTTGTAGAGTATGACTGGTGTCACTCGTGGCATACATAATGCTTGCATCTTGTGGATCGATACTCATTTTTGTTATTAAGTTATAAACATTACCACTCCCACCTCTTGCAAAACGTGTAGGCGCTCCCGTATCTGGACAATAGTTTGTACCGTCCGATGAAATGCCAATTTTATAAATTTCTCCGTTCACGACGTAGTAAAGATTGTTTCCACTGTCCATAGAAATTGAATTTGTTTTCTTTAAATGATCTCTGAATGTTGAATTAATACTACTTACGTCACAAAGCTTTTGGTTGCCAGTCGAAAGATTCTTTGTAAAAACAAATTCTGATTGAGTATATCTACGGCAAACCCATTTTTTTTTTTTCTTTTTTCCTACTCTTCTCATATCAACACATACATTTTGAAAACCAGTGACAATTAAATGATCATTACTACCAATAGTCCTTATGTCTAAACCGGAAGGATATAATCTATCAAATCTTCCATCGGTAGTTTTGCCGAACTCTGAGCTATCGATAACTTCTACACAATCTCCTTCGGCGTCTATTGCAACAACAGATTGGTAGTCAAATGAAATTGAATAAATAACTTCTTTACCTGAAGGCGATACTCCATTGACATCTGAGGACTTATCCATTTCACCAACTGTTCTAATTCTGCTGTCTTGCCTGCCAGTCTCAAGTTCGCACGACGGCATACTGTTTGATCCTTGGAATAATCTATCTCCCTTGCCATCTCCGTCTGGATCAACAAATGAGGAGTCAAAATCCTCTGTGTCATAATCAAATTTTACAATTGCACCGTTTTGTTGACCTACCATTACATCACCGTCATCGAGTAAAATTAAATCGTTTGGATTATATATTGCCGCTCCACCAAAAGGATTACCATTCATACTAGCTGATGTATCAAGAAGAATTAGTACGTTTGCTTTAACATCACCTGAACCTGAGCCTGGAGGTAGTGATTTTGAAAAAACATTCTGACAAAACACCATGACGGTAATTAGCAGGTATAAAAATAATTTATTTATTATCTTCATTTAAGTATTACCAAAATTGCCTATATTCATTATTTGTAATTATTAACTCTTCTTCAATTATAGTATTAAGCCTTAAAGTTTTGCTGTAATAAAATTTTTTGTTATTTTTCTCCCAACTTATGTGTCCTAACCATTTTGGATCAAAAACTTCTTCTGCTTCTTCTCCATAATTATCTTGGATATAGTAAAAGAGAAAAGATTTTTTATCATTTATTTTAGAGATATTATTATAAGATATCAGTTCATAGCCGATGACCGTTTCACCACCTAAAGAGTGTATTCTAATCTCAGTATCTTGCGGATGATGATCTGGACACCAGTTTTTAAAATTTGTTGTAGCAAACCAATAATTCACTTTTTCGTCATTTAGATTTAGATCAAGTATCTCAATATTCTTATCAATATCAGGCTCACCCAACATATTTGTAACATTAGAGAAACTCTCACCTATTTCAAATTCAAGATCACACTCTTCAGAACTAACCAAGCTAAAGTTTAAAAAAGCTGAAAAAATTAAAGTAATTATAAATATATTTTTTTTCATAATATCAAGTTGGCATTACCACAATGTTTTCCAAAGGTATCAAAATTTCAATTTCACCGTTATGTAAGTCATCTCCCCGACCTGCGCCGTAAAGAATCCCACAGGCATATATTTTATACGCTGTTCCTTGCGAGTCAACATTACTTACATCTGTAGCGATACTAGATCCATCATTTCTGTACGCAGCTGCACCAATGTTAATTATAAAGTATTCATAAGCAAATCTTTTTAAGAAATTGAATTCTGCCTTAATAAATTTTTCTTTAGAACTGAAATCCATTACTGTCTCACCCTCATCATTGGTCACCTCTTGTCCAGTCTCATTTATTACCTCATCATCAGTATTAAAGTTAGTGCTATCAGCAGCTATACACCCATTATATCCTCCTGCACATAATAATGGCCCAACGATTTCCAAAAAACTTTTTTGTACTGGAAGTTGTCCAGTTCCAATAATTTTTACATTATCATCATCATCTGTTTCAAGGTTTTTGAAACTCATTAAACATCGTGAGCTATCTCTTGGAATAGTTGTGTCATTTGTTGCAGGTCCTCTTATAAATGTATGTCTAAAATAAGTGTCTTCAGTCTTGTTCGCATACTCAGTCTTTGTATCTTGCCATATATCAACTTTCAAATTGTATACAGATAATGGACCTGGATCTACAGGTGGGTTTCCTAATACATCGTCATCATCAGGCATTTTATTCATCCATGGTCCAAGATATTTATCTAAAATCCATTTCTCCCCTTCCAGAAGTCCTGCCTCAGCTACATAAAAAGTTTGTTGGTAATGGTCACTATTATTATTACTTTGATGATCTCCAGAAGAAATAACAATCAAGGAACCACCCATCAAAGACATTACTATTAAAAGTATAATGGACAAAACTAATGCAAATCCTTTTTCTTTGTTATTTTTAATCATTAATTTGCCATACCTATTCCTCCAAGATTTCTTGTATGTACAGTTAGAAATATTGAGTCTCTCTTATAAGCGGCATCTTCACCTGTAAATTGTTCTGCTTCTCTTCCAAGTGATAAAATCTGTCTTGATGTTCCTTGTTTTAGATTTTTAAAAAATCCAGCTTTAGTAGCTGATCTAAATGTTAAAGTCATATCAACTGATCGAATATCGTAAATTTTGTCTGGATCTTTTGGATTTGCCTCTACAACTCGACCAAATTTATCCATAGCAACAAATGACATATCTGTGAGATATTCTCTGACAAGTTCTCCAGAGTAACAATCACTACCTGGGCAATTATCGACAACCCAACTTCCCGTATCTTCATCTAAAGGTTGACGCCAGTATTTCTTAGATCTAAAAACACCATAAAATTCATCTCCATCTTTTCTCAGAGCTCGAGCAAAATAAGATATTTTATATTTTTTATAATATTGTTCTCCAGCACCAATGTCAGCATTTGCATCAAAATCTCCGAAAACAATATGGATTTGATCACAGCAAACATTATTTATTTTTTCAGCAGTATCAAGTATCTCGTATCCTGGTGCTATAGGCTCTTCAGTACTTACTGCGGTTGCATCACCAATTGTATTTCTATAAATAACTACAGGTGCATGACTATCTCTCTCTGTAGCTGCAGTGTCACCTGCAACAAACTCTAAATAGTCAGTTTTAGGGATTTTAATATTTAAAGGTCTTGCCTCATTCTCTGCATTATAACCATAATAATATTTGAAACCTGCCATCCTTACATCTCTCATTATCATAGAAACAATATCTCTTCCTGACTTACTTATTCCAGCAACGTCCGTCACTCTAGAGTAAGTATTGTTTATGACAGAATAAGTAGTGTACATTGCGGCAATCAATATTGAAGATACAACAATACCAATAAGCATCTCTATTAAGGTTACACCGGAGTTTTGATGTGTTTTTATCACTCTTCAGCTACCCGAGTTTGAAATTTAGGTTCATAGTCTGCTTGAAAATATAAAAATCGTCTTTTCTTTCCATCGTTTAAGTTAAATTGGATTCTACCAACATACATTCTATCATCGAATATATTATTATTAGTATAAGTACACTTGTTTGCAGACCAACGACACATCTCAAACATTTTAATCGACTTTGTATCCTTTTCTGTTTTACATTTTATTAGTTGATCTTGATTTAAAATTGCACCCCATTTAAGTAATTGGTTCGAAGCAGCACTTTTACCACCCCATATCGATGCTTCATCTTTTTTATAAAGAGGATCTTTGTCATCCTCTGAACACTTATCTGTTACAATAGAAGTTTTTATATTGTTAAGTTTTGTATCTGACCCACATGCATCAGTGCTTTCAGTATCTTCAGATTCCTCAAAATCTAGATTAGCATAAAATTGTACAAATTTTGCGCATGCTTTTCTGTCTAACTCTGTTGGCATATACGCTTTGCCTTGTTCATATACCAATGCTTTTTCATCATTTTCACTTACACCTACGATAGTATCTTTATAGCCAAGCACACCCTCTGCAATCATTCCAGCTAGATGTCCAGCTTTTGACCTCTCGCTTGAAACATCAATGGAATTAACCGCATATCCAACCATTTGAAAAATTCCAATAAAACCAATTCCAACAATTACACTTGCCACAATTGCCTCTAGTATAGACATTCCTTTTTCTTTTTTTTTAATCATTTTATTGACTAACCCACTCTCCAGACTCCCCTTTTCTTTCATTCCATTTTTCAAGTTTTATATTTCCAAATCTTGACCACACAATACGATAATCGCACTGAGGACCTTTTTCATCTTGATCGTCACAAACTCCGCCCCGCCCAGACATTTCAAATGAATTGGATCCCTGAAAAAAATTTGAAGTGCTATACCATCTTCCATCTTTAGAAAAACAAACTGCTTCCTCACCATTAAAATTTGTTTCAATATTACTTAATATTTCTTGACTCACTTCAGCTCTATCAGTATCTGCACCATCATGGTCCCAATCTTCTCTATCTAATGAACATCTTTCAGTTTCACTTCTAAAGGTCATGTCTTGATTAATTTTATTACCTAATGTATCGGCCGTCATTCCCCTTGATGTAACAGTTAGAGTAGTGATGCCAGTCTCCTGATCAATCTCAAAATTCATATAAACTTGAGCAAAAGCGTATAAGCCCCTTTGAACTTGTGAATTAATGTTATCAAATATGTTTACCACTCTAATAACATCTGTTTTCACTGCCCTAGATTTATTCCAGTCCATTATTTGAGGGAAAGCAAATGCCGATAGTATGCCTACGATACATAGCACAACTATAACTTCTAAAGTTGTAAAACCTTTATTGTTCTCTACCAGCTGATGCATCAATTTTACCTGCTTTAACAAGTTCTTCCAATGATTTGGTCATTGTAATCATTCCTTCCTTAACGGCGGTCTGCATGATGCTTGGTATTTGGTGGATCTTAGACTCTCTAATTAAGTTTTGAATTGGTGCAGTACATTTCATTACCTCAAAGGCACCACAACGACCTTGCCCGTCTTTTGTTTTAAGAAGTCTTTGGGTTACGACCATTTTTAAAGATGTAGAAATTTGAGCTCTTATCTGCGCTTGTTGTTCTGGCGGAAATACGTCTATGATTCTGTTTATGGTACTTGGAGCACCACTTGTATGCAAAGTTCCAAAAACAAGGTGACCTGTCTCAGCTGCAGTTAAAGCAAGTGAAACTGTTTCAAGATCTCTCATCTCTCCTACTAATATAACATCTGGATCTTCTCTCAATGCGGCTTTTAAGGCGCTAGCAAAAGATTGAGTTTGTTTTCCAACCTCTCTATGAGAAACGATACTCTTTATATCTTTATGAATAAACTCAACTGGGTCTTCAACCGTTATAATGTTTGAGGTTCTTGTCTTATTAATTTCGTTCACTATTGCCGCAAGGGTTGTTGACTTACCCGAACCTGTTGGACCAGTCACCAAGACCAAACCTTTGTGCATATCAATAATATCATAAAGAACAGGTGGTAGATCAAATTGATCCATCGTCGGAATTACACTCTCAACTCTTCTTAATACTGCAGCAGGACCATGAATAGTTTTGTAAAAGTTTGCTCTAAATCTTAGTCCACTCAAAGTTACTGAGGAATCTAATTCATGAGTATCCTTAAATCTATTCATTTCAATTTCATTACAGTTTGTTGATAATAAATCTTGAAGATCCTGAGCTTTAACTACAACCTCTTGAATTTTATGAATTTCACCAGTTTGACGGTAGGCTAAAGGCCAGCCACTTCTAATATGAAAATCGGAAATCTTTTTATTATTTTTTGCGAGTTCTTCTAGTTTTTCAAACATAAAAAATATTTATAAGTAATTATATAATTATATCACTTTAAAAGTAAAATTTACTATGATTAAAAATCATTCAATAAAAGTTCAAAAATTCCAAAAATTTTAATATACAACTTCAGATAGTAAGGTCAAAATGGGTTACTTACCTTTTTATCTCATCAAATACGATAGACTCCTAAAAAAATTTGAATTACCTTTTATAGATTAATGAGTACTGAAAATTTAAAAGCAAACCAAGTTGAAAATACAATTAATCAATCTGATATTGGTCATTACATTGAGAAAAGTTTAGACAACTTTTCAAGTGCAAATACCGATAAAGGATTCTGGAAGCTTTATAATAAAAATAATCCAGATGATGACGGTGACCAAGTAAAAACTGTTTTTGGTATTTGCTTTACTTTTTTTGCACTGCTTATATTAGGATCGTACTCCTGCCTTTTGTAAGACAATAATTTTTAAAATGATTAATTATTAATTAATCAACTCTCCAGTCAGTTTTAAATGTAACATAGTTTACTTGGATACATCTTCTCTCTTTAATAATCTTTTTTTTTTCCATTCCATGCCAGGTATTCGGTCCGCTGGAAAAAAGATAGCCATAATTATGTTTATAAGGAACTGTTTTCACTTTCTCTAATTTATCGTTGTAAAAATCAGTCCCCAAATCTTCCGACTCGCCTTCTTTATTAACAAAAATTAATCCTGACATAAGTTTTTCTTTGATATCACAATGCGGTTTCAACCAAAAACCTTCACGATCACAAATTACTTCTACTCTAACGTAAGAGTTAGATAGATCTTTGCTAATCATTTTTGAAATAGCCTCATAGGTCTCTTTGGATTGTAATTCATTAATGAATTTTACTAAATTTGGAAATTGTGATGAATTTTCTTTTGTTACAAAGCATCTAAATTTTATTGCCTTACCTCCGGATGCTATTCCTTCTCTGAATTCTGCCGCTCCACCATCAATTGCTCTAGTACCGTCATAAGTAAGATTATATTTACTGACATCCGGTATATCAGCAGTAATTATTTCTTGAATCGTTTCATCGCTTAAGGCGTTGTTATATTCCCAATGATCAAACGGGAAATCATACTTTTTTGATTGTTTTAAAATCGAATTAAGAAATGTCATAGTTTTTTATTTTGCTCTTTATATATCCTGATATTCTATATGTTTCATTAAGTTTTTCATATTTCCAATTATCTACTGTGTCATTTAGATCTCTAATAATATTAAGTTCTTTAAAAATTTCAAAAAATTTTTTAAATCTATCGTTATTTTTGATATGTGGAATGTGTGCTACATAAATCGGTTTACCAGTAATTGCCGCTTCAGAAATCATAGATGTAGAGTCACAGGTAACAACTATATGATCTGCAAGTCTCAAGGATGATAGGTATGCTTTTTTATCAATATCTGTAATGATGACTTGGTTATCATCAAAATAATTTTTTGCTGCTTCAATTATCTTTTTAGGAGTTCGCATTGAGGGAATTAATATCAACTGATATCCATTATTTAAAAAGTTTTGTTTAATCTTATAAAAAATTTTCTCTATTTCTGTTTCCTTATAATCATAGTATTTATTAGGTCCTCCGACTATTAGAGTAACTATTTTTTCTTTATTAATTCTAGGCTTCAAATAAGAAATATTTTCATCTAATTCTTTCTCTGTTAAATAATGAATAGCTCCTTTGCTAGAAATAACATTTTCTCCTATCAAACCATCATGTTCAGGAGCTACTACAAAATCAAACTTAGATAACGAAACCTTTGGATCTTGGATATGAATATTAATAATTTTATCCTTAAATTTTTTTTTTAAAAAAAGTGATGGAATTACGCTTTTTCTGCCACAAGAAATAACAATATTTAAATCATTATCAATTTTGTTTTTAAATACAAAACTATGTATTGGAGTTATTTTTGGTGGAATAAGTTTCCAAAAATTATTAAGTTCAATTTTTTCGTGTATAAAATCAATATCTAAAGCCTTCGCTAGTCCTTCAACTTGGCTAATCATGCCGTGCATACCTTCGGTCAATAATAAACCTTTTAATTTAGTCATTTATCACTATATAGCTTTCATATGAGTCAAAATCCAACTAAACACACAAAAGTGTTAATAATTGGATCTGGTCCAGCCGGATACACCGCAGCAGTTTATGCAGCAAGAGCAATGCTTAACCCTATTTTAGTTTACGGCTCAGAACCAGGAGGACAGCTCACCACAACTACAGACGTTGAAAATTATCCTGGTTTTGCCGATGTTATACAAGGTCCATGGTTGATGGATCAGATGAAAGAACAAGCAAGAACTGTTGGAACTGAAATGATTGAAGATCATATTAGTTCAGTTAATTTAAAAAGCTCTCCTTTTGAAGCTATCGGTGATACTGGTCAAAAATACACTGCAGACAGTATTATCATCTCAACTGGTGCTCAAGCAAGATGGTTAAACTTAAAATCAGAGCAAAAATTTAGGGGCTTTGGTGTTTCAGCGTGTGCTACTTGTGACGGATTTTTCTTCAAAGATAAAGAGGTTGCAGTTGTGGGTGGTGGAAATGCGGCTGTCGAGGAAGCAATGTTTCTGACAAAATTTGCCTCAAAAGTAAAATTAATTCACAGACGAGACAGTTTAAGAGCAGAAAAGATGCTTCAAAAAAAATTAATGGCAAATAAGAAAATTGAAATTATATGGGACTCTGTCGTAGAAGATATTCTCGGAGACCAAGACCCTAAGAATGTCAAAGGAATTAAAGTAAAAAATGTAAAAACAAACAAAATTGAGGAAATTAAATTAGACGGAGTTTTTATTGCCATAGGACATGATCCAGCTACACAATTATTTAAAGATCAACTCAAAATGGATAAAGAAGGCTATCTAATTACTAAACCAGATTCTACAGAAACAAATATTCCTGGTGTTTATGCAGCTGGTGACGTTAAAGATAAAACATTTAGGCAAGCAGTAACTGCTGCAGGAATGGGTTGTATGGCAGCCTTGGAAGCTGAAAAATTTTTATCACATTAAAGTGAAAAATAATTTACATGTATTTTTAGGTGCAACTGTAGCTGATGCTGCAGCGAGACCTTTACATTGGGTTTATAATCAAAAAAAACTGAATTTTTACATAAAGGGAAGAAAAGATTTCTCTTTCTTAAAAGAAAATAAAAGTCCTTTTTATAATATTAAAACAGGTAAAGTTTCTGGATATAATGAAATTGGGCAGGTGATGTTCAAAACATTGCTTGAAGGACATGATGATATCAACCCACGTTTTAAAAAAAATATTCTTAAAAATTTCGGCCCCGGAAGTATTTATTGGAGGAATCTAGGACTTAGATCAAAATATAAAAAAGTTAAAGACTGGCGTGGCATAATTAATGGGCCTTGGATTCACCAAAATGTAATTGAAACTGTAAATAATATAAAATTAAAAAAAAAATCTACTGGTGGAATTAAAGTAAACGAGTCAGATGGTTTTTGTGCCAGCCTTCCATATTTTCTTTATGGTTATGACTTTAAAAGTTTAGAAAAGATAATCACTACTGTAACGATTTCAAAAATCAGTCACAAATATGCATTAGCAAAATTTCACATTATAGATCTTGCTCTTAAAGGTGCAAAAAATCCAATAGATGAATTTGTTAAAAGATTTAAGAAAAGTTCCAATTACAAGACAATCATAGATGACATAATTAAAATCAGAAAATTAAAATCAAAGTCTCACTCATTGATTGTAAAAAAACTAGGAATGGCATGCAGCTACCCAGGTACATTTAATAGCTCTATTCATGCGATAATAAGTTCAACAAATTATCAAAGAGCTATTTTAAAAACAATTAAGGCTGGTGGATGTAATTGCTCTAGAGCAAATTTTATTGGCGCGTATTTTGCAGCATTAAAAGGATTAAAATCTATTCCAAAATTGTGGATTAAAAAAACTCTTCCAGCAAAAAAAATTTTAAATCAAAGATAAAACTATCTATTTAAACTTTCACAAAAAAATTTTATTCTTGTCATAGCTTTTTTTAAATTTTGCATGGAAGTTGCATAAGAAATTCTAAAATATCCATCTAATCCAAAAGCAGATCCTTGTACGACTGCTACATTTTCTTTTTCAAGTAACTTTTGAACGAAGTTAGTATCCGTTTTTAATTTTGTTTTTTTATTTAATAACCCTTTACAGCTCGGAAACACATAAAATGCACCGTTGGGTGTTAAACAATTAATACCTTTGATATTATTTAGACATTTCACAACAAAATTTCGTCTTGCTTTAAAAGCGTTAGCTCTAGTTTTTATAAAACCTTGTTTTCCATTTAAAGCCTCAACTGCTGCTGCTTGACTAATTGAAGAGGGATTTGATGTAGATTGTGATTGGATTTTACCAATAGCTTTAATGATATCTTTTGGGCCAGCTGCATAACCTATTCTCCAGCCTGTCATCGCATATGATTTACTGACACCATTCATAGTAAGCGTTCTATCTTTTAATTTTGAAATTTGTGCAATCGTGAAAAAATTAAAGTTGTCATATCGAACGTGCTCGTAAATATCATCACTTAAAATGTGTATTTTTTTATTCTTAATTAAAACCCTCGCTAAATCTTGAATTTCTTTTTTTGAATAGCCTGCACCTGTTGGATTTGAAGGTGAATTAATAATGACCCATTTAGTTTTTTTTGAAATAGCTTTTTTTAATTTTTTTGCAGTGAGCTTAAAACCCTCTTGTTCAGTGCATTTTACAATTTTAGGTTTACCTCCAGCTAATAAAACCATATCAGGATAAGAAACCCAAAAAGGAGCTGGGATAATTACTTCATCTCCTTTGTTTAAGGTTGCCATAAAGGCATTGTAAAGAACTTGTTTACCTCCTGTCCCGACAGTTATTTGATCAACTGAGTAGTTTAATTTATTTTCTCTTTTAAATTTTGCAACAATAGCTTTTTTTAAAGCTGGAGTTCCATCTACGGCGGTATACTTTGTATCTCCTTTTTTTATAGCTTTTATTGCAGCGCTTTTAATATTATCAGGAGTATCAAAATCTGGTTCTCCAGCTCCTAAACCAATTACATCTTTTCCTGCAGCTCTTAGTTCTCTTGCTTTTTGAGTTACTGCAATAGTTGGGGATGGCTTAATTCTTTTTAGACTGTCTGATATTATGCTCATTGAAATATAAATTAATTCTACTACGTTCTTTAATATATGGAAAATACATATCAAGATTTAATTACAGATATTCAGAGTAAAAATCCAAAAATCAGTGGAAAACTAGAGGGTGGTAAAAAGTTTAAAATTAAATCTGACTTCAAACCAGCGGGTGATCAACCTGAAGCTATTAAAAGATTAGTTAAGGGAGCTAATAAAGAGGAATTTAATCAAGTTTTACTTGGAGTAACTGGTTCCGGAAAAACTTTTACAATGGCAAAAGTAATAGAGGCAACAAATAGACCAGCTTTGATTTTGGCTCCAAATAAAACTTTGGCAGCTCAGCTTTATGGTGAGATGAAAACTTTTTTTCCTGATAACGCTGTTGAGTATTTTGTCTCATATTACGATTATTACACTCCAGAGGCATATGTACCAAGATCAGATACTTATATCGAAAAAGAAGCATCTATAAACGAGCAAATAGATAGAATGAGACATTCAGCTACAAGATCACTACTTGAAAGAGATGATGTGCTAATTGTTGCAAGTGTGTCTTGTATCTATGGACTAGGTTCGGTTGAGGCCTATAGTAAAATGACATTAACTCTTCAAAAAAATTATGACTATAACAGGGAACAAATAATTAAGTCCTTAGTCGCTTTACAATACAAACGTAATGATCAAAATTTTTATAGAGGAACATTTAGAGCAAGAGGAGAATATTTGGAAATATTTCCGTCACATTTGGAGGATAGAGCTTGGAGACTTAGTTTATTTGGAGAAAAGCTTGAACAAATAGAAGAATTTGATCCATTGACTGGAGATAAAGTAAGAGATCTTAGCTTAGTAAAAGTGTACGCAAATAGCCATTACATCACACCCAAACCTACAATAGAACAGGCAGTCATTAACATAAAAAAAGAATTAGAAATAACACTTAAAAAACATAAAGCTGAAAACAAATTATTAGAGGCCCAAAGGTTAGAAGAGAGGACTAAATTTGATTTAGAAATGATAGAAGCAACGGGATCTTGTGCAGGAATTGAAAATTATTCTAGATTTTTATCTGGAAGAAAACCTGGTGAGCCCCCTCCAACATTATTTGAATATTTTCCTGATAACACACTAATTTTTGTTGATGAGTGCCATGTCACTGTTCCTCAGCTAAATGGTATGTATAAAGGAGACAGGTCAAGAAAAAGCACTTTAGCGGAGTACGGTTTTAGACTTCCCTCTTGCATGGACAACAGACCATTAAAATTTGAAGAATGGGATTTAATGAGAACACAAACTATCTTTGTTTCAGCTACGCCAGGTCCATGGGAATTAGATCAAACAAAAGGTAAATTTATCGATCAAGTTATAAGACCAACAGGATTAATTGATCCTCCAGTAGAAGTTAGACCTGCAAAAAATCAAGTTGATGACTTAATGCATGAATGCAAAAAAGTTGTCGAAAAAAATCATAGAGTTTTAGTAACCACTCTTACTAAAAAAATGGCTGAAGATTTGACTGAGTATCTTCATGAGAATGGAGTAAAGGTTAGATACCTCCACTCAGACATAGATACATTAGAGAGAATTGAAATAATGAGAGATTTAAGGATGGGTGTCTTTGATGTTTTGGTTGGAATCAACCTATTAAGAGAAGGTTTGGATATACCAGAATGTGCATTAGTTGGAATTTTAGATGCAGATAAAGAGGGTTTTTTAAGATCTGAAACTTCTCTAATTCAAACTATAGGAAGAGCAGCAAGAAATGTTGATGGTAAGGTGATCTTATACGCAGATAAAGAAACTAAAAGTATAAAAAAAGCAATGCAAGAAACAGACAGGAGAAGATCTATTCAGCTTGCGTACAATAAAAAACACAAAATTGATGCTAAGACAGTAAAAAAAGAAATTAGTGATATTCTAGAAAGTGTATATGAAAAAGATTATGTAAAAATTAGCGAAGGATCTAATGTTGGTGGAAACTTAAAAAAACATTTAAAAGCTTTAGATAAAAAGATGAAAGAATCTGCCTCTAATCTTGAGTTTGAAGAAGCTGCCAAAATAAGAGATGAAATAAGAAAATTACAAAGTACTGAGCTTGAAATAACTTTAAACCCTAAGATAAGACAGTATGATGTAAAAAATAAGATCTATCCAAAAGGGAGATCTACTCTAGGTATGCCTGGGACTAGAGTGACTAAAAAAAGAGATAAAAAGTGGAAGCACGGAAGATAATAATCACTGGTGGGGCAACTAGAATTGGTGCAGCAATTGCTGAGGAATTATCTGGCCCGAATATAAAAATAATTATCCATTACAATAAATCAAAATCCAAGGCCGAAAAGTTAAAGAGGAAATTACAAAAATATGGATCAATTGTAAATTTAGTTAAAGGTAACTTAAGCAAAGAAAAAGATATTTTGAAAATTATCAAATTTTCAAAATCAAAAATGAAATTTTTTGACTGCTTAATTAATAATGCCTCAATATTTGAGAATGACAAATTAGAGAATTTTAGCTCAAAAAGTTGGGAGAAGCATCTTTCAACAAATCTTAAAGCCCCTGCTCTTTTGTCAAAAGAGTTTTCAAAGAATACTAGGGGCAAAAATAACAACATCATAAATATTATTGACCAAAGAGTTTTTAAGCTAACTCCATTTTTCTTTTCTTATACGTTAAGTAAAAGTGGACTTTATACATTAACAAAAACTAGTGCTATGAGTCTTGCACCAAAAATACGTGTAAACGGTATAGCTCCTGGCCCAACAATAAAGAATAAAAGACAATCTGATAAACATTTTAAAAAACAATACTTAGCAACACCATTAAAAAAACAGGTGAATGTTGAGGAAATATGTAAAGCTGTAAAATTTTTTATTGAAAATAGTTCTATTACAGGTCAAGTTTTGGCAATTGATAGTGGTCAAAATTTGAATTGGCAAACTCCCGATGTTATAAATAGCAAAGAATGAGATCTTTAATTCTTACTATCTGGTTATATCTTACAACAATAGTTTATGCGGATAATCATAATATTAATCAAAGTGGATTTTTATCAAAAAAATTAGAGGTAACAGAACTATCAAAAATAGATAATCCTAAAGAAAAAATAATTTTAATTTATAATCACGGTCAAAACACTTTTGATGGTTCGGGAAAATCTTGTACTGATTATGGACAAATTAGAAATCAAGGTTCACTTGTTGGTGAGAGAATAAATGGAAAAGAGATTATGGTTTATAATCTTTGTACTCATAAAATCAAAGGTGATATGCCACTAAAATGGTGGATATCAAAAGATAAACCGTATGTAGGAAAAACAAAAATAGACAAAAGGGTTGATGCTAATTTGCAATTAGTAAAAC
Source organism: uncultured Pelagibacteraceae bacterium (assembly GCA_902621345.1). GTDB lineage: Bacteria > Pseudomonadota > Alphaproteobacteria > Pelagibacterales > Pelagibacteraceae > Pelagibacter. Next base: position 200,925 of record CACNLV010000001.1, on the reverse strand, counting down.
AGCTAAATTCTTTAGGTGTTCCAAAAAATCAAATTTTTGTCACTGGACATTCGTGTGGAGGTCTCACAACTTTACTATTTTTTTCAAGATACCCCGATCAAGCAGCTGGAGGAATAGCATATATGCAGGCATGTTTTGGTAAACTTTCAAAACAATATAAAGTTAAAAAACTAGGAGCTGATAAAGCTTTAGAAAATTTCAAAAAAAAAAGACCTGGTCCATATAAAGTCAGAGAAAAATTTAACAACGAAATTAAAAATTTGAAAGTACCGCTACTAGCCTTTACTCATCCAAGAGATAATTATGAAGGATTACTATCAGACTGGCTGGGAGATATACCTGGCATGAAAAGAATAGTCATTTCAGATGATTTAAAAATTAACGGTGTAAAATGTAAAAAGAAGGGAAAATATAAAACGGAGCCTATCAAGAGAGGACACGATATGGACCAAGGCACTTGTTTCCAGTATTATAATTCAGAAATAAAAAATTATATCAAGTCAAGAATTTAGCTGATGGCAAAAAATAACTTTAAAGTTGTTAAAATTGATAAGAAAAAATCTCTTTTTAATTACGAAAAAAAAATATTAATTAATGAACTAATTTTAGACTTAAAACTTGGTTATTATGATTTTGAAAAAGTTAAAGCGCAAAAAGTAAAATTTAGCTTAGAAATAGATTATGAGGACAAAAAACCAACTAATGATAAGGATATTAAATCAATCGTTAACTATGGCACGGTGGTAAAATTAATAAAGAACTTAGTAAAAAAGAAACATTATAATTTTTTAGAGACATTAGCTGAGGCTGTATTTGATGAACTATTTAAAGACCAAAGAATAGGTAAAATAACCTTAAAAATTGAAAAACTAGAAATTTTAAAAAATTGCTCGTCTGTTGGAATTCAAATTTCAAAAAAAAGAAGTCATGATAAGCTCTGAAATTGGAAAAGAAGTTATTAAAAAAGAACTTTCATTAATTCCCAAACTACCTGGCGTTTACCGAATGTTAAATGAAAAAGAGGAAATTCTTTATGTTGGAAAAGCTAAAAATTTACCCAATAGATTAAAAAGTTATATCTCCGAAAAAAATCATATTATTCGAACAGAAAGAATGTTGTCCCAAACTAGAAAACTTGAGGTCACTACAACATCCAATGAAAGCGAGGCTTTGCTATTAGAGGCGAATTTAATTAAAAAATATAAACCCAAATTTAATATACTTTTAAGAGATGATAAATCTTTTCCATTCATATTTATTGGCAATAAAGATAAATGGCCTCAAATTAAAAGACATAGAGGAAAGAAAACTAAAGAAGGATTTTATTTTGGTCCTTTTGCCTCCGCCGGTTCTGCAAACTGGACCATTAAAATGATACAGAAAATTTTTCATTTAAGAGTTTGTGATGATACTGTTTTCAAAAATAGAGAGAGACCGTGTATTTTATATCAAATTAAAAGATGTTCTGCACCGTGTGTTGATTATATTAAAAAAGAAGATTATCAACAAACAGTAAAGGACGCAATTGAGTTTGTTTCTGGTAAGTCGAGAAGAATTCAAAAAAATTTATCCGATCAAATGGAAAAGGCTAGTGAGGATTTAGATTTTGAAAAAGCAGTAATACTTAGGGATAGAATAAAGTCTTTAAATATAATTCAATCATCTCAGAGAATAAATGAGGCTAATCTTGTAGAGGCAGATGTAATTGCTGGTTATAAAGAGTCTGGTAAAACTTGCATTCAAGTATTTTTTTATAGATCTAAACAAAATTGGGGTAATCAGTCGTTTTTCCCAAAACATGATCCTGATGAAAAATTAAGTAACATTTTAAATTCTTTCATTTCTCAATTTTATGAAAATAAAAGTGTCCCTTCCTCAATAATTTTATCTGAGGAAATAAAAGAAAAAACTTTAATTGAAAAAACTTTGTCTCAAAAAGAGAATAAACAAATAGTTATTTCTGTAGCAAAAAAAGGAGCAAAATTAAAAGTTATTAACCAAGCTATTAAAAATGCAAAAGATAGCCTTAATAGAAAACTATATGAAAGCCAAAATAATCGAGGTTTATTCGACTCGGTAGTGAATAAATTTAATTTAGAAACAAACATCAATCTCATAGAAGTTTACGATAATAGTCATATTCAAGGAACAAATAGTGTTGGTGCTTTAATTGCTTATGGCGATGAAGGGTTTATCAAAAAAAGATATAGAAAATTTAATATAAAAATTAAAAAAAATGAGCAAGATGACTATGGAATGATGAAAGAAGTTTTAACAAGAAGGTTCAAAAAAGCTGTCCAAGAAAAAGATAATTACCTTACTTTTCCTGACCTAGTTTTAATAGATGGTGGAAAAGGCCAATACTCAGTTGCAAGAGAAAGTTTAAATGAGTTAGGGCTACATGATATTCCTATAATTGCAATAGCCAAGGGTAAATTTAGAAATAGTGGTAATGAAACATTTTTTCATAATGGTAAAGAATATAAATTCGCAAAAAATGATCCTACCCTTTTTTTTCTTCAAAGAATCAGAGATGAATCTCATAGATTTGCAATAAGTGCCCATAGAGCTAGGCGAAAAAAGGGTTTAAGTAAGTCTCTTTTGGATCAAATAGACGGTATTGGGATGATAAGAAAAAGAGCATTACTTAATCATTTTGGTTCTGCGAGAGCAGTGGAATCTGCAAGTCTTGATGAAATAAAATCTGTTGATGGTGTAGAAGAAAAAGTTGCTAAAAAGATATATAACTTTTTCCATGAATAAAAATAAAAATGCTTAAGAAAATACCTAATATATTGACCATTGGAAGAATTTTGATTGTTCCATTTTTTGTTTTAGCATTTTATCTTCCTGGTTTTTATGGAGACTTTACTGCATTAATTCTTTTTTTAGTCGCATCATTTACCGATTTTTTAGATGGTATGTTAGCTAGATTACTTGGAGAGGAATCTAAGCTAGGTGAGTTACTAGATCCAATTGCAGATAAGATAATTGTTGCTGCAGCTCTTATTCTTTTAGTGATGGACGGTACTATTCGAAATTATGAAGTTATTGCTGCTATAATAATTCTTACACGTGAAATATTGGTATCAGGTTTGAGAGAATTTTTAGCTAAGGGAAAAATTAAACTTCCTGTTTCAAATCTAGCTAAATTGAAAACTGTATTACAAATGGTTTCGATTGCTCTTTTACTTTCAGGTGATACTGGAAATAAAATTATAAATTTTCAAGATTATAATGCTCAAACCATCGGAATTGTTTTACTATGGCTCTCAGCAGCTTTAACACTTTTTACCGGTTACGAATATATGCGAAAAGGAATTGATCACGCAATTTCAGAAGATAACAAGGATTAAGCTGCTTTTTTCTTTTTTACCAAAGTTTGATAGCTTTCATTAAGATTAATTATCATATCACAAACTTTGTACTGATTTTCAGCAATGCAAGATACTGGGGTTACCTCTGCTGCTGTCCCGGTTAAAAAACATCCAACAAAATTTGGAAGTTCACTTGGATTTATTTTTCTTTCATGAACTTTTATATTTTTAGATTTTGCAATCTCAATTACAGTTCTTCTTGTAATACCATCTAAAAATGAGTCTGGTATTGGTGTGTGCAGCTCTCCATTTTTGTCTTTAAAGAAAATATTAGCACCTGTCGCTTCAGCAACATTTCCCTCGTAATCCAACATCAAAGAATCTGTGTATCCCTGTTTCTCAGCTTCGTGCTTTGAAAGAGTACAAATCATATAAAGTCCTGAAGCTTTTGTATCCCAAGGTATGGTATCTGGTGCAGGTCTTCGCCATTTAGATATATTTAATTTAATACCCTCTATTTTAAGTTTTGGATCAAAATAAGATCCCCACTCCCAAGTTGCAATTGCCACATGAATTTTTGTATGCTGGGCAGATATAGCCATCATTTCACTTCCACGCCATGCAACTGGTCTAACATATCCGTTTTCAACTTTTTGAGTCACAATTATCTTTTTACTAGCAGAATTAATTTCCTCTTCTGTGTAAGGAATTTCGAAACCCATTCTCTTCGCTGAGTAAAATAATCTTGAAGTATGTTCTTCTAATTTAAAGATGGATCCATCATAAACTCGTTCTCCCTCAAAAACACAACTGGCATAATGCAATCCATGACTTAAAACGTGTAATTTAACCTCAGACCAATCAACTAGATCGCCATTGTACCATATTTTTCCTGATCTTTTGTCGTAAGGTATCATGTATGAATTATTTATTTTTAAAAAATATCTTTGTATCTTGAATATGTCAATATAACTTACCTATTATGAAAGAACTTTTATATCTAAAAGATGACCAATTAAAAGATTTGATTGAGAAATTATTTATTGGCTATAGAGAAACCTTTTCTGATTCAAAAAAAATTCTTAACAAGTACTCAATTGGTTTAGCACATCAAAAAGTCATACATTTACTATCAATGTATGAGGGAATTTCAATTTCTAAATTACTCAAAAAATTAAAAGTAACCAAACAAAGTTTAAATAGAGTATTAAAAGATTTAATAAAGTTAGAAATTATTGTTTTTAAAAAAGATGAAACAGATACAAGAATTAAACATGTTTATTTAAATCAAAAAGGCAAAAAAATATTCCAGGAAATATTTCTATTGCAAAAAAAAAGAATTTATAATGCTCTTTTAAATTCTAGTTCCGAAGAAGTAATAAATTTTGATAAAGTATTAAAAAAAATTATTAATGGATAACTTTATTGCTCATATATTAGTTGTGGATGATGATGATGGAATAAGATCTTTGGTAAAAAAATATTTAAATGAAAATAAGTTTTTAATATCTACAGCAGAAAATGCTGAAGATGCTGAAAAGAAAATTCAATTAATAAAATTTGATTTAATAATATTAGATATAATGATGCCAGGTAAAAGTGGATTAGAATTTATTCAAGAAAATAAGAGAAAATTAGAAGCCCCTATAATCCTGTTAACAGCCAAAGGAGAACCTAGTGAAAGAATTGAAGGTTTGGAAATAGGAGCTGATGATTATTTACCCAAGCCGTTTGAGCCTAAGGAACTAATTTTAAGAATTAAAAATATTTTAGATAAGACAAAAAAAATAATTCAAAAAAGAATTATAGAATTTAATAAAATAAAAATTGATCTTAATAGGCTTACAATTAAGAGGAATAATAAGGAATTTAAGATTAATAATACTGAAAAAATTATTTTAGAAAAAATGATAAACAACCCGGGTAAAACTTTTTCTAGAGAAAATATTGGTGAATTAATAAATTTAAATAAAGAGAGGTCTATTGATGTAATCATTACAAGATTAAGAAAAAAAATTGAGGATGATCCAAAAAATCCTAAATTTTTGCAAACAATGAGAGGAGCTGGATATGTTTTATGGATTGAGTAAAATTGTAAAAAATATTCTTCCAAAAAGTTTATTTTATAGAGCACTGCTTATTGTGGCAGTTCCAGTACTTGTACTACAAATTGTTATAACAGTCGTTTTTTTTGACAGTTTATGGATTAAAACAACTAAAGGCATGACTAGAGCTCTGGTAAATGAAATGAGTACATTTATTGAATTTTATAAAAATGAAACTTATGACAAGGATGAAATAGGTAACCTTTTTTCAATTTATCAAGATTTAAATTTTGAATTTGTAAAAGATGAACAATTTAATTTTAAATATACTGATAGATGGTTTAGTCCAATAGATCGGACTTTAAGACGTGAATTAAAATCTAGGTTTAAGTTAGATAATTTTTGGTTTGATACAACTAATTATAAAGAATTAATTGATATTAGAATTAAATATAAAAATGGTTATATCAAATTTCTAGTACCAAGGGACAGGGTAACAAGTTCATCAGCAAGATTATTTGCACTCTGGATAACTGTTCCAGCTATGATCATGGTATTAATATCTTTAATTTTTTTGAAAAATCAAACTAGACCAATATCTAAACTTGCAAGAGCTGCAGAAAAATTTGGCAAAGGTGAGGAAATTGAAGAATTTAAACCATCAGGTGCATCGGAAATTAGGAGGGCGGGCTATGAATTTGACAAGATGAGAAAAAGAATAATAAGACATCTAAATCAAAGATCTGAAATGTTATCAGGAATTAGCCATGATTTAAGGACACCCCTAACCAGAATGAAATTACAAATAACTTTTATAAAAGACAAAGAACTTTCAAGGAAATTAACAGAAGATGTAGATGAAATGGAAAAAATGTTAAATGAGTATCTTCAATTTACCAGTTCTTCATTTACTGAAAAGGATGAGATGTTTAATTTAACTGATCTGATCAATGAAATTATCTTAAAATATAACAATGATAATATTTCATTAGAACTAATGCCTAGAATTTATTTTAATGGAAGAAAAAACTTGATTACTCGTTGTATTAACAATCTTTTAGATAACTCGATCAAGTATGCTAAGAAAGTTAACATAGAGTTAAACAAAAATAATAATAACCTTTTTATTAAAATTGAAGATGATGGTCCAGGTATTCCAAAAACCGAGTATGAAAATGTATTTAAACCTTTTTATAAAATTAATAAAGGCAGGGCGGACTCAAAATCAAGCGTTGGATTGGGCTTGTCTATAGCATCAGATATAATTAAATCTCACGGGGGCAATATTAAATTAGATAAATCTAAGATGAATGGTTTGAGCGTTAAAGTTTTTTTGCCTGTTTAGATTTAATATTTTTCTTTGATTTAATCTTTTCAATTTTTCTTTCTAAAATTTCAACCCTTTTCAAAAGAATCTCAAACTCATCTTTACTAGTTAATTTAAGTTTAAAAACCAATTCATCTCTTTTAGATTTCAAAATAGTCATAATTTCATTAGCTACGTCTTTTGACGATACCAAGCCTTGTTCAAATAATTTAGCAAGTTTTTCAATTACAAACTTTGAGTTTTTCATATATTAATCTAATAACTTATTATAATTATAATCTATATTTAAAAATAAAAATGTTCATTAATAATTTTGACCCAGTTGCATTTCAAATTTTATCCTTTGAAATTAGATGGTATTCTCTAGCTTATATTGTTGGTATTTTGCTGGGGTGGTTTTTAAGTAAAAAAATTTTTATCTCTGAACCAAAGGTAAGTGAAAAATTTGATGATTACTTAACTTTTCTAATTTTAGGTTTAATTATTGGTGGTAGATTAGGTTACGTTATATTTTATAACTTTGAATTTTATATCAATAATTTATTAGATATTTTTAAAATTTGGCAAGGTGGTATGTCGTTTCATGGAGGAGTTATAGGGATCGTCATTGCAAGTAATTTTTTTGCAAAAAAAAATTTACAAAATTCATTTAGTTATTTAGATATTGTCTCTCTTGTTGCGCCCATAGGTATTTTTTTTGGTAGAATAGCAAATTTTATTAATTCGGAACTTTATGGTGTCGAAACTAATGTTGCTTGGGCCGTCCAATTTATACAAATAGATAATTTGTATCGACATCCCACCCAGCTATATGAAGCATTTTTTGAAGGTATAGTTCTATTTTTAATTCTTATATATTTTAAAAATAAGAGTTACTCTAAAAGACCTGGTTTTATCTCTGGTATATTTCTAGTTTTTTACTCAATTTTTAGATTTACAATTGAGTTTTTAAGAGTTCCTGATGACCAACTGGGTTATTTATTATTCAATCTGACCATGGGACAACTTATAAGTATCTTTTTTTTAATAATCGGATTTTATTTATCAATCTCTAAATATGAAAACAGACAAAATATTTAATCTACCCTTAGACAAGTTTATCAATATCTCTCTGTATAACAAAAAGTCTGGGTACTACATAAAAAAAAACCCATTTGGCAAAAAAGGAGATTTTATTACAGCTCCTAACGTATCAAGATTATTTTCTGAAATGATTGCTATTTGGGTTGTAAGTTTTTGGAAAAGTATTGGGTCACCAAAAGAATTTAACTTAATCGAACTTGGTGCAGGAAATGCTGCAATGATGAAAATTCTCATAGAAAGTTTTAAAAAATTCCCATCGTTTTTCAAATCCTGTAGGTTGGTTATTCATGAAATAAGCCCTACTTTGAAAAAGATACAAAAAAAAGAATTATTAAATTCAAATATAAATTGGATAAACGATTTAAAAAAAATTAAAAAAATTCCTAGTATATTTCTTGCAAATGAGTTTTTTGATGCACTTGCAATTAAACAATTTCAAAAAAAAGGGAATTTATGGTTTGAAAGATTTGTTAGTTCAAACAAAGAAAAAACTTTTTTCTTGGAAAAAAGGATTAATATGAAAAATTATGAAAAAAAGATTGATTTTAGAATATCTAAAAATCAAAATTTTATAGAATATTCAGAGCCTGGTATTAATTACCTCAAACAAATTTCAAAGATAATCAAAGTGAGATCTGGAGGAATTTTAATTATAGATTATGGATATACTGAGGACAAAATGAAAAATACTTTACAAGCATTATATAAACACAAATATTCAGATATTTTAGCTAAAATTGGAAGTTCCGATATCACACATAATATTAATTTCCGATTATTTGAAAAAATAATCGAGAAACTAGGGGGATTAAAGCATAGTTTAACAACACAAAAAGAATTTCTTACAAAGATGGGAATTCATGAAAGGGCTGAGATGATTGCAAAAAATCAAAACTTTTTAAAAAAAGCAGATATTTACTACAGATTAAAAAGGCTTACAGATGAAAAACAAATGGGAAAATTGTTTAAAGTTATGTTAATAAAAAATCAAAATAACAATTTTAATTTAGGATTTTGATCTGATCACCTCCCAAAAATTATTAAATAATAAAAGTATAAGTCACGGTTTTTTTAATATGAATGGAGGTAAGTCAAAAGGAATATATAAAAGTCTTAACTGTGGCCCTGGTTCTCTCGATAAAAGAAATAATATTTTAAAAAATTTAAGAATTGTCAAAAATAAAATAGGAAAAAAAACGAAAAATATTTATTTGGTTAATCAAGTACATAGCAATAAGTTGGTTTTTCTTAATAAAAATTCTAATTTAAAAAAAAGGATAAAAGCTGATGCAATTCTAACTGATCAAAAAAAACTTCCGATAGCTGTATTGACTGCTGATTGTGTACCAGTGTTGTTATACGACTTTGAAAAAAAAATTATCGCAGCCATACATGCTGGTTGGAAAGGTGCATATAGAGACATAATCAAAAAAGTTATTAATTTTATGCTTAAAAAAGGATGCAATCCAAAAAATATTGTTGGGGCAATAGGTCCATCAATTACTCAAAAAAACTACGAGGTAAAAGCCGACTTTAAAAAAAAATTTATTAAGAAACACAAAAAAAACAAAGTTTTCTTTAGATATAAAAACAAGTTAATTTATTTTGACCTACCAAATTATGTAAAAGCTCAACTTAAATCACAAAAAATCAATAGAATTGATATGATTAAAATTGATACATTTGATAAAAAAAATAATTTTTTTAGTGCAAGAAGAGCATCGAAATTAAATCTTAATGATTATGGTAGAAATATTTCAATAATTATGATTAATTAAACTTTTAATGAAATTACTAACTGGAAATAGCAATAAAACGCTAAGTAAAAATATTTCAAAATACCTAAAATCAAAATTGGTAAATTCAAGTATCAGAAAATTTGCTGACGGAGAAATTTACATAGAAATAAATGAAAATATTAGAGGCAATAGTATTTTTATAATTCAGTCAATATCATCTCCCGCCAATGATAATTTAATGGAATTATTGCTATGCATTGATGCTCTTAAAAGATCTTCGGCAAAAAATATTACTGCTGTTATTCCTTACTTCGGTTATGCAAGACAAGATAGAAAAGTTGTGCCACGAACTTCGATTTCTGCAAAACTTGTTTCTAATCTTATTACTAACGCTGGAGCAGATAGAATTGTAACCGTAGATTTGCATGCTGGTCAAATTCAAGGGTTTTTTGATATTCCTGTAGACAATCTTTTTGCAACGCCAATTTTTGCAAGACACATTAAAAAAAAAATTAGAAATAAGAACATAGTTTGCGTTGCACCTGATGTCGGTGGAACTGAACGGGCTAGAGCACTCGGAAAAATTTTAAATGTTGGTCTTGCAATAGTTGACAAAAGGAGACCTAAACCTGGCCAATCTCAAGTAATGAACATAATTGGCGATGTTAAAGGTAAGACTTGTATTCTTGTCGATGATATAATTGACTCTGGTGGAACTATAGTTAATGCAGCTAAAGCTCTAAAAAATAGAGGTGCCAAAGATGTTTTTGTTTATATTACGCACGGAGTATTAAGTGGAGATGCGGTAAAAAAAATTAAAAATTCTGTAATTAAAAATTTAGTAATAACTGATACAATTGACAATATTGAAAAAACAAAAAATGTAAAAAACATAGAAGTTTTACCAATTTCTGGCCTTATGGGTGAGGCGATTAAAAGAATTTCTAATTCAACTTCGGTTTCAGATTTATTTAAATAATTACCTTGATTATTTATCAACATGAGTTAAAAAGCTCTGTTTTATGAATTCATTAGAAGCTAACATCAGAGACAACAAGACTAAAGGCGAATTAAACGCTATTAGGAAAAATGGAGAAGTTCCTGCAATTGTTTATGGTGGTAAAGATGAAAATCAAAAAGTTTCTATTTCAAAGAAAAAGCTTAAATACCTTATTGAGAAAGAGAACTTTTTATCAAATATAATCTCGCTAAATGTTGGTGGTAAAAATCTAAATGTTTTACCAAAAGAAGTAAAATATCATATCTTAAATGACGAACCAGCTCATGTTGATTTTTTGAGAATTTTACCTGGTGTTAAAATTAAAATTGAAGTTCCAGTCAACTTTATCAATCATGATAAATCTCCAGGACTTAAAAGAGGTGGTGTATTAAACATTGTTAGAAGAAAAGTTGAATTAAAGTGTCCTAGTGAAAAAATTCCTGAAAATATTACAATTGATTTAGATGGTATAGATATTGGTGAAAGTTTTAAAATTTCATCTGTAAAATTAGATAGTGAGGTAACTCCTACCATTCAAGGAAGAGATTTTGTAATTGCCACTCTGGCGGCGCCGACTGTAATGAAAGAACCAGAAAAACCAGCTGAGGCTGAAACAACAGAAGGTGAACCAGGAGCAGAAGGAACAGAGGCAGCAGCTGATGATGAAAAGACACCTGCTGAAGGCGAAAAAAAAGATGCTGCTGATAAAAAACCTGCCGATAAAAAACCTTCAGAAGAAAAAAAATAATCTCATTAAATTGAATATAACTTATCAATAATTTATGCTTTTGTTTGTAGGTCTAGGTAACCCAACTCCAGATAGCGAAAATAACCGGCATAATGTAGGTTTTAAAATTATAGACAATATTAATAAAAAATTTAGTCTTTCTAAGCAAAAGCCAAAATTTAAAGGTCTTCTTACAACTGGAAATATTAATAATAAGAAAATTTATGCAATTAAACCCTTAACATTTATGAACAATTCAGGCATTTGCATAAGAGAGTTAATTGAATATTTTAAAATCAATGCTGAAGATGTAATAGTTTTTCACGATGATCTTGATGTTGAATTAGGAAAGATTAAAGTAAAATTTGGTGGCTCAAGTGCGGGACATAATGGGATTGCCTCAATTGACAAATTCATCGGCAAAGATTATTCAAGAGTTAGGATAGGTATTGGAAAACCTAAGAACGGTATTGAGGTTGCAGATTATGTTTTGCAAAATTTTGACGAAGATGAAACAGATGGTATTGAAAGAATTTCAGATAGCATTACTGAGTCAATTTCTATTTTAGTAGAAAAAAAATTGGATCTATTCTCAAGTACTGTTAATAATAAACAATGAGCTTAAAATGTGGGATCATTGGTTTACCAAATGTTGGTAAATCTACATTGTTTAATGCTTTAACAAATTCAAATAAAGCTCAGGCTGCAAATTTTCCATTTTGTACAATTGATCCTAATGTTGGTATTGTTGCTGTGCCTGATGATAGGCTTGATAGTTTAGCAAAAATATCCAAGTCTAAAAAAGTTATTAATACAACAATTTCATTTGTTGATATTGCAGGATTGGTCAAGGGTGCCTCAAAAGGTGAAGGTCTTGGAAATAAATTTCTTTCTCATATAAGAGAAGTAGATGCAATAATTCATATGATAAGATGTTTTGATTCTAGTGATATACAAAATGTAAATTCAACTGTAGATCCAGTAAGAGATCTAGAAATTATTGAAACAGAACTGATGCTTGCTGACCTTGAATCGATACAAAAAAGACTGGAAAAAAACAATAAAAAAAATGTCGATGAAACAATAATTAAAATTCTTGAGTATACTTTAGATTGTATCAATAATGACAAGGATATTACTATTATAAAAAACCAATTTGATAAAAAGCTATTAAATCAAAGTGGACTATTATCTCTAAAACCTAAAATATTTGTATGTAATGTTGATGAAAAAAGTGTTCAGAGTGGTAACAATTACTCAAAAACCTTTATAAATAAATTTGGCCAGGAAAATACATTGGTTATATCTGCAGATATAGAGAATCAAATTAATGAATTTGATATTAATGAAAAGGGAAACTACATGGAAATGATTGGCTTAAAGAATACAGGCTTAAGCCTTTTAATTCAAAAGGCTTATAGTATTCTCGGATTAGAGACTTACTTCACGTCTGGTCCAGAAGAGACTAGAGCATGGACTATTCAAATTAATAGTACTGCACCCGAGGCAGCAGGTGAAATTCATTCAGATTTTGAAAAAGGATTCATAAGAGCTGAAACGGTTTCATATGATGATTTTATTAGTAATGAAGGTTGGTTGAATTCAAAAACTAATGGTAAAATGAGATTAGAAGGTAAAGATTATATTGTTCAAGATGGAGATATTCTAAACTTTCGTTTCAATACGTGACCAAATTCTTTTCATACTGAAGTAAACTAAAATTGTAAGAATAATTAAGTATACGATTGCTTTAAATCCCATTTTATGTCTAGATTCTAAATGAGGTTCAGCTGCCCACATCAGAAAAGTAGTGACATCTTTTGACATCTGTTCAACTGTGGCCTTTGTACCATCTGAATACTCAATTAAACCATCGGATAATTGGTTGGACATTTTTATTTTGTTTCCGTACATATATTTATTATAGTAAACTCCATCATCTAAAGTAACTCCTGGTGGTGGATCTTCATACCCTTGCAATAATGAGTAAATATAATCTACTCCACCCCCCCTTGCTTTAACTAGTACAGACATATCAGGTGGATAAGCTCCCCCATTAGCAGCTTGAGCTGCTTTTACATTTTCATAAGGCATTACAAATTTATCTGACAATTTTCCAGGTCTAGTAAACATCTCTCCATCAGAGTTGGGACCATCAGTTACCTCAAAAGAAGCCGCGATTGCTTTGGCCTCAGCTTCAGTAAATTCGGGACCCCCTTCTTGAGCTAAATTTCTATAACTTAAGTATTTCATAGAATGACAAGAGGAACATACTTCAGTATAAACGTGGTAACCTCTCTGTAAAGCTGAACGGTCAAACTTACCAAATAAACCTTTGAAACTCCAATCGGTGGTCAAGTATTCGACCTTTTCTGCAGCATATACCTGGGGCAAAAAAGGGATTAAAAAGAAGATGTAAAAAAATAATTTTAAGAATTTTTTCACTTTAATTTTTCTAACCTACTATCATCTCTGGCGGCTGCTAAGTTTGAAGAGCCACCTAAAACTGGTTCTGTAATGCTTAATGGGACTGGTAATGTTCTCTCCTTATAGCCTAAAATAGGTAAAATAACTAAAAAATGTAAAAAATAGTACGCGGTCGCTACTCTAGCAATAAGCAAATATAAACCTTCAGCGGGCATTGCTCCTACGTATCCTAAAATTAAAACATCAGCTACAAGGATCCAATAAAATTGTCTGTATAGAGGTCTAAATACTGCTGATCTTATTTTTGAGGTATCCAACCAAGGTAAGGCTGCTAAAATAAAAATAGCTGATAACATTGCTATTACACCCATTAATTTATCAGGTACTGATCTTAAAATTGCGTAAAATGGCAATAGGTACCATTCGGGAACAATATGGGCTGGTGTAACAAGCGGATTTGCTTCTATATAGTTATCTGCATGACCTAAAATATTTGGTGTATAAAAAACAAAAAAAGCAAAAACAATCATGAACATTAGTAAAGCAAAAGCATCCTTTATAACTATGTAAGGATGAAAAGGTACAGTATCTTTAGAAGGTTTTTTAACGTCTATACCAATCGGATTATTATTACCTGGAACATGTAATGCCCATATATGAAGAACAACTAAACCTAAAATTAAAAAAGGAATTAAATAATGAAGAGTAAAGAATCTTGTTAATGTTGGGTTGTCAACAGAATACCCTCCCCACAACCATGTTACAATACCTTCACCAACTAATGGGATCGCGCTAAACAAATTTGTAATAACAGTCGCTCCCCAAAAACTCATTTGTCCCCAAGGAAGAACATAACCCATAAAAGCAGCTGCCATCATCAATAAATAAATAATAATACCTATAATCCAGATTATTTCTCTTGGAGCTTTATAAGATCCGTAGAACAGGGATCTAAATATATGTATGTAGACAGCTAGAAAAAACATTGATGCTCCATTTGCATGAATATATCTTATCAACCATCCATAATTCACATCACGCATTATATGTTCCACACTATCAAATGCCATATCGGCATGAGCAATATAGTGCATAGCAAGAACTAAACCTGTAACTATTTGGGTAACTAAACAAAAAGTTAAAATACCACCAAATGTCCACCAATAATTTAAATTCTTAGGTGTTGGATAGTCAGTTAAATGGTTTGCTAAAGTTAGTAATGGTAATCTATCATTAAACCATTTTCCAAAATTTGACTTGGGTGTATATTCGTGATCACTCATAGTTTTTATCCGATCTTAATAGTATTGGCGTTAACAAATTCATACTTAGGAATTTCCATGTTTGTAGGCGCTGGTCCTTTTCTAATTCTTCCAGAAATATCGTAATGAGATCCATGGCACGGGCAGAACCAACCGTTGTAATCGCCTTTTTGGTCTAAGGGTACACAACCTAAATGCGTGCATACTCCAAGCATCACAAGCCACTCTGGATTTTTAGCTCTATCTTCATCTTTTTCAGGGTGTTTTAAATCTTTTAACTTAACTGCTTTTGCCTCATTAATTTCATCTTGAGTTCTTCTTCTTATAAAAACAGGCTTACCTCTCCACAAAACTGTTATAGTTTTTCCTGGGTTCACTGAGCTCACATCTACTTCAGTGCTGGCTAAAGCCTTAACTGAAGCATCTGGATTCATTTGATCTATCATCGGCCAAACTGTAGCCCCCACTCCTACAGCGCCAACTGCAGCTGTAGCTGTGAATAAAAAATCTCTTCTTTCAGTTTTTTTTTCAGACATTTTTAAAATTAATTAAATATACTCAAAATAGATTTTTTCTACTTAAATATATGTTTCATATAATATAAAATATTCAATTTACTACTGAAAGAATGACACATAATAGTTCAATATTTACAGGGCCTAAAATTGCTTTATTTGAACCTGATATACCCCAAAATACAGCAGCTATAATTAGAACTTGTGCCTGTCTTGGGGTAGAATTAGAGATTATAGAACCATGCGGCTTCTTATTGAATGATAAGAGATTTAAAAGAGTCGTAATGGATTATATGGATAATAAAATGATTAGATTTTACCAAAGCTTTGACAGATTTTATGAAAGTAAGGAGAATCACAGAATTGTATTAATGACAACTAAGGCCCCAATTTCATATACTAAATTTAAGTTTGAAAAAAATGATACTATTTTATTTGGAAGGGAAAGTGCTGGGGTACCAGAAAAAGTACATAAACTAATTAAAAATAAATTAAAGATACCTATGAAAGATAATAAAAGGTCACTTAATGTCTCTTCATCTGTTGCTGTCATTTTAGCCGAGAGCCTAAGACAAACAAATTTAATTTGATATGGATTTTGAAATTAGAAAAGATTTAACAAGTAGCTGGTTTAAAACTTTACAAGACTCAATATGTCATAGCATAAGTGAGTTAGAAAAAAATAAAATTAAATTTGAGTCCACGACATGGAAAAGAAATCAAAATAAAGATGAAGGTGGTGGTGAATATAGAATACTTAAAGATGGAAGAATATTTGACAAAGTAGGCGTAAATTTTTCAAAAGTTTATGGAAAATTTCCAAAACATTTTCAAAAACAAATTCCAGGTGCCGAAAAAAATCCAAATTTTTGGGCATCAGGTATTTCTGTAGTGATGCATATGAGAAACCCCCTAATTCCAGCGATGCATTTTAATACTAGATATATTTGCACATCTCATGATTGGTTTGGTGGAGGTATGGATGTCACTCCATCCAAAAAAGATGAAAATGAGAAAAAGGAATTTCACAAAATATTAAAAAAGATGTGTAATCGTCATAACAAAAAATATTATCCAAAATATAAAAAATGGTGTGACGAATATTTTTATTTACCCCACCGAAAAGAAGCAAGAGGTATTGGGGGAATTTTTTTTGACTACAAAAAAAATAATTTTGAAAAAGATTTTAAATTTGTCAGGGAAGTCGGTACCACATTTGAATTAATATTTAAAAAAATTATCAAAAAAAAGTTAAAAAAAAAATGGACTTTAAAAGATAAGGAAATGCAATATATAAAAAGAGGTAGGTATACAGAATTTAATTTGCTTTACGATAGAGGGACAAAATTTGGTTTACAAACAGGTGGAAACGTTGAAGGCATTTTAATGTCGCTACCACCTATTGCAAAATGGAAATAAAATGGATAAAGAGCCAATTACTTTAAACGGTCTAAATAAACTTAAAGAAGAACTAATTTTTTTAAAAGAAAAAAAACGCCCTAAAATTGTTGCTGCAATTGCTGAAGCTCGTTCACATGGAGACTTGAAAGAAAATGCTGAGTATCATGCTGCTAAAGAGGAACAATCCCATAATGAGGGAAGAATTACTGAAATTAATGACATAATCGCAAGAGCAAACATTATTGATGTTACAAAATTGAATAATGATGGCAAAGTTATTTTTGGATCAACAGTTTTTTTAGAAAATTTAGATACAGGTGAAAAAATAAATTACAAGATTGTTGGAAAGGATGAAGCAGATCTTAAAAGTAAATTAATTTACTATCAATCACCAATAGGAAGAGGGCTCATTGGGAAAAATAAAAATGATCTAGTCGAAATTACTACTCCTGCCGGTAAAAAAAACTTTGAAATTAAAGATGTTAAATATATTTAATTATTAATTATGTTTTCAATCTGTTGTTCTGATATTTGAAAATTATTTTCGACCCATTTACTCTCAATAAGTTTTAGTTTTTCTCCTAACATTTTTCCTTCTGGAATATCATACTTTGACATTAAAAAATCTGCTTTAAATGGCATTGTCGGTACCGATTTAATTTCAAATTTGCTAATTAATGCCACTATATTGTTATCTAATTTGTTAGTTTTTAATATTCTATAATTTAAAATATCCAAGACTGCCTCTTTGCCTGAATGATAAAAGATCAAATTTAAATTTTTTTCAGTAAAAGTTTTTGAAGTTATTTTTTTTTTATAAAAATCACTTATATTTCTAATCCTTTTTTGGTCCTTTTTAGATAAGTTAAATTTATAAATGAAATACTCCACATTATCAGTTTCATCGATAATTAATAATGAAATGATAAAGATAAAATCAACTTTGGAGAGCATATCCTTTAGATTAGTATTTAGCCTAGAAAAAATATTAAAGTGTTTTAGTTGAGGAAAAACTGAAACAAAAATTTCTAAAATTATTTTATCTTTTGATAAACTTTCTAACATATTTGGTTTGAGAGTCTTTCTTAGTTCGTCTATCAGTCTTTCTTTGGAAAGATTTGCGATGCCCATAAGATTCATTTTTAAAACTTTAACAATTTTAGGATCATGTGGTTGTTTAGAATAATTTAAAAAAAAACGTAAATATCTTAATATTCTCAAGTAATCTTCTTTTATTCTTTTTTCTGGGTTACCAATAAAATTAATTTTACCCTTTTTAATATCCTCATAACCGTTGTATGGATCAAATAAGTTGCCTTCTTTATCTGAGTAAATAGAATTGATGGTGAAATCTCTTCGCGAAGCATCAGTTTTCCAATCTTTAGAAAATTTGACTTTTGCATGACGGCCATCAGTTAAAATATCTTCTCTCAAACTAGTAATTTCAAATTTACTATCCCCTACTATTGCTGTTATTGTGCCATGATCTATTCCACTCTCATAGAATTCAACGTTGCTTTTTTTGAGTGCAGAACAAACCTCTGTTGGATCTATATTTGTTGCTAAATCGATATCATCAAAATTTTCATTATTTATAACTTTTCTTATACAACCACCAACATATCTAAGTTCACTTGTAGATGAATAAGAATTGATAATATTAAATATTTGAGACACAGGGGTTTTTTTGGATATTTCCCTTATTTTCTTGCTTATCAGATCTAGATTGTTTCGTCTGAAAAAAAATTTGTCAATAAAACTTTTCATATTTGGCTGGGGCGCTAGGATTCGAACCTAGGATGCAGGTACCAAAAACCCGTGCCTTACCGCTTGGCTACGCCCCAATATAAAATTGATATAACACAAAAAAATAAAATTTATATAGTTTTTGAGCTTATACACCAATATTTTTTATATTCTTTATTAAATTGTATAAGTGCTTTGTCGCATTTTTTTTTTGAATTATAATAGGCTATAAAAGCTGATCCAGAGCCAGTCATTCTTACAAACTCAGGATTATATAAATTTGTTAAATAAATTTTAATTTTTTTCAAGATTGGGTGTTTTACCAAGACAATTTTTTCTAGAGAATTACTCATTTTTTTTAGAAAATTAAGATTAAACATTTTCTTTCTAGGAGTATTAAATTTGGCAGTCTCATAATTTCTTACGTCTGCGTAAATAGCTTTTGTCGAACAGCCAAAATTAGGTTTAACAACTAATGTATATAATTTTTTACAATTTTTAAATTTTTTAGTTTGGTTTTTAGAGGTCAAAACTTGATAATCATTAGTTAACCCTAATATTACATCTGATCCTACATAACTAACTATTGAATGAATTTTATCTTTATCTAAAGAGAATATTTTTTCCTGAATAAAATAATTAAGAATTCTAGCGGCATTCATTGAACCACCCCCTAAACCAGACTGTTGTGGTACATGCTTGACTATCTCGATATGAAATTTTTCTTGAAGTAATTTTTTTTCATCAAGTATATCTAATAACTTAGTAATACTGTTTTTCGAGCCAATATTTTTTGAAAATTTTCCTCTAAATTTTACAATATGATTTTTTTTTTTAATTTTTTTTATGAGAATAAGGTCATAGATATTTATAAAAGCAACCAGGCTTTCTATTTTATGAAGCTTGGATGATTTACCAATAACATTTAATGCTAAATTAATTTTAGCATATGACTTAATCTTCTTAAATTTCATTAATTATGATTTTTTTATGCCTTTTATTAATTTAAGATTAATCTTATCTTTCATTTCTTTCTCTGTTTTTTTCATTTTAAGTACATTTTTCCAAAAATATCTTGCTTGTATTTTTTGATCTAATTTCCATAAGATATCACCATAGTGATCATTTACTATTGGATCTTCAGGCATTAATTCTACTGCTCTTTGCAAAAATTTTTCAGCCTTTGAATAATCCTCTATTAAATAATAAGCCCAACCAATTGAGTCAATTATATATGGATCATTACTTTCTAACTCATAGGCAATTTTAAGCATATCTAACGCTTCATCTATTCTGTAATCTCTTTCAAGCCATGAATATGCTAAATAATTTAGAACGTAGGCATCATTTGGTTCTATATTTAAAGACATTAACAAATCTTTATCTGATTTTTCATATTTACCAATTCTCTCGTAGCTTCCACCCCTTCTGTAAAGCATATCAGCTTTAATTATGTTATTATCATCTAGATCTTCAATTACTTTTGAATAATATTTTATTGCATTATCATAATCTTTAGAACTTTTATAAAAGTTAGCTATATCAAAAATCATCTTATGATTATGTTTTTTAATTTTATTGAATTCAGACGTTATAAAAGCAACTGATCTTTTTTTGTTATTATCCTCCTCAGCTATAATTTGTGCCTCTTTTTTAATACGAAACCAATAATAAATTTTGTCCTCTCTATCAAATCTTTTTAAAATTTTTTTGGCTCTAATGAAATCTTCATTAAAGTAATAATTCTCAGCTACTAAAGATAAATTGTATATAAACTTTGGATTCAAATAATTTGAGAGATATAAGTAAAAATTAGATTTTTCAAAATCGTCTTGGGATGAATAAAGATTAGAAACCAAAAATAAAAATTCACTAATTACATGATTATGATTTTTACATGAAAATATGTTCGCAAATTTTTCATATTTTCTGTCCTCCATCCAATTTTTAGATTGGGATATTAATAATTTAGAATTAATATAATCATATTCTGATAGAACATTACGAATATTAGAAAATCTCCCTTTTTCAATTAAATAACTGACATAAAAAAACACGTATCTCGAGTAATCAGAGTCAATTTCATTAATCACTTTCAAGAAATAATTTTCAGTATTTCTATCATCTAAATAGCATTTTTGAAAAGCGTCTGAAATTTTTGATAAATTTCCGTAACTTGTTCTGTTTTCAAAATAGTTTTTTTCTTTAAAAACATAAATGTATTCTTTTAAAATATTAAGAATTGCTAACTTTAATTTTTCTTCACTAAAAAAATCTGCTACTCTATTAACTTGATCATAAGCATCATCAAAATTACCACGTTTTAAACTGTCGATAATTAATAACAAATATGCATCAAAAAATTTTGTATTTTCATTCCCTCTGTTTAGCCTAATAATATTAATTGCTTGAGAAACTTTATTCTCTAGCACTAAACTAGTTATATATCTTTTTAGGTATGGATCGTGCTGATTAATCAATATTTTTGAAGAGTTATAAAAATTCAATGCTTCAGAATTTTTTTTATTTTCGAAAGCAACTATTCCAGAAAAATAATTTGATAAATTTTTTGGATTAAAATTATTGAAACTATTGCTTTTAGAATAAAGATGAGTCTGATAGAATATTATGAATATAATTACCGTTAAAACTTTTTTTAAACACATTAGTTTATTCTATGTCTAAAAAACCCCTAAATCAAAACACTAAATTTACACAAGATTTCATTAAAACATTTGAGACAGATTTTATCTTCAATAATGAACCCCAAAATAGGTATAAAGATTTAAAAAATAATCTGATTAATTCAAACTCACAAAAAAAAAAGAAGCTATCTGATCTTAAAAATCTAATAAATACAATTGAGGATTGCAATCTAAAGAAAGGTTCAAAAAATCTTTTATTTGGTAGTGGAAATATCAACAGTTCTATAATGTTAATTGGTGATGCACCTGGTGAGGAAGAAGATGAGTCTGGGTTACTTTTTCAAGGTGATGTGGGAAAGCTTTTAGAAAAGATGCTCTTAGCTATCAATGTATCAATGCATAATATTTATTTAACTTATTCAATAAACTATAAGACAACTGATGAAAGAAAACCTAATACTAGTGATATAAAAAGATATTCTAAATTTTTGAAAGAACATATTTCAATAATTAATCCACAAATGTTAATTCTAATGGGTGGAACTGCGATGGAGGCTGTCACTGGGTTAAAGAGTAAAATTTCAGATGAAAGAGGGAAATGGAAAGAAATAATTATAGGAAGTAAAACAGTCCCCTTAATGATTAGTTACAGTCCATCATATTTAATTAGATTCCCAGAGAATAAGAAATATTCTTGGGCAGATTTAAAAATGATTAAGCAAAAAATTCAAGATCTAAATATAAAGTTTTAATGAAATTAATTGCTGGAGTTGATGAGGTTGGGCGTGGAAGTTTAGTGGGACCTGTATATGCAGCAGCTGTAATTTTAAATCACTCGATAAACAAAAAACTATTAAAAGACTCAAAGAAGTTATCAAAAAAAAGGAGAGAAATTTTAGCTCAGTATATCAAAAAAAATTCTACATGGGCCATAGCAAAAGCATCGATCCGTGAGATTGAAAAAAAAAATATCTTACAGGCTAGTTTGATGGCAATGAAAAGAGCAATCCTTAAATTAAAAAAAAAACCCTCTATGATTTTAATTGATGGAAATAAATTACCAAAGATAGAAAACTACAAACTTAAATCTGTAATCAAGGGAGATCAAAAAATACCGTCAATTTCTGCTGCATCAATTATTGCAAAAGTAGCTCGTGATGATTTTATTTCAAAATTAGGTATTAAATATAAAAGTTACTCATGGGGTCAAAATTATGGGTATGGAACTAAACAACATTTTAGGGCTATCAAAAAGTTTGGGTTCACAATTCATCACAGAAAGACTTTTTCACCTTTAAAAAAATTAAATACCTCAAAGTAATAAATACTAGATATAGATATTTCAAAAATTAAATACACAAATTGAGTCTTCATAATTCAATCATAGGTTGACCCAAGAATCTTTTTCGAGTCTAATTTATTTTTATAAAATGAATTTAGATTTTAAAAATAAATTAATTAACGGAGATAGCCTGAAGGAATTAAAAAAAATTCCAGATGAGACTTTTGACTTAATTTTTGCTGACCCTCCTTACAACCTACAATTAAAGAGTGAATTAACAAGACCAGATAGATCTAAAGTAAGTGCAGTAAATGATAAATGGGATCAATTTGAAAATTTTAAAAATTATGATGACTTTACTTATTTGTGGTTGACTGAGTGCAAAAGGATTTTGAAAAAGAATGGAGCTATTTGGGTAATTGGCAGTTATCACAATATCTTCCGAGTAGGTACAGTAATACAAAATTTAGGTTTTTGGATTTTAAATGATGTCATTTGGAATAAAAAAAATCCTATGCCAAATTTTAGAGGAACGCGCTTTACAAACGCCCACGAAACTTTAATTTGGGCATCTAAGTCTGAAAAATCAAAATACACTTTTAATTATCAATCCTTAAAATGTTTAAATGACGATCTTCAAATGAGATCTAACTGGGAATTACCAATTTGTAATGGTTCTGAAAGACTAAAAAAGAATGGTAAAAAAGTCCATTCTACACAGAAACCTGAAGCTCTACTCCACAGAATTTTATTAGCAACATCTAATAAAAATGATTTAGTTTTAGACCCTTTTTTAGGATCAGGAACAACAGCAACAGTTGCTAAAAAATTAGGGAGAAATTATTACGGAATTGAAAAAGAAAAAAATTATTTTAAAGTTGCTAAGCAAAGATTAAGTAAAACTAAACCTATAGAAGATGATTATTTAGATACTCTACAAAACGGTAGATCTAAACCAAGAATACCATTTGGCTCGTTAGTTGAATTAGGAATAATCAAACCAGGCTCAACTATTTTTGATAATAAAAAGAAAATCAGTGCAAAAATTATGGCTGACGGGAGTATCAAACATGCTCAAACCGAGGGTTCAATCCATAAAGTAGCCGCTACAATCTTAGGTGCTGAAAGCTGTAATGGATGGACCTATTGGCATTATAACCTGAATGGAAACACAGTTCCTATCGATCATTTGAGACAAAGGTTGATTTCTAATAGTTAGTTTTTATATATTTTTCCAAGATATCCCTCTAAAAACTTTTTGTTTTTTACTAATCTTTTTAAAAAAATATTTCTTAATAATGTTGTTAAAGGATTAGACAAATGAAAAGCGAATTGATTAAATTTTGAGCGATTATTTACCATCTTTATTTTATCAACTCTATTTCTAAAAAAATTACTCTCAGTATTATTTTCTATATTCTCAAATAATTCATGTGCACCTTCTATTGATTGTGATGCACCTTGAGCAAATGATGGTGAAAAAGCAAAAAAAGCATCACCTATTAGATGAATGTTATTGTTATTAACCTCAAAAAAATCATGACTTACAAATACTGGGTATATCTTTAAATCATTAAAACTATCAAAAAATTCCTTATTTAAGTGCGGAACTTTTTCTAAAATCTTTCTGATAAAATTATCATCTTTAAACAAAGAAAAATCTTTTTGCTCATCCTTTGAAATTTTGAATTTCATTAGAGCTATAAAGTTTAAATCACCATTAGGAGATACCGGATAAATAACATAATGAAAATTTGAACCTAAAAACAATGAGATGTTTTTTTTATCAGCCATATTTGAGGAACTTGGTATGACCCCTCTAATAGCTAAAGTGTCATTAAATTTTGGTTCAATTCGATTATTTGATAACAGATTTTTACTCTTTGAAAAAACTCCATCTGAAATAATTAGATAATCAAATTCATAAATTTCATTATTTTCAAAAGAGATTTTAACGATTTGATCTTGTTGTTCTATCTTTGAAATAGTGTGGTCAAATTTTATTTCTTTTTCTAAATCCTTTTTTAAAAAATTAATAAGTGATGATCTTTTAAGAGTAGTATATTTACAATTTTCAGTATTAAACTCTGATAAATTTAACTCACATATCTTATTAGAATCCTTAGCTGAGTAAAAATTAATTTTATCTGGATTAAATTTTTCA
Organism: uncultured Pelagibacteraceae bacterium; assembly: GCA_902621345.1. Classification (GTDB taxonomy): domain Bacteria; phylum Pseudomonadota; class Alphaproteobacteria; order Pelagibacterales; family Pelagibacteraceae; genus Pelagibacter. The sequence continues at coordinate 176,245 of CACNLV010000001.1, read as the reverse complement.
TTGTTTTCTAATTTATCAAACTGAATTTTATTTAATAGTTTTATGCTGTTAACAGATAATTGAATACCGTAACCTTCTCTTAAATTTATTAAGCTATTTCTCTCAAAAATAGTTACTTGATACTTTTTATTTCTCTTAAATAAATTTGCAATAAATAGCCCTGAAATTCCAGCACCAATTATAGCTACTTTTTTCATTAATTTTTTTCTAAATATTTAACAACTTTCTTAGTGAATGATGGAAGCATATAATTATCTAATTTTCTTCTATCAAACCAGTAAGATGAGGGAAATTTTTTTGCATTTTTGAGATATTGAATTTTTATGTTCATATTCATGTTTGACATTTTAAAATTAAGATTTTCATTAAAATTTTTTGGGTTAGATAGCTCTTCCATTGGAAAAATTGCTAAATTTTTAAGAAAACTAAATTTTGTGTTTTTTATAAGCAAATACCTTTGATTTTTTTTATAAACTTTAAGAATAAAGTATTTTTCTTTATTCTTTTTTGTAATTTTAGCTAAATCAAAATCTTTCTTCTTAAAAGACTTACAATTTTTTGAGATTGGACACCCACTACATTCAGGATTTTTAGGTTTGCAAATAATTGCTCCCAATTCCATTAAAGCTTGTGCATAATCGCTTGCTCTTGATGAAATTCCAAAAATAGATTTTTTTTCTATTAGATTGTCTTTTTGAATTTCTTTTTCTTTTTTTAAATAAAGATATCTTTTTAAAACCCTTTCAATGTTTCCATCTAAAGGAATACAGGATTTATTAAAAGCAATAGCTAAGATTGCATTAGCAGTGTAATTGCCAATACCGGGTAAAGATATTAAATCCTCATAATTATTTGGAATTTTTCCATGATATTTACTAGTTATAATTTTAGCAGTTTTTTGTAAATTTCTTACTCTTGAATAATATCCAAGACCTTCCCATAATTTTATTAATTCATTTTCTTTAATTTTAGCGAGGTGCGCAAGAGTGGGTAATTCTTTTATAAATCTATTAAAAAAAGGAATAACAGTCACAACTTGCGTTTGTTGTAACATAAACTCACTTACCAATGTGTAATAATGCTTTTTATAAGAAGGTACTTTTTTCCGCCATGGTAAATTTCTTTTATTTAAATCATACCATTTAAGAACTTTTTTTGTTATTATCTTTTCTGTCATATGTATTTCAAAAATAATACTAAGCAGAGATTAAGATCCATTCAAGGCTTAAGATCTTTTAAAGACACCTTACCAACAAATATAAAAAAAGTTATTAACAAAAGAGGCCATATTTTTTCTGAAATACTTAATAATTGGAAATTTTTGGTAGGAGAAAGTCTCTTTAAAGTTTGTTTCCCAAAATCATTTAAAAATTCTAATAAATTTGGAGTTAGTACGTTACTAATTATGGTTAAGAGAGGTCATGAAATAGACTTAGAATATTCGAAAAAAGAAATCATGGATAGAGTAAATAAATTTTTTTCAAATACAGTAATTGAAAAAATCAAATTTACTACTTTTGAGGAGGAACGAAAGCAGGTTATCAGTGACAAAGCAGAGAAAAAATCTGTGACAAGAAAAACATACCACAAAAAAATTGAGAATGTTAAAAATGAAAAAATTAAAAAATCCTTAATTGAACTAACAAAAGTATTTAGAGAAAAATGAAAAAAACTTGTTTATTAATTTTAATTATTTTAGGACTTTCTATTAAGGTAAATGCTGAGATTAATCGTATTGTTTCTGGACAAGATGATGCCAAAATAACAATTATTGCTTACGAGTCTCTAACTTGTAGTCATTGTGCAGATTTTCATAATAATATTTATCCGTTACTTAAAAAAGAATTTATTGATACTGGTTTGGTAAAAATAGAATTTAGGCACTTTCCTTTAGATATTGTCGCCCTTAATGCATCAAAAATTTCACAGTGCAAACAAGATCAAAGTTTAGAAATTATGATGAGTTTATATTCTGATCAGCAGGCTTGGATTAAAGGCAAAACAATAGAGGAGGCTAATGAAAACTTAAAAAAATTTGTTAAAAACAAAAATTTTACTTTAAATTTTGAAAAGTGCATAAGCGATAAAAAAATTGAAGATTTTGTTCTAAATGATCGAATCGAAGGCACTAAAAAATTTGAGATAAATTCCACTCCTACGATAATAATTAATGGAAAAAAGTTTGAGAAAACTCTTAATTATAAAAATTTAAAAAAATCTCTAGAAAAGCTGATATAAGCTAATTAATGGAGTTTAAAAAAATCCAACTGAATGGGTTTAAATCTTTTGCTGATAAAACCAATTTCTTAATTGAAGATGGTTTAACTGGTATAGTTGGGCCTAACGGCTGTGGAAAATCAAACATTGTCGAATCCATTAGATGGGTTATGGGCGAAACGTCTGCAAAAAGTTTACGTGGCTCAGGAATGGAAGATGTAATTTTTTCTGGCACTTCAAATAAACCATCTAAAAATATCGCTGAGGTTTCTATAACAGTTAAAAATGAAACTAGCGAGGGACCTATTCAATATCGAGAAGTTAATGAGATTAATGTTAGAAGAAAAATAGAAAAAGACAAGGGATCCAAGTTTTATATCAACGATAAAGAAGTAAGAGCAAGAGATTCTCAAATGTTTTTTGCTGATTTATCCACTGGAGCTCACTCCCCATCGATGATAAGTCAGGGAAGAATTGGAGCTCTAGTAACAGCAAAACCTACTGATAGAAGAGCAATTCTTGAAGAAGCGGCCGGTATATCTGGTCTGCATGTAAGACGACACGAAGCTGAATTAAGATTGGGTGCAGCTGAAAATAATTTAAAGAGAGCAGATGAATTAAGAAGACAGCAAGAAAGACAATTAGCAAATCTTCAAAAACAAGCGGATGAGGCTACAAAATATAAAAACATAACAGATGAAATAAAAAAAATTGAAGCTGGTCTCTACTATCTCAAATTAATAGAAATTGATAAAGAAATAACAATTGAAAATGAGATAAACGCGGAGGCTGAAAGTGAGGTTAGTGGTTTTAATGAAAGAATTACAGAAATAGAAAAGTTAATCAAACTAGAAACAGAAAAAGTTACTCCATTAAGAGAAAAAAACATTGAAAATCTATCTAAAATCCAAAGATTGAATTTAGAACTTCAGAGTTTAGATAAAGAAAATATTAGAACTCAAGAGGAGATTGAGAATATTAAAAAGTCATTAACAACACTTAATGAAGATGTTTCAAGGGAAAAAGGAATTATAATAGATGCCAATTCTAATGAAAAAAGATTAAAGGAAGAAAAAAACGATTTGATAGAAGTTGACTCAAAATATTTTGAAACAGAAAAAAAATCAAATGAGGATCTTAGAGAGTCAAAAAATTACTTAGGTGATGAGATTGAGAAAATAAAAGCTTTAGTAAATTCTAAACAAAATGATGAAGCAGTAAATAGTTTAAATAATCTTGAAAAAATAATTGATAAGTATGCAGACAGTTACGGTAAAAATCAAAATATTAAAGAAGAGTCGGTTAAAAGAAACGAGAGAATTAAGATAATTGAAAAAGAGATTGAAAGCTGGAAAAATTTACTTTCAAATTCCGAAAAAATGGTCAATGAATTGACCGGTAGAAAGAATAATCTAAACAATCAATTAGAAATACTTGATAACCAACCAAAAATACAAGCTGAAAAAAAAGGGCAAATTTCCGAGAATTTAAGAAATTCAGAGGAAGAAAAAGAGGAAAATGAAAATATTATAAGTAATACTGATGAAAGAATCGACTCACTAAGAACTAAACTTAATGAAATACAAGAACAATCCATTCAAATAAGAGAGAGAAAAGCAAGTTCTGGTGCAACTGTCGAAGGATTAAGAAAAAGAAAAAATGATCTTATAGATCGAATTACTTCTGAGCTTAATTTGACCGAGGAAAATATCCTAGAGAATTCAAATTTAAATGGCATTGAAGAATTACCTGACGCTGTAAATCAAGAAGATTTATTAGATAAAAAAAAACAGGAGAGAGAAAAATTAGGGTCCGTTAATTTAAAAGCAGACGAAGAAACTAATAAATACGAGACTGAAATTAAAAAAATGGAGTCTGACCGGGCAGACTTAGTGACGGCAATTGTAAAATTAAAAGACAGTATTAATGAACTCAACCAAAAGGGTAGAGAGAGATTGGTTGAAGCTTTTGAAAAAGTCAACAGAAAATTCAATGAGGTTTATACAAAATTATTTAATGGTGGTAACGCAAAACTTGAACTGGTTGATTCAGATGACCCGCTAGAAGCAGGTTTAGAAATGTTGGTCAGTCCACCAGGAAAAAGACTTCAATCAATAACTCTATTATCTGGTGGAGAGCAAGCTTTAACTGCACTTTCACTCGTCTTCGCGGTTTTTTTAACTAATCCTTCTCCAATTTGTGTGCTAGATGAAGTAGATGCTCCTTTGGATGATGCTAATGTTACTAGATTTTGTAATCTATTAGATGAACTCACAAAAATAACAAATACAAAGTTTATCATCGTAACACACCACGCATTGACAATGTCAAAAATGAATAGATTATACGGTGTAACTATGCCCGAAAAAGGGATAAGTCAGCTAGTAGCAGTTGATTTACAAAAAGCAGAGAGTATGGTTGCTTGATTAAAATAATCAGATGTCTAAAAATCAGTTCAAAATTCGCTTAGAAATTGCAAAAAAAAAGCTCTTAAAGAAAGATAACGGAAACAAAAACCATAATTCATCGCCTCTTGGCTCAGCTTTTAAGCTAAGTACAGAACTAATATCTGCGGTTGCTGTAGGGACAATTATTGGGTTTATTTTAGACAATACCTTTGGTACTAAACCATGGTTAATTTTAATTTTTTTTTTTGTAGGTGTAATCGCAGGTATTACGAATGTGATTAGATCTGCCAAGAATATGCAAAAATAGACATAAAATTTATGGCAGCGAATCCAATGACTCAATTCGAAGTTTACAGAATTGGGCCAGAAATAAAAATCGGAGCTTTTGACATCTCATTCACAAATGCAAGTTTGTTTATGGTAGTCAGTTCTCTTGCAATTCTCGTGATCTTTAATTTAGGTGCTAAAAAAAATTCTATGTTACCTGGTAAGATTCAACTTTTAGCAGAATTAAGCTACACATTTATATCTAAAATGATCAGTGACACAGCAGGATCTAAAGCAAAACCTTATTTTGCATTTATATTTTCATTGTTTATGTTTGTTCTTTTTTGCAACATGTTCGGTATGATACCTTATACCTTCACAGTCACTAGTCATATAATAGTAACATTTGTTTTAGCCGCATTCATATTCATCGGTGTAACCATTATTGGTTTTATAAAACATGGATTTGGTTATTTAAAACTTTTTGTACCAAGCGGAGTTCCTATTGTTTTATTGCCTTTGATTGTTGTTATTGAGATAATCTCATATCTAAGTAGACCTATTAGTTTATCAGTAAGACTTTTTGCTAATATGATGGCAGGTCACACAATGATGAAAGTTTTCGGGGGCTTTGTTATAAGCCTTGGAATAGTTGGAGGATGGCTTCCTTTAACATTTTCTGTTGCATTAACTGGTTTGGAGATCTTAGTTGCTTTTCTTCAAGCTTATGTTTTTGCAATTTTAACATGCATTTATTTAAATGATGCATTAAATTTACACCATTAACTAACAAAGGAGGATATAATGGAATTAGAAGCAGCAAAAATGATCGGGGCAGGTTTAGCAGCAATCGCTTTAGCTGGTGCCGGTGTCGGAATTGGGATAATTTTTGGGAATTATCTTTCAGGGGCAATGAGAAATCCTTCTGCAGCACAAAAACAATTTCCTAATTTGCTTTTAGGATTTGCTCTCGCAGAAGCAACTGGGTTGTTTGGTTTGGTAGTTGCATTAATTATTCTATTTGCCTTTTAAATTTGATGATTAGAAAATATTTTTTTCAGCTAATATTTTTATACCTCTTTTTTTCAAAAGAGGTTTTTGCAGCTGAAAGTGGTGGTATGCCTCAATTAGATCCTGAATTTTGGGTTTCACAGATTTTTTGGCTTACATTGGTTTTTGGTACTTTGTATATTGTTTTATCTAAGCTTATCCTACCAAAAATTAGTGCAAACTTAGAATTAAGGAAATCTCAAATACAAGAAAACATTGAGGCTGCAGATAAGCAGAGGAAAGATAGTGAATTAAAGCTCAAAGAATATGACGATATAATTTTAAAAAGTAAACTTGAATCAAAAAATCTTTTTAATGAGGCTAGAGAAAAAACTCTTAAAAATATTAATATTAAAAGAGATACTTTAGAAAAACAAATTGATGAAGAAATTAAGAAAGCTGAAACTGAGATTGACCAGCTTAGGAAAGGTGCTCCTGAAAAAATAAATAGGATCGCAATTGAAACATCCTCAGAGATACTTAAAAATTTGATAGGCACTGAAATTAATAACAGCAGTATTTCAGCTATAGTTAATGATTTATATAAGAAAAATGGAGGCAAATACTATGGTAATTGACTCAACATTCTGGGTGGCAGTTTCATTTTTTATTTTTTTTGGTGGGTTGGTTTATTTAAAAGTACCACAAAAAATAAATGAAATACTAAATAAACTCATTATTGATATAAAGAATGAAGTTGATGAGAGTGAAAAACTTCGAAAAGAAGCAAAAGAATTATTGAATAATGCTCAGAGTAAACTTGATACTGCACAATCTGCAAGAAATGAAATTTTGGAACAAGCTAAAAAAGATAGCGATAGATTAATAATAGATCTTAATGACAAATTTCATAAGTCTTCAGAAATTAAAAAAACATCTGCTGAAAACAAAATAGCTCAAATGAAAGAAACAGCTATTAAAGAAATAAAGGATGCATCAGTAAAAATCGCAGTAGACTCTGTTAAAAAAATTATCACTACATCTCTTGATAAGTCTAAACTCGATAATTTATTTCAAAAAAATTTAGAAGAGACTAAAGAAGAGTTAAAAAAAATTAATTCATAATTTTCTTACAATTTTTAAAAAAAACTATAAATTATTAAGATGAATTCTATTGTAATAGGCTCAGGTTTTGGCGGTATTGCTGCGGCTCTAAGATTAAAAGCCAAGGGTCATCAAGTAACATTGGTTGAAAAACATCCTGATCTTGGCGGTAGAGCAAGAGTTTTTAAAAAAAATGGTTTCACTTACGATGGTGGACCTACCGTAATTACTGCACCCTATTTAATTGATGAATTATTCAAACTATTTAAAAAAGACTCAAAAAATTACATAGAACTCTCCCCTCTTAAAATTTGGTATCAATTTATTTTTGAAGATAACTCAAAATTTAATTACTCAGGGGATGAAACTGAAATGAAGAAACAAATTGCAGAAATTAGTAAAGACGATGTTGAGGGGTATGAAAAACTAGTAATTTTTACAAAAAAAATCTTTGACAAGGGTTTTTTAGAGCTTGCAGATGTTCCTTTTGATAAACCTTTTTTTATGATTCAGCAACTTCCTTCACTTCTAAAACTTAAAAGTTATAAATCAGTTTATTCATTAGTTTCATCTTTTATAAAAAATGAAAAACTGAGAAGAATGTTAAGTATGCACCCTCTTTTAGTTGGTGGAAATCCTTTTACAACAACTTCTATCTATGGGCTAATTTTATATTTAGAGAAAAAATGGGGAATTCATTACTCAATGGGTGGGACAGGCAACATTATTAAGGGTTTTGAGAAACTTATGAATGAAGTTGATATTAAAATTATAAAAGGCCGTGAAGTAGAAAAAATTATTTTAAGTGGAAATAAAATAACTGGAGTCAAGCTTGATAATGATACTAATATTTTAGCTGATAATGTTATTTGTAATGCCGACCCGCCTGCAGTTTACGAAAAGATGCTTAATGGAAACTCAAAAAATTCAATCATGTTCAAATGGAAAAGGCAAAGAATGGAATACTCTATGGGATTATTTGTTTATTATTTTGGAACAAAAAAAACTTACCAAAGCGTAGAACATCATACAATAAAATTTGGAAAAAAGTATAAAGAACATCTCGATGACATATTTGAAAATAAAAAATTAAATGATGATATAAGTTATTATCTTCATAGACCCTCTGCTACTGACAAAACTATGGCTCCTGCTGGACAAGATTGTTTTTATGTTCTCGTTCCAGTTCCCAATAATCAATCTAAAATTGATTGGTCTATTCAGGGAGAAAAGATGAAAAATCTGGTAATTGAAAAAATGGAAAAAGATCTTATGCCAAACTTAAGAGAAAATATTGTTGAAGATTTTTATTTGACACCAGACTATTTTGAGAAAGATTTAAACACAAAGTATGGGTCTGGCTTTTCAATTCAACCAAAATTTACACAATCTGCTTATTTTAGATTTCATAATAAATCTGAAATATACGATGGACTCTTTTTTGTTGGAGCTGGAACACATCCAGGCGCTGGTGTGCCAGGCGTACTATCCTCAGCTAAAGTGTTAGATAAAATTTTATAATGTCTGATAAAAGTTACTTGTCTGTTTATGCTAAGTCATTTAGCTGGGCTGGTTTTTTTTTACCAAGGGAAACACTTAAAAAATGTTCTGTTTTATACGATTTCTGTAGAGTTGTAGACAATATTGCAGACGATAAAGACGAAATCAAAGTCAAAGAAAGAAAATTTACTGAATTTGAAAATGACTTTAATCAAAAAAAATTTGATAACCTTATTATAAAGAATATGTGGGATATCATGGAGGAATTCAACATATCGATAAAAATAGTTCAAGATTTATTGGCTGGCATTAGATCGGATATTAAAGAGAGAGTTGAATTAAATTCAAAAAAAGATTTATTAATTTATTCATATAGAGTTGCTGGCACTGTTGGCTTAATGATGGCGAAAATTTTAAATGTAACAAAAAAAAATTCTCTTAAGTCAGCTATTGATTTGGGAATAGCAATGCAATTGACAAATATATCTAGAGATGTCCTAGAAGACTCAAAAAATAACAGGTTTTATATAGAGGAAAATTTTGAAAAAATCTCCTCAACTATTAATCTTGCGAACCGTTATTATAAAGATTCTTTCTATGCAATAAAAAGTATACCAATAAGTTTCCGTTTTTCTATCTTGGTAGCTAGAAGAGTGTATAAAAAAATAGGGTATAAAATTTTAAAAAAAAAAACCTTAGAGAACTATCAAAGATCAGGGAAGATTTATGTCTCAAATATTGAAAAAGTATTGGAGACTTTTCTGTCAGTTTTTGACTTAATCGGTCTATATTTGATTAATAAAAACGAAGATCAAATTCAACATGATCACATTCTGATAAATGAGGAAATAAATTTAAATGAAAGAATTTGATTATATAATTATCGGTGGTGGTTGTGCAGGATTATCTCTCGCTTATGAATTAGAAGTTCATGAAAAATTAAAAGATAAAACTTTGGCAATTATTGAACCTAGGGAAGAATATAAAAGAGATAAGACTTGGTCTTTTTGGAAAGTAACACCTCATAATTTTGAAGATTGTGTGAAAAAAAATTGGGAGAATTTTTCAGTTAATATTTCAGGTAAAACAAATTATTTAGAATGTAAAAATTTTCCATATCAAAGCATTGATAGTGGTTTATTTTATGAAAAAATAAAGAATAAATTAAAAAAAAATGAAAATATTTTTCTTTTTAAGAATATAGAAGAGGTTAATAAACAAAATTCTTTAGTTTTTAATAGTGTGCCAATTATCAAAAAAAACTATCAAAATCTTTGGCAACATTTTTGTGGTGTAGAGATTAAAACAGAAAATGATATTTTTGACGAAGAAATTTTTAATCTTATGGATTTTGATTGCGAACAAAGAGAAAGCGTACATTTTTTTTATACATTGCCATACACAAAAAATAGAGCTTTAGTAGAAACAACGTGGTTGTCAAAAATAAATGACAATTCACAAAAAGATTATGAAAATCAAATAAACGATTATATTAAAAATAATTTAAAAATTAAAAATTATGAAATTACTTATAAAGAAGAGGGAGCAATACCCCTATTTTATCCATTAAATAAAAATGAAAAAAATAAAATTAATATTGGAACAGCTGGTGGAATGACAAGATTAAGTACTGGATATACTTTTTTAAATATACAAGAGCACAGCAAGTATATTAGAGAGAATATTGATAACATTTCAAATGTTAAAAAATTTGAAATAGATAAAAAATATCAATTTTTGGATGAAATTTTTCTGCGTGTTCTTAAAAGAAATCCTGAAAAAATGTCTGATATATTTTTTAGGATGTTTAAGACCTCACCAAAGACTGTTATAAAATTTCTATCAAATAAAAGTAATTTTTTAGAGGATTTAAGTATAATTTTTAAAATGCCAAAATTGGTTTTTATTAAAGCTTTATTTGACTAATTGATAATGACTATACAAATTAAGAAAATTAACTTTAAACATTCTTTTATTTTTTTTTTATTTTGTAATGTTATTTCTCTACCGTTTATAAAAACTTATAATCTGAGTATTTCACCTTTGATTTGTTTACTATTAATTTTAATAATTGGTGTATCACATGGTTCTTTAGATCATATAAAGGGAAGGAAGCTTCTTAAAATTTTCCAAATAAATAATATAATCACTTTTTATACATCCTATTTACTACTTGCCGTAACAATTATAATTCTTTGGATACTTTTACCAACAGTAGTACTTATTGCTTTTTTGGTTGTTGCCTCATTTCATTTTGGTAAAGAAGATACTCAATTTCTAATTGATGATAATTCATATTTAAATCAATTTTTATTTTTTCTTAAAGGATCTTTAGTAATATTGGCGCCGCTGTATTTTAATTTTAATGAAACAGTTTCTATTTTCAAATTACTATTAATCGAGAATGAGTCATTTTATCAAAGTTTAAATGTGATAGAAAATAACAATTTTTTGATAATTGGTATTGTGTTAAGTGCGTTATCAAGCATTATTTTATTTTTCAAAAAATTTGAATTAAAGAAATTTACGATTTTTTTTGATTATTTCTCAATAATAATTATAAATATGCATTTCTCTCCATTAATAGCCTTTACAATTTATTTTTGTTTTTTGCATTCTATAAGACATAGTATTTCATTAATCACTGAACTTGATCAAAAAAGTCTAAGGAATGGACTTTTGGTTTTTATTAAAAAAGCTACCCCTTTAACTATCTTAACTGCTACTTTTTGTTTAATAGGACTTTACTTTTTAAATGATAATTACAATTTTGACAGCGCAATTTTAAAATTAATATTTATAGGTTTGGCGTCTTTAACTTTTCCGCATATATTGCTCGAATACTTAATTGAAAAAAATGAAAAATAAAGAAATCAAAATTTTGCTATCTGCACCCAGAGGTTTTTGTGCAGGTGTTGAAAGAGCCATTGAAATTGTTGAAAAAGCCATACAAAAATATGGTGTCCCAGTTTATGTTCGACATGAAATTGTTCACAATAAATTTGTCGTCGATGATTTAAAAAAGAAAGGAGCTATATTTGTTGAAGAGCTTGAGGAAATTGAGGATAAAACTAGGCCAGTAATTTTTTCTGCACACGGAGTTCCAAAAAAAGTCCCTTTTGATGCTGAAAGATACAAAATGACATATGTAGATGCTACTTGTCCACTAGTATCAAAAGTTCATCGTGAAGCTGAAAATCTTCACAAATTAGGTTATCACTTAATTTTAATTGGTCATCAGAACCATCCTGAAGTCATTGGAACAATGGGGCAATTACCAGAAGGTTCGATAGATCTTATTCAAGATGAAGAAGAAGCAAAAAAATATAAATTCAAAAAAGAAAAAAACTTAGCTTTCGTAACACAAACAACTTTATCAATAGACGATACAAAAAATATAATAAGTATTTTAAAGAAAAGATTTCCAGGTATTAGAGAACCCCTTAAAGAAGATATATGTTATGCAACAACAAACAGACAGATGGCAGTAAAAAATATTGCAAAAAATTGTGATATGTTTTTTGTAATTGGAAGTAGAAATTCCTCAAATTCAGTTAGGCTTGTTGAAGTCGCAAAAAAATCAGGTTGTACTAATGCTCATCTAATTCACTCCCAAAGTGAAATTCCATATGATTTAATCGAAAATTCTAAAATTATTGGAATTTCCTCTGGCGCTTCTGCACCAGAAGTTCTTGTGGAAAACTTCATTGAGAATTTGAAAAAAAAATTTACGGTGTCCATAAATGAGGTTGAGATGATTAAAGAAGACGTTGTATTCAAAATACCTAAGAAATTAAATTAAATGGCTGTCTATACTGAGATTAATAAGAAGGATTTAACATTTATAAACAAAAAATTTATTTATGAAAAATTTAAAAGTTTTAAAGGAATAAAACAAGGCATTGAAAATACAAATTATTTACTCAAATCAAAAAATAAGAAGTTTATTCTTACAATTTTTGAGAAAAGAGTTGTAAAAAAAGAGATACCTTTTTTTATGAAGTTAATGGATCAATTAAGTAATCTAAATATTAATTGCCCCAAACCTCTTAAAAATTATAGAGGACAATATCTAATCAAGATAAAAAATAAAACAGCCTGTATTGTAACTTTTGTTGATGGAAAAGATAAAAAAAAACTTAATTTCAAAAATTGTTTTGATGTTGGTAAAACAATTGCTCAAATGCACTTATTAACAAAAAAGATAAATCTTTACAGAAAAAACTCCATGAATATTAAATATCTTAATCCTCTATTAAATAGTATTAAATTTAAGTCTAAAGAATTTATTAACTTAAAGAAGTTTTTAAAAACTAATCTTAGGGATATAACCGATAAATGGCCAAAAAAATTACCTAATGGTATTATTCATGGAGACCTATTTATAGATAATATTTTTTTTAAAGGTAATAAACTATCTGGCATAATTGATTTTTATTTTGCGGCTAATGATTATTTTATGTATGAGATAGCTATTTGTATTAATGCTTTATGTTTTGATAAGGACAAAACAAAATTTAGAATTAATAAAAGAAAAATCAAAAATTTATTAAAAGGTTACGAAAGTGTTAAAAAAATTTCTGGAGAAGAAAAAAAGTCACTAAATATTTTATGCCGGGGTGCAGCAATAAGATACTTTTTAACAAGGCTTTATGATTATACAAATACTCCTAAAACAGCATTAATAAAGATCAAAGATCCTAGAGAATATTACCAGAAACTATTAATACATAATAATTTAAAAACTTATAAAGATTATTTAAATTAATGATTAAGATATACACTGACGGTTCTTGTATAGAAAATCCAGGTAAAGGTGGTTGGGCAGCTATAATACTAAATAATGGAAACAAAACAGAGATAAAAGGCAATAAAAAAGATGCTACAAATAATCAGATGGAATTATTAGCTCCTATACAAGCCCTAAAAAAAATTCCAAGAGGTAGTAAAGTTCAAATTTTCACGGACTCTAAATACGTGAAATCTGGAATAACAGAATGGATTCACAATTGGAAAAAAAATGGATGGAAAACAGCAAACAAACAAGAAGTGAAAAATAAAGAACTTTGGTTAGAGTTAGATCTTTTAAATAATGAATTTGAAATAAGTTGGAATTGGGTAAAAGCACATTCAACTGATGAGTTAAATAATGAAGTAGATTCACTTGCGAAATCAGCCGCTAATAATTAAAGCACATGCTTGGTAAGTGCATTACTTATAGTAAATTATTTAATAAATTTTCCGCAGAGGTTAAACCACACTCTTTAGTTTCTTTTTCCTCGTGAATATTAACAACTGTGAAATTTTCAATCACCATTAAATAACGATTTGATCTAATTCCCATTCCTTTTGCATTACGATCAACTTCTGCTCCGATTGCTTTAGTAAATAATAAATATGGGTCAGATAACATTTTTATTTTATCTCCAGTATTATTTATCTCTCCCCAACCATTCATTACATAAGGATCATTGACCGATAGACAAAATATTTGTTCTATTCCTTTTGATTTAATTATATCTGCATTTGCTACAAAACCTGGTAAATGAAGTTTAGAGCAAGTTGATGTAAATGCCCCTGGTAAACCAAACAAAACAACTTTACCATTGCCAATAATTTCTCTTAATTTATTTTTTTGTGGTTCTCCATCAACGAGTTGAAAAACCTCTGTGTCTGGTAGTTGGTCTTTTATTTTAAGTTTCATATTGAATTCATTATATATTTTTTTACTTTTTCAACATCGTTTGACAGAATTTCAAATTTTTCTTTTCCGTCATTAATATATTTAAGACTTTCTGGTAAATTTTCAGTTTTTGAAGTTGCATCCTCTATTGCTTTTGGAAATTTACACGGGTGCGCAGTTGATAATACAACACAATTTTTTTCTAATCCTAATTTTTTCACAGCACCAATGCCAACTGCAGTATGCGGATCAACTACCATCTGATTTTCATCATTAATAGCCTTTATCATTTCAATAGTTTCATTTTCATCAAGCATTTCAGATATAAAATTCTTTTTAATTTTATCTAGATCATTTTTATCAATTTTATAAGTATTATCTTTTATTTTAGCCATTACATCTTTTGTAACTTCCGAGTTACAATCTTTTACGTCGTATAAAAGTCTTTCGAAATTACTTGCTATCTGTATATCCATACTTGGTGTATTTGTTTCCTCAACTTTTTTTTGACTATAATCACCTCCTAATATTGCTCTATGAAGAATGTCATTTTTATTAGTAGCCACGATAAGTTTATCAATTGGAAGACCAAGTTTTTTTGCTAAGTAGCCAGCGTAGATATCTCCAAAGTTTCCTGTTGGAACAGAAAAGGATAAAGGTTGACCGTTTCCAACTTTAAAGTAAGCGTAAAAATAATACACTGATTGAGCAATTATTCTAGCCCAATTAATTGAATTTACACCCGACATATTAATCGCTTTAGAAAATTTTTCATCATTAAACATTGCTTTTACCAAATTCTGGCAATCATCAAAATTACCCTCTACCGCAATATTAAATACATTACTCTCTTCATGTATTGTCATTAGTCTTCTTTGTACTGGTGAAATTTTATTATTGGGGTGTAATACAAAAATATTTAAATTATTTTTTCCCTTTAAAGCATCTATGGCAGCTGCACCTGTATCTCCTGAAGTTGCTACTATTATATTAATTTTTTTTTGATCACGACTTAAATGGAATTGATAAAAGTTACCTATTAGTTGCATTGCGATGTCTTTAAAAGCAAGTGTGGGGCCATGAAATAATTCTAATACTTTTAAATCTCCTAGATCTGAGATTTTAACAACATTTTCAGATCTAAACTTTGAATATGATTTTGAAATCATAGAGAATAGTTCATCTTTAGACATGAAATCCCCTATGAATGGATAAATTATTTCAGTAGCTAAATCATTGTAATTAAGGTTTTTTAGATTATCTAATTCCTCTTCATTAAATGATTTAATTAATTTAGGTACAAATAGCCCCCCATCATCCGCCAAACCTTTTAGAAAAACGTCTTTAAAAGTAAAGTTTTTTTGATTGTTTCTCGTGCTTATATAATTCATTAATAATTCTTTTTTCTAAAATATAGATATAGCAAAAGAATTGAAATCGCTAATGAAAACCATGTCATTGCGTACTTTTTGTGATTATTAGAAATATTAGCAGTAATTTTTTTTGGTCTAGGAAATTGATAATTTCCATCAAGATAAATTATATATTTAGAAAAATTCTTACCTGTAAATGTAAATATATCTTCCCTATCTAAACTAAACCAATAATTTTTACTTACATCATTATCAGGTTTAAAAATATTTTTTCTGCCCTGAATTCTCAAAGTTCCTATTATATTTTTTTGATCAAATATATTTATTTCTGGAGTGTCTTTTTTTTCAAATGGTATCCAGCCCCGATTAATTAAAAAATTTTCCTCGCCAATAAAAATTGGATTTATTACCTCAAAACCAGGCGTGCCTGAGTCATTTAGATTGTAAAGGTAAATTTGTTTTTCGAAATTTATTATTCCAGAGGTTTTAATTTTTAAAAAATTTTCTTTGTTAAATTGAGTTAGTTCAACTGGGGGTTTTTGGAGTGAGTTTTCAATTTCCAAAATAAGATTATTTTTCCAATTTAAACGGATTATTTGCCAAACACCTAGAGCAATAAAAACTAAAATAAAAAAAATTATAAAAACAGAAAATAAAAACTTATGTTTCAATGATACAGATCTAACTTCCCCAGATATATATTGCTGCAAACAAAAATAACCATACAACATCAACAAAATGCCAATACCATGCAGCAGCTTCGAAACCAAAGTGATGATCTTTGTTAAAGTGACCTAATTTACCTCTCCAAAGACAAACTGCTAAAAAAATTGTTCCAACAATAACATGAAAACCATGAAAACCTGTGGCCATATAAAATACCGAGCCATATATATGATCTGAAAAACTGAATGTTGCGTGATGATATTCATAAGCTTGTAAAGCAGTAAAACATACTCCAAGAATAACCGTCGCAACTAATCCTTGTATAAAACCTTTTCTATCATCTTCTAAAAGTGCGTGGTGGGACCAAGTTACGGTCGTCCCTGACAAAAGTAGTACTAAAGTGTTTATTAATGGAATATCCCAAGGATCAAAAGTTTTAATATCTTTGGGTGGCCACACATTCCCAACAAATTCGTTAGGAAAAAGACTGATGTCAAAATATGCCCAAAACCAAGCAACAAAAAACATAACCTCAGAGGCAATGAATAATGTCATACCATAACGATGATGGATTTGTACAACAGGCGTATGATGACCTTGATGCTCTGCTTCGATAACAACATCTCTAAACCACATGTATGCACCATAAATTAAAAGAGCAAAACCTAAATACATTCCCCATGAAACATCAGAGTGCATGTAATAGACTGTTCCCAGAGCTAAAACCAAACAGGAAAATGAAACATAAATTGGCCAAGGACTTGGGTCAACTAAATGATAATCGTGTTTTTTTTCGCCTGACATTTTTTAATTATGATTGTTTATAGTAATCTGTCGAGAAAAAAGTATACGACATTGTTACATCCTCAAGATTTTTAACAGTTGAATCATTAACCATCTCAGGATCTAAATAAAAAGTCATTACATACGTAGCTTTTTCTCCAGCTTTTAACTCTTGTTTTTCAAAACAAAAGCAGCCTAATTTGCTATAATATTTTCCAAAACTTGATGGCGAAACATTAAAACTCGCTACACCAGCTGTTGGCTCATCACTATAATTCGATACTTCAAATTCGATTTTATTTACCTGTCCAACTTTTACATCAATTACATTTGTCTTAGCCTTAAAATCCCAAGGTAAATTGTTCACGTTTGTGTCAAATCTCACACTAACAACTTTATCTAAAACAATCTTTGGAGCTTTATTTGCAACCTGGGTAGTTCCCCCAAAACCTGTAACTTTACAAAAAATTTCGTACAAGGGTACTGAAGCATATGAAAGACCCAACATTAAAACAAATATACCGGCAAGAACTAGTGGTGTTAATTTTTTTTTCTCAATCATATAGCCCTGTCAAATACTCCTGTATTATATAAAGTAAAGAAGAAAAGAAAAATCATAAATGCAATAATTGCTAATGCTGTAATAATGTTTTTTCTTTTTGTTTTTTTATCAGGTGTTATCATACAATTTTATCTATCAAAAATAGGACGAAAATCAAAAATAAATAAAGTATTGAATATCCAAATATAGTTTTAGCTATTTTGGGATTAAACCTATCTTTTTTGAAATTAAATAGCTGATAACATAAATAATTATAATAAAAAGTAAGCACCAATGATGGTATTAAAAATGCTAAACCAACAAAATTTATTAAAAATGGGAAAATTATAACAGGCACCATTAATAAAGAGTATATGAGTATATTCAATTTAGTTGACTCAACTCCATTAGTTAATGGAAGCATTGGTAACTTAGCTTTTTTATAATCATCAGACTTATACAAACTCAATGCCCAAAAATGTGAGGGTGTCCAAAAAAATATTATAAGAAAGAAAGTGAGTGGTTCTAATGAAAGTGAGCCCATAGAAATAGTCCATCCTATTACTGGTGGAAATGCACCTGCAGCACCACCAATGACAATATTTTGGGGCGTTCTTCTCTTAAGCCAGATCGTATAAACAAAGACATAAAATAATATTGTTAAAAGTAATATTGCAGCTGAAATCCTATTTGTAAAATAATCTAAGGCAACTACTGAAACAATGGATAGAGTAATGCCAAATATTAAAGCTTGATTCTTATTTACCTTTCCAGTTGGAATTGGCCTTAAACAAGTCCTTGTCATTAGAGCATCTAGATCAGACTCGTACCACATATTTAATGCAC
Organism: uncultured Pelagibacteraceae bacterium; assembly: GCA_902621345.1. Classification (GTDB taxonomy): domain Bacteria; phylum Pseudomonadota; class Alphaproteobacteria; order Pelagibacterales; family Pelagibacteraceae; genus Pelagibacter. The sequence continues at coordinate 157,867 of CACNLV010000001.1, read as the reverse complement.
CTGCTGCGCCGGCACCTAATGAAACTAACAAAATACCAATTACAGCCTCTTTAGTTGAAACAAGATTTGGTGCTGTTAATAGACCCACAGCACAAGTAAAAATAACTAGAGACATTACTCTAGGCTTCATTAGTTTAAATAGCTCTGAGAAATTAAATAAATCCTCTTGGCTTAAACTTCTTTTTTTTAGCCTAATATTGTTCATCAATTTTTTGTACTCTTACTACCCGTGTGATTTTTGTGTGTCTTGATCATCCTCAAACTTTGGAAGTTCATCAAAAGTATGAAAGTTAGGTGGTGATGGCACAGTCCACTCTAAGGTTGTAGCTCCCTCTCCCCAAGGATTTTTTGCTGCTGCTTTCTTTTTTGCAAATGCATAAATAAGGTTAATAAAAAAAACAGCCAGTCCCGCTACTGCTACATAAGATCCTATAGATGATATATAGTTCCATCCTGCAAATGCATCTGGATAATCTGCATACCTTCTAGGCATACCTGCCAAACCTAAGAAATGTTGTGGAAAAAATATTAAGTTTACTCCAACAAAAGTTAACCAAAAATGCAGTTGTCCTAACCACTCTGAGTATTCGTAACCACTCATTTTTGAAAACCAATAATAAAATCCTGCAAATATTGCAAAAACAGCACCTAAAGAAAGTACATAATGAAAATGAGCAACAACATAATATGTATCATGCATTGCTGTATCTACTCCTGCATTAGCCAACACTACTCCTGTTACGCCACCAACTGTAAACATAAATATAAATCCTAGTGCCCAAACCATTGGTGTTTTAAAAGATATAGATCCACCCCACATTGTGGCAATCCATGAAAAAATTTTTATTCCAGTTGGAACAGCAATAATCATTGTTGCTGCTAAAAAGTAAGCTTTAGTATCGGTACTTAGTCCAACTGTATACATATGGTGAGCCCAAACAACAAATCCTACTATTCCAATAGCTACCATTGCGTATGCCATACCTAGATATCCAAAGACAGGTTTTCTTGAAAATGTTGAGACGATGTGGCTTATCATACCGAAACCTGGAAGAATTAAAATATAAACCTCTGGATGACCAAAAAACCAAAATAAGTGTTGGAATAATACTGGATCACCTCCAGTTTGAGCTTCAAAAAAAGCAGTTCCAAAATTTCTATCTGTTAATAACATTGTAATTGCCCCAGCTAAAACTGGTAAAGATAAGAGTAATAAAAATGCCGTAACTAAAATTGACCAAGCAAACAAAGGCATCTTGTGCAATGTCATACCTGGAGTTCTCATGTTTAAAATTGTAGTTATAAAGTTAACAGCACCCAAAATTGATGAGGCTCCTGCCAAATGCAAACTCAATATTGCTAAGTCCATTGCTGGACCTGGTTGACCTGCTTTTGATGATAATGGAGGATAAATAGTCCATCCACCACCAACACCTGTTTGTCCTGGAGGGCCATCTACAAAAATTGATAGAATTAATAATGTTAAAGACACGGGTAACAACCAAAAAGAAATATTATTCATTCTTGGAAATGCCATGTCAGGTGCCCCAATCATTATTGGAACAAACCAATTACCAAAACCACCAATCATAGCAGGCATTACCATAAAAAAAATCATGATTAATCCGTGACCAGTCACTAGAACATTATATAAGTGATAGTTTCCGCCCAAAATACCATCTCCTGGATGCATCAGTTCCATTCTCATTAAAACTGAAAATGCGGTTCCAATAACTCCTGCAACAATTGCAAAAATTAAATACATAGTTCCTATATCTTTATGATTAGTAGAATAAGCCCAACGCTTCCAACCAGTTGGTGTATGATGATCATCGTGTGAAGATGTTTGTGTGTACATATTTATTTGCTCGCTAATTTAAGTTTATCATTTTTAATTTCTTCTTTTGCAAATTTTACTCGTGCCTCTGATAACCACTCCTGATATTCCTCTTCACTTACAACTTTTACTGCTATTGGCATGAAAGCGTGTTTAATACCACAAAGTTCAGAGCATTGTCCATAATAAGTACCAACTTTTTCTGCCTTAAACCAAGTTTCATTAATTCTGCCGGGCACCGCATCTCTTTTAACTCCAAAAGATGGTAAGGCCCATGCGTGAAGAACATCATTGGCAGTGATTAGTACTTTTATTACTTTTCCAACCGGAACAACAACTTCGTTATCAACAGCAAGCAATCTAGGTTGATCTGGCTTCAAATCTTTTTCTTCTATCATGTAAGAATCAAATAATAAATTTTCATCTGGGTATTCGTAACCCCAGTACCATTGATATCCAATTGCTTTAATTGTCAAATCTGCTTTTGGAATTGAGTCTTGTTTATACAAAATTTTAAATGATGGGACTGCCATTACAATTAAAATCAAACAAGGTATTAATGTCCACAGCACTTCAACAGTAACATTATGTGTTCTTTTTGAAGGATTGGGATTTGCTGAGGCTCTAAATCTTACACATGCATAAAGCATTAAAAATAAAACAAAAACACTAATCGCGATGATAATTGGTAATAATAAATTATTATGAAAAGATACAATATCTCTCATAGACTCTGAGGCAGCTTTTTGGAATCCAAATTGCCAATCAGTTGGTTGGTTTGCAAAAGCTACTGTTGTTACTAAAAAGCTTGTAAATATAAATAAAATTTTTTTCATATTAAATAGCTATATAAAGCTCTTTTTTAAAAATTACACTTTAGTTTTCGCGACAATTTATCAATTAATTGCATAATTTACGATTGAAATAGCTGATATCACAGCTGTTTCAGACCTTAAAATATTTTCATTAATTTTAACAGTTTGAACTCCCTTAAAAGTAAGAATCTTTTCTCTTTCTAACTCTGAAAAATCCCCCTCCGGACCTACGATTATACAAATTGGTTTATTCGTTAACTTAGATTTATCAATTTTTTTATTTGTCGAATTTAAATCTGTAAATATCAAATCTACTAAATTCGAATTTAAAAAACTTTCAAGGTTTTGAGTTTGTTCAATTGATGGAATGTTAATACGATTTGATTGTTCACTGGCCTCTATTGCAATTTTTTTTAATCTCTCAATGTTTATACTTCTAACAATTGTTCTGTCAAAAATTATAGGTAAAAATTTTGTTATCCCCAATTCAGTTGCTTTTTGAATCATAAAATTTTGATAATTAGATTTAATTGGAGAGAATGCTAACCACAAATCTTTCATATTTTCTTTTTGTCGTAATTGCTTAATTATTTCAAATTCAACTAAGCCTTTAGAAATTTTCAAAATCTTTGCTTCCCACTCACCTTTATTATTAAATAAAGAAAAAAATTCATTTTCTTTTATTCTCATAACTTTATTTAAATAATGTGATTGAGATTTATCCAACATACCAGTCATACTAATCGTTATTGAATTTGAAAAAAATAATCTAATATTGCCCATATATGATAGGTTAATTTATGAAAAATATTAAAGCAATAATTTTTGATGCTTACGGGACATTGTTTGATGTGAATTCTGCTGCTGAAAAATGTAAAGATCAGATAGGAGACAAATGGGAAAAATTTTCAAGTTACTGGAGAACAACTCAATTAGAATATACTTGGCTTAGAAGTTTGATGGGAAGACATAAAGATTTTTGGGAAATCACTGAAGACAGTTTAGAAAAATCGATGGAAAATTTTAATATAAATCGTTCAATGAAAGATGAATTATTAGATCTTTACAAATCTCTATCTACTTTTGAGGAAGTGCCAGAAACTTTGAAAATTTTGAGAGAAAAAAATTACAAGTTAGCTATATTATCAAATGGTACACCACATTTATTAAATAGGTTAGTAAGAAGTAATAAGCTAGAAAATTTATTTGATGATTTATTTTCTATTGAGGAGGTTGGGATTTATAAACCAGACTCAAAAGTTTACAGAATGCCAACTAAAAAATATAACATTAAAGTTAATGAAGTCGCATTCTTAAGTGCAAATACCTGGGATGTTTCTGGTGGAGGAAATTACGGTTACAATGCTATTTGGGTAAACAGGAATAAAAATATTTTTGACAAACTTGATTTTAAACCAAAGTATGAAATTAAAAATTTGAAAGAACTATTAAATATAATCTAATTACATAAATTTCATGATTGTAATTGAGAATATTTATAATAATAATAAAATAAATTTATGAACAATTTTGATAAAAAAATTAATAATTATCTTCAAAATTTTGAGGCATTAGCCTCACTTTCACTTAGATTTATTCTAGGTATAGCTTTCATAATTTATGGGTCTAAAAAATTTCCTCTCCCTCCAGAAGGTCTTGTAGAGTATTATGATTTACACCCAATCTTAGCATCTACTGTAGCCTTATCAGAACTATTATCTGGAATTATTATTATAATAGCAGCTTTTATAAAAAATCCTTTAGGGAATATATTAACTAGATTAGCCGGACTTAATATAGTTTTATTAATGTCTAGTATTCTCGTGGTGGCACATTCTGATTGGTTTATAACAACAAAATTATTTTCTAGTGTGCAAATATTTCTACTAGTAAGTGGATTATTCTTTTTTATAAAAGGTAATAGTAAATAAAAAAAATTATGAGTTCAATTGAAGTTCAAAAAATTATAAAACCAATTAATTCATCAGATGGTGCTGGAGTGAAACTCAAAAGAAGCATTGGAGTGGAGCCTAATTATTTTGATCCATTTTTAATGCTAGATGAATTTGGCTCTGAGAACAGTGAGGACTATATAGCTGGTTTTCCTCCCCATCCCCATAGAGGTATCGAAACAGTAACATATATGCTTGCAGGTGACTTTGAACATAAAGATAGTACAGGTGGAGAAGGAAAAATGTCGGCAGGAGATGTTCAATGGATGAAAACAGGAAGTGGGATAATTCACTCGGAAATGCCTGCGATGAAAGAAGGTAAATTACATGGTTTTCAATTATGGATTAATATGCCAGCAAAACTGAAAATGAGTAAACCTGAATATATTTATATTGATGCTGATAAAATGAAAATTCATAAAGATACAGAAAAACAAATCAAGGTCATTGCTGGCAAATTCGAGAAAGCAGAAGGTCCTGTAAAAGGCCATAATGTTGAACCTATTTATTTTGATGTAGAACTAAACAAAGGTAAAAAATTTGATTTTAAAATTCCATCTACCCACAATTCATTTATATATTTAATAAACGGTGAAATAGAAATTGGTGAAAAAAAACATACTAAAGTAAAAGACAGTACTCTAGTATTGTTATCTCGAGGTGAAAATTTAAAGGTATCTGCAAAAACTAATGCTAAATTCTTAGTCATTTCAGGAAAACCTATTAATGAAGAAATAGCACGAGGTGGTCCATTTGTAATGAATACTAAATCAGAGATCTTACAAGCTGTTCAAGATTATCATAATGGTAATTTTGTAAAATAATTAATGAAATCAATCAAAATAGAAAAATTTGGCGGACCCGAAGTTTTAACATTTAAAGATGTAGAAATTGGAAAACCAGGACCAAAAGAAGTCTTGATTAAAAATTTATCTATCGGCTTAAATTATATAGATGTTTATCATAGAACTGGACTTTATCCTATTCCATTACCAAGTGGTATAGGTCTCGAGTCTTGTGGAATAATTGAAGAAGTCGGGTCAGACATAAAATTTTTTAAAATCGGTGACAGGGTAACTCATGCATCAATGCCTATCGGTGCTTATTCGGAAAAGCAAATAATGCCTGAAGAAAAATTAGTTTTAGTTCCTGATGGAGTTTCTGACGAAGTGGCCTCATGCATAACATTGAAAGGAATTACTGCAGAGTATTTGTTACATAGAGCATATCCATTAAAAAAGGGTAATAAAGTTTTATATCATGCTGCAGCAGGTGGTCTGGGTCAAATTTTATGTCAATGGGCAAATTCATTAGGTGCCGAGGTGATTGGAACCGTAGGTTCAAAAAGTAAAGAGGAAATTGCAAAAAAAAATGGTTGCCACCATGTAATAAATTACTCAGAAAAAGATTTTGTATCTGAAGTAGAAAAAATTGTTGGAAAAAACGGTATTGATGTAGTCTATGATGGTGTTGGTATTAAAACTTTCAAAGGTTCAATCGAAACACTTAAAATAAGAGGTATGATGGTAGCTTTTGGAAATGCGTCAGGGTACGTTGATACAATCGATGTTAAAAAAGATATTAATGCTAAGGGATTATTTTTTACAAGACCTTCAATCGCTCATTATACTGTTAAAAGGGAAGAGCTTGTCGGGTCGGCGGAAAAAGTATTTGATGCTTTGCTAACAAATAAATTCAAAGTTGAAGTTTCAAAAAAATATTCTCTAAAGGATGCTGTGCAAGCTCATAAAGATTTAGAGGCAAGATTATTGACTGGTCCTGCAGTTATAATTCCCTAGTCTACTTTTACATCCATATCAGACATATGTAGTTTTAGAGCATTCGTAGATATATGTATTTCTCTAATAAAAAATATTATTGATATTATCATTGAAAGACAACAAGAACCAAAAATAATTCTTGCGAGTAAAAGCTCATTCATATACAGCGCAAAAACAGTTAACATGTTAAATAAAAATCCAAATGCTGCGAACAAGATTGTCCACCTAAGAAGTGTTATTCTATTACTCAAATTGAGAAATTGTTTTTTCCACTCAGGTGGAATATGTTTCTCATAGACATGTTCATCATGTAATTTCCTAATCAAATTACTTAAAGTATGAAATCTATTACTATAAACTCCCATTAATAAAGGAATAGCTGGAAACATTAATGCTGTAACAGTGTAATCTATATTCATACGAATCAATTTGATTATCAATCTTGCCCCTGTTATTTACAAGTAAAAATTTATGAACCAATTAAATATTTTTATAGAAATAACTAGACTAAAAAAACCTATTGGTTACATGTTGTTATTTTGGCCCTGTGCATGGGGACTAACTTTAGCCTATGATTTTAAAGATAGTTTAAATGATTATTTTTTTTACTTAACTCTGTTTTTTTTAGGATCGGTATTAATGAGATCAGCTGGATGCATAGTTAATGATATACTTGATAAAGAATTTGACAAAAAAGTTGAGAGAACAAAAGATAGACCCTTAGCTTCAGGAAAAATATCTTGGAAATTAGCCCTAATTTATGCACTAATATTGTGTTTAATTGCTCTTATTGTTTTACTGAATTTTAATTTGTTCACAATTATTTTAGCTTTAGGCTCAATGCCTTTAGCATTTACATACCCTTTAATGAAAAGATACACATATTGGCCACAGCTATTTTTAGGAATTACTTTTAATTATGGCCTTGTCCTTGGTTGGACATCTTTTACTGAACAAATAAGTTTTATTCCGTTAATATTCTATTTTGGAGCCATATTTTGGACACTAGGATACGACACAATTTACGGATATCAAGATATTAAAGATGATGAAATTATAGGATTAAAATCGACTTCAATTAAATTTAAAAAAAACTCAAAGTTATTTTTGTTCATATGTTATTTAATATTCATTTTAAGCTTCATAATAGGTGGGTATCTTTTGGAATTTAGTATCATGTATTTCTTATTATTAATTTTTTCAATCATTCATCTATTTGGATATCAAATTAGATCATTTAAATCAGATAATTCAAAAATATGTCTCACTATATTTAAAAGTAATAATCATTTTGGTCTAATTGTTTTATTAATTATACTGGCAGGAAAATTATCCTAATGAAAGGTGCAGAAATTTATAAAAGACTTTATAAAGATTATTCAAAAAAATATCTGAATAAAATTCTTTTGTCTGCTTTTTTTTCAATATTAGTTGCTGGTAGCACTTCAGCAATTGCTTGGTTATTAGATCCTGCTATTAAAAAATTGTTTATAGAGAAAGACCAATCTTTAATTATTTTGATACCATTCATGATAATTATTGCTTTTTGTATGAAAGGATTGTCTTTATATTTTGCAAAAACTACAATGATTGGTGTTGGTGAAGAAGTTAAAAAAAAACTACAATACGACATGACAGAGTCTCTAATTAAAGCAGATACTCAAACTATAGATAAAAAACACTCAGGGAGTTTTATTTCTAATCTCACTTTTGATGTCGCACATATAACAAATTTACTTAGCCACGCTTTATTAATACTTTTCAAGGACTCACTTACGCTAATCGGTTTATTATTTGTTATGTTTTCCCAAAATTGGAGTTTAGCTTTGATATCTATTGTAATGATACCTGTTGCTGGTTTGTGTGCAAAAGCCTTGGGTAAAAGAGTCGGAAAAGTTACTACGCAGGCCCAAGAAAAATCAGGTTTTTTAACAACTTATTTAGTAGAACTTTTTAAAAATCATAAAATAATTAAAATTTTTCAAAAAGAAAATTATGAAAATTTAAGAGCTGATCGTCATTTAGAGCAATTAAAAGATAAAAATAAAAAATTACAGGTGGTTTTTTTGCGGATGTCACCAATAATGGAAACTTTAACAGGATTTATGATTGCAATTTTAATTTTTTATTCTGGTAAACTAATGATGCAAAATAAACTAGATATAAATAATTTTTTTTCATTTTTAGCTGCGATGATGCTAGCCTATCAACCAGTTAGATCATTATCGAGCCTTAACATGGTACTAAATCAAGGATTATCAGCAGCATCTAGAATTTTACCTATTATTGATAATGAAAATAAAATTAAAGACGAAAAAGAGGCTAAAAAACTAAATCTCAAAGAAGCAAAAATTAATTTTAAAAATGTTAATTTTACTTATGATAATGATGAACAAAGTAAAGTGCTCAAAGAAATTAATTTGGAGTTTGCTGGAGGTAAAATAACCTCTTTAGTTGGGCATAGCGGTTCAGGAAAATCAACAATCTTAAATTTAATTCCAAGATTTTACGATATAAGTTCTGGTGACATAACAATTGATAATCAATCTATATACAAGACAAAAATCAATTCACTAAGAAACAATATTTCTTTAGTTAGTCAAGAAACGACATTATTTGATGATACTATTAAAAATAATATAAAATATGCTAACATTGATGCTTCAGACGAAGAGATTTTTCAAGCAGCAAAACTTTCCCATTGCGAAGAGTTTATAAATTTACTCCCAAAAAAATATGACACTTTAATTGGTGAAAATGGAGTTAGATTATCAGGAGGGGAAAAACAAAGAATTTCAATTGCTAGAGCAATGATGAAAAAAAGTTCAATTATCCTTTTAGATGAAGCTACATCATCTCTTGACAGTGAAACAGAGTCAAAAATTCAAAATGCATTATCTATTCTAACAAAAAATAAAACTACTATTGTTATTGCCCACCGATTATCAACAATATTAAATTCAAACAATATTTATGTAATTGACTCAGGTAACATGGTTGCGAGTGGTACTCATGAGGAATTATTGAAAAGCTCTGAACTTTATAAAAACTTCTATGAAAAGCAGATTCAAAAATAAATATGTTTTTAATTTATCAATTGTTGTTAACCTTAATAATCTTATTTTCACCAATAATAATTTTAATTAGAATTTTTAAGGGTAAAGAAGATATATCAAGATTTAGAGAAAAATTTTGTTTTTTTTCAAGAAAAAAAAATTCTGGAAAATTATTATGGTTTCATGGTTCAAGTGTCGGTGAATTAATGAGTATTTTACCTGTTCTTAATAAATATGATAAAGAAAATTCTTTCAATCAAATTCTTGTAACATCAAGCACACTAAGTTCATCAAAAATTCTTCAAAAATATAATTTTAAGAAAGTTATTCACCAGTTTTTTCCAATAGACCATATTTTTTTCTCTAATTTTTTTCTTAATTACTGGAAGCCAGATACTGCTATTTTTTTAGAATCAGAAATTTGGCCAAGTATTTATAGATCACTTGATAGAAGAAATATTCCTTTAATTCTTCTTAATGCAAGAGTATCAAAAAAAACTTTTAAAAGATGGATGAAATTAAAAAAATTTTCCTTACGTGTCTTTAATCAAATAAGTATTGCTCATCCACAAAATAAAGAAACAATAAGATATCTAAAAAAATTAGGTGTTAGAAATATCGACTACATAGGTAATTTAAAATTTTTTGAGGATAAAAAAATAGTCAGCAAAAAATTTGACAAAAGAATAAAAAATAAATTTAAAAAATACAAAACATGTATTGCTGCAAGTACTCATCCAAGTGAAGAAATATTTGCAGCACAAACTCATATTTTATTAAAGAAAAAAAATAAAAACTTAATTACAATTATAATCCCAAGGCATGTTCATAGAGTCCATGAAATTAATAACGAATTAGAAAAACTCAACTTGAAAACCGCTTATCACAGTGCAAATGTAAAAAATTTAAATAATGTTGATATTTATATTGTTGATACTTTTGGTGAGTCTAGAAAATTTTATAAAATCGCAACGACAGTATTTTTAGGAGGATCTTTAATTGATAGGGGAGGACAAAACCCAATTGAGCCTGCACGTTATGGGGCAAAAATACTTCATGGACCAAATGTTGATAACTTTAAAGATGTATATGCATTCCTTAAATCCCTCAAAGTCTCTAAAAAAATCAATAATCCGATACAATTTGCCAATGAAGTCATTTTTAAAAAAAAAATGAAAAAAGTTAAAAAAATACAAAAACTAGGTAATCTTATATTTAAAAATACATTAAATAAACTTGGTAAAACAATAAATTATGAAACTAAAAAAACCCAAATTTTGGGACAATAAAAACTCAAAAATCTTACCTTATCTTCTCATACCTTGCTCATTAATTTTAATTTTCATCAATTTAATTAAAAAATTAATCATTAAAAAAGAAAAAATTAAAAAGATTAAAACAATATGCGTTGGAAACATTTATTTAGGTGGTACAGGTAAAACATCATTGAGTTTAAAAATATACGAGTTATTAAATCAGAAAAAGATCAAATCATGCTTTATAAAAAAAGACTATTCTAATCAAAAGGATGAGCAAAAAATACTAGAAAACAAAGGGAAATTATTCAAATCCAAAAAAAGATTGTCCTCTTTGGTAGAGGCTGCCAATCAAGGTTATGAAGTTGCAATTTTTGATGATGGTTTACAAGATTTTTCCATAGATTATGATTTAATATTTGTGTGCTTCAACGATTTAAATTGGATTGGAAATGGTTTTACAATACCCTCTGGACCTTTAAGAGAAAGCTTTAAAAATATAAAACATTATAAAAACATTTTTATAAACGGTAATATGGAAAATTTAGAAAATGCAAAAAATCAAATCTGGGAAATAAATCCAGACGCAAAAATTTTTGTTACAACCTACACACCTATCAATTTAAATGAATTTAATAAAAAAGAAAATTATTTTGTATTTTCTGGAATAGGAAACCATCAATCTTTCATATCAATGTTAAAAAAAAATAAAATAAATATTTTGAAAGATATTGAATTTCCGGATCATTATAGTTATTCTGTTAAGGATATAGATCAGGTTATTACAGAAGCACAAAATAAAAATTGTAAAATAATTACAACTGAGAAAGACTTCTACAGGTTAAACAATAAGGATATTGAAGAAATTAAATTCGTTAAATCAGAAATTAAGATTCAAGATGAAAGTAAATTTATAGATATAATACTTAATCAATGAGAAATATAAAATATTTTTTACAATTTATTCTTATAATTATATTTTTTTTTATATTTAAAATTTTAGGGGTTAAAATAGCATCAAATTTGAGTGGAAAAATTTTTCAAATAATTGGTCCACTATTTAGATCAAAGAGATTAATTTATTCAAATATTAAAACAGCTCTACCAAACATTAATTTAAATGAATTAAATGAAATTTATAATTCTATGTGGAATAATTATGGAAGAGTATTTGCAGAATATATGTTTATTAAAAAATTTAGAGAAGGTCGATTAAGTAACAACATCGTCATAGAAGGTGAAGAAATTCTTGAAAATATCAAACATAACAAACAAAGAGTAGTATTTATCTCAGGGCATTTTAGTAATTTTGAGTTAATGGCAATGCAAATAGAAAAAATGGGTATCAAAGTTGCTGCAATATATAGACCTTTAAATAATTTTTTTTTAAATCGAATTATGGAAAAAATAAGAAAAAGTTATATTTGTAAATTTCAAATAAAAAAAGGGATTGGGGGAACCAAAGAACTAGTTAGATTGATAAATAGTGGTTTTTCAACTGCACTAATGATTGATCAAAGAGTATCGGAGGGCATAAAATCAAATTTTTTTAAGAAAAAAGCCTTCACAACTACAATCCCTGCTCAATTAGTAAAAAAATATAAAATACAGGTTGTGCCAATTTTTATTGAAAGATTTGATGGTATTAAGTTTAAAATGACCGTTGATAAGCCAATTAATTTTCAGGATAACAAATCTGTTGAGGAGATTACAAACGAACTAAATAAATTACTTGAAAATATGATACTACAGCAACCAAATTTTTGGATTTGGTCTCATAATCGATGGAAATAAATTATTTTTTTTCTATTTTCGCTCTTTTTTTATTTGCTTCAACATATGAATAATATGGTTCCTGTAAATCAACGTTCCAATAATTTAAATTTTCTAAACTAATAGGTTTACCAGAAACTGCGCAGATAACATGGTCGCCTGGTTCAACAACTTGAAAATTATTCGGTAAATATTTTATTTTAGCTAATTTTTTGCTCATTTTTAGTTTATATACTTATACATGATAGTAGGTTTAATAGGAAGCGGTGGTAGGGAGCATGCTATATGTGAAATTCTCAAGCGCTCGAAAAAAGTGAATAAAATCTATTGTTTCCCTGGAAACGCTGGAACAGCAAAAATAGCAAATAATGTTAATATAGACACAAATAATTTTGAAATCTTTAAAGATTATATCTTAGAAACCAAAATTGAATTAGTTGTAGTAGGTCCAGAAAAACCTTTGGTAGATGGTTTAGTAGATTATTTGGAAAAATTTAAAATTAAAGTTTTTGGTCCAAACAAATTAGCATCTCAACTTGAAGGCTCTAAAATTTTTACCAAAGAAATTTGTGAAAAATATAATATCCCTTCAGCAAAATTTGGTGTATTTAATAACATTAAGGACGCTAATAAATTCTTAAGAAAATCTAATCATCCTATAGTTATTAAAGCTGATAATTTGGCCTCAGGAAAAGGAGTTTACATTTGTGATAATTTTGAAGATTCTTCTAAAGCAGTTAAGGAAATTTTTGAAGGGAAATTCGGTAAAACGAATAAAGTTTTAATTGAAGAATTCTTAAAAGGTGAAGAAATGAGTTTTTTTATAATAAGTGATGGAATTTCAATTCAAAATTTTGGAACAGCTCAAGATCACAAAAGAGCTTTGGAGGGTGATAAAGGAAAAAATACAGGCGGCATGGGCGCCTATTCTCCCTCTAGATTGATAGAAGATCAATTAGAAAAAAAAATATTAAATAAAATTATAAACCCAACCCTAAAAGCATTAAAAGATCTTGGAACAGAGTATAGAGGTTTCTTATATGCAGGATTAATGATCATTGATAATGAACCATTCCTTATCGAATATAATGTAAGAATGGGAGATCCAGAATGTCAAACGATTCTTCCAAAATTAAATACAGATCTATTTGAAATATTTTTAGCTTGTTGCAATCAAAATTTGAAAGAAATAAAAATCAATTGGAATAATAAAAAAAGTTTGTGTGTTGTATTATGCTCCAAAGGTTATCCAGAAAAATACGAAAAAAATATTGAAATAAAAAATCTAAATAAGATTGAATTAAATTCACAAGATTTCTTATTTCATGCAGGAACTATTGAAAAAGATGGAAAGTTTTTTTCCGTTGGAGGAAGAGTATTAAATTTCATTTCTTTATCAGACGAATTCATAAAAGCTAGAGAAAATATAAATAAATATTTGAGAAAATTAAATTGGACTGGTGGTTTTTATCGTAAAGATATTGGTTATAAAGTAATAAATAAATGAGGATTATTTCTGGAAATTTTAAAGGTAGAAAAATATCAGTGCCCAATGATATTAAAACTAGACCACTTAAAGATCTAACAAAAGAATCAATTTTCAATATTCTTAAACATTCCAACAAGTTTAACGTTGAAATCAAGAATTCTGTGGTTTTAGATTTGTTTGCCGGCGTGGGATCATTTGGAATCGAATGTTTATCAAATGAGGCAAAATACGTCACTTTTGTTGAAAATTATAATAGAGTTCTTCCTATATTAAAAAAAAACTTATCAAACCTCAAATTGAATAAAAAATATGAAATAATAAAACAAAATATTTTTACTGAGCTTAAATTAACAAAAAGTAATTATGATATCATATTTTTAGATCCACCATACAAGGATAAGAATATTTCAGGATTAATTGACAAAATTTTTGAAATGAACCTGCTTAACAAAAATGGGATAATAATTACTCACAGAAACAAAAAGACAAAAGAAAAATTTTCTAAAAATTTAAGTATTTTAGAGGAAAAGACTTATGGTATTTCAAAAATTTCTTTTGGCAATTTAAACTAAGATTTTTTTAGTTTCCTTTTTAATTAATTCCACAGCCGGTTGATCATATGGATTTACTTTAATAGCACTACCTAATAAAATTGTTTCTAATATAAAAAAATTAAATAATTCTCCAAGTGTTTTTTCATCTCTTTTTATAATCTCAAAACTTCTAAAAGGAATTCCTTTTCTTCTAAAAACATTCTCGGTAGCTCGTTTTTGAGCATATGTCATATCTAACAATCTTTTATTTCTAAGAAATTTTTTTGAGACTAGAATATCTTTGTTTACAATTTTTTGTGAATCTTTTTCATGAACAAAAAAAAATGTAAAAAAATTATTTGTAAAGCCATCCAAATAAAGTTGCATTACACTATGATTATCTTTTGGCATATTGGAAACGATAGGCATTAAACCTTTTTTTTTTTTACCTAAACTTTCCGCTATTAGTTGCTGATACCAAAAAAATAAGTTTTCAGATTTTTTGTCATAATTTATTATAACTGAATTATGTTTTTTCTTTTTTAGAAAAAAAATAGTTGAACTAACATTAGAAATTAAAGCATTTAAATATTTTTTGTTTTTAACCAAATTATTTAATTGTCTAAATTTTTTTGAGTCTAATCCCATTAACTCTGCAGGTAACATTCCTGTTTCAGATAGAACCGAATATCTTCCACCAATAAAATTATTGTGATGTATCACTTCAGCTTTTAAACTTTGGGCTAATTTATAAAGATAGTTATCTTTATTTTCTGTTATAATCAAATTTTTATCTTGTTTATTTATTATGAGATTGGTGTTAACTATAGTTTCTAAGGTTTCTCCTGATTTAGACACAACTAAATTTAAACAATTTTTATTTTTATTATTTTTATTGCTCACATCTAAATCATTTATAAAAGAAAAATTTTTTTTTATTTTTTTTCTTAAAAAATCATATATAGCCTCAGTACCCAAAGAGGATCCTCCCATACCTATCACTCGAAAGTATTTAAAATTTTTATATTTATTTAATTTTTTAATATCAAAACTGTTCTTGTAATTGGCACTTAAGGATTGAATAACTTGATTTTTTTTTTTGAGAATAAGATTTAAATCTTTGGATACTTGTTTAAATTTTTTTTTTACCTGAAAATTTTTGAAAATTATGCCATTAGTAATCATCAATTTTGTTTAATTTTTTCTATAATTGAATTTTCAAAATTCTTATCTTGCACTCCAGAACTTTCTGGAGAATTGTTATTTGATATCAATTTTTCTATATTATTTTCAGACTCATTTTCTTCAATATTTTCAGATGTTTTGGGTAATGGTAGCTCATTAAACTCTGGTGGCATGACTAAAGGAGATTTTTTTTCTACTAAAAATTCATCTGTACTTTTTTTCTTTTGAGATGTGAAACCTTCTTTGACAGTCTGACAGCTTTGAAAAGTAAAAATTACTATTACAAAAAACAATATTGATCTAATTTTTTTCATTTAAAGACTCTTTCTTGTTAGAAACAATTTCTAAAATAATCATAAATAAAACACCTAAACAAATAAATATATCTGATACATTAAAAATAAACCAATGAAAATTTTCTACATGAAAATCTATAAAATCAGGTACAGCCTCAAAAATAATTCGGTCATAAAAATTGCCTAAAGCCCCACCTAATATCATTAAAAGAGAATATTTTTTTAGTCCTTCACTTCTACTAAGCATTACAAGAATAATCAATATTACTACTCCTATGAGAAAACTTAAAATATGATAAAAAAATTTATCGCTAAAAGAAAATAAACCGAAAGCGATGCCCTCATTCCATATTAAACTTATATTTAGATATTTAGAGTTATATAAATCTGAACCATAATTCTTTTGGTGAAAATCGATGACGTAAATTTTTGACAATCTATCAAGAAAAAAGATACTAAAAATTATAAAAAAGTTTATGAAAAAATTTTTATTTATTTTATTTGACATTTTGGATGCCTATCGCATGGATCTTTTCTTACCTTCCAACAAACAGAGCATTTATTTCCAGACGCTTTTTTTGTTTCAACTAAAATATCCAATTGATTATCATAATTAACATCAGTTTTTGAGACTATACATAACTCTGACAAATCGATACTTCCAACTATATCCTTGTATTTTTGGTTAAGTTGAATATTTAGATGTGCCTCTAAACTTGAACCTATTTCTTTGGTAGCTCTTTGTTCTTCAATGCTTATGTTACATATATCTCTTATTTTAATTAATTGAGCCCATTTCTCTGCAAGTTTATCGTTCTTAAATTTTTTTGGAAATTTTAAAAATTTTTCCAAATGAATGCTCTTACTATTCTTTGATATTAACTGATGGATTTCTTCAGTAGTAAAAGATAAGATTGGAGCAAACCACCTAAGCAAAGATTTTAACAAAATATTCAAAATCATGACACATGACTTTCTTTTTTCAGAATTAATTGAATCACAATATAAACTGTCTTTTCTAATATCAAAATAAAAAGCAGACAAGTCTACTGTGCAAAAATTTAACAATTCTTTGTAAAGATTGTGAAAATCATATTTTTGAAAACAAGTTTCAAATTTATTATTAAGCAGATATACCTTATTCAACATAAACTTTTCTAACTCTGGCAAGCTCTCAATATCAATTTTATCAAAATTAATATCTTCAAATTTATCATTTATATTTCCCAATAAATATCTAAACGTATTTCTAATTTTACGATAAGATTCTGAGTGTTGATCCAATATGGAATAATCTATTCTTAAATCTTCAGCATAATTTGATGCTGCCACCCAAATTCTTAGAATATCCGCACCATATTTCTTTAAAATATCCTCCGGCGCAATTACATTTCCAAGAGATTTTGACATTTTAAGACCTTTGCCATCTACAACAAACCCATGAGATAATATAGACTCAAATGGTGCTTTACCTCTTGTTCCACAAGATTGTAACAATGAGGAGTGAAACCAACCTCTGTGTTGATCTGAGCCCTCTAAATACATTGATGCGGGCCATTTAAGATCTTTCCTTTTCTCCAAAACAAAAGAATGAGTTGATCCACTGTCAAACCAGACTTCTACTATGTCACTAAGCTTTTGAAAGTCTTGTGATTTATATTTATCTCCTAAAAATTTTTGAGGATCATCTGAAAACCAACAATCTGAACCCTCTTTTTCATAAATATTTGCAATATTTTCAAATACTTCATCGTCTATCAAAATCTCATTGGACTTTCTGTTTACAAAAATAGGAAGCGGTACACCCCACACTCTCTGTCTTGATACACACCAGTCTGGTCTTGTCTCAATCATTGATTTTAACCTTTCTTTACCTTTACTTGGATAGAAAGTGGTATCATCAATTGCTTTTAAAGCTTTACTTCTAAGCTTATGACTTTCCATAGAAATAAACCATTGTGGAGTTGCCCTGTGAACTAAAGGCGCTTTTGACCTCCAAGAATGAGGGTATGAATGAACTAATTCACCATTTGACAAAAGTTTATTTTGCCCTTTTAATTTTTCAATAACAATCGGATTGGCCTTAAAGATGTGTACACCTTCAAATAAAGAGACATTTTTTGTGTATTTTCCGTCGTCATCAACTGTCTCAACAGCTTTGATTCCGTTGTTTAGACAAAGATTAAAGTCATCAGGTCCGTGACTTGGTGCGCAATGAACAATTCCTGTTCCTTGTTCCGTGGTGACGAAACGTGCCTCCAGCATTGGAATATCTTGGTTATAACCTAAGTTCAAAAATGGATGATTGCAGGTAGTATCTTTTAAATCTTTGCCTTTAAATTTTTTTAGATTTTTGAATTCTTTTATCTCGCAGTCTTTTAAAACTGAAGCTAATAATGCTTCTGCAATAACTATTTTTTTATTATTAAAATTTCCCTTATCGGTTATTTGAATTATCACATAATCTAAACTTTCATTAAATGCCAAAGCTTTGTTAGCTGGTATAGTCCAAGGGGTGGTTGTCCAAATGACAATATCGCAATCTATTAGTTCCTTAATTTTTGATGATTTTACCGGAAAGCATGCATAGATCGTATCAGATTTATGGTCCTGATATTCAACTTCAGCATCAGCTAAAGCGGTTTTTTCAACTGTTGACCATAGAACTGGTTTAAAACCCCTGTAAAGACTTCCCTCTTTTAAGAATTTTCCTAGTTCTCTTACAATTTGTGCCTCTGCATCATAACTCATTGTTGAATAATAATTTTCCCAATCACCAACAACACCCAATCTTCTAAATTGATCTTTGTGAATCTCAATCCATTTTTCTGCGAAAGTTCGGCATTCTTTTCTAAATTCAACAATCGGAATATCATTTTTATTTTTTTTATTTTTTTTATATTGTTCCTCAATTTTCCACTCTATAGGTAAACCATGGCAATCCCAACCAGGCACATAAACAGAGTCCTTTCCGTCCATTTGATGAAACTTCACAATTATGTCTTTTAATATTTTATTCAAAGCAGTACCCATATGTATATTTCCATTTGCATATGGAGGACCATCATGAAGAATAAATTTTTCTTCTCCTTTTCTTGAGTTTCTTAACTCATTATATAGATCAATTTTTTTCCAAAGCTGCAATATTTCTGGCTCTCTTATTGGTAAGTTAGCTTTCATTGAAAAAGCTGTTTTGGGTAAATTAATTTGGCTTTTGTTCATTTTATTCTTTTTGCAATTAAAAGATCATTATTAATCTGTTTTTTCAATTGATCTACATTTTTGAATTTTTTTTCTGATCTTATAAATTTTAAAAATTCAACTCTTAGATGCTTATTATATAAATTTCCAGAAAAATTAAATAAATGAACCTCTAATAATATTTTTTTTTCATTAAATGTGGGTCTATATCCTAAATTTGCTATACCTATGATATAATTAGTTTCATTCATTTTTCTGACTTTGACGCCATAAACACCAGGTTTGGCCAAAACATAATCATTGATATCGATGTTAGCTGTTGGAAAACCAATCTTTTTTCCTAGCTGTTTGCCTTTTTGAACTTTTCCATCAATTGACCAATTTCTTTTTAAAAGTTTGTTTGCATTCTTAAGTTTTCCATTTTGTAAATATTTTCTTATCAGCGAAGATGAAACAATTTTTTTTTTAATTATTAGAGGTTGTGGTTTAACAATTTTATAGTTACATAATTTCTCATGGTTAATTAATTGCTTTACGTTTCCTTCTCTTTTATTTCCAAATCTAAAATTATTACTTACAAAAATAAATTTAGGACTAAGTTTCCTACCTAAAGTTTCTTTAATAAATGAAATTGATTTTGTTTTTGAAAATTTAAGATTAAATTTCTTAGTAATAACAAAATCAACATTAAGCTTACTTAAATTTTCAAATTTTTGATTTAAATTAGATATTCTAAAATTTTTTAAATTGGAATTAAAAAACATTTTTGGCATTGGCTCAAAAGTCAAAACACCAATCTTTGAAGAATATTTTTTTTTATATTTTTTTGCTAATTTAAATAATTTTTGATGTCCAAGATGAAGTCCATCAAAATTACCAATTAAAATAATTGAATTTTTATGAGACTTTTTAATATTAAAACTATTATATAATTTCATTTTTACCATTTTAACTCTGATTGTATATAGTTACAGATTGTTTCATAAGATTTAGCGGTTGCTTCAATTCCTTTTTCTTTGATTTCACTTTTATGAATACCATTTGAAATAATTAACGAGTCAAAGTTTAAAAGATTTGCACCTTTAATATCAGTATTTAAATTATCACCAATAGAAAGAATCTTTTTACCTTTGTTATCAATCGATAAATTATAAACTTCAGGGTAAGGTTTACCAAAGTATACAACTTTACCCCCCATTTTTTCAAAAACCATAGCAACTGAACCTGCGCAAAGTTCTCTCTTGTTTCCTCTGTCCACAATTAAGTCTGGATTAGTGCAAATCATTTCTTTATCTAAATTTTTTTCAAATAATTCTTTATAATAATTTAAATCTTTATCAAATTTTTCAAACAATCCAGTGCATAAGATATATTCTGCTTCATCAATGTTGCCCGACTTCATTTTAACAAAGTCACTAAACAAATCAAAATCACGTGGAGGCCCAACATGAAAAAAATTTTTCCCAGAAAGATTTTTTTTAAGATAGTTTAATGATGCTTGGCCAGATGTAAAAACATGATCTCTAATTTCTTTTTCCATGCCCATTTTTTCTAAAAAGGATTTAACAACATCATTAGGTCTTGGAGCATTAGTAAGCAGAATGTATTCTTTGCCTTTTTTTGTGATTTCTTTTAAAACGTTAATTGCCTCTTTGTGAAGGTTTATTCCATTATGAATAACACCCCATAAATCGATATAAAAAAGCTGATAATTATCAACGATGGAGCAGAAACCATCTTTGTCTAAATTTTTAGTCATCAAAATAATCTATAACCCAAAAAATCCACAATTTCCTACCTTTTTTAATAAACTAAATATCAAGTATATCTTGAAATAGTATTACCAATCTCTATATGAACTCCATATTTATATAGGAGAATATATGAAATTTAGACCGTTACATGACAGAGTTTTAATAGAAGTTTTAGATAGCAGCGAAAAAACTGCTGGAGGAATAATCATACCAGATACTGCACAAGAGAAGCCTCAAGAAGGAAAAGTTGTTGCTGTTGGTGGTGGTGCAAAAACTGAAGATGGAAAAAAAATTCCAATGGATGTTAAAGTTGGAGACAAAGTTTTATTTGGCAAATGGTCAGGAACTGAAGTCAAAATTGATGGTAAGGAATACAGCATAATGAAAGAGTCAGACATTATGGGTATTTCAAGTAAATAATATAAATTAAAGGAGAAAGTATAATGGCAAAAGTTGTTAAATTTGACGCTGAAGCAAGATCAGCAATGATAAGAGGAGTAAATATCTTAGCTGATACTGTTAAGGTAACGTTGGGTCCTAAGGGCAGAAACGTTGTGATGGACAAATCTTATGGTGCTCCAAGAATTACCAAAGATGGTGTTTCAGTTGCAAAAGAAATCGACCTTGAAGATAAGTTTGAAAATATGGGTGCTCAAATGGTTAAGGAAGTTGCTAGCAAGACAAATGATGAGGCTGGTGACGGAACTACAACTGCAACTATTTTAGCTCAAGCGATTGTTAAAGAAGGTGTAAAATATGTTACAGCTGGAATGAACCCTATGGATGTAAAAAGAGGTATTGATGCGGCAGTAGATGTTGTAAAACAAAACTTAGTTTCCTCAGCCAAAAAAGTAAAAGATAGTGATGAAATTGCTCAAGTAGGAACCATTTCCGCAAATGGTGATAAAGAGATTGGAAGTATGATTTCAAAAGCAATGCAAAAAGTCGGTAATGAAGGTGTCATTACAGTTGAGGAAAATAAAGGAATTGAAACGGAACTTGATGTCGTTGAAGGTATGCAGTTTGATAGAGGATATTTATCACCATACTTTATTACGAACAGTGACAAGATGACGACAGAGTTAGATAATCCTTTTATTCTTTTACATGAAAAAAAATTAACAAATCTACAACCAATGGTTCCACTTTTAGAGGCAGTGGTACAGGCTGGTAGACCACTAATGATTATATCTGAGGATGTTGAAGGCGAAGCTTTAGCAACGTTAGTTGTAAACAAGTTAAGAGGTGGTTTAAAAGTAGTAGCTGTAAAAGCTCCAGGTTTTGGTGACAGAAGAAAAGCTATGCTTGAAGATATTGCAATCTTAACTGGTGGAAGTGTAATTTCTGAAGATTTAGGAATTAAACTTGAAAACGTTAAATTAGATGATCTTGGATCATGTAAAAAAGTTAAAGTTGATAAAGACAATAGTACTATCGTAAATGGTAGCGGTAAAAAATCTGATATCGAAGCTAGATGTTCTTCAATCAAACAACAAATCGAAGAAACAACTTCTGATTACGATAAAGAAAAACTTCAAGAAAGATTAGCTAAACTAGCTGGTGGTGTTGCTGTAATTAAAGTTGGTGGTGCTACAGAAGTTGAGGTTAAAGAAAGAAAAGATAGAGTTGAAGATGCACTTAATGCAACAAGAGCTGCAGTTGAAGAGGGTATTGTAACAGGTGGTGGATGTGCTTTGTTATATGCTGCTCAAGATCTTGAAAAAGTTAAAGCTAAAGGTGAAGATCAAAAAGCTGGTGTTGATTTAGTTCGAAGAGCTTTAGAGGCTCCAATAAGACAGATTACAAAAAACGCTGGAGTAGATGGTTCAGTTGTAGTCGGTAAATTGTTAGAACAGAATAAAAAAACTCACGGCTATGATGCACAAAATGAAGAATATTGTGACATGTTTGCTAAGGGTATTATTGATCCAGTCAAAGTGGTTAGAACTGCACTTCAAGATGCAGCATCAATTTCTGGATTATTAGTAACAACAGAAGCAATGATAGCTGACAAGCCAGAAGAAAAAGATGCGGCTCCAGCTGGTATGCCTGGTGGAATGGGTGGCATGGGTGGCATGGGAGGAATGGGCGGCATGGGTATGTAACCCAATAACTCCTAATCAAAATTCTAAAAGGGCAGTTTTTACTGCCCTTTTTTTTGCTTAAAAAAATTTGTAATATAGAATTATTATTATGTCGAAAAGATATAGTGGAAAATCGTTTAAAGACTCTAGTGTCAAAAAAAAACCTAAATTAAGTTTTAAAGAAAAAAGAAAAATTAAACGCGAAAAGCGAAAAAAATAAAAATTAAAAAAAAATCCTTAATTTATCTAAGCCTAGTGTAGTTTTTTTTGAGTTTTCAAAAGTGTTTAAATATGTATAAGAACCCAGATTTATGAATAATTCTATAAGAAACATCACCATAATTGCTCATGTTGATCATGGCAAAACAACCCTAATTGATAACTTAATGAAACAAAGTGGCTCATTTAGAGAAAATGAGATTGTTGATGAAAGGCTGATGGACTCTGGAGAATTAGAAAAAGAAAGAGGAATTACAATATTAGCTAAACCTGCCTCGATTAATTGGAAAGATTCTAGAATAAATATAATTGATACCCCCGGCCACAGAGATTTTGCTGCTGAAGTTGAAAGAGTACTTAGTATGGCTGATGGAGCATTATTACTAATAGACTCTGCTGAAGGTGTGATGCCTCAAACAAAATTCGTTTTAGCAAAAGCTTTAAAACAAGGTTTAAAGCCGATTGTGGTTATAAATAAATTAGATAAATCAGATCAAAGAGCTAATGAAGTTCTAGATGAAACATTCGACTTATTTGTAAGTTTAGATGCTAATGAAGACCAACTAGATTTCCCAGTTTTATATGCCAGTGGAAGATCCGGATGGGCTGATCATGAAGTTGATGGTCCAAGAGAGAATCTTAATCCACTTTTAGATAAAATCGTTGACCATGTTAAACCAGCTGAATTAGACAAATCAAAACCTTTCGCTATGCTTTCTACACTTCTTTATGCTGATAGTTTCTTAGGAAGAAGTTTAGTAGGTCGAATTTCACAAGGAACAGCAAAAGCTAATCAAGCAATTAAGGCAATCAACTTAAAAGGAGAGAAAGTTGATGAAGGAAGATTAACTAAAATTTTTAGATACGAAGGTACTAAAAAAGTTCCAATTGAGGTTGGTGAAGCTGGAGATATTGTAGTTGTTGCAGGTTTAGAAAAAGCTAATGTTGCAGATACTATTTGTGATCTTGAAGTTAACGAACCAATAGAAGCTACTCCTATTGATCCTCCAACTATGTCAATTACAATAACAGTAAATACATCTCCTTTGGCTGGTACAGAAGGTAAAAAATTAACAAGCACACAAATTAGAGATCGATTAGTTCAAGAGGCACAAAATAATGTTGGAATTACATTCACTGAAAATGAGGGAAATGATTCTTTTGTAGTAAGTGGTCGTGGTGAATTAATGTTGGAAATTTTACTTACTCAAATGAGAAGAGAAGGTTTTGAAATGACTGTGAGCCCTCCAAAAGTACTCTATAAAAAAGATGAAAATGGTAACAAGCTTGAGCCAATAGAGGAAATTACTATGGATCTTGATGAGGAGCATTCATCAAAAATAATTGATTCAATGAATAGAAGAAAAGGTAAATTAATAGAATTAAAAGACACTGGTAAAAATAAAAAGAGACTTGTATTTCATGCACCAACAAGAGGTTTAATGGGATATACAAGTAGATTTTTAACGCTGACAAAAGGAAATGGTGTTATTAATAGAATTTTTCATGAATATGGTCAATTTGAAGGGGAAATGGAGGGCAGAAGAAATGGTGCTCTAATTTCTATGGAACAAGGAAAGGCAGTTGCTTTTGCAATCTTTAATTTACAGGCTAGAGGAGAAATGTTTGTAACTCATAACGATCCTGTTTATCCAGGAATGATTGTAGGTCTATCACCTAAGCCGGGAGATATGATTATTAATGTCATGAAGGGAAAAAAATTAACTAATATGAGAACGCAAGGTACTGATGAAAATGTTGTCTTAACTCCTGTTAGAAAAATGTCGATTGCTGAACAATTAAGTATGTTAAATACAGATG
This sequence comes from uncultured Pelagibacteraceae bacterium, assembly GCA_902621345.1. GTDB lineage: Bacteria > Pseudomonadota > Alphaproteobacteria > Pelagibacterales > Pelagibacteraceae > Pelagibacter. Next base: position 132,815 of record CACNLV010000001.1, on the reverse strand, counting down.
AAGCTTTAGAGATTACTCCAGAGTCTTGTAGATTAAGAAAAGCTATTCTTGATCCTCATGAAAGAAAAAGAAGTGAAAAATCGGGCGCTGCTGCCTAATCAAAAATTTTATCAACTAAAAACAAACCTAGTGCAACGCACGGACCAATACCAAAAGCGAATAAAAGAGTTCCGACACCTACTGTTCCACCCAAATACCAGCCAATACTTACAACTGAAATTTCTAAAAAAGCTCTAACGGCTGCCACTGGTAAATTGGTTACTTTTTGCAAACCAATCATTAATCCATCTCTTGGTCCTGCGCCTAGGTTAGAAACTAAATAAATGCCCCCACCTATTCCAACCATTATTACAGAAATTACGGCTAAGATTAATTGATTAAAATAATCAGATGGAGTTGGTACAAACTTTATACAAAGATCAATCATAAAGGCTATTATTAAGGCATTAAATATTGTGCCCATTCCTGGTTTTTGGCTGAGAGGTATCCACAGAATTAAGACTGCAATACTTATTAAAAGAGTAATTGTTCCAATACTTAAATTAACATTTAAAGAAATACCTTGAGCTAAAACACTCCATGGAGAAGCACCCGTAAAAGAAACAATTAATAAACCTTCGCCAAGACCAAATAAAGTCAGACCAAAACATAAAAAAAAGAAAGTGGAAAATTTTGGTTTAAAATTATATGGCCTATCAGAACTCCAATTAACTTTAGGTATTTTCTTTATTTTTAGAAACATTTTAATAAATTATTTCTATTATAGATAAAGTCCACTAATGTAATTGCTAAATGAGAAAATTTATAGCCATTTTGTTTATTGTAGTTTTTCCAGTTATTTCTATGGCACATATGGGTCACTACAATAAATATAACAAAATTGAAATGGAGATTTTTAGAAATGGTGAACTAATTGGATACAATTATTATTTTTTTGAGAGAAATGGTGAAGAAACTATAATTACAAATCAATTTAAATTTTCTGTTGATTTATTAGGGACTCCAATTTTTCAAGTTGAGTCCTATGGTGAAGAAAAATATATAAAAAATCAATTGATATCATATGATTCTAGAACTCTTCAAAATGAAAAAGAAAAATTTGTAAATTTAAAATTAAATAAAGATAGTAAAAAATTTGATATTAAAGGCTCCTCATTCAATGGGGAGGCGACCCTTAACAACGTTATTGGAAATTGGTGGAATCATAAAATTTTACAAGCAGAATCTCAAATAAGTCCAATATCAGGGAGTATTAAAGAACAGGTTGTTACTTTTGTAGGTAAAGAAAAAATAGAGCTTTATGGAAAGATTTATGATGCTGATCATTTTACACTTAAATCTAAAGATATGAATATTCCAAAAGATAAACGATTAGACTTTGACATTTGGTATGATCAAAAAAATTTAAGAATTTTAAAAGTGTCTTACTCAAGAATGGGAAATTGGGAATACAAATTGAAAAGCTTTGAATAATTTATTTTGAAATTTTTTTATATAAGTCCTGTGCACTTATCCATCCCGACTCCAGTCTTGGTCCGACAAACCAATCAGCACAAACACCTATTTTTTTCTTTGGATCCCAAAAACTTTTAATTTTAAAAGGTTTTGAATTCGAAGAGTATTTCCAGCCATGATTAAGAGAGAAATTGATTTTTGTTTTTTTAATATTTGAAAGTTGAAAGAACTTGTCGATCATAATTTTTGAATTCTTTTTCTTATTATTTTTATTTTGATTAATATTTTTATTTGCCCACTTGAATGAACTTTGTAGAGTCCATAAATCATATTTTGATTTAAATCTTTTTTTTGAATTTTCATTACCAGCCCAGCCAAGAATTGAGTCTTCGAAAAGGTAGCTGCTATTAGATTTTTTGTTTTTTTTTATAGCAATCATGGTAGTTATATTTGCATCCATTTTTATTGATTTTTTTACAAAAGAATTATTTATGAATTTTTTAGAAAGTTTTTTTAATTGTGGAAATGGACAGGTCAAAATAATACTTTTAAAAGATCTCAATTTTCCATCAGCAAATGATAAGTGCCAAAGTTTGTTTTTATAATGAATTTTTTTTAATTCACTTTGATAGTTGCACTTAATTTTTTTTAATAAATACTTGCTAATATCATTGTTTCCATTTTTACCTATAATTTTAAGATGTTTTTTATCTTCTTTTTTTTTGGAGTTAAGAAAAATGTGTTTACCACCCCAAACCTTTAAAATTTTTTTTTTAATTAAATGTTTAGTAAACTTTTTAAATCCTGGGGTTTTGGGTGAAAAGTATTGAGTGCCATGATCAAAGCCTATATTACCTCTTATTCTTTTGAAAGATGCACGACCTCCTGGACCTCTCGCTTTATCAAATAGGATTACTGTATTTTTTTTATTAAGAAGATTAGCAATTGTAGCTCCAGAAATACCTGAACCGATTACGCAGAATTCACTCATTTACCAGCAACAACCATTCCCTCAATCATCATGGTTGGTGAATTGGTTGCATATTTAAACTCTAAATCATTTGCCAGAGTAATATGCTGAAACATGTCATTAAAATTGCCTGCAATGGTAATTTCGTTTATAGGATACTTAAACTCCCCGTTTTCCACTAAAAACCCTGTCGCACCAACAGAATAATCACCGGTTACTATATTACTTCCGTGACCTATAGTTTCTGTGATATAGAGACTTTTTGATTTTGAATTCAACAAATCTTTAAAACTTATATTTCCATTTTCAAAATAGAGATTACTTGTCCCACCGAATCTTCCATTTGATTTTAGGTTAAGTTTTTTTCCATTGTAAGTATCAATCAAATAATGTTTTAAGACTCCTTGTTCAACTAATTTAAGGGTATCAGTTTTAACCCCCTCTTTATCAAAATTTCTTGAACCCAAACCTTTAATTATGTCTGGTTTATCTAAGACATTAATTGAGTCGGAAAATATTTTTTGGTTAACTTTATCTTTTAAAAAAGAGGTTCCTCTTGATATCGCTGATGATGAAATCGCACTAGCAAAAGTGCTTAATATTCCCTTGGCTATTCGTTTATCAAAAATTATAGCAATTTTTTCGCTGCCTATTTTTTTAGGGCTTAATTTTCTAATGGTTTGATCGGCAGCTCGTTTGCCTAACTCTCCTGCATCGTCCAAGTCTTTAAAAAAACATTTGCTAGAATACTCATAATCTCTCTCCATGCTTTTTTCATCTTTTGCGACTATAACGCTTGAAGCTGTAAATGAGGATGTTTTGTAACCAGCACAAAAACCTTCAGTATTAGCTAAAATAAAATTTGATTTATTTTGAGTAAAACTAGACTCAGTATTAACAATTTTTTTATCATTAGATGCAGCGAGTTCTAATTTTTTCAAATAATCTATTTTTTGATCATTTTCTATATGCGTATCATCATAGAGAGACAAATCTTTGACTTCTTTAGCTAACAAATCTTTATCTGGTAATGAATTAAATTCATCTTCAGGAGTATTTTTTGTTGCCTCAACACATTTTTCAATCAAAATGTTTAGGTTATCATCAAGTAAATTAGACGAAGATATTGATGATTTTTTTTTTCCAATGTAAGTGGTAATGCTTATTCCGAGATCATCTGACCTATTAGACTCATCTAGTTTTTTATTTCTAAAATTAACAGTTTCAGATACAGAGTTGTTAACAATCACACTAGACTCAGTTGCGCCTAATTTCTTGGCTAAACCTAGACAATAAGATGCCTTTTTTTCTAAAAATTCTTGATCTTTGACCATTTAAAGTTTTGTGCCGCCAACAGTCATCTTATTAATTAGAATAGATGGTTGAGCAACACCAACGGGAACACCTTGGCCAGCTTTTCCACATGTTCCAATTCCCGGATCCATCATCATATCATTACCTACCATAGAAACTTCTTTTAAACTCGAAGGACCATCTCCGATAAGAGTAGCACCTTTTATTGGAGATCCAATTTTGCCATTAACAATCTCATAAGCTTCGGTGCAATTAAATACAAATTTCCCAGAGGTAATGTCAACTTGTCCTCCACCAAAACTTACTGCAAAAATACCTTTGTCTACAGCTTTAATCATCTCATCTTGGGTCTGATTACCACTTAACATCATTGTGTTTCTCATTCTTGGAAGGACGATATGTCTATAATTTTCTCTTCTTCCACTACCGGTAGATCTCGTTTTCATCAAACGTGCATTCAGACGATCTTGCATAAAGTTTTTTAAAATTCCATTCTCAATTAAAACTGTTTTTTCTGTTGGTGTCCCTTCATCATCAATAGTAAGACTGCCTCTCCTATTGTCGATAGTACCATCATCAACTATCGTAACTCCTTCACTAGCAACTTTTTGGCCCATTAAATTATGAAAAGCAGAAGTTTTCTTTCTATTAAAATCCCCCTCTAAACCATGACCAACAGCCTCATGAATTAATATTGCTGGCCAACCAGGTCCTAGTACAACTTTCATTTCACCAGCTGGTGCAGGTTTACTCTCTAAATTTACTGAAGCTATTCTCAAAGCCTCATCACAAACACTTTTCCAATTTTCATCTTTTAAATAAAAATCGTAGGATTGTCTTCCTCCAACACCATACACACCTGACTCTTTCCTTCCATTTTTCTCAAGCATGACTGATACATTGAATCTTATTAAAGGACGGACATCAGTTAAAGACTCTCCGCCAGATCTAATTATTTCAACTGATTTTTGTTCACCTAAAAAATTGGCTGTGACCTGTTTAATGTTATTATCTTTAGAGCGTAAGTAGTTATTTACTTCATTAAGTATTTTAATCTTTTCATTAAGGGATTTTTGTTCAATAGGATTTATATTATCATAATACTTTTTATTAGATTTAGGAATTTCATGATTATAAGTGCCTTTAACAGATTTTAACGTTGATTTTAAATTTTCTGAAGATTGCCTTAATGAATTTTTTGATATTTCATTAGAGTGAGAATATGCAACTATTTCATCAGAGATAGCTCTAAATCCAAAACCTAAATCAGAATTATAACTCGAGTTTTTAATTTTATTATCATCTAATAATAATGTCTCTGATTTTGTATTTTCTAGATATAGTTCTCCATCATCACACTTACTAAGTGTATCTGATACAATGTTTTCTGCTTCTGATCTAGATATGTCAGATTTTTCAAAAAAATTATTCATAGAAAGCACTATTTAGAAGTTTTATCTACTATTTTCAATATGAGTATTTTACGCATATACATTATTTAAATAAATAGTAATAAATCTACTTATATGAAAGTTTATTTTAATAATTCATGCAAAATCTGCAAAGCTGAAATTGATTTATATAAAAAAGAGAAGATTCAAGAAATCGATTGGATTGATATTACGGGTAATGAGATAGCTGAAAAAGAGACCTCTAAAAGTAATAAAGAACTTTTGCGAAGGCTACATGTTAAAGAAGATGAAAAAATTTTAAAAGGAGCTGAAGCTTTTCTTGCTGTGTGGAAAAAAATCCCCAAATATAATTTTTTATACAAGTTTTTTAAACTACCAATAATTTTTACGTTATTTTCTTTTTTTTATGAAATAGTTGCATTCTTCTTATATCTAAAAAATAAAAAACAATTAAAAAACTAACTAAAAAAAAACAGTAAAATTTCACTCAACAAAGACATAGAAGTTATAAACATAATGAGAACTATTGAATACATTAATAAAATAATTTTATTTTTTTTTCTTCTTAACCTTACAAAATCTTTATCATCTAAATCGGAGATATCTCTTTCACCTAAAACAGGGTAATCATAAGTAAATCGCCAAGTACTGTCGCCAAGTCTCGGATCTAATTTGTTGTAATAGATAATCCATGCCAATACATACTTTAAAATTAAAAAAAGCATTATCATAATGATTGATCCAAAAAACATATTAAAGTTCTACCTTGTTATTTAGAAAAAATTAATTGTTATTTTGTGATCTTTTGCTAGCAATTAATTGTGTCAAAGCGTCCACCATTGTGTCTGAGGCTTTAAAAATATCAATATTTTTAAATTCATATGAATGATTTTTTTCAGGATTTGTTTTATCCTCTATTACTATTCCTTCATCGGGTGAATTATTTTTAATGTAAATTAATAATAACCAATCTTCATCTTCAGCTTCATCCCATTTTATAAAAATCTCACCGGTTTCAAATCTTCTGTCTATACACCGCAAAATCGACATATCTCTTGTAATGTGTCTTTTGTTCAATTGAAATACTAGACTGCTTGCACTTCTATAAAAACTTTCTAAGGCAAACTCAACTTTTTGTCTCGCTAAAGTATATTCTTTTTCCTTAATTAGTAACGTTTCTCTGTCTTCGTTACCTTGTAATTTAACACCAAGGGCTTCTACTCTCTCCTTGATCTTTTGGTCTCTAATAACTCGGTATTTTTCTTTAAGTTTATCAATCCTTTCTTGTAACCCTTGATAATCCTCTCTCTTCTCTTTAAGCGCTATTTTCTCAAGTTTTTCTAATTCTTTTACTTCTCTTATTCTAAACTTTTCAATTTGACGCTCTAGTTGAAGTTGCTTTAAAAATTGTTTTTGTTTTTCGGCTTGTTCTCTTCTTAAAATTGCTTGTTCTTTTCTTAAAAATAATTTTATATCTTTATTTCTTTGCTTTTCTAACCTTGCTTCCTCCTTTAAGGCCTTCTCTTTTAGTCGAGTTTTTTCAAGCACCTCTTCTTGTTTTGCTTTTTGTAGCTCAATTTTCTCAATTCTCTCTTTTTCAATTTGTTCTATCTTAATTCTTCTTTTTTCCTCTTTTTTAATTACTTTGTAATTTGAAATTGTTTCGGAAATTTTATCAAAAAAACTTTGGATGTATCTTTCAGGGTTTAAATTAATTTTAAAATCAAAGTTTGATTTAATCGATAATTGGAATTTTACAATTTTTGAAATTAAACTTTGATTTTTAGTTTTAGGTATATAGTTTTTATTTTTTTTAAGATTTATATTTTTTCTCTTTTTTTTCTTTTTTTTGTTTTTCCTCTTTTTCCTTGAAATAATTATCTTTTTCCTAACTTTTTTGATATTTTTCAGTTTAGTTTTTTTTCTTTTTACTCTCTTTTTTCTCTTTGATTTTTTGTTTTTTTTTTTCATTTTAAAGGAGGTAAGATTCTATCAATAATTTATTGATAAATATAGTCCCTAGTGACTGGAGTAGATCCATAATTTTTTGTAAGTTGAAATTGATATACAACTTGATCACCCCACTTGAAAGCCATCTCACACCCCGCAAGATAAAACTCCCACATTCGAAAAAATTTCTCATCAAACATTTTAATAATTTTTTCTCTATTTCTTATGCAATTTTCTTTCCAGTGTCTTAAAGTGTGTGAATAATGTAATCTCAAAACTTCGATATCTGTAACAACTAGACCTGCTTGCTCTATGGGTGTTGTGACCTCACTTAAACTTGGTGTATAACCACCTGGAAAAATATACTTGGTTATCCATGGATGAGGATCCCTGGGTGGATTTACTGATCCTATGGTATGTATTAATGAAACTCCATTGTCATTTAATAAATTTTGAATTTGTCTAAAAAATTTTTTATAAAATTTACGTCCCACGTGTTCAAACATTCCGACACTTACAATTCTATCAAATTTTTCCTTAAGCTCTCTATAGTCAATCAATCTAAACTTCACCTGATTTTCTAAATTTTGTTCAGCTGCTTTTCTTTTGCAGTAATAAAGTTGGTTTTCTGATAACGTAATCCCTGTTACTTCACATTTTGAATTCTTTGCAATATCAATTGCTAACGACCCCCACCCACAACCAATATCTAAAACTTTTTGGTCTGGCTTTAAATTCAATTTTTTTATTATATGTTGAATTTTATTATTTTGTGCTGTTTCAAGACTATCGTTTTCATTACGAAAGTAACCACATGAATATTGTCTTTTAGGATCTAAAAATAGATCATATAAGTCGTCAGATATGTCATAATGATGGGAAACATTCATTTTAGATTTTTTAATAAAATTAAAATTTGTTAAATATCTATACGAGCCTCTAATTCTATTCATAATATAACTAAATAAATTAACTTCTCCTCTTCCAATATTCTTCAAAGCAAGATCTAAAAAATCTGTGATGGTGCCGTTCTCAATAATTATTTCACCATTAGTATAAGCCTCACCAAAATACAGATCTGGATGAAGTAATAATTTATAATGAAGTTTTTTATTTAAGATTCTTAATTTAATAGGATCATTACCTGGTTTTCCTATGATATAGTCTCTATAATTTGCATCAGTAAGAATAAAACCACCATCTTTAAAAACATTGTTTAGAAATCTAGCAAGTTGCATGTTAGGCCGCCAGTAAAGATTTAATTTTAAAATTTAAATTTTTAAGATTTTCAAATAATTCTTTCTCATTCTCTTTGGTTAAAAGAGTTAGTGGAGGTAATACATTTTTAAATATGTCATTTTCTTTTGCACAATATGAATGCAAGCCAGAAATAAGATTATATTTATCAAATGCAGACCTAACATTAATCAATTTTTCATTCTCAGTTTGAGTTTTTTTTTTAATGAAGTCATCATAAACTTTCCTGGATAACTCTGCAGTAACATTACATGTAGCTGTGATTATTCCTGAACAACCTATTTCTAAACCTTCAACAAGCTTGGTTTCTGATCCAGGAAGAATTGAAAAATCTTTTAATCTTAAATTTTTATAAATATTGTAAGAACTATCTTTTATACCAATTATTTGTTCAGGAAATTTTTTGACTAGCTCTTGCACACATTCTAAACTAAATTTATAACCACATAACTTTTCAAAATTATAAAGTATAATCCTTGAATTCGGAGCCGCCTCTACAATTTTTGAGTAAAAAGTAATTACTTCCTTATCACTATATTTATAATATGCAGGTGGCATAATTAAGAAATTTTCAAAATTTAAAGATAATGCTATTTTAATATAGTTTATTGTTTCACTTAAAGAATTGAGCCCATTACCTATTATAAACTTATTTTTGTATTTACTTTTTGATAAATTATTTAAAAGCTTAATTTTTTCTGAGATCGAGATCAATTGTGCTTGTCCAGTGCTCCCAAATATTGCAACACCATGACATCCTTTGTCTATAATGTTTTCAGCATGTAGAATTGTTTTTTCTATGTTGAGGCTTAAATCTTTATTAAAGATTGACATTCCTGCAGCATATATTCCATTTATTTTAGACATATATTTTTACTTGTAAGTATAATAGAAAAATCACATTTATGAAAACAGGAATTTTTTTAAGCTATAAGGGTTTAGGAGCTAATTTGTTACATCTTAGTTACTGTCATCAGATTGCAAAAAAATTTGGTAAAGTTGAACTGATCACATTATGTCCAAATCTAAATAGAGTTTTGATAGACGACCCCTTAATTAAAAGTGTAAATTATTTAGATAAATTTCATAGAAACTTTTTTGATATAATAAACTTATCAGTCTTTATAAAGAAATTTAATTTTGAAAATATCTTTGTTTTTTATCCAAGTATAAGACATTATCTAGCTTGTAAAATTGCTGGTATAAAAAATATTTATCATTATCCTTTATTTAAAAAAAAAAATTTACATCTTGTAAATGCTGCTAAAACTTTTACAGAACAATCTTTAAATATTAAAAATTGCCCAACTGAAACTCAAATTTCTCTAAATAGTGAAAAAATTAAAAAATATAATCTTGGTAAACAAAAGAAAATTGTACTTGGAATAGGCTCCTCTGGTCCGACAACTAGATGGGGATATAATAATTTTGCATCTTTAATAAATAAATTTAACAATATTGGGGATTATCATTTTTACTTAGTTTGTGGAAAAAATGAGGAAGAAGGCGCAATTAAAATTATAAACCAAGTAAAAAAAGGTAATTGTGAATCTTTAAGCTCTAAAGATGTATCAGAAATCATATATTATATTTATTTAAGTGATATTTTTATTGGAAATGACTCATTCGGGCACCATGTTTCAAGTCAAATGAATAAACCTAGTTTCGTAATTTTATTGGATACACCAAAAGCTTATTCTGATTACAGTAAAAATCAATTTAGGATTATCCCACCTGGTGCCGACATAAATAAAATCACTCATGGATCAAGCTTTGATCCAGATTCAATAACAGTTGAAATGATAATTAATAAAGTTAAGAACTTTATATAATTTCCTTTAACAAAATGTCTCTAGCTTCATTAACTAAAGTAGATAATCTTGCGGTTTCTGGTGAAATATCTGGATGAATTTTTTTTTGAATTTTTGTGTAAGCTTTGTTTATGTCCTCTTTGGTAACCTTCTTTTTTTGATCTAAATTTAAAATTTTAAAAGCTTCACTTACAGACATAGTAGACATATTATTGTTTTGAGATTGATTAAATGAAAATCTACCTGATCTTCTTAATGTTTGAATTAATCTAAAAAGAGAGATTAGTTGGAAAATTGATAAACCCTTTAACTTTAATAAAGCAAGACTAGCGAGTGTGAGTGGCAAAGTTAGCAGAAATCTGCCTCCAATTGCAAACAGAATTGCTAAAAAAATTAATCCGATTATTATCAGCAGTCTTAAACCTTTTGAAAGTTTTTTTGATGAGATATTACTGATGTATCTCAAAAGGAAATAAAAAATGACTAATATTACTACTGTATAAATAATTATATTCATATAACTGTTTTCATTATGAAAATACCACAACTAAAAAAAAAACCAGAAAGAAAATCTTGTCACAATGTTGCATGGGAAGATAATTATAGTTGGATTCATCAAGAAAATATCCTCGAGGTTTTAAAAGACGGATCAAAATTACTTCCTGAAGTAAGAAAATATCTAGAGGAAGAAAATAGTTACACAGATCATATTTTGAAGGATAATAAAGAAATTGAAAAAAAATTATTTCATGAAATTAAAGGTCGAATAAAATTAGATGACGTTTCACTTCCATTCAAAGACATTAGATACGAGTATTGGACTAAAACTACAACTAAAGGAAATTATTCTATAAAACTTAGAAAAAAAATTGGTTCTGATGAGATTGAAGAAATTTGGAATGGAGATAAGGAAAAAGAAAAATTAAAAACAGAATACTTTGGAATTGGAGATTTAGAGGTAAGTTATAATGATAAATATTTAGGATACTCATTAGATTTAAAAGGATCAGAATATTATACTATTTATTTAAGAGATATTTTGTCTGGGAAAGAAATAACAGAAAAAATAGAGGAAACTAGTGGCAGTATAACTTTTAGTTTGGATGACAAATATATATTTTATTCAAAACTTGATGAATTTCACAGACCTAGAAAAATTTATAGGCATAAAATTGGAACATCTATAAAAAACGATGAATTAATTTTTGAGGAAAAAAGCGAAGCATTTACAGTTGGAATAAGTTTAAGTTCGGATGAAAAATATTTTTTTATTACAACCTCAGATCACAACACTTCAGAACAATATTACTTTAAAGTTAATGAACATAAACCTGAGCCAAAATTAATAAAAAAAAGAAAAAGAGGTATAATCTATTCAATTTCATCTTGGAATAATTATTTTTATTGTCATACAAACGAAGATGCTGAAGATTTCAAAATAGAGAGATGTAGTGATTTATCTAAACAAAATTGGGAAGTTTATATAAATGCTAAAGATGAAGTTCTTATAGGCGGCTTAATATTTTTAAATGATTGGATTATAAGAAGTGAAAAGTCAAATGCTCTTGGGAAATTATACTTAAGAGATATAAAAACAAATTTAGAAGAGGAGTTAATATTTTCAGATGAAGAAGTAATTGTCCCTGGTATCTCATTGACACAAAGAGATAAAAATACTGATCTAGTTTATTTGTCATATTCATCTCCAAAGACGCCTGGAAAAACTTATCTTTATAATTTAAAGACGAAAGAAAAAAAATTAGTAAAGGAACAGGAAATTCCATCAGGTCATAACACTGATGATTATATTGTTGAAAGATTAGAATGCTCTTCTCACGATGGTAGATTGATACCTATTACAATAACTAGACACAAAAAAACTAAAATTGATGGGTCGGCAAATTTACTACTATATGGTTATGGATCCTATGGTAATTCAATGTCTCCTGATTTTTCATCAACTAGACTCAGTCTAATTAACAGAGATATCATTTGGGTTACTGCTCATATAAGGGGCGGAATGGAAAGAGGAATGAAATGGTGGAAAGAAGGTAAACTTCTTAATAAAAAAAATACTTTTGAAGATTTCATTTCTGTTGCAAAAAACCTAATTGAAAGAAATTATACATCAAAAGGTAAAATAATTGGCATGGGTGGTTCGGCAGGAGGCTTATTGATGGGCGCAGTTGTGAATGAAGCACCCGAATTATTTCTTGGCATAGTGATGGCAGTACCTTTTGTAGATTCATTAACTACAAACTTAGACCACTCACTTCCATTAACAGTTGGAGAATTTGACGAGTTTGGAAATGCTAAAGATAACAAAGATCATTTCGAATATATTTATTCTTATGCTCCATACAATAATATTAAAAAAATGGATTATCCTCATATTTTAATCACAACAAGCCTAAGCGATAATAGAGTTTTGTTTGACGAACCTGCAAAATTTACAGCAAAACTTAGAGATTATAAAACCGATAACAATCTTCTTTTACTTAAGACAGAAATGAATGCGGGACACGGTGGAAAATCTGGTCGAGATGGTGCAATAGAAGAAATTGCTTTTGATTATGGATTTATTTTAAAAATTTCAAATAAAATTTAAAAAATACTTGAAAAAAAAAATATAATTCCCATATAAATATTGTAAGTCGCCTTATGGGGCTTACATAAATAAACTTGCTTAAAAAAAAAGGAGGATATATGACAAGTAAGGATCTATCTATATTCAACTCACTAAGACCTTTCTCAATTGGTTTTGACGATATGTTTGACCAATTCGAAAACATGTTGGGTAATGGTAATTTGACTATGCAGTCGAATTATCCACCATACAACATTAGAAAAACTGGGAAAAACAACTATTCAATAGAAGTTGCTCTTGCTGGTTTTAGTAAGAAAGATGTTGAGGTTGAGTTCGAAGATAATTTGTTAACAGTAAGGACAAAACAAGTTAATAAATCTGATGAAAAAAATGAAGATGGTGAAATAATTCACAAAGGTATTTCGCAAAGACAATTTGCAAGATCATTCACTATTGCAGACGATGTAAAAGTGAATAGCGCCGAGTTAAAAGATGGTCTTTTAACAGTAGCTTGTGAGAGAATTTTACCAGATCATAAGAAAAAAAGACTTATCGAAATTAGATAAGCTTAGCCTTACTTGCGAGGAGTACTCCTCGCAAGTAAACTTTAAAAACATCCATTAGATACAAAGCCTATTACTATATTGTCTGAATTTATTTCAAATCTTCTTTCGCAGGGGATTAAGTATTTTTTTGTATTGTAAATTACCTCTAAATTACCTTTTGCATTTTTGAAATCTTCATCAGGTTTACCTAATTCCATCTTAAGTTCGCTTAAAGATTTTCCTATAAATTCACTTAATTTTTCGTTTTCTTTTTGAACTATGTCGTCTGTTTTTTCTTTAACAGTTTGACACCCTGTCAGTAAATTAACAAATATAATTGTTATTAAAAAAAATCTTAGTTTATTCATCATTATAAGTTACCAACATAATTATGGCATAAATATAAACTTCTTAGTTGAATTTTGTGAATAAAGCATATTAATAAAGAGTATTTTTAAACAGAATCAAATAATTATAATTCATGAGGAGGATTTATGCTTGATAAATATTTCAATTATAAAAAACACAAAACTAATTTTAAAACAGAGGTAATCGCTGGTACTACAACGTTTTTAACCATGGCTTACATCATGTTTTTAAATCCATTTATTTTGTCGGGAGAGTTTGCCGGACCCGAAAAAGGTTTCTTTGATTTCGGCGCAGTTTATACAGCAACTATTTTAGCGACTGCATTAGCGTGCTTTATTATGGCGTTCTATGGAAAAACATGGCCAATAGGATTGGCGCCAGGAATGGGAATCAATGCTTTCGTTGCATTTGGAGTTTGTGCTGGAATGGGTTATACGCCGCAGCAAGCTCTAGGTGCTGTATTAGTAGCAGGTGTATTGTTTTTAATAATATCATTAACCCCTTTAAGAGCTTGGTTAATAAATTCAATTCCTAGAAGTTTAAAGTTAGGTATAGGTGCTGGAATAGGTTTATTCCTTGCAATCATCGGCCTTCAAATAATGGAAGTGGTTGTCGACAATCCAGTAACCTTGGTGCAACTAGGTAACTTAGGTGATCCTCTTGTATTATTAGGATGTGCAACTTTTATTGCAATCATAGTTTTAGACAAGATGAATATTAAAGGTAATATCATTATTGGGATCTTAGTTTTTAGTATTATTGCTTGGGTGACAGGCCTTGCAAAATTTAACGGTATTGCAAGTTCTCCACCGCCGATGACTTATCTTTTTGAATTTGATCTATCTGCCGCTATGACTGCTGGAATGTCTACGGTAATATTTACGTTATTATTTATAGACTTCTTTGACACTGCAGGAACATTAACTTCAGTGGCAAATGTTGCTGGAAAGGTTAGCAAAGATGGAAAAGTTCAAGACATAAATAAAGCAATGTTATCTGACAGTGTAGGTACTGTTGCAGGAGCTATGATGGGAACTACTACGGTTACTAGTTACGTAGAGTCTGGTGCAGGAGTTAAAGCTGGTGGAAAAACTGGAATGACATCATTAGTAATTGGTATACTTTTTTTAGCATGTATATTTTTCGCTCCATTAGCAACTAGTTTACCTAAACAAATAGATGGTGCTGCTTTACTTTTTGTTTCAGTTTTATTTATTAGAAATATAACTGATATTGAATGGAACGATGTTTCAGAGTCTGCCCCGGCTATTCTTGCTATGATAACTATGCCTTTAACTTATAGTATAAGCAATGGTATTGCCTTAGCATTTGTGTCGTACGCTTTAATCAAAATATTCACTGGTAAGTTTTCAACTACTTCACCGGCTATATGGTTAATAGCAGTTTTAAGTGTTATAAGTTTTGTTGTTGCCTAAACATTTATGAAATAGGGCTAGTTTTTACTAGCCCTATTTATTTTGTTTTAATATTTCCTCAATTGATAATTCTTCGTAATGTTCAGTAGGCTGGACAATCCATGGATCTGAATTTAGTCTTATAGGACAAAAATCGGGTTCAAAAGTTGAAGATTTTTTTTTCCATAAACAAGCAGTTTTTACCTCTTTTATATAATCTTTTGTGGGGCCATAATTTTTTAGCCATTCGATGCTTTTGTTTAATGTCAATCCAGTGTCAGAGAGATCATCAATTAAAAGCACTTTGTTAAAATCTTCATTACTAGCTAAAGAGCTTATTTCTCTTGCAAACATCAATTGGCCTTGTTGATCCTCCATGCCTTCACCTGAATAACTTTGAATGACAATGTATGCGATAGGTAGTTTTAAAATTCTAGACAAAATATCAATGATTGGAGCTGCTCCTCTCATAATGCCAACTAATACTGTAGGTTTATATTTTTGATGAATTTGTATTGCTAGTTTTTCAACTATTTTAGTATACTCATTAAAGCTGATAATCAATTTCTCTGCCATGAAATTTATTATCATAATTGAAATTATTTAAAAAGGAGAAATCATGAAAGCATATTGGATAAGTTTATACTTAAAAGTAGATAATCAAGAAAATTTAAAAAAATATGCAGAGACTGTTACACCAATAATAAAAAGTTATGGTGGTTTGCCTCTTGTTAGAGGAGGAAAACATACAACTTTTGATGGTGATGATTTTTTAAGAACAGTGGTTTGGGAATTTCCTAGTTTCGAACAAGCATTAAAGTGTCATGAATCAAAAGAATATAAAGCTGGTTGGGAATTAGCAAGAAAAACAACTATCAGACATATGCAAATAGTTGAGGGTTTTAATACTGAATAGGTTCTGGATCAATACTTCTCCATAAATACCATGTTGCTACAGAACAATAAGGTGAAAATTTTTTTTTTAAAAGCATTACAAATTTTTCTGGTGGTAAATATTTTTTTTTATAATTTTTTGAAATTGCTCTTAAAAGGCCAATATCTTGGATAGGCCAAATATTAGATCTGTTATATGTAAAAAGTAAAATCATTTCTGCTGACCATCTTCCGATTTGTTTTAATTGAGAAAGATAAAGTATTGCCTCTTCATCACTCATATTCTTTATTAATTTTGGATTGAAAGATTTATTTAAAGTCTTTTTTGCTAAATTCTTAATGCCAGATACCTTTTGGCGGCTCAGACCACAACTTTTTAATTGAAGTGTAGTTAATTTAGATACTATCTTTGGATTTATTTTATTATTACACTTCTTTTTAAATTTTAAAAAAACAGCGTTTGCAGCAGCAACACTAATTTGTTGACCAATAATACTTTTACACAAGGAAAAGAATATATTTCTTCTAGAAGTAAGAATTATTTCTGATGGACTTTGATAGCTTTTAATTAACTTTGCTAATACTTTATCTTTTTTTGATAGGTAATTTTTTGCTTTTTTCCAATATTTTGGAACTTTAGTCATTTATTGTTTTAGAAGTGATTATTTTTTTATTATAAATTTCTCTTCTAAAGATAATCAATGTAGATACAATGACTAGTGATGCTCCAAAAAGCGTTTTATATGTGGGCACCTCTCCCCATATGAAGTAACCAAAGATTATAGCAAACAATAAAGCTAAATATTTTAATGGGGTAACAAGAGAAACTTCAGAATATTTATAAGACTGACCCAGCCATAGATTAGCTACTCCACCAAAAATACCAACCAAAGATAAAAATATAAAATCTTTCAAACTTGGCATAACCCATCCTTGTGGAATACTTAAAAAACTTAATAAAGTAATAGATAAAGAAAAATAAAAAGAAATTAACCATACAGGTTCTGTTGTTGATAATTGTCTTAAAGTAATGGCAACATAAGATAAACCAAGACAAAATATTACTGGGAAAACATAATAAATATTTAATTGGCTTATACCTGGCTCAGTAATAATTAATATTCCTATGAAACCAATTATTACTGCGAGCCATCTGTAAATCCCAACTTTTTCACTTAATAAAAATATTGATAGGATTGTTGTAAATATTGGTGCAGCAAATGAAATACTAACAACGGTTGCTAAAGGTAGTTTTCTTAAAGCTATAAAAATTGCAACTAAAGCAACAAGGCCCGACATGCAACGTAAAAAATGCAAACCAGCCCTTTTTGTATAATAAAAATTATGAAGTCTATCTTTGGGTATTATGAGGAAATAAAATAGGATACCAAAAAATCCTCTAAAAAATAAAACTTGTCCTATTGGATAATCAACCGACCACTTAACAATTATGTCCATTAACGAAAATGCACAAACAGACATAAACATGTACAAAAAACCCAATTGATTTTTACTTAGCATACGAATAATTTGTAAATTAATTTAAATCTTTATCAATGGAAATAGCAGTTTTAGCTCTTGGATGTTTTTGGGGACCTGAAATAAAATTCAGTAGAATTGATGGGATAATTAAAACAGAGGTTGGCTATTGTGGAGGCGATAGCAAACAAACTACCTATAAAGAAGTTTGCACAGGAAAAACTAATCATGCAGAGGTTGTTAAGCTCGATTTTGATGAAAAAATGATCTCATTCGAAAAAATTTTAAATATATTTTTTGATATTCATGACCCAACCACATTAAATTCTCAAGGGCCTGATTTTGGAACTCAATATAGGAGTGAAATATTTTATTTAAATGATAATCAAAAAAAAGTAGCTGAAAAGGTTTTAAATGAAGTTAATCAAAGATTGTCGGGCAGAGTCGTAACAAAAATATCATTACTTAAAAATTATTGTGTTGCTGAGGAATATCATCAAAGGTATTTGGAAAAAAGATAAATGTCTTTAGTAGAGACTGAATGGTTGGACAAGAATCTAGATAATGTAAAAATTATTGATTGTTCATGGCATATGCCTTTAACAAAAAGAAATGGTTTTGAGGAATACAAAACCAAGCATATTCCCAACTCCATATTTTTTGATTTAGATTCTAATTCAAACAAAGAAACAAATCTTCCACATATGCTGGTTGATAAACATGAGTGGGAAAAAATTGTTTCAGCCATGGGAATTAAAAATAATGATGAAATAGTAATTTATGACAATTCTGATGTAATAAGTTCGTGTCGATGTTGGTATAATTTTATTTATTTTGGACATGACCCAAAATTAGTTCATATATTAAATGGTGGTTTAAAAAAATGGATCAAAGAAATAAGAATAACTACCTCTGATTTACCTCAGATAAATACGTCCAAATATAAGAGCCTAGAAAAAAAAGAATTAGTTAAGGATATGAAAATGATAAATCAAAATATAATTAAACCCATTTTTAAAGTTATAGATGCTAGAAGCAGAGAAAGATTTGATGGAAAAGTTACTGAACCTAGAAAAGGATTGAAGAGTGGTAATATTAAAAACTCTTTTTGTATACCATATATCTCTTGTTTAAATGAGGATAAAACGTTTAAAGACGTAGTTGAACTTAAAAAAATTTTTCATTCATGTTTAGATAGTACTACCGATAAGAATGTAGTTTTTTCTTGTGGATCTGGAGTTACTGCGTGTGTTTTGGCACTAGCTTATTCCCTAATAAATGATAAATATCTACCTTGCATTTACGATGGTTCTTGGGCTGAATACGGATTAATTTAGAAGTATGAAAAGATCTACAAAAACAATATCAATAATTTTAATATTTTTTCTTGTTATTGCAGCTGTAATTATTTCAAGAACTTTAATAGCCAATCATTTTAAAAAAAAATTTAGTAAGATACCTCCTCCTGGAATAATAGTTACAGAGGTGATAAACAAAGAATTTTCAGATAGAATTGAAACTTTTGGCACCGCAATTTCCAAAAAATCACAAACTTTCAAAATTAAAAAAGACGACCTCCTAGGTGATTTAGTGCTTAAAGATTTTGTAAAAAAAGGGGATAAATTAATAAGGTTAAAGAGTGGAGATATTATTGCGCCATTTGGTGGTGTGCTCGGTTACACAGGGCTTACTGAGGATATTTTAGTCTCGAATAACATATTCATTATTACACTAGATGATAATTCTGAAATTTACTCAGATATAAAGATTCCTGAAAGTTACTCTGCATCAATAAAAAAAGGACTTCCAGTAGAAGTAAAATTATCAAGCTACAAAGGCAAAGTTTTTTCTGGAGAAGTTGATTTTGTTTCAAGTAGAATAAATGCAGATACTCGAAGTTTATTATCTAGAATTAAAGTGAATAATTCAAACCAAGAATTAATTTCAGGCTCATTGTTGGAGGTTAGTATAAAATTTAACTTAAGAAATTCATTAAGCGTGCCTGATACCAGCGTGATGATTGAAGGTGATAAATCATATGTTTACAAAATTAATGGTTCAAATATTGCTAATAAAACTGAGGTGAAGACAGGATTAAGAAGTAATAGAAACATTGAGATAATCTCTGGACTTAATGAAGGAGAAACTGTTGTAGCTGAGGGCCTTAAAAAAGTTAGACCGAACGGTAAAATTAAACCTATTACAAAATAAATGTTTATCACTGAATTAAGTATAAAAAGACCTACGGTATCTTGGGTAATGTCCCTAATACTAATTATTTTTGGATTATTTGTATTTTGGAAATTACCAGTTAGAGAACTTCCTGACGGTATTCAACCACCTGTGGTTCAAGTACAAGTAAATTATAACTCAGCATCAGCGTCAATAATAGATCAAGAAGTTACTCAAGTGATTGAAGATGTAATTGGGGGTGCTGAGGGAATAAAGAATATAGATTCTAAATCTGAGAATGGCAGGAGCACAATAAATGTTGAGTTTGATACAAGTATAAATTTAGATAACGCTGCAAATGATATTAGAGAAAGAGTTGCAAGAGTTGTAGATAATTTACCCACAGAGTCAGAGCCCCCGCAGATATTAAAAAGAGCTGCGGGTTTCACAACAACAATGTGGTTATCTTTGTCCTCCTCTACTTGGAGTGATCTTGAATTAGGAGATTATGCGAAAAGATATTTGGTAGATCAATTTTCAAGTGTAAAAAATGTTGGAAGAATATTAGTTGGTGGTCTAAGAGAATTAAGTATTAGAGTTTGGATAGATCCGATTAAACTGGCGGCAAATGATCTAACGATAAATGAAGTTGAAGTTGCAATGAGGGGAGAGAATATTAGTCTTCCAGCTGGAACTCTTGAGGCGGATAACATTGATCTAACACTTAATTTAGACAAATCTTATAACGATATAGATTCTATTAAACAATTACCGATAAAAAAAACTAATAATAAAGTTATTTTATTATCTGATATTGCAAATATTGAATTTGGACCTGTTTCAGAAAAAACTCTTTTTAAAGCTCAAACTAAAGATCAAATAAATTTGAAAACCGTTGGAATTGGTATTTATGCAAGAAGCGGTGCATCAACTGTTGAACTTTCTAAGGATATTAAAAAGAAAATAATTGAGGTAAGAAAATCTTTACCTGAGGAACTAGACTTAAGAGTCTCATTTAATAGGGCTAACTATGTAGAAGCTGCAATTGAAGAAGTATATAAAACATTGCTTATAGCATTTATTTTAGTTGTTTTAATAATCTATTTATTCTTAGGAAATCTCAAAGCTGTAATTGTGCCAGCTATTGCTCTTCCAGTTAGCTTAATAGCATCTTTTTTAGGTCTTTATATTTTTGGTCTATCAATAAATATTTTTGTACTTTTAAGTTTTATATTAGCTATAGGCATAATTACAGATGACTCTGTAATCATGACAGATGCAATATACAGAAGAATAGAAAATGGAGAAACACCGCTTGTTGCAGCCTACAAGGGATCTAAGCAAATATCCTTTGCAATAATTGCAACAACACTAATATTGGTTGCAGTGTTCCTTCCACTAATATTTATTGAGGGAATTTCTGGAACGTTATTTAGAGAGACTGCAATCGCGTTGTCATTTTCGATAGTAATTTCATCTTTTGTGGCATTAACACTCTCACCAATGCTTGCTAGTAAATTCTTAAATAAAAAAAGTTCAAAGAAAATTTTAATACAAAAGTTTGAGAAAATTTTTTTAAATTTTGCCAAATTTTATAAAGAAACTTTAGATGTTATTGTTCACAAAACTAAATTGGTTGGAATTTTTATAGTCCTCATAATTATTTCCTCTATCTTATTATTTAGTTTTTCAAAAAAGGAATTGCTGCCTATGGAAGATCGAGGCGCTTATTTGATCATAGGAGCTACTGATGAAGGGAGCTCTTTTGAATACACACAAGAACAAGCACAAAAAGTTGAAGCTAGATTAATTCCACTTTTGCAATCTGATAATAGTCCTTATTCAAAATTTATTATGAGGGTACCTGGGTTTGGAAATTCAGCAAACTCATTTAATAGTTTTATTATTATTGCTCTTTTAGATGATTGGAAAAAAAGAAAAAAAGGACAACAGGTAATATTAAGAGAGGCAATTGGAAAAATTGTTACTCTCCCCCAAGCCCTGGCTTTTCCCATATCTCCACAATCTATAAGAGTTTCTAATTATAATAAGCCAGTGCAAATGGTTATTTATGGTAACAGCTACGATGAACTCGAAGAAATTCAAACGCAAATAATTCGAAAAATTAGATCTAATAAAAACCTCTCAAGAATTGAATCTGATTACAATAGAAATAAACCTGAGGTAAAAATAATAATAAACAAAAATAAAGCTAAAGATCTAGGGGTCTCCACAAAAGCTATTGGAGAAACTCTAGAAACTCTTTATGGTGGTAAGAAAATAACTACTTTTAATAAGTTAGGTAGAGAATATCCAATTATTGTTCAACAATATTTGTCAGATAGGAGAAATAAAGAGGGAGTCTCAAAGATATTTGTTCGTTCCTACACTACTGGAAAACTAATCTCACTTGCAAATTTAGTTAGTTTTAAAGAGGAAGGCTCTGCAAAAGAATTATCAAGGTACAACAGACAAAGAGCAGTAACAATATCTGCAAATATTAATGAAGGCTATACATTAATTGAAGCAATAAAATTTTTTGAAGATGTAATGGGAAATTTAGCCCCAAAAAATCAAATTACTTGGAAAGGAAAATCTGAGGAAATAAAAGAGACAAGTAATGAATTGTTTATAATATTTGTTTTATCTTTACTAACTGCTTATTTGGTAATGGCTGCAACCTTTAATTCTTTTATCCATCCATTTATAATTGTTTTAACTGTTCCATTAGCAATATTTGGTGGATTAGTTTTCATATTATTTTTAAACAGCTCTGTGAATATTTTTTCTCAAATTGCTCTCATCATTCTTATAGGTATTTCTACGAAAAATAGTATTTTAATAGTCGATTATGCCAATCGAATAAGAACTACAGGCAAAAATATTGAGTCAGCTGTTAAAGAGGCATGCTCTGTGAGGTTTAGACCAATCATTATGACATCTTTAAGTACTATGATTGCAATGATGCCACTTGTTATAGGAAACATCGGACCGGGTGCTGGTGAGGGTTCAAGATTGGCTGTGGGTTCAACAATTCTAGGTGGAATGATTATTTCGACATTTTTTACATTATATATCACTCCATCTATGTACTTAGCTTTAGCTAGAAATACAAAGAGAATAGATGAGGTTGATTTAGAATTAAAAAAAGAATTATCTAAAAAATAATATATTTATTTTTATTAAGAGATCTACTGCACTCTGATAATTGTCTCTTATAAACGCCAGCTTGTTTTTCCACTTTTTTGGCTAATCCAATTACCTTCTTATTCTTTTTGTAATGTTTGAAATTTCCCCAACCCTCATGGTAAGCAAGATACTGCTTGAAAGCATCTTTTTTTGAAATTTTTAAAATTGTTTCAGATTTATTAGTATACCAACCAATAAAGTCTACACTATCTTTAAATCTTGCTCTTGTAGCTAATTTGTTTCCGGTCTCTTTTTTATATTGCTCCCATGTTCCTTTAACAGCTTGTGAGTAACCGAATGAACTTGATGGTCTTTTGTAAGGAATAACTTTAAAAATTTTTTTTCTTGCAGGTTTTGCTAACCAATCGAAATCAGACTCCATTTTTATAATTGCAAGTTGAATATAAATCGGGGTACCCCATTTTTTTTCAACTTTTTTTGTGTGCTTATACCAAAGATATCTCTCATTAAATATTGAGCAACTATTTGAAGTGTTTGATGGAATTGATGAACAACTTGTTAACAAAAAAAAAAATAAAATAATTAATTTATTTTTTAAATAAGCCATATTTATTTATAATTTTCTTAAAGAAAATTACAACTACCACTCCAAATATATTTCCGAAAAGGTCTTTCCATTGAAAACTTCTTTCAGGTATTAATAAATGAAAGACTTCTAGAATTATCGATAATACAAGCAAGTAGATTATTAATATTTTAGTTTCGTTAAATTTATAAAATGTAAGAAAACCTACTATTGATAACAAAATGAAGACATAAAAATGATTCGATGATATTATAAAGTCACGTGTTATTTGAGGTTGCATTTTAGTATCACCATGTAGAAAAAAGCCAATCAAACTGCCTGGAAAAATATATAAAAAAATCAGACAAAAGTTCAAAAAATAAAATATTATTTTATATTTAGAAAAAAATTTAATCATTAATTTTATAGTTTTATTTATAAATATATTTTAGAAATATAATATGAGTTTTTTAATTCTTGTAAGACATGGACAAAGTACTTGGAATCTTGAGAAAAAATTTACAGGATGGGTTGACGTAGATATTACAGAAACAGGCAAATCTGAAGCTAAAAAAGCAGGTCAACTTATTAAGGAACAAAATCTTAAAATAAATTATTATTATTCATCTGTTCAATTAAGAGCAAAACATACCCTAAAAATTATAAAAGAAATTTTAAATGATGAAAAAGAATTCCAATCTGCCTGGCAACTTAACGAGAGACACTATGGAGCTCTTACTGGCTTAAATAAGATTGAAATGAAAAAAAAAATTGGGGAAAAGAAAGTGCACGAGTTTCGTAGATCTTGGGATATGAAACCAGATGCCCTAAGTAAAGAAAGTCCATACCATCCTAGTAACATAAGTATTTATAAAGATGTTCCAGAGAAGCTTATTCCAAGCACAGAGTCTTTAAAAGATACTTACAACAGAGTCGTTAAATTTTTTGAGGAAGAAATTCAAGAAAAATTGAGAGATACTAATATTTTAATTTCTGCCCATGGCAATTCTATTAGAGCTTTATGCAAAAAACTTTTTGAATTAGATAACAATCTGATTTCAAATCTTGAAATACCTACGGGAAACCCTTTATTGATAAAGTTAGACAACAGTTTGAAAATTACAAAATGTGAGTATCTTGATAAAGAGAGGGCTAAAGATCTTTTAGTTTTTTGAAAGTTTCTAAATTAGTTAAATGATAGAATTTATTTAAGCTTTCATATCCATTAAGTTGATTCTTGTTTCGTAATTCTTTCCATACTTCTACAATTGAAAAGTTTTTCAAATTGTAATTTTCAAACAAACTTTTATTGAAAATTTTGCAACCAATATAAATAAAATTATTATCATCACCTTTTTGCAATAAATTATCTTTTAATTTAAAATCTCCATTAAAACTCTTATCAAAACTTAATTTCTTATTTGCAACTAAAAGAATACAATTCAATTTATTAGAAAAATAAAAATCTTGCATTTCATTTATTTCATTAACGTATTTATAGTTCCACAAGGTATCAGGATTAAAAACTAAAAAATCTTGATCTATAGTATCTTTCATTAAATTCATTATGCCACCGCCAGTGTCCAAAATGTTCTTTCCATCTTCTTTAATCTTAATATCTATTTTAAAATTTTTCATTTTAATAAATTCATTTATTTGATCTCCAAGGTGAAATGTGTTTATGAGAATTTTTTTTATACCAAGTTTGGAAATTAAATTAATACAGTTTTCTAAAATTGTAGTATTTTTAATTTTCAGCAGAGGTTTTGGAGTTTCAAGAGTTAGGGGATTCAGTCTTTTACCAAAACCTGCACATAATATTAATGCAGTTCTAATTCTCATTTAATTTTTTTTTCAAAATTTTGACTTAATAAACTTTTTAAATCAATGAATACTTCGTTTTCTTTAATACGCATATTTATTAATTCCCATGTATATGGAATTAATTTAATATACTTTTTTTTTCCATCTCTCAAAGATAAACGTGTAAAAATTCCAATTATCTTAAGATTTCTTAAAACTGATAATATTTCAAAATCATTTTTAAATTTATTCTTTATCAAATTTTTTTGTTTTTTAAGGTAGTAATTATAAACTTTTTTTTTAAATGATTTTGATGTCTTAAATCTTACATCATCAATTAAGGATGCTAAATCATATGCTCTATTTCCAATTAAAGCATCTTGACTATCTATAACTCCTATTTCGTCCTGGACTAACATAAGATTTGATACATGAAAATCCCTATGAACAAACACATCATTTTTTAATTGTAATTTTAATACTAATTTTTTAATTATCTTGTTAAATTTTTTTGTAAAAATTTTTTTTTTAGAATTTTTTAGATTTTCCTCTGCATACCATTTTCTAAATACATTAGCCTCATCGATTAAAATTTTTTCGTTATATTTAGGAATATAGTAAATTTTATTTTTAAGATTTTTTATATTTTTATTCTTTATTAATTGTATCCTAATCAATAAATCTATTATTTTTTTAAAATATAAAAATTTATTAACTTTTTTTTTTCTCAGAATTTTGAATATTGTATCGTCACCAAAATCCTGAATTTCAATACAGTTTTTTTTATAATTTTCTTTAAATAATTTTGGAGCTAAAATTTTATTCTCATTTAAAATTCTATTTATTGCTTCATATATTATTAAATTTTTAAATTTTTCTTTTTTTGCTAGAATTATTATAGAGTTAGCGTTTTTACTTTTTTTTCTGTAAAATTCTCTAAAAGATGCATCACCCTTTATTTTTTTTAAATTTTTCATCAAAAAATTATAGTTTTAGACCTTTAATTTGTACTGATCTTTTTTGATAGCCATCCTCATATTTAAAAAATAATTCTATCAATTTTTCAGGTTTTTTTTGAATAATCTCGGGCCATTCTATTAATGTAATTGTATTTAGATTATCTTCAAATAAACCTAGATCCTTTAATTCGCCATCATTTTTTAACCTAAATAAATCGTAGTGATTTATGACAAATTTATTCACATCGTATTGGTTTAAAAGATTAAATGTAGGGCTTGTCACCTCTGTAATTTTTACTTTATTCTTTTGTTGAAAAGCATTCACGAGATATTTTATAAAAGTAGTTTTGCCTACTCCCATTTCACCGTATATAAACACTATATAATTAAGCTTAATCTTACTTAAAAAATTCTTAGCGAATTTTTTGGTATCTTTTTCAGAGTTTAAAATTATTTTATCGCTGTTAGTAGCGATAGGCATTTGGTTTGAATGGACCATTAACTCCAACACTTATATAGTCTGCTTGATCTTTTGACAGTTTAGTTAATTTTGCTCCAACTTTCTTTAAATGTAGAGTAGCGACTTTTTCATCTAAATGTTTTGGCAAGACATATACTTTATTTTCATAATTTTTGTGATTATTCCAGAGTTCTATTTGTGCAATTACTTGATTGGTAAATGATGCACTCATCACAAAGCTTGGGTGACCAGTTGCACATCCTAGATTGACTAGTCTACCTTCCGCTAAAAGAATTATCCTTTTTTTACTTGGTAATTCGATTTCATGGACTTGAGGTTTAATCTCTGTCCATTTATAATTTTTTAAAGCATCAACCTGAATTTCATTATCAAAATGACCAATATTACATAGTATTGCTCTATCTTTCATTTCTCTCATATGATCAGCAGTAACAATATCTTTGTTACCAGTAGCTGTAACAATAATATCTGCTTGGCCAATAGCATCCTCCATTAAAACAACCTCATAACCTTCCATAGCCGCTTGTAGTGCACAAATTGGATCTGCTTCAGTAACCAAAACTCTAGCGCCACTTTGTCTGAGTGAGGCGGCACTACCTTTTCCCACATCACCAAAACCTGCCACAATAGCGACTTTTCCAGACATCATTACATCTGTTGCCCTTCGTATTCCATCTACTAAACTTTCTCTACAACCATAAAGATTATCAAATTTTGATTTTGTAACAGAGTCATTAACATTTATGGCTGGAACTAACAGTGATTTGTCTTTTTCCATTTTATTAAGCGCTTTAATTCCCGTTGTAGTTTCTTCAGAAACGCCTTTAACGTCTTTTAATAAATCTTTATATTCTTTATGCATTATTGCAGTAAGATCACCACCATCATCTAAAAGCATGTTTGGTTTCCAATCTTTATTTCCTATGATTGTCTGTTTAATGCACCATAAATATTCCTCTTCTGTCTCACCTTTCCAGGCATAAACAGGTATTCCTGCTTTAGCTATAGCAGCAGCTGCATGGTCTTGAGTAGAAAAAATATTGCACGATGACCACCTTACTTCTGCACCTAAATTGGCTAATGTTTCAATCAAGACTGCTGTTTGGATAGTCATGTGCAAACAACCAATAATCTTTGCTCCCTTAAGGGGAGATTTCCCTTTATATTCTTCTCTTAATGCCATCAATCCGGGCATCTCACTTTCAGCTATTGAGATTTCCTTACGTCCAAATTCTGCTTGAGATATATCTTTAACTTTAAAATCTGCCATGTTGTGGATCTTCTAACAACAAAGTTTTAATTAATCAATAGAACTTTATAACATTGGGAAAATGACTTCCATTCTTGCACCCTTTTTGTCAGTTCGATTTGATGCTTTAATAGAACCATTATGTAGATCAACTAAATTTTTAACAATATTTAATCCTAAACCAGAATGTTGGCCGAATTTATCTGGCCTATTACTATAAAATCTCTTGAAAATTTTATTTGTATCTTTTTCCTTAAATCCGTTTCCTTCATCCAAAATATCAATGTTAATTTTTTTGTCCTCTGATTGAGACACTTTAACAATTATATTTTTATTATCCTCACTAAAAGATATTGCATTATCTAAAAGATTTGCAATTATTTGTTCTATTCTATTTTCAATACCATTAATGTAGTAATTTTTTTTACCATCATTTTCAAAAGAAATTTCTATTCCTCTTTTCACTTTGTAAATATTATTAAAATCGTCAACAACAGATTTTATAATAGGTTCAATATCTAATTTTTTTATTTTCTCTTTACTTAAGGCTACCTCATCTTTTAGCATTTGAGAATAATCTGTGATTAATCTCTCTATTCTCTGAACATCATGACTTAAGATATTTAATAATTTTACTCTTTGATCTATATCATTTGTATCTTGTAGAATTTCTGATGCGCTTTTAAGAGAGGCTAATGGATTTCTGATCTCGTGCACAAGATCAGTTGAAAAGTTCTCAGCTTGTGAAATTCTTTTCTGTAATTCTAAAGTCATATCATCTAGAGAACTTGAGAGTAATCCAAGTTCATCATTCCTAAGTTTTAAATTCTCAATGTTTGCTATCTTTGAATTTTTTTCTTTAATTGTTTTTGTGTAAGTAACTAAATTTTTTATCGGTTTTAAAAAATATCTATTTAAAACAAATGAAAAAATAAAGATTACTATTCCAACAGCAATAGCTGTTCTGATAATAAAAGTTTTTCTTTCGTCAATGGCAGCTTTAATATCATTTGCATTTTCACTAATTGCTAGATATCCGATATTTTTATCATTTTTCGTTACATTTTTAATAGTTGTTAATTTAAATTTATTAAATTCATCTTCAGTAAACGTAAAAGGTATCCCATAATTTTTAGAGACAGCATAATTAGACAAGATATCTCTGAGTGATACATTTTTTTCATTACCTATATTTATATTCTTATCCTCAGTAATTTCTTTTTTTTTATCTTCATTCAATATATCTAATTCAACTATATCTAATCTTGTTGAAAATGATCTTGGGTCAAGGTCTAAAGTATCTGTATCCCCAATTAAATTTAATTCATTATCAAAAAAAATAACTCTATCTAAATTTTGAAAAAGAAATCTTGTTGAAAATAAAAATTTTCTTACATCTTCCTCAACGAATTTTACATTAAGCCTATTAAGATTATCGATAGTGTTATTAATAATTTCGATATGGTTGGATGATTTTTTCTTTATTAAGTTTGGCTGGACATTTTCTAAATATATAAATGTAAATAATCCAATTACCGTAAAAAAAATTAAATTTATAAATAAAAATTTTTTTAATATAGAGAAATTTTTAAGAAGGTTGCTTATCATTAGCTAACATTCCATCTGTACCCACTTCCATATCTAGTTTCAATAGCAGAAAAATCTGGATCAACTTTTTTAAATTTTTTTCTTATTCTCTTCACATGACTATCAATAGTACGGTCTTCAATATCTGTATCCTCTCTGTAAGCTATGTCCATCAATTGTGCTCTTTCTTTTATAATACCAGGCCTTTTTGCCAATTCTTTAACAAGTAAAAATTCTGTAGTAGTTAATTTATCAGGTAATTGTTTGCCATTCCATTCACATTCCAATTGTGAGGGATCTAGTTTTAATTTTCCATGAGAGATAATACTCTTATTTTCCTCAATAGCATCTTTTGTATCTTTTTTTCGCAGTTGAACTCTAATTCTCTCAATTAATACTTTTATTGAGAAACCTCCAGATTTTTTGACAAAATCATCTGCCCCTAATTTCAGCCCAAGCAATTCATCTATCTCGTCATCTTTGGAAGTTAAAAATATCACTGGCAATGAAGTTTTTTTTCTTAATTTTTTTAATAACTCTTCTCCATCCATTTTTGGCATTTTTATATCGATAATCGCTAAATCTGGAGGAGTTCTTGTTAAACCAATTAACGCGCTCTCACCATCTATATATGTTTGAACCTTAAAACCTTCTTTTTCTAGGGCTATACTGAGGCTTGTAAGGATGTTTCTATCATCATCAATCAAAGCAATTGTTTGTTTATGCATACTACAATATAAAAATACTAAATTGTTCTAATTTGGGCAATCAAATTAAATTAATGAAGTGAACCCCAATTATCGCCAGTATTTAAATCTACTGTTAAAGGTATCGAAAATGAATGGTGATCGCTATCAACAACACCAGTCATTTCTTCAATAATTATTTTGCTTATTCTTTTTACATCTGTATTTGGAGTTTCAAAAATTAACTCATCATGAATTTGTAAAAGTATTTTTGTTTTTTTATTTTTTTCCTCTAATAGTTTTTTTTGCAATCTTATCATTGCTAATCTCATAATTTCAGACGCGGATCCCTGTATTGGAGCATTTATAGCTGCTCTTTCTTGAAAATTTCTTACATTATAATTTTTATCATTAATGCTAACGAAATGTGATTTCCTTCCAAAAATATTATTTACGAAACCGCTTTTTCTACAAAATTTAATAGTATCCTCCATATAAACTTTAATTTCAGGAAATTTTGCGAAGTATGAATTTAAAAATTCTTCTGCCTCATGGTTAGAAACGTTAATTTGTTTTGCTAATCCGTATTGTGAAATTCCATAAATTATACCAAAATTAATTGCTTTTGCTTTTCTTCTCTGATCATCATTTACTTTTCTGATATCAATATTAAAAATCTGACTTGCTGTTAAAGAGTGTATATCCTCATTATTTTTAAAAGCCTTTTTAAGTTCTTTTACGTCAGCAATATCTGCTAAAATTCTCATTTCAATTTGATTATAATCTGCAGAGATCAAAGAATGTTCTTTCTCTGCAATAAAAGCTTTTCTGATATCTTTTCCATCCTCAGACTTTATTGGAATATTTTGTAAGTTAGGTTCACTAGAAGCTAATCTTCCTGTGGTAGTTGCAGCGAGTAAAAAGGAGGTGTGAACTCTTTTTGTTTTAGGATTAATGTGCTCTGGTAAAGTATCTGAATAAGTATTTTTTAATTTTGATATTTGTCTCCAATCTAAAACTAATTGTGGAAATTTATGACCTTTGAAGGCCAAATCCTCCAATACCGCCGCACTAGTAGCGAAACTACCTTTTTTAGTTTTTTTTAGATCAGCAATTTTGAGCTCATTATACAAAACTTCACCAAGTTGTTTTGGCGATGCAATATTAAATTCCTTTTTTGATATTTTAAAAACTTCTTTTTGAATCTTTAAAATTTTTTTTTCAAAGTTTGAGGATAAAATTTTAAGGAACTTATTATCTATTTTAATTCCTTCAATCTCCATATTTGCAAGAATTGTTATCATTGGTTTTTCAAAAAGTTCGTAAACATTAATCATTTTTTCATCTTTAAGACTTTTATAAAATTTTTTATAAAGTCTATAAGTAACATCAGCATCTTCAGCAGCGTAATTTTTTGCTTTTTCAAGATCAACTTCACTAAAATTTATTTCTTTTTTTCCAGTTCCCACTAAATCTTTAAAAGCTATTGTTTTGTGACCTAAGTGGATTTCAGATAGTGTATCCATATTGTGCCTATTTTTTCCCGCATCGAGAACGTATGACATAAGCATTGTATCCTCCATTGAGGTAAGTCTTATACCTTGCTTAAGTAGCACTATAAAATCAAACTTTATATTTTGACCAATTTTTTTAATACTAGGATCTTCAAGTAAAGGTTTTAATTTTTTTAGAACAAGGTCTTTATTAATATTTTTTTTAGTATTATGGTTAATAGGTATATAACAAGCTTTACCAATTTTTGAACTTAATGAGACTCCTATTAAGTCTGCTTGATGAGGATCTAACGAACTTGTTTCAGTGTCAACAGCAAGCTCTCCAACCTCCTCGGCTTCTTTAATCCAATCGTCTATTTCTTTTATATCATTAATTAAAAAATAATTCTTATTTGAAATTTTTTCTTGAGTTTCAATAATTTTGGTATCTTTTTTTTTATCCTCAAAATTTGGCTCACCATAAGTTGAAATAGCTGAGCTAAGTAATCTATTGAATTCCATTTCCCGTAAAAATTTATAGAGCTTTTCTTTATTTATTTGTTTTAATTGAAATTCCTCTGGATTTTTTTCAATTGGAGCATCATTTTTTAATGTTACTAATTTTTTGCTGATTATGGCTTTGTCTTGATTTTCGAGTAAAGTTTCTCTTCTTTTGTTTTGTTTAATCTCACTTGCAGATTTTAGAAGGGTTTCCAAGTCTCCATATTTATTTATCAACTCAGCTGCAGTTTTTATACCAATTCCAGGGACACCGGGTACATTATCACTACTGTCTCCAGCTAATGCCTGTACATCTATCACCTTATTAGCTGTAACACCAAATTTTTTTTGAATATCTTCATCGTTAATAAATTTATTCTTCATTGGATCATAAATTCGAACTCCTTTTTTATATAATTGCATTAAATCTTTGTCTGAAGAAACTATTGTCACCTTAGCCCCAACTTTTAAAATCATATCTGTATAGGTTGCTATCAAATCATCTGCTTCATAGTTAGTTAGCTCAACTGATGGTAAATTAAATGCTAATACAGACTTTCTAATATAATCGAATTGAGGTGCTAAATCGTCAGGTGCTTCTGCCCTATTAGCTTTATAATCTTTATAAATTTCATTCCGAAATGTCTTTCTGGCTGAGTCAAAAATAACTGCAAAGTGAGATGGTTTTTGTAAATTTTCTTTTGACTTAGAATCTTCAAGAAGTTTAAAGAGCATACTACAAAAGCCACTTACGGCTCCAGTTGGCAAACCATCACTTTTTCTTGTTAAGGGCGGAAGTGCATAGTAAGCTCTAAATATATAGCCGGATCCATCAATCAAGTAAAAGTGATCTGTTTTTTGAATCTTACTCATTATAAATTAATATAGATTATTAAAAAAATAAGAGTATTATTATTTTATGGAACTTACTAAAAACATTATCAACAATTCGAAAATAATCAAATCAGCTATTTTGGTGATAATTGGGACAGCTTTACTGGCTATATCATCTAAGATACAAACTCCATTTACTTTAGTGCCCGCAACTATGCAAACTTTTATAGTTATGTTTCTTGGGATTATATTGGGATATAAATTAGCAACACTAACTGTTATTTTATATTTGATTGAGGGATCTTTTGGACTACCAGTGTTTGCTAAAGGTGGTGGCATTGGATATCTTTTAGGTCCAACCGGAGGTTACTTAGTTGGTTTTATTTTTACTGCATTTTTTGCAGGTCATATAAATGAAAATAAAGACCCAATAATTGTGTTTTTATATTTATTATTTTCGGTAAGTTTAATTTATATTCTTGGATTAGGAGGTCTGTGGAATTATATGGGGTTCGACAAGACTTTTAATGGTGTTTTCTCAGTTGGAGCAAAACCATTTTTATTAATAGAAATCTACAAAATCTTGATTCTCACGGTGCTATCAAAACAATTACTAAAATTTAGGAAATTTACTTAGGAGATCTTTTAGATAAAATTCGTTGTAAAGTTCTTCTATGCATTTTAAGTCTTCTTGCTGTTTCAGAGACATTTCTGTTGCATAATTCAAAGACCCTATGTATGTGTTCCCATTTTACTCTGTCAGCTGACATCGGGTTTTCTGGTGGAACTGCCTTTTTGTTTGGATCAGCTAAAAGAGCCTTTTCGACATCATCGGCATCTGCAGGCTTAGCCAAATAGTCGATGGCACCTTCTTTAATTGCTGCCACAGCAGTAGGAATATTTCCATAACCAGTCAACATTATTATTCTGCTTGATGAGTTATTTGATTGTATTTCTTTCACTACTTCTAATCCATTACCATCATTCAACCTTAGATCAACTACAGCAAAACCAGGTTTTTTAGATTTTACTGATTCTATTCCTTTTTGCACACTCTCAGCTTGAAATACCTCAAAACCTTTTTTTTCCATTGCCCTAGCCAATCTCTCTCTAAAAGGATTGTCATCATCGACAATTAATAGTGATTTGTTCTCAAAATCACTCAAATTTTGCAATGTGGCGTCTACTCTCATAAGCCATATATGGTGTTTTTTTTCCACAATTCAATAGGGTATTATTTTCTTTACATTGCTTTACTATTGAATTAATTGCTCGTTTTATTAAAGTTTTTTAAATAAAAAGCTTTTTTTTTGTTAAATTTTTTTTAGGGAGCATTTTAATGCAAAAATTTACATCAGTTGAAAATTTAGTAAATCAGCTGAAACCAGATAAACCGGTCTATTGTATTAGAAAGAAATCAATTCTTTCTGCATCAAAGTTTTTTCAAAAAAAATTTCCTGGTAGAATTTTATATGCCGTTAAAACAAATCCTCATCCAGAAGTGATTAAAACTCTCGTAAAAAGTGGTATCAGTGAATTTGATGTTGCATCAATATCAGAAATTAAGTCTGTTAGAAAATTTAGCCAGAGTGCGAAATGTTCTTTTATGCACACAGTGAAAAGTCGTGAGGATGTACAAAAAGCTTACTTTAAGTATGGTGTAAAAACATTCGCACTAGATACTAAAGAAGAATTAATAAAAATAATTGAGAGCACTAAAAATGCTAAAGATCTTGAAATTTTTGTAAGGGTTGCAGTATCAAATGAACATGCAGAAATAGACTTATCAAAAAAATTTGGAGCCATAAATAATGAGGCCAGTGGATTATTAAGACTTGCAAAACAATACGCATATAAGATTGGTTTAAGCTTCCATGTTGGATCACAATGTATGCATCCAATTTCTTACACAAAAGGAATAGCTGAGATAGGTAATATAATTAACAAAACAAAAATTGTACCAGATTACATAAATGTTGGCGGAGGATTTCCAACTATATACCCAGATTTAGTTCCTCAATCGTTAGATAATTATTTTCAAGAAATAAAGATGAGTTTAGATAACTTAAAATTAAATAATTTACCTGAAATCATATGTGAACCAGGAAGAGCATTAGTTGCTGAAAGTGGATCAACAATTGTTAGAGTAAACTTAAGAAAAAAACAAAAACTTTATATTAATGATGGTACTTATGGTACTCTTTTTGATGCTGGAACACCAAATATAGTTTTCCCGTCGAAATTAATTAAAGAAAGTTCTAATAAAATAATTTCTAAAAAGTTAACAGCTTTTGATTTTTATGGTCCAACTTGTGATAGTATGGATTATATGAAAGGTCCTTTTGTTTTACCCAATAATATTAAAGAAAATGATTATATTGAGCTTGGTCAGCTGGGTGCATATGGTCTTACATTTAGGACGGAATTCAACGGTTTCTTCTCAGATGAAATTTATGAAGTTGAAGACAATCCAATAATGAGTCTATATGGGAAAGACGCTAATAAAGCCACATTAGTTGCTTAATGTCTGAAAAAAAAAATCTCGGCCATAATAGCAAAAAAGATTTTCTTAAAAGCCCAGTTGAACATATAGATATTACTTCATTTGACTCTAGAAAAATTATTTCTTCCATGAAAAAAATGTCTTTTGTTTCAAGAGAAACAGCAAATGCATCTGAGATATATAATGAGATGTTAAAAGATAAGGATTGCACAATATTTCTAACCTTAGCTGGGTCTACTTCTGCAGCTGGATGTATGCATATTTACCGAGATATGGTGAAGTATAATATGGTCGATGCAATTGTAGCAACTGGTGCATCAATAATTGATATGGATTTTTTCGAGGCTCTTGGATTTAAACATTATCAGGGTTCTCAGCATCAGAATGATAATGAATTAAGAAATAACTACATAGATAGGATTTACGATACTTACATTGATGAAGAAGAGCTTCAAATGTGCGATAAGATAATAGGTGAAATAGCTGACAAGTTACAACCCAAAGCTTATACATCAAGAGAGTTTATAAAAGAAATTGGAAAATATTTAAAATCAAATGCAAAGAAGAAGGGTTCTTTAATAGAAACAGCATATGATAATAATGTTCCAATATTCTGTCCAGCATTTACAGACTCCAGTGCAGGTTTCGGTCTAGTAATGCATCAAGAAAGAAATCCTAATAATCACATCACAATAGACTCTATTAAAGAATTTAGAGAATTAACCGAAATAAAGATTAAATCTAAAGGTTCTGGATTGTTTATGATTGGTGGTGGAGTTCCAAAAAATTTTATTCAGGATACTGTTATATGTGCTGAACTTTTAGGTAAAAATGTAGATATGCATAAATATGCTGTGCAAATTACAGTTGCAGACTCAAGAGATGGCGCTTGTAGCAGCTCAACACTCAAAGAAGCAAGTTCATGGGGCAAAGTCGATACAACTAAAGAACAAATGGTTTTTGCTGAAGCAACATCTGTTTTACCGTTGATTGCAAGTAATGCTTATCACACAGGTGAGTGGAAAAATAGAGATAAAAAAAACTTTTCCAAAATATTTTGATTGATGATCAAAAAAGTAAAAATTGGAATTATTCAGAGTAAAATTTCAGATAATTTTAAAAAAAATTTAATTTCAGCTATTAAAAATATAAAGAAAGCAGCGTCAAAAAAAGCTAAGATAATTTGTATGCCAGAACTATTTTTATCAAGTTATTTTTGTCAAACAGAAAGTCATTCTAATTTTAAGCTAGCAGAAAAAATACCGGGTGAAACTACAAAAATATTTTGTGAATTAGCAAAAGAATTACAAATAGTATTAATGATTTCATTATTTGAAAAAAAAACGCACGGCTTCTATCATAATACTAGTATCGTTATTAGTGAAAAAGGTAAAATTTTATCTAAATATAGAAAAATGCATATTCCAGATGATCCTGGTTATTATGAGAAATTTTATTTCACTCCCGGCGATTTAGGTTTTAAATCTGTAAAAACTAAGTTTGGTAAAATTGGACCTTTGATATGTTGGGATCAGTGGTTTCCTGAAGCTGCTAGATTGACTGCACTAAAAGGTGCACAAATAATTTTTTATCCTACTGCTATTGGTTGGCATCCTAAAGAAAAAAGGGAATTTGGAAAAACTCAATTAAACTCTTGGATCACAATGCAAAAATCTCACGCAATTGCAAACGGTACTTACGTGGTTGCAGTAAACAGAGTTGGTGTTGAAAAAAAAGGAAATAAAAAAATAGAGTTTTGGGGAAACTCAATGATAATTGATCCAAGTGGAAAAATAATTGGAGAACTAAGCAATAAAAAAGAGGAAATATTAATCCGTGAAATAGATTACAAAAAAATCGATACCACTAGAGAACATTGGCCCTTTTTAAGAGATAGAAGAATCGACTTTTATAAAGGCATACTAAAAAATCCTGTAGATGAGTGAGGAGCTTAAAAAATTCAGAATGCCTGCTGAATGGGAACCTCAAAAATCAGTTTGGATTGCTTGGCCATATAATAAAAATGATTGGCCAGGTTTATATAAATTTGTTCCTAAAGTAATTTTAGAAATTATATTTATTATTTCAAAAAGTCTTAAAGTTAATTTGATTGTTAGCAAAAAAATAACAAATATTAAAAAGCTAATAAATTCTAATAAAATCACTAATATCAAATTTCATAATATTAAAACTGATAGAATATGGTTAAGAGACTCCGGGCCAATATTTATAACAAATAGAAAAGAAAATAAAAAAATGATTTTAAATTTTGGTTTTAATGGATGGTCAAAATACAGTAATTACAAAAATGACAATAAAATTAATGAAAATATCAGTAAAATTTCTAATTTGGAAAAGATTGATCCAATAATTAAAAAAAATGGAAAAACTAAAAAAATAATAATGGAAGGAGGTGCATTTGATATAAATGGCTCAGGATCAATTCTATTAACTGAGGAGTGTTTACTTAGCAAAACTCAGGAAAGAAATAAAGATTTTATCAAAAAAGATTACGAGGAACTATTTAGAAGATATTTAAATATAAAAAACTTTATATGGCTTAAAAAAGGGATTGCAGGTGATGATACACACGGACATGTTGATGACATAACGAGATTTGTCTCTAGGAATACAATTATGACCGCGATTGAGACTAATAAGAAAGATAAAAATTACAAAAACTTAAGCGAAAATTTGAAAATTTTAAAAGAAAGTAAAAATGAGAAAGGAAAAAAATTTAAAATCATAAAGGTACCGATGCCATCGCCTATCTATATCAAGAACACAAGAGTTCCTGCAAGTTATTTGAATTTTTATATTTGTAATAAAAAAATACTACTTCCAATATTTAAAGTTAAAGAAGATATTATCGCTATTAAAATATTCAAAAACTTTTTTAGAAAAAAGAAAGTTCAAACAATTGATTGCAGTAAATTGATATGGGGATTTGGTGCTATTCACTGCATGACCCAACAAGAACCTAAAATTTAGTTAGGCTGCTTTTAATGTGCCCAATAGTAGTCTAAAAGGTATAAGCATAACTAAGGCAACAAAAATTTTAACTGCTAAATCTCCTAATGAAAGAGTGGTCCAAGGTATTCCTGTTCCATAAAATGATATCGAGAAGAACAGAAAAGTATCTACTGTTGAGCCAATTAAAGACGATGTTAAAGGAGCTATGTACCATTTTCTTTTTCTCAACTGATCAAAAATTTGAACGTCTAAAAGTTGGGCAATTATAAATGCTGTCCCTGATCCTATTGCAATTCTTATTGAAATCAGATCAGTAAAATTTGTCGAGAATATTAATGTAAACAAAATTCCTATAGTAAAACCAATATATACAATCTTTCTAGCCACAATTTTTCCAAAAGATCTATTAGCCAAGTCTGTGATTAAGAAGGCAATGGGATAACTAAAAGCACCATAAGTTAATAGCTCTTCTAAACCATAATAATTAATTGGGAACTGAACTAAGTAGTTTGAGGCTAAAACCACAACTCCCATAATCAATGAGAGTAATAAAAATAATTTATTCATTAGGCGTTTTTAGATTGGATTATTTTTTTTTGAAATGGTGATTTAATTAAAAGGCTTTTTTTTAATTTTTTCAATCTTGGTGATAAATTTTTATTTTTTACAGTCTTTAAAAATTCATCAAAGCTTCCTTTCTTATCAACTGATCTTACTCCAGCATTGCTGACTGTTAATTTTAAACTTCTTTTTAAAAGTTCACTTGTGAACTTAACTTTTTTTAAATTTGGCAAAAATCTTCTTTTTGTCTTATTGTTAGCGTGACTAACATTATGACCTTTCATTGGAATTTTTCCAGTAAGTTCACATTTTTTTGACATAGCAATTCGATTATATAAGATTAGAAAATGCTTGCGTCAAGTTTATAAAATTTGAATTTTATTTTTTTCCTATAATTTCTGAGAAATTCTTAACACCGTCTTTTATCAGTAATTCTTTAAGCTCTTTTTTAATTAAATTTACAATATTAGGGCCTCTATAAACCATCCCTGTGTAAAGTTGAACATAATTGGCACCCGCTAAAAATTTTTCATAAGCGCTTTTTCCTGAATCAACCCCACCAACACCTATAATTTTAATTCTTCCATTGAGAATTTTGTAAAATTTATTAATTAAATTAGTAGATTTTTCCTCAATTGGTTTTCCAGATAGACCCCCTTTTTGATGCTTTTGTATATTATTTAAACTATCCCTAGTTGAGTCCGAAGTATTTGAGATAATCACAACCTCAATGTTGTTATTTAATAATACCTCTGAAATGTTATTAATTTCTTTATCTTCTATATCAGGAGAAACTTTTACTGCTAATGGAACTGTTGAATTTAATTCTTTTTTTTCATTCTCTATTTCTTTTAACAATTTATTTAATTTTGATTGATCGTGAAAATTTCGTAGATCTTCAGTATTTGGTGAAGAAATATTTATAGTAATATAATCAGCAACATTATGGAAAGTTTTAAGACACTTTAAATAGTCCTCAAGTCTATTTTCAGAATCTTTATTTGGTCCAATATTTATACCTAGTAAACCAATTTGTTTATTAGATTTAATTCTATGGACTATATTTTCTGCACCTGAGTTATTAAATCCAAGTCTATTTATTAATGCCTCATCCTCTTCTAATCTAAATACTCTTGGTTTAGGATTTCCGTATTGCTTTAAAGGAGTTATAGTACCTACCTCTACAAATCCGAACCCCAATTTAAATAATGAATTGTATACTTCAGCATTTTTATCAAAACCTGCTGCCATACCAATAGGATTTTCTAATTTTTTATTAAATAGTTTTGTTTCAAACAAGGGATTATTTTTTTCGCGATCTAAAATATTTGGGATAAAATTAAATTTTAGTGATTTTATAGCCAAATTATGGGCTGTCTCTGGATCTAATTTAAAAATCAAAGATCTTAAATTTGAAAACATCATTTTACTCTTTTTTGTATAAGATCTTTTGTTTCTTGGACACCAAAAAAACTTATAAAAAATCCCATTCGTGGTCCATTTTGGTCACCGAAAACGACCTCATAGATTAATTTAAACCAGTCTCTTAAATTTTTTGAGTATCCATTTTCTTTACCAGTTGAATAAATTAATGTTTGGATATCCTCTGGTGACATTTCATCATTACAATTATCTAATGTGCTAACTAAAGCCTTAAGTGCAATTTTTTCATCATTATTGGGTATTTTATATTTTTTTTGTTTTTTTATGACATCGTTAAAATATTTAATTGCATATCCTACTAAATCATTAAAAATTGGATAATCTTTTTCCTCAATATCTTTTTTATATTTCTTTACAAATTTCCATAGAAGCTCTTTACTGTCAGCATTACTGGTTTCAACAAGATTTAAAAGCATTGAAAAAGACATTATCATTTTTTCTTCAGGAACTTT
The DNA here is from genome assembly GCA_902621345.1 of uncultured Pelagibacteraceae bacterium. Classification (GTDB taxonomy): domain Bacteria; phylum Pseudomonadota; class Alphaproteobacteria; order Pelagibacterales; family Pelagibacteraceae; genus Pelagibacter. Next base: position 91,945 of record CACNLV010000001.1, on the reverse strand, counting down.
ACTATCATGTACATGCCATACAGGATTCATTAGCAACTTGAAATCATCTTGATTTTTCGCCTTATCCAATAATTCTAGATATTCATCAACAGTTTTTGAAACAATTTCTTTATAAAGTTTTTTAGCTCTTTTAGGATTTTGATACATATATAAAGAAAGACTTTCTGGTGAAGCATATTTTAGCCATTGATCAATCGTAATTCCATTTCCCTTTGATTTAGAAATTTTCTCCCCTTTTTCATCCAAAAATAATTCATAAGCGAATCCAGATGGGTTTGTTTTTCCTATTAGTTTTATAATTTTTGAGGATAAAATTGCGCTCTCAATAAGATCTTTTCCATACATCTCAAAATCTACATCTAAAGCATACCATCTCATCGCCCAATCTACTTTCCATTGAAGCTTGCAATTGCCATCTAGAATACTTATCTCTAAATCTTTCCCATTATTATCGAAAATTATTATCGATTTTTCTTTATTTATTTCTTTCATCGGAATTTCTAAAACATGACCTGTATCAGGACAAATAGGTAAAAAAGGACAATATGTTTTCTGACGCTCCTTTCCCAAGGTTGGCAATATAATATTCATAATTCCATCATAATTTTTTAAAATTTCTTGAAGTGATGAATTAAAAAAACCTGACCTGTAGAGTTTTGTTGAACTTTTAAAACTATATTTAAAGTTAAAATTATCTAAAAAATTTTTAAGCATTTGATTATTATGCTCTCCAAAGCTATCAAATTTTTCAAACGGGTCTGGAACTTTAGTTAGCGGTTTATGTAAGTTTTCTTCAAGCAAATCTTTATTCGGAACATTATCTGGAACTTTTCTAAGTCCATCCATATCATCAGAAAAAGTAATAATTTCAGTAGGAAGATCGGTAAGATGTTTCAAGGCATTAACAACCATTGAGGTCCTGGCAACTTCACCAAAAGTACCTATATGAGGAAGTCCACTAGGGCCGTAACCTGTTTGTAGAGTAATTTTACCTTTTTTCTCTATTATGGACTTTCTTTCTAGAAGCATTTTTTTCGCCTCAACAAAAGGCCATGCACTTGTTTTGTCTAAATTTTCTTTTTTTATCATTAATAAACTTAATAAATTCTCTAAATAACGAACAACATAATTCTTATAGAGTTGAAATTTATTTACCATAAAATAATGTTCTTTCAAAATGTCTAATTATAAAACTGTTTTTTTCACACTTGGAATTCTGCAAATAATACTCGGAATTTTTATGTTCATTCCAGTTGGTGTGCAATTTTTATATAATGAAATTGATTCCTCCTTTTTTGGTGCTTCAATAGTAACAATTATTTTTGGAACTTTATTTTTTCTATCAAACCTAGATCACAATAAAAAATTAAATCTTCAGCAGGCCTTTTTATTAACTGCTTTGTCTTGGTTAAGTATTGCTATATTCGGTTCACTTCCATTTTTGTTCTCAAGTATTAGTTTTTCATTTACAAATGCATTTTTTGAGAGCATGTCTGGTATCACTACTACAGGCTCCACTATTATTTCTAACCTTGAGGATATGCCAAGAAGTATTTTATTATGGAGAGCGTTACTTCAGTGGTTGGGTGGCATTGGTATCATAGTAATGGCAATCACATTGATGCCAATTATGAATGTTGGTGGTATGCAACTTTTTAAAATTTCAAATAATGACTCATCTGAAAAAATTCTACCCAAATCAAAAGAAATAGCATTAAGATTAATACTTGTTTACACAACACTAACAATATTTTGTGCAACGTCTTACAAAATCTTTGGGATGAATTTTTTTGATAGTATAACTCACTCTATGACAACAATAGCTACCGGTGGATTTTCGAACTATAATGAGTCGTTAGGTTTCTTTAATAGTAGATTTATCGAAAGTTCTGCAATAATTTTCATATTATTAGGGAGTATTCCCTTTATTTCCTACATAAAATTTTTAAATGGAGATAGAGAAATTTTTTTCAAAGATATACAAATCAAAACATTTTTAAAAATAGTCTTTTTTTCAATAGTAATTTTATCGATTTATTTGAATTTTAATGGTTCAATTAAATTTGATTTTATTGCAGTGTTATTTAATGTAATTTCAATATTAACCGGCACAGGTTATGTTAATGCTCAATTTGATAGTTGGGGAAGTTTTTCGCTCGTATTATTCTTAATATTAATGTTTATAGGTGGCTGCGCAGGTTCGACAACATGTGGTGTTAAAATATTTAGAATCCAAATTTTATACTCTTTTGTGATTAATAATTTAAAGAAAATTATTTATCCAAAAGGAGTTTTTATTCTTAAGTATGATCAAAACCCAATCGATAATAAATTTATTTCTTCAATAATTTCTTTTATTTATTTATATCTAATTATATTTTTTCTTCTGGCTGTGATGCTATCATTAACCGGACTAGATTTTGTGACTTCAATTTCTGGAGCAGCTACATCAATATCCAATGTTGGACCAGGTTTAGGTTCAACCATAGGTCCCAATGGGGATTTTTCCTCGATACCAAACATATCAAAATGGATATTGTGTTTAGGAATGATTTTAGGAAGACTAGAATTATTTGCCATATTGGTTTTATTTTTACCCTCATTCTGGAGAAATTAAATTATGAAAAATATTAATATTTTTTTTGAAAAAAAACCTTTAAAGATGATTTGTTTAGGATTTTCATCTGGACTTCCAATATTGCTGGTTTTTTCAACCCTTTCGGTTTGGCTTGTTAAAGCAGGAATAAGTAGGAGCACTGTAACATTATTCAGCTGGGCTGGATTTGCGTATGCATTTAAATATCTATGGTCACCACTTGTAGATAATTACAAATTACCGATGTTTAAAAAATTTGGTCATAGAAGAAGCTGGCTTTTGTTTTCTCAATTTTTAATTATTACTGCATTAATATTAACTGCATTTACAGATCCCAAAGAAAATCTGTATTTTACAGCTTTATTCATTACAATTCTAGCCTTTTTTAGTGCAACTCAAGATATTCTGATTGATGCTTTTAGAATTGAGTCCGCTCCACAATCTTTGCAAGGTCCGTTATCATCTATGTATATCGCTGGTTATAGAATTGCGATGCTTGTTGCAGGTGCTGGTAGTTTGTGGTTAGCATCCTTTTTTGGGACAGAAATCTATGACCAAAACGTATGGAAAAAAGTTTATCTAATCATGTCTTTATTTATGTTTGTTGGAGTTTTTGCAACTTTCATCTCAGATGAGCCAAAATTAAAAAGAAATTTAAATTCTGACAATCATTTAAAATTTCTAATAACTATCTTTATTGCTCTTATAGGTTTTATTTATTTGTACTCAGTTATAGATAGCCCTTTTGAAAAAAAAGATGTTTTAATAAATTTTTTGTTTTCATTATTAAGATTAATAATCTGTTTTGTTTTTTCGTATTTGATCATTTCTTTACTTATATTGATTCAATTTGCTCCCAAAAATAAAATTTCAAAGAGTTATATGGGTCCAATTTTAAATTTTGTTCAAAGATATGGAAAATTTGCATTTTTAATACTTATTTTAATTTCGCTATATAGAATTGCTGATATCGTAATGGGGGTTATGGCAAATATATTCTATTTAGAAAAAGGTTATAAAATTTCAGACATTGCAACTTATTCAAAATTTTTTGGGGTTTTTGCTACAATATTTGGTGGATTTATTGGGGGTTATTGCTCATATAAATTTGGTACAATGAAATGCTTATTCTTTGGTGCCTTGATTGCTGCTTTAAGTAATTTGTTGTTTGCATGGTTAGCAGTATCTCCAATCAGTATTAACTTTTTAATTGCGGTGATAACAGCTGATAACATATCTAGTGGATTTGCTGGAGCTGCCTTCGTAATCTACTTATCAGGCTTAACCTCAATTAAGTTTACTGCAACACAATATGCTTTATTCAGCTCCATAATGTTATTTTTACCTAAATTAATTGCAGGATATGCTGGTAGCTGGGTCGACATTATGGGATATCCATATTTTTTTTCTTTAACTGCTCTTTTAGGATTGCCTGTTCTCATTTTAATATTTTGGATTGGTAGAGTGGCTCCAATAAAAAATTAAATGAAATACAATTTCTTAAATACATCTATATCAAACTTATATACTAAACCATCTAGTAAAGCAGAGGTTAGTTCACAACTAATATACGGAGAAAAGTTTAGAATATTATCAAAGAAAAAAAGTTGGTTAAAAATCAAAACTAGTTATGATAATTATATTGGTTTTATAAAAAATAATAATTTCAAAAAAAAATTTAAACCAATTAAAAAGGTATATAAGTTAAAAACCAAAATTTATAAAAAAGTAAAAAAAAAATTTTTACCAACAAATCAATTCTTATATTTTGCATCAGGAATAACTGTAATAAGTAAAAATAAAGCTTTTGTTCAATTTGAAGATAATAAATGGTTAAGAAATAAGGACTTAAGAGAAATAACACATTTTGAAAAAAATTATAAAAAAATTTTAAAATTATTTCTCAATTCTAAATATAAATGGGGTGGTAAGACATCTGAAGGTATTGATTGTTCTGCGTTAATACAAATATACTATCATTACAATAGAACTTTTTTTCCTAGAGACTCAAAAGATCAAGCAAAATATTGTAAAAAAAAAATAAGTAAAAATTTGTCAGAGGGAGATATTATCTTTTGGAAAGGACATGTGGGAATGTGCCTTAATCAACAGCAGTTTATTCATGCTTATGGCCCCAGAAAAAAAGTCGTAATAATGCCAACAAAATTTGCTATTAAATTGATCAAAAAAACAGCTAGCTTGAATATTAAAAAAATCAGTAATATCAAAAAATACTAATTTCTTCCAAAGTCTGGTTTGCTAGTATCTTGTTTCAATTTAATGATTTTAGATCTTACCTTTTTTGTTTGAGTTAATTTTTTAATAACTGATTTACTATTACCTGAGATAATGTCTCTCTTAAAAGAATGAAGATTTTTAACAAAAATATCAATTGCTTTTGATACATTTTTTTTATTATTAAAAAAAATATCTCTCCACATTATTTCATTTGATGCAGCTATTCTTGAGAAATCTCGTAAACCACCTGCGCTATATTTAATCAAATTGTATCTCTGTTTTTTCTCAAAATCTTGAGCGGATTTTACAAGATTATAAGCAATTAAATGTGGCAAATGACTTGTCATTGAAAAGATCTTATCATGTTTTTCAGAATTCATTACAACAGTTTTAGAGCCTACCTTTTTCCAGAAAGATTTTAAAAAATTTAAATGTTTAATATTAGTTTTTTTATCTTTTATTAAAACACACCATTTATTTTCGAATAAATCCTCTTTCCCGTTTTCAGGCCCACTTACCTCAGACCCCGCAATAGGGTGACTTGGAGTCCAAAATATTTTTTTTTTTAAATTTTTTCTTATTATTTCATTAGATTTTAGTTTTGCTGAACCAACGTCCGTGATTATGTGATCACATGAAAGATAATCATTAATTTTTAAAATTATTTTTTTATATTCACTCATTGGTGTACAAAAAATAATAAAATTTGCATGTGGTACTATATCATTTAATTTTTTTACAATAGTACCTTTCAATTTAAGTTTTTTTATTTTTTCAATGTTTTTTTTTGATTTTTCATAAATGAAAATTTTTTTTGAAATTTTTTTTTTGGAAATTTTTCTGACCAAGGATGAACCTAATAGACCACAGCCAATAATCAATATATTTTTCATTTTTTAAATATACTTTCAGCTGCTCTCATAAATTTTATATTATCAGTTTTTGAACCCACTGTTAATCTCAACATATTTTTTATTCTGTACCCATCCTCTGTTGATCTTAAAATTATTCCTTTATTCTTTAGTTTTTCGTAAAAATATTTAGCTTTAATTCTACATTTTGAAAAATCCAAAAGTAAAAAATTAGCTGAAATTTTATTAGAATTAATTTCATAGTTTTTCAAAAAGTTTTTTATTTTTTTTGCATAAAAAATGTTATGGCTAATTGAACGAGAAATAAATTTATTGTCTTTAAGAGACTCGACTGCTGCCTTTTGGGCTACCTCGTTAACATTAAATGGGGGTTTGATAATATTAAGGGACTTTATAATTTTTTTTGACCCATATCCCCATCCTATTCTTAATGATGATAATCCATAAATTTTCGAGAATGTCCTTAAAATAAAAACATTCTCTTTTTTCTTAAATAAATCTAAACCTGATTTGTAATCATGATTTTTCATATATTCTGCATAAGCATCATCTACTACTAGTAAAATATCTTTTCTAAGTTTTTTTCTTAATTCAATAAGTTCAATTTCAGTCAAATAAGTTCCTGTCGGGTTATTTGGATTTGCTAAGAAAACAATTTTAGTTTTTTTTGTAACTTTTTTAATTATTTCTGAAATTGAGATTTTATAGTTTTTTTCTTTAGCAAATATTACTTTTGCACCTACTATTTTTGAATAAATTCTGTACATTAAAAAACTAAATTGGGGAACAATTACTTCATCTTTTGATCTTAAAAATAATTGACATAACATCTGAATAACTTCATCAGATCCAGCCCCACAAATAACTCTGTCTTTATCACATTTAAATTTCTTTGAGATTTGAGACCTGAGCACCTTAGATTTTCCATCCGGGTATCTAGAAAAATTGATGTTTTTATTTGATATTATTTTTTTTACTTTAGAGCTCATACCAAGAGCGGACTCATTAGCTGATAATTTAATAACCTTTTTCAAATTATTAACACTAGATTTACCTGGCTCATAGGCATCAATATTGAATTTTTTAAATTTCATAATATTTTCTTTTTTTTTAATTTTTATGCTCTTTATAGATAAATTAAGATTTTTTTATATAGTTTAAGTTAAAATATATTAAAATTGACATAGCTCAAAACTTCTTGTACAAAATTTTTGCGCTGATTTATCTGAATTGCGAGCGCTATAAAAAAACCGCTAAAAAAGTTTTTTTCTCACAATTCAATTTTCAGCAATAATTATGAATATAAGAGAAAATATAAAAACATTGATAGTTGAAAAACCACTTAAGTTAGACTGTGGTCAAACTATTAGTAAATTTCCGCTAGCATACGAAACCTATGGCACATTAAATGAAAATAAGGATAATGCAATTTTAGTCTTTCACGCCTTAACAGGCGATCAATTTGTAACAGGTGTAAATCCTATAACTAAAAAGGATGGGTGGTGGTCTTATGCAGTAGGCTCAAAGAAATCTATCGACACAGATAAATATTTTGTAATTTGTGCTAATGTGATTGGTGGTTGCATGGGGTCTTTTGGTCCAAGTCACGAAAATCCTGAAACAAAAAAATTATATGGAACAGATTTTCCAGTTATTACGATCAATGATATGGTAAACGCCCAAATAAATTTATTAGATTTTTTTAATATTAAAAAGCTTTTTTCTGTAGTTGGCGGATCAATGGGAGGAATGCAGGTCTTACAATTTGTGAGTAATTTTCCAGACAAAGCTAAAACAGCTGTCCCTATTGCTTGTACATCTAGTCATTCAGCACAAAATATTGCATTCAATGAACTTGGTAGACAAGCAATAACAGCTGATCATAATTGGATGGATGGAAAATATAATTCCAAAAACACTTTGCCAGACAAAGGGTTAGCCGTAGCAAGAATGGCTGCTCATATTACCTATTTATCTAAAAAGGGGCTTCAAGAAAAATTTGGTAGGAATCTCCAGGAAAGGGATGATCTTAAATTTGGATTTGATGCTGATTTTCAAATAGAAAGTTATTTACGTTATCAAGGTTCAGTATTTGTAGATAGATTTGATGCTAACAGTTATCTTTATATAACTAGGGCAATGGATTATTTTGATTTGGTTAAACAATTTGATGGCAATTTATCAAACGCCTTCAAAAAAACAGAAACAAAATTTTTTGTTATGTCTTTTACATCAGATTGGCTTTATCCAACTCAAGAGAATAAAGATATAGTTATTGCGTTAAACGCAATTGGTGCGAATGTAGGTTTTGTTGAAATAGAGTCTGATAAAGGACATGACTCTTTTTTGCTAGAGGTTCCAGATTTTTTAAATGCACTTAAGAATTTTTTAGATAAATCTTATATAGAAAGTAATAATGAAAGCTGAATATAATTTTATTGCAAATATAATCAACAAAAACTCAACTGTATTAGATGTTGGCTGTGATGATGGAACTTTGATGGAATTTTTGAGAAAAAACAAAAATGTGAATATAAGAGGAATTGAAATTTCTAAAGAAAAAGTTCAAATATGCATAGCTAAAGGATTAACAGTTATTGAAGGTAATGCAGAGCTCGATTTAATGCAATTTCCTAAAAATTCTTTTGATTATGTTGTTTTGGGTCAGACACTGCAAGCTTTTATAAATCCAGAAATTGTAATTAAGGAACTTTTAAGAGTTGGCAAAAAAGCCATAGTGACTATTCCGAACTTTGGAAATTGGAAGGTAAGGTTAGACTTACTTTTTAAAGGAACTATGCCAATTACAAGTTCACTACCTCATGAATGGTATAACACACCAAATATTCATATGTGTACTATTAAAGATTTTGTAAGATTTTCAGAAACTATAAATTTTAAAATTGTTAAATCTTTAGCTCTAACAAATAAAAATATCTCAAATATAAGTAAATCAAATATTTTTTTGAAAAATTTATTTGGAGAACTTGGAATATTTTTAATTGAAAATAAATGAAAATAAAAATTATTAAATGTCTTCAAGATAATTACAGTTACGTAATAATTGATGAAAAGAATCAATCTGCTTGTATAGTTGACCCAAGCGAATCTGAACCAATAATTGATTTTATAGATAACAATAATATTGATCTTAAATATATTTTAAATACCCATCACCATCACGATCATATCGGTGGTAACCTTGAACTGAAAAAAAGATATAATTGTGATGTTATTGGATATAAAGATGATAAGGATCGAATTCCAGGAATAAATATTCTTGTAGAAAATAATCAAATCTGGCAGAAAGGTAACTTTGAAGCAAAAATTTACCATACGCCAGGTCATACATCAGGTCATATTGCTTTCCATTTTTTTAAAGAAAAAATAATTTTTACAGGTGATACTTTGTTTTCTCTAGGTTGTGGTAGAATCTTCGAGGGAACTTATGAGCAGATGTTTAACTCTTTAAAAATATTTAAAAAATTGCCTAAGGATACTCTGATCTATTGTGGTCATGAATATACACTAAAAAATTCTGAATTTTGTTTATTCAATGATCCAGACAATTTAAAACTAAAAGAAAAAGTTTTAAAAATAAAGAATAATCATAAATTTAATTCACCAACCATTCCTTCTGTTTTAGATGATGAATTAGAGTGTAATATATTTTTAAAAGCTGAGGATATTAAGACTTTTTCAAAACTGAGAGATTTAAAGGATAATTTTTGATTTATTGAGCTTGACTAAAGTTTCGCTAAGATTATATTGCGGTTATTAAAAATTGAGATCCTTATGTCTTATGCAGTAATACAAACTGGTGGAAAACAATATAAAGTAGTATCAGGTGAAATCCTAAAAATCGAAAAGCTACCAAATTCAAAACCAGATACTAAAATAGAATTTAAAGAAATTTTAGCTTACGGAAATGAAAAAGAGATAGAAATCGGATCTCCTACGGTGCAGGGTGCAAAAGTTGAAGCAAATCTGATAAAAAATAGCAAAAATAGAACTATTTTAATTTTTAAAAAAAGACGAAGACAAAATTCAAGAAGAAAGAATGGCCATAGACAACAATATTCTATGATCAGAATAAATAAGATTTTTTCAAAAAATGGTAAGGTTTTATCTGAAGCAAAAGAAGTTTCTAAAGTAACAAAAACAGCGGCAGAGGATACAAAAGAAAACAAAAAGTAAGGTAAAGTTATGGCAACAAAAAAAGCAGGTGGATCATCAAGAAACGGGCGTGACAGTGCTGGACGAAGACTTGGTGTGAAAAAATATGGTGGAGAAACCGTGGTGCCAGGAAACATAATCGTAAGACAAAGAGGAACAAAAATTTTTCCCGGTGAAAACGTTGGTATGGGTAAAGACCATTCAATTTTTTCTGTTATTAAGGGCAAAGTTGTTTTTAAAAAAACTAAATCAGATAGAACTTTTGTTTCTGTAAAACCCAATTAATAGTACAACTTAAAATAGCGTTGTATTATGAAATTCTTAGATCAAGTAAAAATTTATATAAAAGCAGGGAACGGTGGAGATGGTTCTCCTAGTTTCAGAAGAGAAAAATTTATTGAATTTGGTGGACCAGACGGTGGTGACGGTGGAAAAGGAGGTTCTGTTATTTTAAAAGCTGAGCAAAATTTAAATACATTAATTGACTTTAGATATCAGCAACATCACAAAGCTGAAAGAGGTGAAAATGGTTCAGGTCAAAATCGTACTGGAAAAAGTGGGGAAGATTTAATTCTCAAAGTTCCTCTGGGAACACAAGTCTTCGAAGAGGATAATAAAACACTTTTGTATGATTTTACCAAAATTGGAGAGAAGTTCATTGTTGCCTCTGGAGGAAAAGGAGGTTTGGGTAACACAAGATTTAAAAGTTCAACAAATAGAGCGCCACGAAAATATACTAAAGGTATGGTCGGTGAAGAGTTTACAATTTGGCTTCAATTAAAAACTATTGCTGACATAGGCATTATCGGATTACCAAATGCAGGAAAATCAAGTTTGTTGGCAGCTATAACAAATGCAAATCCAAAGATTGCTAATTATCAATTTACTACTTTAAATCCAAATCTTGGTGTTGCAAGTTATGATGATAAAGAAGTTACCCTAGCAGATATACCTGGTTTAATAGAAGGAGCACATGAAGGAACTGGCCTTGGTACGAAATTTTTAAAACATATCGAGAGATGTAAATCTCTTTTGCATTTAATAGATATTACAAATGATGATTTAAAAAAATCTTACAATCAAGTCAAAAAAGAACTTCGAAATTATAGTAAAGATCTTATTAAAAAAAAGGAATTAATTGTTTTAAATAAAATAGATTTATTAGATAAAGATATTGTTAAAAAAACAGTAAAAAATTTTTCAAAGGATAAAAATTGTGAAGTTTTAACTTTGTCAACATTAGAAAAAGACTCTATATCTAAAATTAAGGCTAAACTTATCTCATATGTCTCTTAAAAACTCAAAAATAATTGTAGTTAAAATTGGATCCTCTTTGATAGTTGATAATGACAAAAAAATAAGAAAAAAATGGTTACTGAGTTTTGCCAAAGATATAAGAAATTTAAAATCTAAAAATCGGCAGGTTGTAATAGTAAGTTCTGGAGCTATTGCACTTGGTTGTAAAAAAATGAATCATAGTAAATCAAGTTTAAAACTAGATAAAAGTCAAGCAATAGCATCTATAGGACAAATAGAATTAATGAATTTATTTTCAGAAACTTTTTCAAAATATAAATTAAATATTTCCCAAATTCTGCTTACATTAGAGGATACTGAAGAACGAAGAAGATCAATAAATGCGAAAAGGACTTTTGAAAATTTATTTCAACTTGATTATATACCTATCGTAAATGAAAATGACACAATCGCTACATCAGAAATAAAGTTTGGGGATAATGACAGATTGGCTTCTCGAGTGGCTCAAATTACTAATGCAGATACGTTAATTTTATTATCGGATGTAGACGGTCTTTATACAAAAAATCCTAAAAATTTTAGAGATGCGAAGTTAATTAGAAATATTTCTAACATCAAAAAGGATTTAAAAAATGTTGATATTAAAGGAAGAACAGAATTTGGAAGTGGAGGAATGGATACTAAAATCGAAGCTGCAAGAATATGTAATTTAGCTGGTTGTAATATGGTAATAGCAAATGGATTATATTTAAATCCAATTAATCAAATAGAAAAGAAAAAAAGTTCAACATGGTTCATCTCTAAAGTTCCGAAATTAGATGCTAGAAAAAAATGGATTATTAGCTCAGTTTCACCAAAAGGAGAGTTAATTATTGATGATGGTGCCAAGAAAGCATTAATAAATGGAAAAAGTCTATTGGCAGCTGGTATCAAGAAGGTTAATGGTGATTTTAAAAAAGGTGATCATATAAAAATTTTAGATAATAAACGTAAGGAATTTGCTAGAGGCTTGAGTTCATTCTCATCAAATGAGATAAATAAAATTTTAGGATGCCACTCTAATGAGATAAAAAAGATTCTTGGCTACATTTCAAAATCTGAAGTGGTCCATAAAGACGATATGGTAAAAATATGATAAAAAAAATTTTAACCAATATTGGGAAAAGATCAAAAAACGCCTTGGCACATCGGGTAGATACTAAAAAGAAAAATAAAGTATTAATAGATTACTGTTCACTTATTAAAAAAAATCAAAAATTAATCCTTAGCGCCAATAAGAAGGATGTTAATAGATCGATAAGTAATGGAGTCAAAAAAAATTTAATTGAACGTCTTATTTTAAATGAAAAAAAAATAGATAATATTATTAGTTCAATAAAATCTGTAATAAAACTTAAAGACCCAACAAATAGAGTTTTGGAGAAATGGAATAGACCAAACGGGTTAAATATTTCTAAGATCTCAATTCCTATAGGAATAATTGCTATTATTTATGAGAGTAGGCCAAATGTTACCTCGGACGTCGCATCATTGTGCTTTAAATCTGGAAACCCAGTAATTTTAAGAGGTGGATCAGAGGCTTTTTTTTCAAATAAAATTTTGTCAAAGCTTTTTAGAGACTCATTAAAAAAAAATAACATTAACGAAAATTTTGTTCAATTTATTGATTCAACTAATAGAAATATTGTCGATTATCTATTAAGTAAAATGGATAAATATGTTGATGTAGTTATTCCAAGAGGAGGAAAAAATTTAGTAAAAAAAGTTCAGAAGTTATCTAACTTACCAGTGATTGGTCATTTGGAAGGAGTATGTCATACTTATGTTGATAAGAGCGCAAACTTAAATACAGCAAAAAAGATTATATTTAATGCAAAATTAAGAAATACAGCAATTTGTGGGGCTACAGAAACGATTTTAATTCATCAAAAAATCTTAAAAAAATCATGTAACATTATTTTAAAACACTTAGAAGATCATGGATGCAAAATTATTGGAGACAACAGAGTCAAAAAAAATTATAAAGGGAAAATTATTAGAGCTACTAATAAAGATTGGTCAAAAGAATATTTGTCAGCTACAGTTTCTGTGAAATGTGTCAGAGATATAAATGATGCAATCAATCATATTAATAAATATGGGACAATGCACACTGACTCGATTATAACCATGAATAAGAAATCAGCAAAAAAATTTTTAAATGAGGTTAAAAGCTCAATTGCCATGCATAATACATCGACTCAATTTGCAGATGGTGGAGAATTTGGTTTTGGTGGCGAAGTTGGTATTTCAACTAATAAGCTCCCTCCAAGAGGCCCTGTTGGACTTAATCAACTAGTGTCTTACAAGTATCAAATATCAAGTAATGGGAGAATAAGGAAATAATTTGAGATTTAAAAATAAAATTGGTGTTCTTGGTGGGTCGTTTGATCCTGCCCATGTTGGTCATTTAGCAATATCAAAAAAAGCTGTAAAAAAATACAAATTAAAAAAAATAATTTGGGCAATTACTTTAAAAAATCCTTTAAAGAAAAAAAATAATACAAGCATTTCTGAAAGAATCCAAAGTTGTAAAAAGATCATAAAATTAAATAATTTTATAAAAATAAAATTTTATGAAAAGATAATAAAATCTAATAAAACTATTGACTTAATAAACTTTCTAAAAAGAACTACCAAAGCTGAAATTTATTTTCTAATGGGAGCAGATAATCTTATTAATTTTCATAAGTGGTATAAGTGGGAAGCTATTTCAAAAAAGTGTAAAATTATTGTTTTTGATCGTCATGGGTATAAAAAAAAATCATTAAATTCAGTCTCATATAAAAGATTAAATGGAAAAAGTTTAAAGTTCATTGAATTTAATAAAGTTAATATTTCATCTTCTCAATTGAGGAAAATTTGATAAGGTAGTTGTAGTTAATGGATAAAATCTTAAGCTTAAAAAAAATTGTCATTGAAACTCTCGACATAAATAAAGCTCAAGACATTGTAAGTATAGACTTAAAAGATAAAAGTTCTATGGCTGACTATATGATAATAGCTAGTGGGACTTCCTCTAGACATATTCAAGCTCTTTCTGAGCAAGTTTTAGAAAAACTTAAAGATAATGGAATAAAAGATTCTAAAATTGAGGGCAAAGATAGTAGTGAATGGAAGTTAGTAGATGGTATTGATCTGATAATACATATTTTTCATCCAGAGAAGAGAAGATTTTATGAGCTTGAAAAGATGTGGTCTGAGCTGATTCCTAAAGAAAAATTAATTATATGAAAAAAAAAGCAATACTAAATTTTTTAACTTTTATTTTAACTTTATTTTTATTTAGTCAAAAAGTAATTTCTTCTGAAAACGAACTATACGAAAAAATAGATGTTTTTGGTGAGGTTTTAGAAAAAATTAATAAGGAGTACGTTGATGAAATTAATCAATCTGACAGTATGGACTCTGCTATCAACGGTTTGCTTCAATCTCTAGATCCATATTCAGGCTATATGTCTCCAGAAATTTTCAATGAAATGCAAACTGAAACAAGTGGAGAATTTGGAGGACTTGGTATTGAGGTTACTATGGAGTCGGGTGTTGTTAAGGTTATATCTCCAATAGACGATACACCTGCATCAAAAGCTGGAATAAAAGCTGGAGATTACATCGTTAAAATTAACAATACCCAGGTACAGGGTAAATCATTAAGTGAAGCAGTTGATTTAATGAGGGGGCCTGTTGGTTCTGCTATTGAATTAACAATAAGAAGAAGAGGAGAAAAAAAAGCTTTAACTTTTAATGTCACAAGAGAAATAATTCAAATTAAATCTGTTAAGGCAGATCTATTAGAAAAAAATATAGGATATATCCGTTTAACATCTTTTAATGAAAATAGTTCTGGACAAATTAAAAAAGAAATCAATAAATTTGAAAAAAATAAAAATTTAAAAGCTTATATTTTAGACTTAAGAAATAACCCGGGTGGTTTGCTCTCCCAAGCAATAAAAATCTCTGATTTTTTTCTTGATAATGGTGAAATAGTATCCACAAAAAGTAGACAACAATCAGAAAATCGGAAATGGTTTGCAAAAAAAGGAGATCTTACTAAAGGAAAAACTATTCTTGTTTTGATAAATTATGGCTCTGCTTCTGCATCTGAAATTGTAGCTGGAGCTTTAAAAGATCATAAAAGAGCAATTTTAATTGGTGAAAATAGTTATGGAAAAGGATCTGTTCAATCTATTATTCCTTTAAAAAATAAAGGGGCTATAAGATTAACTGTAGCTAAGTATTATTTGCCTTCAGGCAAATCTATTTCTGAAGTAGGTGTTTCACCTGACATTGAAATCGATGAGACAAGTGATGACTTTAAAATTAAAACTGAAACCGACAATCAATTGAATTACGCGATTAAATTACTTAATGGTTGAAATTCAGGAAAAATTTAAAGATCTACCATACAGAGTAGGTGTTGGCATAATTGTCTTAAATAAAGAAAATAAAATTTTTGTTGCAAAAAGAATCGACAACCCAAAAGGTTTTTGGCAAATGCCACAAGGAGGTGTTGATGAAGGTGAAGATTTTTTATCTGCTGCCTACAGAGAACTAGAAGAAGAAACTAGTATTAAAAACGTAGAGTTAATAACCGAAATAGATGAAATAACCACTTATGAACTACCAAACCATCTTCTAGGTAAAATTTGGAAAGGTAAATTTAAAGGGCAGAAACAAAAATGGTTTTTAATGAGATATCTTGGTAGTGATAATGAAATAAATATTAACACAAGCAAACCAGAATTTTTCGAATGGAAATGGATAGAACTAAATTCTATTACAGAGATAGTTGTAAGTTTCAAACTTAATGTTTACAAGATACTTCAAAAAAAATTAGAAAAGATTATTAATTAATAGTTTTTAAAACTTCAATTTTCTGATCAATTAAGTATTTTGCTTGATCGCTTATGTTGTCCTTAGCTGTCTCTTCTTCGGCAACTCTCAACATTTTATCTATTTTGCTTTTTTCCATATCTTTAATGTTGAAAATTGAGCTGGTAAGAATTGATAAATTGTTATTTTTGAATTCAATTATTCCATCCTCAACATAATATTTTTCTTCACCTAATTTTGAATAAATTTTGATTATGCCAGGTTTTAAAAAAGAAATTATAGATATATGATCCTTAAGTATTCCCATCTCGCCCTCAAATGCTGGGACTACCACTTCAGTGACATCATCTTTTGAAAGAAAAGATTTTTCTGGGTTGACTACTTCAAGTTTAAATTCTTCGCTCATTAAGCGGCGTCTTTTTTCATTTTTTCAGCTTTTTCTATAGCCTCTTCAATTGTACCAACCAAATAAAACGCAGCCTCTGGTAGATGATCATACTCACCCTTACAGATTGCATCAAAACCCTTTATTGTGGATTCAAGATCAACAAGTTTTCCAGGAGATCCAGTGAATACCTCAGCAACAAAGAAAGGTTGTGATAAAAATCTTTGGATCTTTCTTGCTCTAGCGACTATCAATTTATCTTCCTCGGATAGTTCGTCCATACCTAAAATTGCTATTATATCTTGTAAAGATTTATAAGTTTGAAGTATTTTTTGAACTTCTCTCGCGACTCTATAATGTTCATCTCCAACTATTCTAGGATCAAGAATTCTTGAAGTAGAGTCAAGAGGATCTACTGCAGGATAAATTCCAATTTCAGCAATTTGTCTTGATAGTACTGTTGTTGCATCCAGGTGGGCAAACGATGTAGCGGGTGCTGGGTCAGTTAAATCATCAGCAGGGACATATATTGCTTGTACCGATGTAATAGATCCTTTGTTAGTAGTCGTAATTCTTTCTTGTAAGTTACCCATATCCGTTGCCAAAGTTGGTTGATATCCAACAGCAGAAGGAATTCTTCCTAATAGAGCTGATACCTCTGAACCCGCTTGTGTAAATCTAAATATATTATCAACGAAAAATAAAACATCTTGACCTTCTTGATCCCTGAAATATTCAGCAACCGTCAAACCAGTTAAAGCAACTCTTGCTCTTGCTCCTGGAGGTTCATTCATTTGACCATATACTAAGGCAGCTTTAGATCCTGCACCTTCTTTTTTAATAACACCAGACTCTATCATTTCATGATATAGATCATTTCCCTCTCTTGTTCTTTCACCTACACCAGCAAAAACAGAAAAACCTCCATGAGCCTTAGCGACATTGTTAATTAATTCCATAATTAAAACAGTTTTTCCAACGCCTGCTCCTCCAAATAATCCAATTTTTCCACCTTTTGCATAAGGAGCTAACAAGTCTATAACTTTAATACCAGTAACAAGAATTTCAGTTTCAGTTGATTGATCATTAAATTCAGGTGCCGCTCTATGAATTGGCCAATTTTCTTTTGTTTTAACTTCTCCTCTTTCATCTATTGGTTCACCAACTACATTGATAATTCTTCCTAAAGTTTCTGGACCAACTGGAACTTTAATTGGAGCTTTTGTGTTAATTACTTCGTCACCTCTTTTTAACCCTTCTGTAGCGTCCATTGCAATAGTTCTTGCGGTTGACTCTCCTAAATGCTGAGCGACCTCTAAAACTAGACGATTGTTTCCATTTTTGCATTCTAATGCTGTTAAAATTTCTGGTAGTTCTCCCTCAAATTTAACATCAACTACCGCACCTATAACTTGTGTAATTATTCCTTTGCTCATAATTATAAACTTTCTGCTCCTGATATTATTTCTATTAGCTCCTTTGTAATTGCTGCCTGACGACTTCTATTATACTCAATAGTAAGTTTATCGACCATTTCACCTGCGTTTCTAGTTGCATTATCCATAGCACTCATTCTTGCACCTTGTTCGCTAGCTGAATTCTCTAACATCGCTTTAAATATTTGTGTTGATATATTTTTAGGTAATAAATTTGTTAAAATCTCATCCTCGTCAGGTTCAAATTCATAATTATCTCCTGATTTTTCTTTTTCGCCAGTTTCTGTTTTTAACGGTATGATTTGTTGAGCTTGAGGTATTTGTGTAATAACATTTTTAAATTGATTGAAAAAGATTGTGCAAACATCAAATTCTTCTTGTTGAAACTTCTCAATAATTATTTTACTTACTTTTTCAGCGTCAAAAAAATTGGCATTTTTTGAATTTTTAAATGAAATATTTTCAATAATTTTATCACCAAAAACTCTTTTTAATTGATCATTACCTTTAGAGCCCACAGTTATAATCTTTAATTCTTTACCCTCACTAGATAATCTAGAAAAATAACTTTTGGCTTGTTTGATAATATTAGAATTAAAACCACCACATAAACCTCTATCTGAAGTCATTACAATACACAAATGAATTTGATCTTTTCCTGTTCCAGATAAAAGCTTAGGGGCATTTTCTTTATCTGAAATTCCCTCTGACAAATTTAAGATTATATTATTCATTTTTTCAGAGTATGGTCTCCCTTTTTCTGCACTATCTTGAGCCCTTTTAAGTTTAGCTGCGGCAACCATCTTCATAGCTTTAGTAATTTTTTGTGTAGACTTTACACTCGCAATTCTTTTTTTTAAATCATCTAAACTAGCCATAAATATTTTATGAATTAAATGTTTGTTTTAGTTGTTTTATTACTTCTACTAATTTTTGTTCAGAGTCTTCCTCAAGCTTGCCTGAACTTAAAATAGAATCTATGATTTCTGGCTTTTCAGATTTACATTTTTCAATTATTTTATTTTCAAAATTTGCAATTTCTTTTAGCTCTATGTCATCTAGATAACCTTTAACACCACAAAAAACTGAAATTACTTGCTCAGCCACAGTCATCGGAGAATATTGTTTTTGTTTAAGTAACTCTGTAAGCTTTGATCCTCTATTAAGTAGTTGTTGAGTCGATGCATCTAAGTCAGAGCCAAATTGTGCAAAAGCTGCCATTTCTCTGTATTGTGCCAATTCTAATTTCATTGAACCAGAAACTTTTTTCATTGCCTTTGTTTGTGCCGCAGATCCAACTCTTGAAACTGAAAGCCCCACATTTATAGCGGGTCTTATACCTTGATTAAAAAGTTCAGTTTCCAAAAAGATTTGTCCATCAGTGATTGAAATAACGTTTGTAGGTATGTAAGCAGAAACATCTCCACCTTGTGTTTCTATAATTGGTAATGCTGTTAAAGAACCGCCGCCGTGTTCATCACTTAGTTTTGCTGCTCTTTCAAGTAATCTGCTATGAAGGTAAAACACATCCCCAGGATATGCCTCCCTTCCTGGTGGTCTTCTTAAAATTAATGACATTTGTCTATAAGCAACAGCTTGCTTTGAAAGATCATCATAAATTATTAGTGCATGCATTCCATTATCTCTAAAATATTCACCCATGGCACAACCAGTGTATGGAGCTAAAAATTGCAAAGGAGCTGAGTCTGATGCTGTAGCCGCAACTATAGTAGTGTATTCCATTGCTCCAGCTTCCTCTAAAGTTTTTTGAATTTGTCTAACAGTTGATCTTTTTTGACCTACAGCTACATAAATACAATATAATTTTTGTTTCTCATCACCTGACTCATTAATTTTCTTTTGATTAATGATTGCATCAACTGCAACTGCTGTTTTACCAGTTTGTCTATCTCCTATAATTAGTTCTCTTTGTCCTCTTCCAATCGGTACTAAGCTATCAATAGACTTTAAACCAGTCTGCATCGGTTCACTCACAGATTGACGAGGTATTATGCCTGGTGCTTTTACTTCTACCCTACTTTTCTTAACTCCTTTATCTAAAGCACCTTTTCCGTCGATAGGATTTCCTAAACCATCTACAACTCGTCCTAACAATTCTTTTCCAACTGGAGTATCAACAATACTTCCTGTTCTTTTTACTATGTCCCCTTCTTTAATATTTCTATCGTTACCAAAAATAACGACCCCGACATTTTCACTTTCCAAATTAAGAGCCATACCTTTTGAACCATCAGTAAACTCAACCATTTCACCTGCTTGAACATTGTCAAGTCCGTAAATTCTAGCAATACCATCTCCAACTGATAAAACTTGTCCTACTTCAGATACTTCCGCTTTTTCTCCAAAGTTTTTAATTTGTTCTTTTAATATTTTTGTTACTTCTGAGGGATTTATTTCCATATTATACCTTCATCATTTTATTTTCTATTTGTTGTAATTTATTTTTAATAGAAGTATCAATCATTGTACTGCCTACTTGTACTATCAATCCTCCAATTAAACTTTCATCATATTTATAATTTAATTTTATTTTTGAAGTGAAATTTTTTGATAATTCATCTTTAATCTTATTAATTTCATCTTTTGATAAATTTTTTGCTGATTTTATCTCAGTTTTTAACTCACCTCTTTTTTCTGAACAAATCTCAATAAAATTAATCAATATTTGCTCTACAAAAAAAAATCGCCTTTTTTTTACTAAAAAATTTGCAAAATTTTTTAGTAAATTTTCAATTTTTAAATAATCAAAAATTTTATTAATTGCATTAATTATATCACTCTGACTTACTGTAGGGTCTTTAATTAAGTTTTTAAAATCTCCACTTGTTTCAATTAAATTTAAGATAGATGATGCATTTAACTCTATTTTAGAAAGTAGATTTGACTCCTCTGCTAACTCGTACAAAGCTAGAGAATATCTGTTAGCTGAAGTGCTAGAAAAACCTTTATTTGTACTCAATTTATTACCTTTTAATGTAAGTGATTAATTTAAAAAATTAAGATTTAATTAACACATGCCATAATACTCTTCAAGTAACACCTTGGAAAAAAATGTTTTTTTTTGGGCATTAATTGAAGCTTATTGGGTCAACATCAACTGAAAGTTTTATTCCTAAAGAAAACTTAAATTTAGGAATTGCTATGGCTAAAGAGTTTTGTAATTTTAAAGTTTTGGGGCCTCTAATTAATAATCTTACACGATATTTTCTCTTTAATCTAAAAATTGGAGCACTTACCGGTCCTAGAATTTCACCATTAATCTTATTTTGCAAAAAAAGTTTAAATTGTGATGCTTCTTTTTCTAATTTATTTTCATTATCACCAGTCAAAATTAAGGATATAAATCTTTGGAAGGGTGGTAGATTATTTTGCTTTCTGATTTCTATTTCTTTATCTAAAAAAATACCAGGATTTTTATTTGTAATATCTGAGATCATTTTTGTATTATTATTGTAAGTCTGAAAGTAAACAATTGATGGTTTTCCAGTTCGTCCTGCTCTACCAGACAATTGATGATACAATTGTAAATTTTTTTCTGCAATTCTTAAATCATGTCCATGAGATGATAAATCAATATCAACAACTACAATACAATTCAAATTTGGAAAGTGAAATCCTTTTGATATAAGCTGAGTTCCAACTAAAATATCAATTTCATTATTTATTATTTTTTCAAGTTTATCTTTTGAATTTTTTTTATTCATTGTATCACTTGAAAAAATTTCAATTTTTTTTGAAGGAAACTTTTTTTTTACTTCTTCAGAAATTCTCTCTACACCTGGTCCACTAAATATGAAGTCACAATTTCCTTTTTTAATGCAATCTCTATTAAGGGAAGCTTTAAACCCACAATAATGGCATAATAAATTATTTTTATTTTTATGGTAAACTAAGTTGACTGAACAATTCGGACAAGAAAACTTATTTAAACATTTTTTACAAAAAACATTTGGTGAAAATCCTCTTCGATTCAAAAAAAATAAAACCTGATTTTTTTTTTCTAGGTGAGAATTCACTTTTTGGATTACATCATTCGAAAGCCAAGACTGTTTTTCTAATTTTACTTTATTCAAATCAATTATTTCATAATGGGGTAAAGATGCATCTTTATATCTTTTGACTAATTTTGAAACTTGATATTTTTTTTTTTTTATATTCTCATAAGTTTCTATTGATGGAACAGCCGTAATTAAATTTACTGGGATATTTTCAAATAATGCTCTAGATATTGCCATATCTCTTGCATTATACATTATACCTTCATCTTGTTTATAAGATTGATCGTGTTCCTCATCAACTATAATTAGCCCTAATTTTTTAAAAGGTAAAAATAAAGATGATCTAGCTCCAATTACAATTTTAATTTTTTCAGAAATTATTCCACTCCAAATAATTTCCTTATTTTTTTTTGTAATACCGGAATGCCAAATTGCGGGTTTAAAACCAAAAAATTCAATGAATTTTTTTTCAAATTGACTCGTGAGACCAATTTCTGGTAGAAGAATTAAAATCTGATAACCTTTCATTAGTATTTTTTTAAGGACTTCAAAGTATACTATAGTCTTACCTGATCCAGTAATGCCTTGTAAAACATGAACTTTAAATTTTTTATTAGAGAGATTTAACTGATACAAAACTTTTTTTTGCTCTGGTGTTAATTTAATAGAGTCTTTTTTAATTTTCAGATTAAAATCTTGATAAAATTTTTCATTAAAAAGTCTAATTGGCTTACCACTTAATAGAGTTAATTTTAAAGCCATTCCTTTCGGAACAATATTGTATTCAGCAAACCAGTTAAGAAATTTTATTGTCTTTTCATTTAAATTTGGAATATCTAATTTATTAATTATTCCTTTTATCTTAAATTTTTTATTACTATTTTTTTCAAATTCATCCCAAACAACACCTATCATTTTTGACTTACCGAAAGGTACTTCAACAAAATCCCCAATTTTTAATTTGATATTACTTTCATAGGTGAATGGATGATTGAATATATTTGGCAAAAGAATCGGAAATTTCATTTATAGATAATATGAAAAATCTGAATGAAATGATAGATTATTTGAATTCTGTTATTTGTTAATTACAAAATTTTAATTAATATAGCAGTATAATCAAATAATATATTATTAATAATACTTATGTATATTAAATTGACAAACAACAAAAATTTTAAAAGAGATAAAAAATTTTATCAAATTGCAATTAAAACCCTTAAAAAAATTAAAAAAAAAATAGTTCCCTTAAAATTAATCATCACAAAAAGTAATAGTACGAAAATTGTTATAGCAGATGATACAAAACAACTACAAGGATCTTACAAATTTCGTGGTGCTAACTCAGAAATACAAAATATTAAGGATAGAAATATAAAAACTATATGCCTTGGCTCGACTGGTAATTTTGGATTATCCATGAGCTATCTATGTAAAAAAAATAAAATAGATTGTAATATATTTATCTCTAAAAATACTAATATTTATAAAATTGAAAAATTAAGGAAAAATAATTCAATTTTACATCAAAATAATAAAAACTATGATGATGCAAAAATGAATGCTAAAAAGTTTGCTGCTAAAAACAACTATAAATTTCAGGATGTTTGCACAAAATCGATTTTTTATGGAAATGCATCTTTCGTTTTAGAAATAATCGAAAAATTAAAAAAAAAAGACAAAAATTTATTAAAAAAAAAGATATTAGCAGTCTTTCCTCTTGGTAGCGGCAGTCTAGCAACACCATCAATAAAGATATTAAAATATTTATCTCCTCAAATAAAAATAGCAGTAGTAGAGCCTGAACGATTTAGTAAATTTTTTTATATTTTCGATAAAAGAAAAAAACCCAGTTTTTTACCAACAATAGCTGAGGGGGCAGGTGTAAAGAAAATACCTAAGATTAATTATAAATACTTATTAGACAATGTTGATATTGTGTCAAAGGTATCTGAAAATGAGATAAAAAATGCAATAAAATTTTTATATAAAAAATATAAAATTAAAGCTGAAGGTGCAGGTGCACTCTCAATGAGCTTATTTTTAAAACTAAATAAGAGTTTTTCAAATTTTGACTATATAATATTACCGATTTGTGGAACTAATATTGACAAAAAAAGCTTTTCGAAAATTATTTCATAAATTGATATTTTTTTTTTCTAAATACGATTTAACTTGCCACGAAACGGCATTTCGAAATTTTTTTTTTTGTAAAATAATTTTAAAATAATCTACATGAGCATAGGAGCAACCAATATCGTACCAGTAATGAAAATATTTTTTATCAAATATTTTCCATTTTTTTTTAGAAAAAATAAAAAAGAATTTAATTAAATATCTCAAGATTTTAACTAAAATTGGATTAATATTTCTTTTTTGGTTTAATTTGCTCCACTTTTTTCCTGTCCATACTAATTGAAAATTTCTTTTAGATAATGTGTCTACATAAAAATTACGATTTAATTTTAGCTCGAATGGAATTTTTTCCCAAAATACTAGATACTCATTGTCCCAAAGAGGTAAAGCCCAATCTAAACCTAAAAATTCATAATTTCTCTGCCTACTTAAACAATGTTTAGATTGTCTCTCCTCAAGTTGAATATTCTCAATAACTCCGAAAATTTGTTTAGGGTCTTTAACCTCTATATTTAATTTTTGCATTTGGTTTATTAATAAATTTTCAATAATCTCATCATTCTTTTTATTTGCTAAATTTAGCCATAGTCTAAAATGTTTATCAATTATTGCCTTTGCAGCATTTCTAAAAAAATTCTTTGAATATTGGTGATTATAAAATTGTGTTAACATATGATTTCCGGCTATAAAATCTCCACTATGTCCATTGACTATGATACTATCATTTAAAAAAGAATTATCTTTTAATTCTTCTATAGCGAAAAAATCAAGGTAACTCGATGATGAATAAAAAGTATCAGTTTTTTCTCTGAATTCTTTAAACTTATTTGTTTGAATATTTTTTTTAAGTTTAGAATTAGTATATTCAGAAAATTTCCATGGAATATTTAAATATTTGCATAAATCTTTTGCAGCATTTGCCTCAAAATTATTTTTCAATCCAAAACTAAATCCAATAATATTATCTGCTCCTATTTCTTTCAAGATTGAAACTATCAATCTTGTATCCAAGCCAGCACTCATAGATACTGCTATTTTTTTATTTTGCTCTATAGAACGTTTATGAAGTTTTTGAAAAACATTATATGTAGCGTTTAAATATCTATTTCTACAGTTCTCTAAACTATCATCTAATTTTAAATTTTTAGGAATGTAAGTATAATATTTATTAAGGACATATCTTTCATCATTCTTTTTAAAAAAAAAATATTCACCACAATTAATTTTTTTTAATTTACTAATTAGAGTATCATTTCCAATTGTATATCCTGACATTTTCATTGATAAAACTGAAACTGAATCATATTTTTCATTCTGTAAAAATTTTTTTAACATAAAAACGTGTGGAGTTATAATTATGCTACTTTCATTCTCATAATAAAATAATGGTATAGAGGATATCTTATCCACTGATGCAATGGTAAAAAATTTATTTTTAAATATTAAAGCAAAATTTCCATCAAGTTCATTTATATAAAAATTTAGCTCACTTAATTTAATTTTTTGTAAATCATTAAATACTTTTTCAAAAGTAATATTATTAAGGTATCCCTTGTACCAAAAACTAGATTCGTTTTTTTGTAAAAGGTTCCACCCCATTATTAAAGAGTTTTGGATTTTTAAGTCTTTTTTCATCAAAAAGATTAAGAGTGTATCGCCCTTTTATCAACTGAAAGAGCAGCCTCTTTAATTGCTTCTGAAAAGGTTGGGTGTGCATGGCAAGTTCTAGCAATATCCTCTGAACTAGCACCAAATTCCATAGCAACACCAATTTCAGCAATCAATTCACCTGCATGGGGACCTATTAAGTGCGCACCTAAAACTTTATCATTTTTTTCTTCAGCCAAAATTTTTACGAAACCTTGAGTATCATCTATTGCTTTTGCCCTTGAATTTGCCATAAAAGAAAATTTTCCGACTTTATATTTAATATTCATTTCATTTAATTGTTCTTCAGTCTTACCTATTGAGGCCACTTCTGGTGTTGTGTAAATTACACCTGGTATGGTGTCGTAATTAACATGTCCTGACTGTCCGGCAATATTTTCAGCGACCGCGATACCTTCATCTTCCGCTTTATGAGCAAGCATGGGTCCAGAAATAACATCGCCTATAGCAAAAATATTATCCAAGTTTGTTTTAAAATTTTTATCAGTTTGGACTCTATTTTTATTATCTAAATTTACACCGATTTTTTCTAAATTTAGTCCTTGAGTATTTGGTTTTCTTCCAATTGAAACTAAAACAACTTCACAATCAAAATCTTTTTTATTACCATCTGTGTCTGTTGTTGAAATAATTGCACTAGAATTTTTTTTTATAATCTTATCGACTCTGTGTTGCATGTGAAATTTTATTCCTTGTTTTTTCAAAATTTTCATAAATTCATTTGAGATTTCTTTATCCATTCCTGGTGTAATATGATCTAAAAATTCAATAACATGAACATCTGATCCTAACCTAGACCAAACTGATCCCATTTCTAACCCAATATATCCACCACCCACAACCACCATTTTTTTTGGAACTTTATCTAATTTCAATGCACCAGTTGATGAGACTATTGTTTTTTCATCAAAACTTATTCCTGGTAAAGCTGCTGGTACTGAACCAGTTGCGATTATTGTTTTTTCTGAAAATATCACAATTTCATTATTATTTGCGTCCTTTATAGAAATTTCATTTTTAGATTTAAAACTTCCAACACCTTTGTAATATGTCACTTTGTTTTTTTTTAATAAAAACTCAACACCTTTTGTCAAAACTGTTACTGCCTTTTCTTTATTTCTCATCATTTTATCTAAATTTAATTTAACTTCACCTACTTCAATACCTTTACTAGATAAATTTTTTACTTTATGAAATTCTTCTGATAAATTTAATAAGCTTTTCGATGGAATACATCCAACATTCAAACAAGTACCACCAAGAGATCCTCTTGATTCTATGCAAGCAGTTTTTATACCTAATTGCGCAAGTCTAATTGCACACACGTAACCTCCTGGGCCTCCTCCAATTACTACTGCTTGAAATTTATTTGACATTTAAATATCTAAAAATAACCTTCTTGGATCCTCTAAATTTTCTTTAATCATTTTCAAAAAAGAAACAGATTCTTTGCCATCAATAATTCTATGATCATAGGATAAAGCTAAATACATAATTGGTCTAACTATAATTTCACCCTCTATTACAACAGGTCTCTCAACTATATTGTGCATACCTAAAACGCCTGATTGTGGTAAATTTAATATTGGTGTTGACAACATGGAACCATAGACCCCTCCATTGCTAATTGTAAAAGTTCCACCCTGAAGATCTTCAATATTAAGTTTTCCACTTTTTGCTTTATCCGATATTTCTTTAATATTTTTTTCAATTTCTGCAAATGACATGACATCAGCATCCTTTAAAACAGGGACAACAAGACCTTTATCTGTGCCGACTGCAAAACTTATATTGTAATAATTTTTGTAAATAATCTCATCACCGTCAATTTCAGCATTTACAGCTGGAAAGTTTTTTAGTGCTACGATGGAGGCCTTTACAAAAAAAGACATCATTCCTAGCTTTATTCCAAATCGATTTTGGAAATCATTTTGATTATTTTTTCTCATCTCAATTATGTTAGTCATATCTACTTCATTAAAAGTGGTTAATAATGCAGCATTCTCTTGAGCTTGTTTTAATCTTTTAGCAATTGTCTGTCTCAATCTAGTCATTCTTATTCGTTCCTCATGACCATATTTTATTTTTCTCTCTGATGGTGATGGATTCTTGCTCATTAAACTAATTAAGTCTCCCTTTAACAATCTTCCATCTTTTCCAGAACCTTTTATAGTTTCTAAATTAATTTTGTTCTCAGCAACAATTTTCCTTACTGCAGGAGACAAAACTTGATCATTTAGTTTTTCTTTTATAATTGGTTTAGTCTTTACTTCTTTCGTTAAAACAAGTGGTTGCTCTTGTTCCTCTAATTTATCAGCTAACTCAGTTTCTAACAGTTCTGGCTCATTTTGCTGAGGTTCTGAGTTTTCAATTTTCTCTCTCTTTACAGTTGGCTTAATTTTCTCAATTTCTAGACTCTTTTCTTCACTTATCTCAATTTCCTCTATCGATCCTAAATGTGCTCCAACTTCGACAACAGATCCATTTTTTGAAATAATTTCTGTCAACTTACCTGTTATGGGTGATGGAACCTCTAAGTTTACTTTATCAGTTTCTAGCTCAACAATAGGCTCGTCTGTTTTAACTTCATCACCCTTTTTTTTTAACCATTTTGAAACTGTTGCCTCGGTTATACTCTCTCCTAAAACTGGAACTATAATTTTTTCACTCATATCTTAATAATCAAAAACTTTTTTAATAATTTCTTGTTGTTGCATAATATGTCTTTTAGCATATCCTGTTGCTGGTGATGCATCAGGACTTCTTCCAATATAAGAAATATAATTATTATTAGCTTTTATATTATCTAATGTCCATTGGATATAGTCTCTAACTGAAAACCAAGCCCCCATATTTTTTGGTTCCTCCTGACACCAGTAAAAATTAGCATTCTTGGCATAGGGTTTTAGTTCCTTTGCAAGAGCCTTGGCTGGAAAGGGGTAAAGTTGCTCAACTCTATAAAATACAATATCATCTTTTTTAAATTTTTCTCTAGCCTCAAGTAAATCAAAATAAATTTTTCCAGAACAAATAATCACTTTTTTGATTTTTTTGGATTTCTTTAATTTTATAAATCCTTTAGTTTTTGGATCTATAGCATGATCCCATAAAACTCTATGAAAAGAATTTTTTTTATTAAAATCATTTAAATCAGAAACACAATGTTTGTGTCTTAATAAAGATTTAGGCGTCATAATTATTAAAGGTTTTCTAAAATCTCTATGCATTTGTCTTCTTAAGGCATGAAAATAGTTTGCTGGAGTTGTACAATTCATAACTTGCAAATTATCATTTGAACATAATTGTAAAAATCTTTCCAACCTTGCTGATGAATGCTCTGGCCCCTGTCCTTCATACCCATGAGGTAATAACATAACTATCCCAGATGCTCTGTTCCATTTTCTCTCTCCTGATGCAATAAATTGATCAATTACTACTTGAGCACCGTTTGCAAAATCACCAAATTGAGCCTCCCAAAGAGTGAGGGTATTTGGTTCTACAAGACTGTAGCCATATTCAAAACCTAAAACTGCAAGTTCTGACAAAAAACTATCAACCACTTCAAATTGTTTTTGATTTTTAGAAATATTATTAAGAGGAACATACCTAGAATTATCTATTTGATTTCTTAAAACAGAATGTCGTTGACTGAATGTCCCTCTACCAGAATCTTGGCCTACAAGTCTGACTGGATACCCTTCCTCTAGCAAAGATCCAAACGCAAGAGCCTCTGCAGAAGACCAATCAATTCCATTACCTTTTTCAATCCTTTCTTTTCTAGCATTGAATATTTTATAGATAGTTTTGTGGATATTCTTTTCCTTAGGAATGACATTTATTTTATTTGAAATTATTTTTAGTTTATTTTCGTCATAGCCGGTTATACCCCTCTTATCTTTACCTTTTTCAGGCTTATATCTTGACCATGTTCCTTCAAACCATTCTATTTTAGGTTTATAATCTTTTGCACTCTTATATTGTTCATCAAGCAAATTCTTAAATGATTTGATGTTTTGATCTAACAATTCTTGCTTTATAGAATTTTCATTTACAAGTTTACTTCCATAAATTTTATAAACACTAGGATGTGATCTAATTTTTTTATACATTAATGGTTGAGTAAATGAGGGCTCATCTCCTTCATTATGTCCAAACCTTCTGTAACAAATTAAGTCCACCACTACGTCTCTATTAAACTTTAATCGAAATTCTGTAGCTATTCTGGTTGCATAAACAACAGCTTCTGGATCATCTCCATTAACATGAAGTATCGGTGCCTCTACCATTTTTGCAACATCTGATGGATAAGGCGAGGACCTAGCAAATCTCGGGCTAGTAGTAAATCCTATTTGATTATTGACAATAATGTGAATTGTTCCACCAGTATTATGACCTGGCAATCCAGACATAGCAAAACATTCAGCTACAACTCCTTGACCTGCAAAAGCTGCGTCTCCATGAATGAGAATGGGTATTACTTTATTTCTCTCTCTGTCTTTATGAAAAAATTGTTTAGCTCTTGTTTGTCCTAAAACTACTGGATTGACAGCCTCTAGATGAGAAGGGTTATCTGTTAAACTTACATGAACTGAATTTCCATCAAACTTTCTATCTGATGATGCTCCAAGGTGATATTTGACATCTCCAGCACTATCTTTAGTGTCAGAACTAAACTCACCAGCGAATTCATTAAAAATTCTTTTATAAGATTTTTGTAAAACATTTGCCAAAACGTTCAGTCTGCCTCTATGAGACATGCCTATCTTAACTTCTTTTATATTGTTTTGCCCTCCAATTTTTATTATTTGCTCAAGTGCAGGTATTAAACTTTCTCCACCATCTAAACCAAATCTTTTTGTTCCAACATATTTAGTAGCTAAAAATTTTTCAAATCCTTCTGCCTGTACTAATTTATTCAAAATTGCCTCCTTACCGTTTTTTGTAAACTGAAGTGCATTTTTATCTTGCTCGATTCTATCTCTAAACCACTTTCGTTCTACTGGATTTGAAATATGCATAAACTCATAACCTATTTTTCCACAATAGGTCCTCTTCATAAATTTAAGTATCTCTCTTATATTTGCATATTTACGATTGATGACTCCATTTAGAAAAATTTGCTTTTCATAATTTTCTTTTTTAAAACCATAAAATTCTGGATGAAGTTCATCTAAATATTCCGACTCTCTCATTTCTAAAGGATCAAGATCTGCTAATAAATGGCCCCTTAATCTATAGGCTCTAATTAAAGCTACAGCACTTATAGAATCTTTGTTTGAGTCAGCAAGTAATTGAAAATTAAATTTTTCAGACGAATCTAATTTACTACTGTCAATATAACTTTTATCTCGCTCTAGTATTTTCTTCTGTAATTCGTTAATATTTATTTTTTTTTTAGTTGGTCCCCAAGATGGACCATTAATTTCTTTAACAATTACATTTAATTCTTCACCAATCCCCTCAAAATAATTAACCCAACTTTCTGGAAGATCTGCATCTTTATTAATAAATTTTAAATACATCTCTTCTATGAATGCGCTATTAGACTTATTTAAAAATGAAGTTTTTTCAAAATCGAGATTTTTTGATGAAGACATCTTTTAGATTTAATATATCTCTCTAATTTTATTTTTCAATTAGACAGTTTATTAAATAAAGTTTTTCCAATAATTGATGGTGATTTGGCAACAGTAATACCACTTTCTTCCATCTTTTTAATTTTATCTTCAGCTCCACCTTTGCCGCCTGAAATTATAGCGCCAGCATGCCCCATTCTTCTGCCTGGAGGTGCGGTAACTCCTGCAATAAACCCAACTATAGGCTTTTTGATCTTGTGATTTTTTATAAATTCAGCAGCTTCTTCCTCAGCAGTTCCTCCAATTTCACCAATCATTAAAATAGACTCTGTTTCAACATCATTTAAAAATAAATCTAAACAATCTATAAAATTTGTTCCATTTATAGGATCTCCACCAATTCCTATACAAGTTGATTGACCGAGTCCATTTTCAGTTGTTTGAGCCACTGCCTCATATGTCAATGTACCTGACCTTGATACAATTCCAACACTTCCTCTTTTGTGGATATTGCCTGGCATAATTCCTATTTTACATTCGTCTGGTGTAATTATTCCTGGACAATTGGGTCCAATCAATCTGCTTCTTGATTCACTCAATTTTTGTCTGACCTTAAGCATATCCTGAATTGGAATTCCTTCAGTTATACAAACAATAAGTTCAATTGATGCATCAATTGCCTCAATAATTGCTGCTGCTGCAAATTTAGCAGGTACATAAATCATAGTTGCATCTGCTCCTAGTTCATTTTTTGCCTCTAAAACGCTATTAAAAACTGGTCTGTCTAAATGTTTTTGTCCACCTTTGTTTGGTGTAACTCCACCAACAAGATTAGTTCCATATTTTATAGCTTGCTCTGAATGGAAAGTTCCATGTGCGCCAGTAAATCCCTGACAAATTACTTTAGTATTCTTGTTTACTAAAACTGACATATTATTTTATTGCCTCAACAATTTTTTTAGCCGCATCATCTAAATTATCTGCAGAAATTAATTTTAATCCAGAATTATCAAGGATCTCTTTGCCTTCTTTAAAATTTGTGCCTGCTAATCTTACAACTAAAGGAACACTAATATTTATCTCTTTAGCTGCATCAACTACTCCCTGAGCAAGAACATCACATCGCATTATTCCTCCAAAAATATTTATTAAAATACCTTTAACGTTTTTATCTGATAGAATTATCTTTAATGCAGCAGAGACTTTTTCTTTAGATGCACCACCACCTACATCTAAAAAATTTGCTGGCTCTTTTCCATATAATTTAATTATATCCATCGTTGCCATAGCTAATCCCGCTCCATTCACCATACAGCCGATACTTCCATCTAGCTTGATATATGCAAGATCATGCTTGCTAGCTTCTATCTCGGTAGGATCTTCCTCATTTAAATCTCTTAATTCAACAATTTCTGGATGTCTGAATAAAGCATTTGAATCAAAATTAACTTTTGCATCTAAACAAATAATTTTTTCTTCTTTTGTCAATATCAATGGATTTACCTCAACCATGTTTGCATCTGTACTGACAAACATTTTAAATATTGATTTAATTAGTAATACTGCTTGTTTTTTTAAGTCCTCTTTTAAATTAAAAATTTTAATTATTTTTTCACAATCTGAATTGGAAATTTCGTTACCCATATCTACTTTTGTTGTTATAATTTTTTCAGGTGAGCTGCTTGCAACTTCTTCGATATCCATTCCTCCTTGATCGCTTGATATGAATGCAATTTTAGAACTTGCTCTATCAACTAGACACGATAAATAAAGCTCTCTATCTATATTTGAAGATTCCTCTACGTATAATCTTTTTACCTCTCTACCCTCAGGACCAGTTTGATGAGTTATTAGTGTTTTTCCAAGTAATTCTTTAGCCGCTACTGTAAGTTCCTCTATTGAGTTTAAAATTTTTACACCACCTGCTTTTCCTCTACCGCCAGCATGAATTTGGGCTTTAAGAACATATTTATCAGTTTTTAATACTTTTGCTTTTTCAATAAGCTCATCAACACTAAGCGCAAATACCCCTTTAGGAACTACAGCTCCATATTTTTTTAATATTTGTTTCGCTTGATGCTCGTGAATATTCATTATTATTTAGATAAATCAGGATCTATTTTAGATGCAGCTTCCCATAAAGCTTTTACAGCACCTATTGAATGCATAAATTCTTTTTTTTCTTTTTCATCTAAATCAATCTCTTGAATTTTTTCTACTCCATCTTTTCCAATTATAACAGGAACACCTGCGTAAACATTTTTCACACCGTATTCTCCATTTAATTGTACAGCACAAGGTAATAATTTTTTCTGATCATTCAAATATGCTTCTGCCATTTGAACACCTGAAGCTGCCGGTGCATAAAAGGCTGATCCTTTCTCTAAAAATTTAACTATCTCCGCGCCACCATCTCGTGTTCTTTGATTAATTTCCTCAATTCTTTCTAAAGAGATCTTTCCATCCTTTACAAACTCTAACAATGGTTTACCTGAAATTTTTGTAAATCTTGGCATAGGAACCATTGTGTCACCATGACCACCCATAACCATTGCCTCAATTTCTCTTACTGGCACACTTAACTCTAGTGATAAAAATAGTTTAAATCTTGAACTATCTAAAATACCTGCCATACCAACAACTTTATTTGATGGTAAACCTGAAAATTTTTGGAATGCCATAACCATAACATCTAAAGGATTAGTGATGCAAATCACAAAGGCATTTGGAGCATTTTTCTTTACCCCATCAGCAACTTGTTTAATAATTTTTAAATTAATTCCAAGAAGATCATCTCGGCTCATTCCAGGTTTTCTTGGGACACCTGCAGTAATTATAATTACGTCTGAATTTTTTATATCCTCATAATTATCAGTTCCAAAAAACCTAACATTAAATCCATCTACAGATGAAGATTGCGCAATATCTAATGCCTTTCCTTTAGCAATACCACTAGCCACATCAAATAAAACCACTTCATTAACTAGTTCTTTTGTTCCTATTAAATGTGCAAGAGTTCCACCAATTTGTCCTGCTCCAATTAAAGATATTTTACTCATTTTTTTATTTCATTGTTGGCATCACAAATTCGGCATTAGACCGAATACCTGAAGGCCATCTAGATGTTATTGTTTTTAATTTTGTATAAAATTTAATTCCTTCCATGCCATGCATTGCACTATCTCCAAATAAAGATCTTTTCCATCCACCAAAACTATGAAAAGCCATCGGCACAGGAATAGGCACATTAATACCAACCATACCTACTTGAATTTTACTCGCAAAAGTTCTTCCGGCATCACCATCTCTCGTGTAAATACTTACTCCATTTCCATATTCATGATCATTGATTAATTTTGCTGCTTCTTCGAAAGTTTTAACTCTTACAACAGATAAAACAGGCCCAAAAATTTCTTCTTTATAAATTCTCATATCCTTTTTAACATGATCAAATAAACAGCCACCAATATAGAAACCATTCTCATATCCTTGCAATTTTAAATTTCTTCCATCAACAATTAGTTTTGCACCTTCTTTTTCACCCAGATCTACATAACTTTTTACTTTTTCAAGATGTTCTTTTGTGACTAATGGGCCCATCTCAGAGACCTTATCCATCCCAGGACCAACCTTTAAAGCTTCAGCTTTTTTTGATAATCTTGACACTAACTCATCTCCTATATCACCCACTGCAACTGCCACCGATTGAGCCATACATCGTTCTCCAGCAGACCCATAAGCAGCACCCATTAAGCCATTTACTGCACCATCTAAGTCACAATCAGGCATAACAACTAAATGATTTTTTGCACCACCAAGTGCTTGAACTCTTTTTTCATTTTTAGCTGAGTTTTCATAAATGTATTTAGCAATTGGAGTAGAACCAACAAAACTCACTGCTTTAATATCTTTGTTTGTTAAAATTGCATCAACCGCTTCTTTATCACCATTTACAACATTAAAAACTCCATCTGGAAGTCCAGCTTCTTTTAATAATTCAGCTAATTTAATCGAGCATGATGGATCTTTTTCAGATGGCTTTAAAATAAAAGTATTTCCACAAGCAATTGCTATTGGAAACATCCACATAGGGACCATTGCGGGAAAATTAAATGGGGTGATACCAGCAACAACTCCTAAAGGCTGTCTCATAGACCAACTATCAACGTTAGTTCCAACATTTTCTGAAAATTCCCCTTTAAGCAAATGAGGAATACCACACGCAAATTCTACAACTTCTAAACCTCTAGTAAGAGAACCTCTTGCATCCTCATAAACCTTTCCATGTTCTGAAACTATTAGTTTTGTTAACTCATCCGAATTTTTTTCTATAAGCTCCTTAAATTTGAACATTATTCTGGCTCTCTGGAGTGGAGGTTTTAAAGACCATTCTTTAAAGGCCTCTCTAGCAATTAAAACTGCTTTATCCAGATCATCTTTAGAGCCTAACCTTACTTCTTTTTCTTGTTCACCTGTAGCCGGATTAAAAACTTTGCCTTTTTTATTTGAAGTGCCAGGAATTATTTTTCCACCAACGAAATGTTCAATTAATTTCATGAATAGGGTGTTTTAGATTAAAAACTCTTATTAGTCTATTGTTTAAATATTGGCAGTTGCTAGCATTTTTTTTATTTCAGCAATAGCTTTTGCGGGATTTAAACCTTTAGGACAAGCACTAGTACAGTTCATAATTGTATGACACCTATAAAGTTTAAGCTCATCTGCCACTTTTTTTAGTCTGGCATTTCTTTCCTCATCTCTGCTATCAACTATCCATCTATATGCCTGTAAAAGAACTGCAGGACCTAAATATTTATCACCATTCCACCAATAGCTTGGGCATGATGTTGAACAACAAGCACACATAATACACTCATATGCACCATCTAGTTTAGCCCTATCTTCTTTGGATTGAATAATTTCATTTGTTTCGGATTTGGAATTATTTTTTAGCCAGGGCTCGATTGACTGATATTGTTTATACAATCCATCTAAATCTCCGATTAAATCCTTTTTAACTTTTAAGTGTGGTAATGGATAAATATCTATATCACCATCTATTTCTTCATGTGGTTTTGTGCATGCTAAACCATTTTTGCCACCCATATTCATTGCACATGAGCCACAAACCCCATGGGCACAGGATCTTCTATAAGCTAATGTTGGATCTATTTCATTTTTAATTTTATTTAAAATATCTAAAACTTTGGATGGACAATTATCCATATCAACCTCATAACTATCAATACGAGGATTTTCACCAGTTGAAGGGTCCCATCTATAAATATTTACTTTTCTTAAATTTTTTGATCCAGTTTTATCTTTAAAATATTTACCTTTTTTTATCTCTGAGTCTTTAGGTAAATTAATTTGTACCATCAATATACTCTTTCCTGAGGTGGAAAATATTGAACATCGTTAGTTAAAGTAGACTTATGAACTTCTCTATAACTTATTTTAGTATCTTTTCCGTTGCACCAAGCAAGAGTATGTTGCATGAATTTTTCGTCATCTCTTTTTGGGTAATCCTCCCTCGCATGAGCTCCTCGGCTCTCTTTTCTGTTATACGCTGAATCTACTGTTACAACTGCCTGTCTTATTAAATTATCAAATTCAAGTGTCTCTACTAAATCTGTGTTAAATATTAAAGATTTGTCTTTTACTGATACAGAGCCTAATCCATCGTACGTCTTTCTAATTTCGTTAACACCTTCTTTTAAAGTTTTCTCTGTTCTAAAAACTGCACATTTTGATTGCATTATTTTTTGCATTGATTGTCTCAATTCTGCTGTACCAATATCTCCCTCTGTATTCCTTAATTTATCAAAACGATCCAAACATTTTTGTGTTTCTGTCTCACTAATTTGTTCATGAGGCGCTCCTGGTTTAATTAACTCTGCTGCTCTTTTTGCTGCTGCTCTTCCAAAAACAACTAAATCAATTAACGAATTGGAACCTAATCTATTAGCTCCGTGCACTGATACGCATGCAGCTTCTCCAATTGCCATTAATCCAGGTACAGTTTTTTCTGAACCGTTAACAGTTAATACTTCTGCTTTGTAATTTGTTGGAATACCACCCATATTGTAATGAACAGTTGGTACTACGGGAATTGGATCTTTTGTGACATCTACATTTGCAAATAATCGCGCAGCATCAGTAATACCCGGCAACCTACTTTCAATAATGTCTTTATCTAAGTGACTTAAATTCAGATGAACATGATCTTGATCTTTTCCTACACCTCTACCTTCATTTATTTCAATTGACATTGATCTACTTACAACGTCTCTTGATGCTAAATCTTTCGCTTTAGGTGCATATCTCTCCATAAACCTTTCGCCTTTAGAATTTGTTAGATAACCTCCCTCACCTCTAGCACCTTCAGTTATTAATGTGCCATGTCCATAAATTCCTGTGGGATGAAATTGAACAAATTCCATATCTTGAAGTGGTAAACCTGCTCTTAAAACCATAGCATTTCCATCACCAGTGCAAGTGTGAGCTGAAGTTGCTGAATAGTAAACTTTTCCATAACCACCTGTTGCAATAATTACTGTATGAGATCTAAATCTATGAATAGTTCCGTCATTTAAATTCCAAGCAATTAAGCCTTTACATTCACCATCTTTCATCAACAAATCTAGTGCAAAATATTCAATAAAAAATTCTGTTTTGTGTTTTAAAGCTTGTCCATACAGAGTATGCAAAATTGCATGTCCTGTTCTATCAGCAGCCGCACAAGTTCTTTGGACGATTCCATTTCCATAATCTTTGGTCATACCACCAAATGGTCTTTGATAAATTTTTCCATCCTCCGTTCTGCTAAACGGTACACCGTATTTTTCTAATTCAATTACTGCCTTTGGAGCTTCTTTACATAAGTACTCGATACTGTCTTGATCGCCTAACCAATCTGCACCTTTGACTGTGTCATACATATGCCAACGCCAATCATCTTCTCCCATGTTACCAAGTGCAGCTGATATTCCTCCCTGAGCAGCAGAAGTGTGACTTCTGGTAGGAAACACTTTTGAAATACATGCAGTTTTTAATCCTGCCTCACTTAGGCCAACAGCAGCTCTTAAGCCAGATCCTCCGGCTCCCAAAACTACAACGTCATATTCATGTTCTATTATTTTATATGAACTCATAATTTAGAAATCAATATAATTGTAATTAAAGGAATTACCACTGCAGATACATATAAAAGCCTATTTGCGACATTTTTGATTTTATCTTCCTTAATATAATCCTCAAAAACCTCACTTATATTTAATGCTGAAAAAAAATATGCATTTATGATAAATATACTAAATAAAAACTTAGATAATGGAATTGAAAAAAAAGTAACTACTGTGAGATAATCTTGATCATAAATTTTTATAAAATTTATAATAAACCACAACATTAGTGGAATCAGTAATGCACCACTAATTTTTAAAAAGATCCATTTCTTCGTTGCATTTATCATGCTAAATCAAATTTTTTCCAATTATATAAAAAATTACTGTTAAAATTAAAGAACCAAATATAACTAAAAGACCTGTAATTTTAGAAGTCTTTAACTCAAATCCATAGCCCAAATCCATAATTAAGTGTCTTATTTCACTTAATATTTGAAATGAAAAAGACCAAGTAATTCCAAGAATTACAAATTTACCTAACAGAGAACTCATAAAAAAATTTATTATTTCATAACTACTTTCTCCAAGTATAAGGAGAGAAGCAATTAGACAAATGAAAGTAATTGCAACTATATTAATTATTCCTGTTATTCTGTGTGAGATGGATACTAATGAAGAAATATGCCATTTGTAAATTTGGATATGGGGAGATAGCGGTTCTTTATTTTGCATATGAATCATTCTTAATCAATCTTTCGGCTATTTCTACTGCATTCAAGGCCGCGCCTCTTAAAAGATTATCAGAGACAATCCAAAGATTTAATCCATTTTCAATTGTTTTGTCTTCTCTTATTCTTGATATGAATGTCTCATCTTTTCCCTCAGCCTCTAAAGGAGTTACGTATCCACCATCTGATCTTTCATCTATTACCTTACAGCCCTCAAAATTATTTAGTGCTTTTCTAACCTTTGCTAAAGAAAATGGCTTTTCGAATTGTAAATTTACTGACTCACAATGTGAGATAGATATTGGTAATCTTACACATGTTGCTGTTAAATCGATTTTATCATCTAAAATTTTTTTTGTTTCATAACACATTTTTAATTCTTCTTTTGTGTATCCATCATCTGAGAAGACATCAATATGTGGAATAGCATTAAAAGCTATTTGTTTTGTGAAGTTTTTTGAGTCAATTTTTTCTCCATCTAATGCTAGTTTTGTTTGCTCAATCAGCTCATCCATAGGCTCTTTGCCACCTCCTGATACTGATTGATAAGTAGAGACAACTACCCTTTTGATTATAAACAAATCATGTAAAGGTTTTAGGGCAATTACTAATTGTGCAGTTG
This sequence comes from uncultured Pelagibacteraceae bacterium, assembly GCA_902621345.1. Taxonomy (GTDB): domain Bacteria; phylum Pseudomonadota; class Alphaproteobacteria; order Pelagibacterales; family Pelagibacteraceae; genus Pelagibacter. The sequence goes on along the minus strand of CACNLV010000001.1, from coordinate 52,237 downwards.
AACAATTAGGATTTGCAATAATGTTTTTTTTGATATTATTTAAATCTTCAGAATTCACCTGTGGGACTATTAAGGGAACCTCGGGATCCATTCTAAAAAAACTTGAATTATCTATGACTAATGATTTTTTTGAAGCTTTTTCTGCAAATTCTTTGGAGATCTTTCCACCAGCTGCAAAAAAAGTAATTTTAACTTTTGAGAAATCAAAATTATCTAGATCAACCACATCATATTCTTTGTTTCTAAATTTAATTTTTTTTCCTAAACTTTTTGATGAGGCAACCAAATGTAGATTATCAATTTTAAGTTCTTTTTTTTCAAGAACCTCTAAAATTTTTCTTCCAACATTTCCTGTTGCACCTACGATTGCTATATTCATATTAACGTTTATTTTTATACTAAATGAAAGGTAAATCGCAAATTGTTCCTACAAATATTTTCTCGTTAATATCTATTTTAAATTGAGTTTTGCCATCCCAATAAGGTTTGTTAATCATGGCTATACCAATAACTTTTTTAAATGTTGGAGAATATGCTGCTGATCTAACATAGCCCATAACTTTATTATTATCGTCTAATAATGTCTTTTCACAATACATATCAATTTTATTATGATCAATTTTTACTCCCATCAGTTTTCTTGATATGCCCTCATGTTTTATTTTTTTTAACTTTTCTTTACCTAAAAAATCAATTCCATTGTCTAAATGTATGAACTTGTCAAAATTTGCTTCAAAAGGATTATCCCTATTATCAAAGTCATTTCCATAAGAAAATAACGCTGACTCTATTCTCTCGATTAAGTTTGGACACCCTGCTTTAACGTTATATTCAGATCCATATTCAAAAAGATAATCATATAAATCTTGACCTGCTAAATTGTCTTCTACATAAATCTCAAAACCACTTTGCTTTGACCAACCTGACCTAGCAATAAAATATTTATATTTTTTAAAATTATAATATTTGAAATTAAAAAACTTTAATTGTCTTATTTCATCACCAAATAGTTTTGCCATTAAGTCGTCTGAAAGGGGTCCTTGAACAGCTAATATATTTACATTTGGCTCTTTAATTTCTACCTCAAATTTATTTCCTGCAGCAAGACCTTTGGCAAAAAAAATTACGTCAGAATCAGCAATCGATAACCACCATCTATCATCTGCTAATTTATTTATTATCGGATCGTTAACTAAAAGACCTTGATCATCAACTAGTGGAGCATAATAACATCTCCCAACTTTTGATTTAGATAAATCTCTACAAGTCATTAATTGAACTAATTTTGCGGAATCTTTTCCAGAAATCTCTACTTGTCTTTCTGCAGCAACGTCCCAGACTTGAACAAACTTTTTCAAATGATGATAGTCGGACTCTAAAGACTTAAATGATGCAGGTAATAACATATGATTGTAAACTGTATAGCTACTTACACCGTGAGATTCGATCCTATCAGTGTAGGGTGTACTTCTCAATCTTCTTGATTTTACAATTGGAAAATTTTTCATTTTTTTAAATTTTAGATCTTTTCTCTCATTTCAAATGTTTTTTCAATCATAATTATACTTCAGATATTGTTAATTTAATTTATAATGAGAACTATTAATCAATTTTTTAAAATTTTTTTCTTAATTCAAATTTTTGGATTTTTCCTGTTGAAGTTTTAGGTAATTCACAAAAAACTACTTGTTTTGGAACTTTAAATCCAGCAAGGGTTTCTTTACAAAAACTAATCAGTTCTTTTTCAGTTGTAAGCTTGTCTTTTACCAGTTCAATAAATGCACAAGGAACCTCACCCCATTTTTGGTCAGGTTTAGCTACAACTGCCGCAATTGAAACCGAAGGGTGCTTTGCTAAAGTATTTTCTATTTCTATTGACGATATATTTTCTCCTCCTGAAATAATTATGTCTTTGGACCTGTCTTGGATTTTTACATAGCCATCTGAATGCATTACTGCTAAGTCACCTGAATGAAACCATCCTCCATCCATTGCTTTGTTGGTAGCATCTTTATCTTTAAAATACCCTTTCATCACAACATTACCTTTAATCATAATCTCACCAATAGTTTTTCCATCTTTTGGTACTTCTTTCATGGTCTTAGGATCCATAACGGCTATTCCCTCGGTGTTTGGATATCTAACTCCCTGCCTTGCTTTAATTTCATTCTGTTTTTCTTCATCAAATTTATTCCAAGATTCATTCCATGCGCATTGAGTGACATGACCATAAGTTTCTGTTAATCCATAAACATGCATAACTTCAAATCCGAGTTCTTTCATTTTTTTAAATATTATACTAGGCGGGGGGGCTCCAGCAGTTAAAACAAAGACTTTTTGTTTTAATCTTTTTCTATCAGACTCAGGTGCGCCAGTGATCATGTTTAATACAATCGGTGCTCCGCCAAAATGGGTTATATTATGTTTGTCTATTAATTTAAATATCTTCTTCACATCAATATTTCTTAAACAAATAGTTCTTCCATTTAACATAGGCACTGTCCACGGGTAACCCCAGCCATTACAATGAAACATTGGGACGATAGTTAAGAAATTTAACCTATTTGGCATATTCCAAGCAACTGCACTTCCAGTAGACATCAAATAAGATCCTCTGTGATGATAAACAACACCTTTTGGATTTCCAGTGGTTCCAGATGTATAACTTAATGAAATCGCCTGCCACTCATCCTCAGGCATTTTCCAATCAAAATTTTCATCTCCAGTATTTAGAAAACTTTCATATTCTAACTCTCCAATTTTTTCACACTTTGATTGATCGGCAAATTTATCTACAATATCAATAATAATTATTTTCTTATTTATTGTGTTCAATGCTTTCTTAACTTCACCATGAAGCTGCCTATCAACGACTAATACTTTTGCGTCGCTATGATTTAAAATGTATGCAATAGTCTTAGCATCCAACCTAATATTGATTGTGTTTAAAACTGCACCAGTCATTGGTACAGAGTAATGACCTTCAAAAATTTCTGGAGTGTTAAAAGCTAAAAATGAGACAGTGTCACCTTTTCTAACACCAATTTTAGTGAGAGCACTTGCAAATTTTACAGTACGCTTATAGACTTCAGTCCAAGAGTATTTACGATCCTCATAAATAACCGCCTCATAGTCTGGATATATATCTTTGGCTCTTTTTAAGAAAGTTAGGGGTGTTAAGGGTATATAATTAGCCTCGTTTTTATCTAAATTTGTGTCGTAATGACTCATTTTAATTAAATTTAAAATTCATGATATTTGAACTTCCCGAGATGGCAGATTTATAATGTTGTTCAGCTCTCGGCAAAACTTTTTCAAAATAAAATTTTGCAGTATTTATTTTATCTTCATGAAACTTTTTATTTTCCTCAAAATCTTTAAAACTTACAGTTAAAACTTTTACCCAAGAAAAAGCTAGAGATATATAACCAAGTGTCTTCAAATAATCATTAGCAGCTGCACTGACATCATCTTTGTTAGTCTTTATTTTATCAATAGTCCAATCACTAAATTTTTTTAAGATTCCTAAATTATAATTTAATGTATCAACAAATGGCTTCATTTTTTCATCATCTGAATTAGTTTCAGATTTAATTAAATTCATAAATTTATCAACTATGTTTCCATTCTTAGTTGACAGTTTTCTAAAAACTAAATCAGCTGCTTGTACTGAATTAGTTCCCTCATAAATCGGCGTAATCCTGTTATCTCTATACAATTGCTCTATACCTTGATCTTTTGTATAACCGTATCCACCAAATATTTGCATTGCATCACTTGTTATTTCCATTCCTAAATCAGAAAATAACGATTTAACAACTGGTGTCATTAAGGAGACCATATCCAAGGCCTCCTGTTTGATCTTTTGATCATCATGATTTAAACCAACTTCAGTTTGTTGAGACAACCAGAAACATAACGCTCTTTCTCCCTCAATTATAGACTTCATGTTCAACAAAGTTTTTCTTATATCAGCATGCTCAATAATTGAATCTGCTTTTCCATTTTCAGACTTATTATTATTGCTTTTTCCTTGTTTTCGCTCTTTTGCATAATTAAGAGAATTTTGATAAGCAATTTCTGAAATTCCTAAACCTTGAATACCTACAACGATTCTCTCTAGATTCATCATTGTAAACATTTGACTCAATCCCTTGTTTTTAGGGCCAATCATTATTCCTGTGGCCTCATCAAAATTTAATACACATGTAGCTGAACCCTTAATACCCATTTTTGTTTCTATTGATCCAGTAGAAATCCCATTTCTTGAGCCAACTGTTCCATCTTCTTTTACAATAAATTTTGGAACTAAGAATAAGCTTATTCCCTTAGTCCCTTTGGGCGAATCTGTTGCTCTTGCTATTACCAAATGTATAATATTTTCTGTTAAATCATGATCACCAGAGGTAATAAATATTTTTTGCCCTGTGATTTTATATGTTCCGTCTGGTTGTTCTACCGCCTTTGTTTTTAATAAACCTAAGTCTGTTCCACAGACTGGTTCGGTTAAACACATTGTGCCACTCCATTTACCTTCCACCATTTTAGGAAGGTATTTGTTTTTTATTTCATCTGTGGCATGGTGATGAATACAATTATAAGCTCCTAAAGTTAATTCGCTGTAAAGTTTAAATGCTAGACTTGCAGATGATATCATTTCATCAAAAAATGCACTAACAGTTCGTGGCATGCCTTGTCCTCCGTATTTTGGATCACAAGATAATGAAGTCCAACCGTCCTCAATATATTTTTGATAAGCCTCTTTGTATCCTGGTGGAGTTCTTACAACTCCGTTTTCTAGAATTGCAGGATTTTCATCTCCAGCTTTAGCGAGTGGCAAAATCAAATTTTGATTGATTTTTGCGGCTTCTTCTAAAATATCTTTTACTAGCTCTGGACTCACATCTTTATATTTTTCCAGTTCATTATAATTTTTATTGTCCCTTAATTTCTCAAAAAGAAACATCATATCATCAACTGGTGCTATATAGCTTGGCATATTTAAAGTTTAAAATAATTAATTAATTATTGCAATTTTGAAATGATCGCATCACCCATTTTAGATGTTGATATTTCTTTCATTCCCTTGGATAAAATGTCTTTGGTTCTTAAACCATCATTTAAGACATCCTGAACAGCTTTTTCTAAGCCCTCTGCCTCTTTATCAAGATCCAAGGAGTATCTTAAAGCCATTGCAAAGCTTAAAATTGTTGCTATCGGATTTGCTAGACCTTTCCCTGCTATATCAGGTGCAGACCCATGAATAGGCTCATACATCGCTCTCATTTCTCCATCTTTATTTTTTGCACCTAATGAGGCTGAGGGCAATAATCCTAATGAACCCGTCAACATTGAAGCTTGATCTGAAAGCATATCCCCAAAAAGATTATCTGTAACAATGACATCAAATTGTTTCGGATTTCTTAATAACTGCATTGCACAATTGTCGGCAAGCATATGACTTAATTCCACATCCTTATATTCCTTTTCATGAAGTGCTTGAACCTCCTCTTTCCATAATTGTCCAGCCTCCATTACATTAGATTTTTCACAAGATGTAACTTTATTTGATCTTTTTTTCGCTAAATCAAAAGCTACTCTTGCTACTCTTGTAATTTCGCTACTTGTGTAAGTGTGAGTATTTATTCCTTTTCTTTCACCATTTTCAATTGGTTTAATACCTCTGGGTTCACCAAAATAAATTCCACCAGTCAACTCTCTCACGATCATAATATCTAATCCTGAGACGATTTCAGGTTTTAATGTAGATGCTTCAACTAATTGTTTGAAACATATAGCGGGTCTTAAGTTTGCAAATAATTTTAATTCTTTTCTCAATTTTAAAAGTGCTCTCTCGGGTTTTTTTGTAAATTCAACGTTATCCCATTTTGGTCCTCCAACTGCACCAAGCATAACAGCTTCACTTTCCAAGGCTTTATAAAAAACTTCATCAGTAATCGGTGTCCCATGTTTGTCATAAGAACAACCTCCTGCTAAATCTTCATCGATTTCAAAATCTAAAGATTTTTTATCATTGAACCAATTTATTATTTTTTTAACTTCACCAATAACTTCTGGTCCAATCCCATCGCCCGGCAATAAAAGGATTTTTCTTTTTTTAACTTTAATCATTAAAGATCCAAGGCTTTTTATTTTTTAGATCTTTTTCGAAGTTTTCAATTTTGTCAGATTTTTTTAAAGATAAAGCTATGTCATCTAATCCCTCTAAAAGACATTTTTTCTTAAATGGGTCAATTTTAAATTTAACCTCGTTATTTCCGTAAACAATTTTCTCCTCGTTGAGATCCACAAAAATTTCCTCTTTTCTATTGGTATACTCTGATAACTCCTTTATTTTTTCATCATCTAGTGTGATTGGTAAAATTCCATTCTTAAAACAATTATTATGAAAAATATCAGCAAAACTTGAGCTTATAACACAAGTAATGCCAAAATCTAATAATGCCCATGGTGCGTGCTCTCTTGATGAACCACAGCCAAAATTTTTTCCTGCAATTAAAATTTTTGAATTATTGAATGGATTTTTATTTAAAATGAAATCATTTATTTCTTTACCATTATCATCATATCTCATCTCAAAAAATAAATTTTTACCCAATCCAGTTCTCTTAATTGTTTTAAGAAATTGTTTTGGAATAATCATATCTGTATCAATATTTACTATTGGTAAATAAGCTGGGATACTTCTTAATGTGCTAAATTTTTGCATTTAATTTTGATACTTTCTCACATCATCAAGACTTCCTGATATTGCAGCGGCTGCAGCCATTCCAGGACTAACTAAATGAGTTCTTCCACCTCTTCCTTGTCTTCCTTCAAAATTCCTATTTGAGGTAGAGGCACATCTTTCTTCAGGTTTCAACTTGTCTGCATTCATGGCCAAACACATTGAGCAACCTGGTTCTCTCCATTCAAATCCTGAATTAATAAAGATTTTATCTAATCCCTCTTGTTCTGCTTGTTGTTTTACCAATCCAGATCCTGGAACTACCATTGCATGAACATGGGAAGATATCTTTTTATCTTTTAAAATTTTTGCTGCTTCTCTTAGATCCTCAATTCTACCATTTGTGCAACTACCTATAAAAACTTTATCTATTTTGATATCTCTGGCTGACATATCAGGTTTAAGACCCATATATTTTAAAGATCTCTCTATGGAATTTTTACGGTCCTCGTCTTTTTCTTCACTTGGATTTGGAACTTTGCCATCAATCGTAATCACATCTTGAGGCGAAGTTCCCCAAGTTATCATTGGTAAAATTTCATTGGCCTGCAAACTTACTTCTTTATCAAAGCTTGCATCATCATCGGTTTTTAAACTTTGCCAATGTACTAAAGCTTTATTCCATTTTTCGCCTTTTGGTGACATTGGTTTTCCTTCTAAATATTTAAATATTTTTTCATCTGGTGCTATTAATCCAGCTCTTGCGCCACCTTCTATTGTCATATTGCATATCGTCATTCTTTGTTCAACGCTTAGCGACCTTATTAAATCGCCTGCATATTCAACAACACAACCTGTGCCACCTGCGGTTCCAATTTTTCCAATTATTTGTAAAATAACATCTTTTGAAGTGACACCTACCGGAAGTTTACCATTAACATTTATTCTAAAATTTTTTGCTTTTTTTTGAACAAGTGTTTGAGTTGCTAAAACATGTTCTACCTCTGAAGTTCCAATTCCGAAGGCTAAAGCACCAAATGCTCCGTGGGTTGCAGTATGGCTATCCCCACAAACAATAACTGTTCCGGGTTGTGTAAAACCCTGCTCTGGACCAGTTACATGAACAATACCTTGTCGCTTATCATTCATGCTAAAAAGTTTAATACCAAATTCTTTGCAATTTTCCTCTAAGGTCTCTACCTGAATTTTAGATTCATGATCTGAAATACCCTTTGATCTATCGGTTGTTGGCACATTATGGTCTGCCACAGCTAAAGTTAATTTTGGGTGTCTAACTTTTCTTTGAGTATTTCTAAGTCCCTCAAAAGCTTGTGGGCTAGTAACCTCATGGACCAAATGTCTATCAACAAATAATAACGCTGTTCCATCATCTTGTTGATGTACTAAATGGTCATTCCAAATTTTATCGTAAAGAGTATTAGGCATTGAGAAAAAAATTATTTTTTTTCTTGTAAGTTTTCAAGCTTTTTTTCTGTACTAGTTTCGGCCTTAGGGGCATCTTTTTTAACTTCATTTTTTGAAGTTTCGTCTATTTTTGGCTCAACTGCTGGCACAGCCTCATTTTTAATTTCTGAAGTATTTTCTTTAGTGATTGGAGCTAAATTTTCCTCAGTTACTGTTTCTGGTTTAACATCAACATCGATACCAATTTTTTTTCTAATTTTTTCGGCAATCCTTGCTGACTTCCCAGTTCTATCTCTTAAATAGTAAAGTTTTGCTCTTCTTACTTTTCCAGATCGAATTACTTTAATTGAGTCAATCACAGTTCCAAACAATGGAAATGTTCTCTCAACTCCCTCACCAAATGATATTTTTCTGACAGTAAATGAGGAGTTTAAGTCTCTACTTTTTTTAGCAATACATACTCCTTCAAAATACTGAATTCTTTCTTTTTTACCCTCTGTAATTCTTACCCCAACCTTTACAACATCTCCTGGGAAAAATTCAGGTATCTTTTTTTCAGAGAGAATCTTTCTAATGTTGTTTTGGTTAATTTCTTCTATTGTTTTCATTTCAGTATTTATCAATTTAGTTTTTCTTATATTTTTGCCACAAATCTGGTCTTCGGTCGCGTGTTATAGCCTCAGATTGAGATAAACGCCAGTCTTTAATTTTACTGTGATCTCCAGATAATAACACTTCTGGCACTGCTTTTTCTTCCCATATTTGAGGTTTTGTGAACTGCGGATACTCTAAAAGGCCGTTTTCAAAAGTTTCATCAGCCGAGGATTTATCATTTCCTAAAACTCCTGGTAAAAGTCTTAAAACGCTATCTAGAATAACCAAAGCTGCCGTTTCTCCTCCAGACAATACATAATCTCCAATGCTCACCTCTTCAATATTTCTTGTTCCCAAAACTCTTTCATCAACACCCTCAAACTGTCCACAAATCAAAGAAAATGATTTTTCTTTAGATAAATCTTGTGCAAATTTTTGATCAAATCTTTTACCTTTTGGTGAAAGATAAAAAATTTTATCTCCCTTATTCACATTTTGATCAATAGAATTCGCCAAGACATCTGGTTTAATTAACATACCTGTACCACCACCGTAAGGAGTATCATCAACTGTTTTATGTTTATCTTGAGCAGAGTCTCTAATATTAATTACTTTTAAGCTCCATAACTTTTTAACCATTGCTTTACTGTAAATACCTTTATTTAAAGGCCCAGGGAAAACTTCTGGATAAAGTGTAAATACTTGAGCTTGCATCATAAATAATCTTTGTATTATTTCTTTTCCTTTTTTTTAGCTTCTGCTTTTGGAGCTTCCTCTTTTTTAGCTTCTGCTTTTGGAGCTTCCTCTTTTTTTGCTTCTGCTTTTGGAGCTTCCTCTTTTTTTGCTTCCTCACTGCCTTCTTTTTTTCGATCTTTTTTTGGAATAGCTTTCTGAGGATTATTTCCATTCGCCGGCATAGGCATTAATTCATTTTCACCTAAAATTCTTGCTACTCTAGTTGTTGGTTGTGCGCCTTGACCCAACCAATACTTTATTCGTTCTGCTTCTAATCCAATTCTTTCCTTTTTTTCCTTTGGTAATAGTGGATTAAAAAATCCCACTTTCTCTATAAATCTACCATCTCTTGCAAAACGACTGTCTGCAACAACTACTTTATAAACGGGTCTTTTCTTAGTTCCGCCTCTTGATAATCTTAACTTTAACATTCACTCTCCTTCTTTTACTTTAATTGATTAAATAATTCTGGAGGTATTCCTTTGTCAGTCATACCTTTCAGATTACCCTTTGACATCTTTTTCATCATTTCAGACATCATTTTAAATTGTTTTAACAACTTATTGATAGTGGCTGGATCTGTGCCAGAACCATTAGCAATTCTTTTTTTTCTAGAACCATCAATTATCTTTGGGTTCTCTCTCTCTTTTTTTGTCATAGACAATATTATAGCTTCATTCTTTGTAATAATACTCTCATCAATTCCAGCCGCATCCATTTGTGATTTAACTTTTGAAACACCAGGCATAAAAGACATGATGCCTTCTATTCCACCCATTTTTTTCATTTGTCTTAGTTGTGCTAAATAATCTTCCATAGAGAATTGTCCCTTTTTTAAATTCTCTTCTGCCTTTTTAATATTTTCTTCTCCAAGATCTTGAGTCGCTTTCTCTACTAGAGAAACAATATCTCCCATCCCTAAAATTCTATTAGCAATTCTATCTGGATGAAAAACCTCAAGATTATTAATTTTTTCTCCTATACCCAAAAATTTAATTGGTACTTGTGAGATAAATTTCATACTAACTGCGGCTCCACCTCTTGCATCACCATCAGCTCTTGTTAAAATAATACCAGAGAGATTTACAGTATCTTTAAATTCTTTTGCTACGGATGCTGCTACTTGACCAGTCAAAGAGTCAGCAACTAAAAAAGTTTCAGTAGGTTTAATTATATTCTCGATTTGTTTTATTTCACTCATCATTTGCAAGTCTATTTGTGTTCTACCTGCTGTATCAAATAAAATGACATCAGCACCACTTAGATTTGCAGCACTAATTGCTCTTTGACAAATATCAGCTGGTTGTTGCCCTTCAATTATTGGCAAAGTTAAAATATTATTTTGTTCACCTAAAGATTTTAATTGCTCTTGGGCGGCTGGCCTATAAATATCTAAACTCACCATCATAACTCTCTTTTTTTTGTTATTTTCCAAATATTTTGCAAGTTTAGCGGTAGTTGTAGTTTTACCAGAACCTTGTAGACCAACTAACATCATAGACACTGGTGGTACGGCATTAAGATTTACATCATTATTTTTTTCACCTAATAAAGACACTAATTCATCGTAAACAATCTTAACAACCATATCGCCAGGAGATGTAGATCTGATGATTTCTTGTCCTAAAGCTTTAGGTTTAACTTTCTCAATAAACTCTTTTGCAACATCAAGTGATACGTCAGCTTCTAATAAAGCTTGCCTAATGGATCTCAGACCTTCATCAACTTGACGCTCATCAAGCGAAGGTGCTTTTTTTAAAGAGGAAAAGACTTCCTCAAATTTATTTGTCAAATTTTCAAACATATTTATTTTACACAGCAGTAACCGCACTAGTGGGCGAACCCTCGCTGACTAGTGTCGATCTCTTTGTTTCCAAAGACACCGCAAATTTAACGTTTTTGCGGAAACTGCCACAAACTATAATAGAGGTTCAAAAAGTCAATAAATAAGTTAAATAACTATATATGGAGATAAGAGCTTTTAAAATGGATGGATTAGGTAATGATTTTGTCATCATTGATAATAGACAAAAAATTACCGATTTAACTAAAGATCAGATTATAAAGATTTGTGATAGAAATTTTATTGGTTGTGATCAATTAATATTTATTGAGACCAGCAAATCAAGTGATGCGAATTTAAAATTTTTTAATTCTGATGGAGGGGAGTCTGGTGCATGTGGAAATGGCACAAGATGTGTTGCAAAATTAATCTCTGAAGAGACAAAAGCTGAAAAGATCATCTTATCTACTTTAAATGGAAACTTAGAGTCAAAAATTTTAGATAAAAATGTTGTTACAACTGAAATTGGTAAAGCAAAATTACAATGGAACGAAATTCCCTTATCGGAAAAATTAGATACTAAAAATTTGAATATTGGGATCACTGATTTGAATAATAAAGAACATTTTGGTGGTACTGCTGTTAATGTTGGAAATCCACATATTGTTTTTTTTGTAAACGAAATTGAAAATTTTAGTATTGAAAAAATTGGACCCAAAATTGAAAATCATAAAATTTTTCCAGAAAAATGTAATGTTACAATTGCTAAAATAATTAATAAAAATTTGATTAAAGTGAAAGTATGGGAGAGAGGGGCTGGGCTAACCAAAGCATGTGGAACAGCTGCATGCGCAACTGCATTTGCTGGTAAATTAAACAATCTTAATGAAAATAAAACAGACATAGAATTTCAAACAGGTAAGTTATCAATTCTTATAGATGATAGAAATTCAATCCACATGAAAGGACCTGTTTCAGAAATAAAAGAAATTGAGATCAAACTATAATGGGAATTTTTGACAAATTTAAGATAGGTTTTAAAAAAAGTGCTTCTGCACTGACATCTGGATTAAAAGAAATAATAATAAAAAAAGAGATAGACGATAAGAATTTAGATAAAATTGAGGAGTTTTTAATTGAGTCTGATGTTGGTGTAGAGGCTGCATCTGAAATTAAAGAAATCATTTCGAATAAAAAGATTGATCCCAACAAAGATCTATCTACCGAGATAAATATTATTTTAAAAGAGTACATTGTAAATTTAATGAAGCCTTTAGAAAATAATTCTTTTTTTGAAAAAAAAAATAAACTCAATGCAACTTTAATCTCAGGAGTAAATGGTGTTGGTAAAACAACAACAATTGGTAAAATAGGTAAAATATTAAAAACTAATGGCAACAAAGTTATGTTTGCTGCTTCTGATACTTTTCGTGCAGCTGCTATTGAACAATTAGAAAATTGGGCAAATAAAATCGATGTTAAATTAACTAAATCATCTCAAGGTTCTGATCCAGCATCGGTGGCATACAAAGCAGTTGAGGAAGCGATCAAAAATAATTTTCACCAAGTTTTAATCGATACTGCTGGAAGACTACAAAATAAAAAAAATTTAATGGAGGAATATAAAAAAATAGCTAATGTAACAAAAAAAATTGACCAAGATGCTCCTCACAATATTATTTTAGTTTTAGATGCAACATCAGGACAGAATGTGATTAATCAAGTGGAAGAATTTAACAAAATTATTCCTTTAACTGGTCTAATCATGACTAAATTAGATGGAACTGCCAAAGGTGGTATTCTGCTGGCAATAGCAAAAAAATATCAACTACCTATTATTGCTTTAGGTTTAGGTGAAAAAGAAGATGATTTAGAATTATTCAATGCAGAAAAATTTGCTGAGGCTTTTACGCAAGTTAGTTAATTAAATTACTCGAAATTAAAGGTTTATAAATAGTACACTTATAATTATCCTTAAATTTATAATGCCCACAATCTTTAGAGAAAGAGGAAATAATAAAATCAAATTTTCCTGTAGTAGAGTAAACTTCAAGTTTCTTATTAAAAATATCATATTTAAAATTAGCATTTAAACTTTTAACTGCACTAATCATTACTAGTGTTTTATCGTCTTTTAAAAGGTAATAAGCGAAATCATCTGGAAATATAGGAAAGTCATAATCCGCTAAATGAAACTTAGCTTGAGAGGGAAACCAATCATAAGAGATCAATGGTGAAGAGGACTTTGTTGAATAATTATAGATATAAAGATCTTTTGGGTAATCATTTATATAATTACTTTCTTCACCTCTGGCTAAAATAGATTTCTTTCTTGTCTTAAAATATAGTGCAAATTTTTTATTGTGTGAGTCCATATGATCTATATGAAATAAATCATCAGGATAAAATGAATTATCTTTTGAGAAAGCAAAACCTTTTAAAGTTAATGTTAAAATTGTGATTAAATAAAAAATTTTCACTTTTTAAGCGTAAAATTAAATCTTGAGTACTATTTGTTTAGAATATGGCCTAATTTAAATTAATTAAAAATGAATTTAATGTTTTTATAAGATTCTCATCATACTCCATCATATGATTGTCATATTTGGTAAAATAAGAATATTTAGGTTCATTAGCTATTTCGAACATCTTTTGACCCATCTCAAAAGGGACTATTTGATCTTTTTCACCGTGCATTATCAAAATTGGAGACTTAACATTTTTAATTTTATTTTTATTTTCAAATTTATCTTTTAGTAAAAGACCAACGGGTATATATGGATAAAATTTTTTAGCAGCGTCAATCATTGATGTAAATGGGGTTTCTAAAATTATACCTGCAAAATTTCTATTTTGGGATAAATGTGTTGCAACTCCTGTTCCTAATGACTCTCCATAAATTACTATATTTTTTTCATCCACACCTTTTTTCATCAACCATCTAATTGCACTTTCACCATCCTCGTATAATCCAATTTCTGATGGTTTGCCCTCATTGCCGCTAAAACCTCTCCAGGCAACTATTAAAAAATTAACACTCATGTCTCTAAAATGATTCAATTTATGAATTCTATTTTCTAAAGATCCAGCATTCCCATGAAAAAATAAAATTGTTTTATTTTTTCTTATATCTTTTTCATGATACCAGCCTAACAAGCCTAATCCGTCTTGTGTTGATATTTCAACCTCTTCAATATTAACTGAAAGTTTATCGTTAAAATAATTGTTTTCATCAGGATGGTACATTAAATTTCTTTGATAAAAATAAAGAAATGCCAAAAGAAAAAGGTAAACTAAAATTATTAGTTGTAAAAATGATAACAAATTATTCCTAAACTTTTTTAACATTATTTTTCTTAGCCAAATATACGCCAAAGAAAACTAAAATGGTTCCAATAATATGAAAATTCTCAAATTTTTCGTCAAATAAAAAGTATCCATAAATTGCTCCATAAACTGTAAAAACATAAAGTGTAAAGCCAGTCAACGATGCACCTAATTTTTTCTGAGCTATAGTGTAAAGAGTAAAAGCAATAATCCCTGGTGATATAGCTGCAAAGATTACCCATAAATAGAATTCTGTCGCAAAAATAGTCTCTTTATAAAATAATTCTTCGCCAACGTAAAAAGGTAACAAACTCAACGCACCAAAAAAAGAAATCATAGTAAATCTATCAAAAATTTTTAATTTAGATTTCCAATAGAATAAATAAATTGAATATAAAGCCCATCCAATTGCAGCAGCCAACATCCACAAATCACCAATTGTAAATTTAAGATTAATCAGTAAGTCGAAATCACCTTTAATAATGATGATAAGCACTCCGATCAAGCAAGTAATTAAGCCAATTATCTTTGTTGTATTTATTTTCTCATGAAAAAAAAAATATGAGATTAAAATAATAAAAACTGGAGAGGATGTGTAAATTATTCCCATATTGATAACAGTTGTTGTCTCACCAGCTAAAAAAGGGAAGGCGCCACATACACCACATCCCATTGATCCTAAAAAAAATAATTTTTTATATTCCTTTTTAATTATATGAAAATTATTTTTTAAAGTTACATAAGTGAATGGTAACAAAATTAAAAAAACAACTGTCCAACGCCAAAATGCAAGTGAAATAGGTGGAACGGATTCAACACCACCCCTAGCTACAACTAGGTTACTAGCCATAAAGATTGGTTGTATAAATAATAGTGAGTATGAGAATATATCTGTCTTAATATTTTTCAATTTAATTGATACTAATCTTTATCAAAGAAGGCTTCGTATATCATCATGATGATTGCTGCACCCATTAAAAGATAAACTGGGATAACATCCAAAAAGCCTATCATCATTGATCTCGTTAGAGTTGTTGCTAAACCAATTAAAAAAAAAACTGCAAAAGATAATCCTATGATTGTAGTAATTTTATTCATTTTATTCCTGACATTCTTTCTCTAACCAATTAGCAACTCCTAAAAATCTATGATCATCATATTTATTGCCAATTAATTGAATACCTAATGGTAAATTATTTTCTCCCTCAAGTAAAGGTAACGAAATACATGGCGTCCCAAGATAAGACCAAACTTTATTAAATTCCGCTGTTCCTGTACTTTTTAAACCTGTGGGCGCAACACCTGGACTAGCTGGCGACAATACTCCATGATAATCCTCAAAAACTTCTTGGTATGACTCATAACTTCTTTTCATAAAATCAATTGCCTCTGCATACTCTTTGGCCGAATATTTATTTCCTCTTGTGATTGCATCTTGCATATACTTAGACAATTTTTTTTTAAATTTTTTAAAATAAACTGAAAAATTATTAGCTAAATCAGTCTCATGAATAATTTGATGGTATTTATGTATATCCTTAAAATAAGAAGGAGTATCAAAAATCTCAATATTTTTTTTAAATGATTTAATGAAGTATTCAAACGACTCTCTAGACTTTTTATCTATTAATTTCCAATGTTCAGTTTTGTAAAAAATAAATTTTGGATCGAACAGAGGTCCTTTTTTTGTTTCAGATAAAATATTTTCTGTTGAGTAATGTATGGTTGCTGGATCAAATTTATCTTTTTTTATGAGAACTTTTGCCAACATAGCCACATCTTCAACTTTTCGTCCAAAAATTCCTATATGATCTAGACTATAAGATGTTCTCAAAACACCATTTCTAGATATTAATCCGTAACTAGGCTTATATCCCACTACTCCACAATAAGATGCTGGTCTAATAATAGATCCACCAGTTTGAGATCCAATTGATGCAGGTGCCATAAAAGAAGCCACAGATGCGGCAGATCCGCTTGAGGAACCACCTGGTGTTCTTGTTTTATCGTGCGGATTTGTGGTTGCCGGAGGTCCTAAATAAGCAAGTTCTGAGGTTGCTGTTTTACCCATTACAATTGCTCCGGATGCATGAAGCAAATCTATTATTTCTGCATTTTGTGAATATGATTTACCTTTTCTTATAACTGTTCCACATTCTGTTGGCATATCAACTGTGCCAATGATGTCTTTAACCGCAATGGGTACACCGTGAAGCGGACCAGTTGGTTTTCCAGATCTTCTATAATCATCAGCCTCAGAAGCTTTTTCCAACAAAACTTTTTTATCGAAATGGGCCCATGCCTTTATATCTTTGTCAAATTTGTTTATTCTTTCAATATACTTTTCACAAACATCAACTGAAGTGAGTTGGGCGTCTTTAATCTTGTCTGCAAGTTCTTCAAGACTTAAAGAAAATATATCTGTCATTTAAAAATTAATTTGCAAATAATGTCTCTGGTAACCAAAGTGCTATACCTGGGAATAAATACATTAAAACCATAGCTAAAATCACAATACCTAAAAATGGCATGATTCCTCCAAAGATCTGCATTAATTCTACATTTTTTGATTGAACTCCCTTTAAGTAGTAGGCAGACATTGCCATGGGGGGTGTTAAAAATGAGGTTTGCAAATTTAAAGCAATTAACATTGCAAAGAAATATGGGTTAACTCCAAAAAATTCAACTAATGGTAAAAATATCGGCACAAAAATAATTAATATTTCTGTCCACTCTAATGGCCAACCTAATAAAAATATAATCAATTGTGTAATTACTAAAAATTGCCAAGGCTGTAAATTTAGAGATTTAAAAAAATGTTCAAAAACTTCGTGACCACCAAGGTAAGAAAATACAGATGCAAATGTCCAGGATCCTATGAATAACCACATAATCATTGCAGTTGTTTTAGCTGTTAGAAAGACAGACTCTTTGAAATTTTTCCATTTAAGAGTTTTGTAAAAATATGAGAGCACTAATGAACCAAATGCTCCTACTGCTGCAGCTTCAGCAGGTGTTGCGATTCCAGCTAAAATTGTACCTAGAACTAAAATTATTAGAGAAAATAAAGGTAAAAAAGAGACAAGAACCTCTTTCATGATTACTGCTGTAGGAGGTATTTCCTCTGCGGCAGGTTTTGGTGCTATCGATGGATTTAACCAAGCTCTAAACACTGCATAGGCAATGTAAAGTCCCGCTAACATAAGTCCTGGAAAAATAGCAGCGGCGAATAATCTTAAGGGCGATAGTTGAGCAATTACGGAGTAAACAATCAACATAATGCTAGGTGGAATTAAAATTCCTAAACACCCGCCTGAGCAAATTATTCCAGATGCAAATTTTTTGTCATAACCCGCTTTAATCATAGCAGGCCATGCTAGTAATCCCATTAAAGTAACAACTGCACCGATAATACCTGTAGCTGTTGAGAACAATGCACAAGTAATCAATGCTGCAACTGCCATTGATGCAGGAAGCTTATGAGATGCTAATCTAATTGCAAAAAATAATTTTGCTACAATACCTGCTCTTTCAACCAAATATCCCATAAATAAAAAGAGCGGAACCGCGGTAAGCACATTATTATCCATGACAGTGTAGGTATTTTGAACAAAAAGTTGAAATATCCTATTATCAAAGAGATGTTCCATCTTAGTTGGATCAAAGTAAGCATAATATCCAAAACCAAGTCCCATCGCCATTAAAGTGAACGCAATCGGAAAACCTAATAATACGGCAAATAAAAATATACCCATCATCATAATTGCCACTTCAGGATTAGTTAAACTAAATAACATCTTCTTTATTTCCTTCTTGTGAGGTTCTCATTAATACTTTTTCGGTTTCTTCTGCGTCACGTTCAGTTCCTCTTTCTGGCCAAATACCGGTTTTTATACATATGATACATCTGAACACCTCGCTAATTCCCTGGAGAGTTAATAAAGTTCCAGACAAGGGTATCAAAGATTTCGCCATGTAAATTTGAATTTGAGCTGGGCTGTTCCAACTTGTTTCTTTAATTTTCCATGCAAGCGCTGCGTATTCGTAACCATAAAAAGCTAATGCAACAACACCAGGGAAAAAGAAAATAAAATACAAAACTAAATCTATCCAAGCTTGTGTTTTTTGAGGAAATAATCTGTAAATAACGTCTCCTCTAACATGCGCTTCTGTACATAAAGTGTATGCACCTGCCATCATAAAAATTGCGCCATACATTTGAAGACTAAAATCAAAATTCCATAAAGTTGGTGCATTTAAAGCGTATGCCATGAAAACTTCATAGCAAGTTCCTCCCATTAATATTACGATGCACCATGAGAAAGCTTTACCCATTGAGACGCTTAATCTATCAGCAAATTTTATATAAGATCTCATCATAGATATAAACTTTTATTGAATTGTATTGAATTAATCAAATAAAAAAGGGGGCCTAAGCCCCCCTTTAAATTTATTTAAGGTTAATTACAGTTTAACTTTTCCTATTGGACCAAACTCATTTTCGTATGCAAGTTTGTAATTTGGCTGATTCATCAGCAAGTATTTCATTACTCTCTTCGCATATGATTTTTGAGAATCTACGACTTTCTTAAAGAAAGGATCTTTCTTATTGAAGTCACCGATAACTTTATCCCAACCTTTTAATTGTTGAGCTAAAATCTCATCTGAAGTTTGATACACATTTACTTTATGCTCATTCATTAACTTAGCTAAGTCAGCTGAGTATCTTACTAGAGCTTTAAAGTAGTTATCACTGTTTGCAGCATAAGCAGCATTTTTCAATATCGCTTGATGTGCAGGTGATAAACTATTGTATGTTTTTTTGTTAACTGGAATTTCAAACATCTCTTGAGATTGGTGGAAGCTTCCTAAGTGATAATGCTTAGAAACATCTTGCATACCAAATTGAGAGTCTGAAGTCGGGTTGTTAAACTCAGCAGCTTCAATCAAACCAGTTTTCATTGCTGGCTGGATTTCACCACCTGGTAATTGTCTAACTACCATTCCCATTGCAGTCAAAACGTTAGTCGCTAAACCAACAGTTCTGTACTTCATACCTTTAACATCAGATACTTTAGTTACGTTCTTTTTGAACCAACCAAAAGGCTGTGCTGGCATAGGCATATGGAAAAAACCAATATAATCAAAACCAACTTTTGCAAGTGTTTCATCATATAGTTTTCTTCCTCCACCATACTCCATCCATCCCATTACTTCTTGAGATGACATTCCGTATGAAGGACCAGTTCCAAATAATGATGCAGCAGGATTTTTACCATACCAATATGCAGTCACCCAGTGACCCATATCTACTACACCGGAACTAACCGCTTGTCCGATTTCTGAAGTCTTTACAACTGCTCCAACTGGTTGAAGATCAATCTGAAGAGATCCTCCAGACATTTCTTTTACCATGTTACAATAGTCTCCAGCCATTTCAAAAAAGATGTTTGCTCCACTAGGCCATGCAGCTTGCATCTTTAATGTAGTTGCTGCATTTGCCTTAACGTATGGCATTGCAACAGCGGCTGCAGCTAAAGCACCTGTCTTCGCAGCAGTCTTAAAGAACTTACGTCTTGAAGATGTTTTCACCTTCAATGATTTATTTTCTTTAGTCATTATTTCTCCTATTACAGTTAATTAACTGATGAATTTAAGCATAGTTTGAGATTGGAGTCTTTCTAAAAAGTAGCGTAGATGTCGCAGAAGTTGAATTTTATTCAATCCAGAGTAGAATTAATTTACTTTATTTTTACAATTTCCAGTTTTAAAAAATTCATCGATGTTATCAATGGCTAAATTAGCCATCGCAATTCTTGTATCTTTAGTTGCGCTACCAAGATGAGGTAAAATAAATGCTGATTTGATTTTTGAATAGCCTGGATTTAAATTAGGTTCATTTTTATAAACATCTAGTCCCACCGCGTAAATTTTTCTCCGATTTAGTGCGTCAATTAAAGCTTCATCGTCTACAATATCTCCTCTAGCAACATTTGTAATTACTGCTCCTTTTGGAAAAAACTCCACTGTTTCTTTATTGATCATATTTTCAGTTTCTTTTGTTGCAGGACAACAGATAGATAAAACATCTGATACAGAAAAAAGACTTTTTATGTCTTTATGATAAGTTGCGCCTTGTTCTTTTTCCTCACTAAGCTTTGATCTATTGTGATAATGAATTATCATACCTAACGACCTTGCAATATTTGCAATTTTTTGACCTATTCTTCCCATTCCTAAAACTCCTAATCTTGTTCCCGTTAATTGCTTACCAATCAAATAATCTGCCGACCATTTCCATCCACCTTCTTGTGCTGATTGTATTCCTTCAGCTGCTCTTCTACATGCTCCTAGAATTAAGAGTACTCCTATTTCTGCAGTAGCATCGGATAGTACCTCGGGAGTGTTAGTAACAACAATGCCTCTTTTCTTAGCTGCTTCTAAATTTATATTTCCAAATCCAACCGCGAAATTTGATATGATCTTTATTGAATCTGGCAATTTATTGATTGTCTCTTCATCCAATTTTTCAGTTAGAGAAGATAAAATTCCGTCACAACCTTGGCTCATCTGTATAACTTTTGATTGTGAGTATAATTCATCGTTGGGATTAAAAATTGGATTAAAGGTTTTGCCTGCTTTATCCTCGCTTTCTCTAATTAATTTTCTTGTTATCAAAATTTTTTTCATAAAATACCTAAATTTAACTAGTTAAGATCAAATATCTTACCAGGATTCATAATGTTATTTTGATCAATACTTCTTTTAATAGATTTCATTAATGGAATACAGTCACCATGTTCTTTCAATAGATAAGCTTTTTTGTGTAATCCAACTCCGTGTTCACCTGTTATTGTACCATTAAGTTCCAAAGTTTTTTCAATTAAAAGATCACTAAAGTCTCTTATTTTGTTATAGGTTCCCTCTTCTTTTGGATCATAAGGTAAAATTACATGAAAATTTCCATCACCTAAATGACCTACCATTGGAGCTCTCAAACCAAGCTTTTTTGTTTGCGCCTCAGCAAAATTTACACACTCAGTGATTTTGGAAATAGGTAAACAAACATCTGTAGAATAAACTCTCCCATTGTTGATTAATGCTTTAACAGAGTAATAAACATCCCACCTAGCTTTCCAAAGTTTATTTCTTTCCTCTAAATCTTTTGCCCATTTAAAAGAACTTCCATTATTATCCTTTGAGATTTCCTCAACAATTTTTATATTCTCCTTATTTGATCCCTCTGTTCCGTGAAACTCAAAAAATAAAGTTGGGACTGCTTCAATATCTTTTAATTTTGAGTAATTAATACTAATTTCCATCTGATCTTTATTAAGCATTTCAATCCTAGCAATAGGCACACCATATTGAATAACCTGTTGAGCAGTCTGAACTGCGCTTTCTAAAGTAGGAAAGTGACATACAGCTGACATAATACTCTCTGGTATTGGGGATAATCTCAATTGAATTTCTGTTATAATCCCCAAAGTTCCCTCTGAACCAATAAATAAATTTGTCAAATTGTAACCTGCTGAGGTTTTTTTAGTTCTGCTACCTGTATTAATAATATCTCCATTAGGCAAAATTACAGTTAAACCAGTTATTACAGTTTTCATTGTGCCATATTTTACTGCCATGGTTCCCGAAGCTGAAGTCGACGCCATACCACCTATAGCTGCATTAGCTCCTGGATCGATTGGAAAGAAAACTCCGTCCTCCCTTAAATAATCATTTAGCTGCTCTTTAGTTACACAAGCTTGAACTCTACAATCAAAATCCTCAACGTTGACACTCAAAATTTTATTCATTTTTTCAAGACTAATTGTGATTCCCTTGTCATGACCCACAACGTTTCCTTCTAAAGAGGTTCCTGTCCCAAAAGGAACAACTGGGATTTTATGTTTGTTGCAAAGGCTTAATATCTTAGAAACTTCCTCATTAGTTTCAGGGAACACAACTGCCTTTGATAGAATAGGATCATACGTATCTTCACCCCTTGCATAGTTTGCTCTAGTCGATACTGATGTTGAAAACCTACCATTAAAAATCTTTTTTAACTCAGCTTGTACTTGATCGTTCATTGATAAATATTAATAAAAATTTTAGCAAAAATACAGCTTATTTAGTCAGCATTTTCTTTATATTTTCAAGAGCTTGAGAAATATTATCCCTTGATGCTGCAAAACTAAATCTAACGTAATTTTGGCAAGTTTCACCAAAAGCCGATCCAGGAACTATTGCAACTCCTGCTTCATGCATAGCCTTCCTTGCAAACTCTGCACCATTCATACCAGTACCGATTACCTTAGGAAATGCATAGAAAGCCCCACCAGGTAAACTACATTCTACACCTGGTAAATCATTTAAACCTTTATAAATTAAATCTCTTCTTTGAGTAAATTTTTCCATCATTGCATCAATTGAGTCGTCTGGTCCATCTAAAGCAGCAATACCAGCAAATTGAGCAGCAGCATTAACACATGAAACACTATTAATTAATAATTTATTAACATGTTCGACTAAATGTTCTGGCCAAAAGCTCCAACCAAGTCTCCATCCAGTCATGGAATAAGCTTTACTCCATCCTTCTAATACAATTAATCTTTCTCTTAACTCTGGATAATTAAAAAATGTTGGCATTTCTTTTCCATCAAAAATTTGTCTACTATAAATTTCATCGCTAAGTATTGTAACATGAGGGTGCTTCTTCAGACCGTCAGCTAAAACATCTACGTCTTTTTTTTCAACAAAGCTTCCTGTCGGATTATTTGGATTTATTAGAATTAACAGTCGAGTTTTGTCTGTTATCATAGATAATATTTTATCTGGATCAAATTTTAAATCTTTATTTTCTGTTAAGTCATATGGGACAGAAGTTGAACCAGTATAGTTTATCATTGACTCATAAATTGGAAAAGCAGGTGTAGGATGTATAATCTCTGCTCCTGGTTCACCAAAACATTGGATGGCATAACTCATAGTAGGTTTTCCACCAGGCATAATTAGAATTCTTTCAAAATTAATATCTACATTGTAACGTTTTTTAATCCACCTTGTAACAGCTTGACGACATTCTGGGATACCATTTGACATAACATATCCATGATGTCCATCATCTAGTGCTTTTTTAGCAGCCTCAACAACATGTTTAGGAGTTTTAAAATCTGGCTGTCCTAATCCCAAATGAATCATTGGCTTTCCTTGTGCCTCTAATTTTTTTGCTTCTGCAAGAACAGTAAATGCAGACTCTGTGCCTAATCTATCTAAACTTTTTGCTAACTTCATAATTACCCCTCTATTTTCTATAGATTAATTTTGAACTATTCAACTCTTTTAAACTTTTGCAACCCATTAAAACCATATTTCTATAAATCTCATCGTGCATATTTTTAAGTAAATGTTCAACACCTTGCTGACCCCCTGCGGCCAAAGAGAACAAAAACATTTTACCAAAACTACATGCTTTTGCGCCAGCTGCTAATGCTTTTAAAACATGCGTGCCTCTTCTAATACCTCCATCTAGAATAATCTCAAGTTTATCGCCAACTGCATCTGAAATTGCTTTCACTTGATCAAAAGGTGATCTAGAGCCATCTAGCTGTCGACCTCCATGATTTGAGATCATAATAGCAGTACAACCAATATCAACAGCCTTTTTTGCGTCCTCAACTGACATAACTCCTTTTAGAGCAAATGGTCCATTCCATTTTTTTGCACAATATTCTGCATCTTTCCATCCCATCAGTGGATCATACTGCTCATTAATATACTCAATAACTGATTTTGCAATGTTCGTTCCTTTGTCTGTTTTTTTTTTAACATTTGAGAGTTCAAATTTTTTTCCAGTTAAATAATTAAAAACCCAATTAGGTCTCATTGCAAAACTCATTAAGCTTTTTAATGTAAGTTTTGGAGGTGTTGTAAATCCTGTTCTATGATCTTTTTCTCTGTTTCCAGCTACCAATGTATCTACAGTCAAACACATTGCATCAAATCCTGATCTTCTTGACCTATCAATCAAATCATCTGTGATTGATTTATCTTTATGAACATAAAGTTGAAATAATTTTGGACCACCAGAAATATTGGCTATCTCCTCAATAGAATTATTACTCATCGAAGACATACTATAAAAAGTTCCAAATTTTTCTGCTGCTCTTGCTGATGCTTTGTCACCATCAACGTGATAAAGTCTTTGCATTGCGGCTGGAGAAAGAAAAATTGGCATATCTATTTTCCTTCCAAATAAAGTTGTTGTTAAGTCAGGTTTACCAACATTTGCTAACACATTCGGAACTAAATCACATTCATTAAATGATTCTGTGTTTCTTCTTAAAGTAGCTTCATCATCTGAGCCACCGTCTATGTAATGAAAAATTGGTGATGGTAATTTTTTTTTTGCTAAATTTCTAAAATCTTTAAAATTATAGCAATTTTTTAAACTCACTATGTTCTGAATCTTAAATTATTTCGACTTAAATCACTTATTTTTGTACAGCCCATAAGTTTCATATCACGCACTAGTTCAGCTTTATATTTTTCTAAAGCTCTTTCTACACCTGCTTGACCTCCAGCTGCTAAAGCATAGAGATATAATCTTCCTCCTGAACAAGCCTTGGCACCTAATGATAATGCTTTAAGCATATGTGTACCTCTATGAATCCCACCTTCACAAATTACGTCTAATTTATCACCAACTGCATCAACAATTTCTGCAAGTTGATCAAAAGGCGCTCTAGATCCATCTAACTGTCTTCCACCATGGTTTGATACCATTATACCTGTACATCCTATGTCTGCTGCTCTTTTTGCATCTTCTACACTCATAACTCCTTTAAGAGCGAAATGACCTCCCCATTTAGAACAAAGATTTTCAGCGTCTTTCCAATTCATAGATTGATCCAACATAGTTGAAAAATAATTTCCAATAGATGAGTTAACATCAGTACCTTCTTTAACGAAATCTTGTAAATGAGGTAATTCAAACTTACCTTTTGTAAGATAATTAATTCCCCACATCGGTTTAGTAGCAAAACTAAATAAACTTGCTAAAGTTAACTTTGGTGGAGAGGTAAATCCTGTTCTTAAGTCTCTCTCTCTATTTCCTCCAGTAATAGTATCAACTGTTAAAGCCATAACATCAAATTTTGCAGCTTTTGCTCTTTCCAAGCAAGAGTCGTTTAAACCTCTGTCTTTATGAAAATAAAATTGAAACATTTTAGGTGTATCAATCATTGAGGAAATTTCCTCAACACTGACAGTAGCTAAAGCAGAGACACCAAACATTGTATTGAATTTTTTGGCAGCTTTCCCAACTGCTCTTTCACCGTCATAATGAAAAAGTCTTTGTAGTGCTGTTGGTGACAGATAAAATGGTAAATCTAATTTTTTACCAAAAATAGTCGTAGATAAATCAACATCCTCAACACCTCTTAAAACATTGGGTACCAAGTCAACATCATCAAAAGCACTAGTATTTCTGGCGTATGTAATCTCATCATCGGCTGCTCCGTCAATGTAATGAAAAATAGGTGATGGTAGCTTAAGCTTAGCAAGTTTTCTAAAATCAGCAAAATTGTGGCAGTCTTTTAATCTTAATATCATAAATGTTTTTTTAAAAGGTTTTAAAAAAATTAAACATATAACTATTTGCCCCAGGATTCTTATCACCTAAGCTAGCATTGGATAAATGGTTATATGAAAAGCCTAATTGGCTATTTTTTAAAAAATTTAATGAAATTTGAACCTCACTTTTGAATTCCAGTAAGTGTCCAAGATCTTTCCCATCTCCCTGATTATAAAGACCTGGAGTAAAACTAGGTGTAATATTTAATGCTCCCAAAGAATATTGTGCTTGTATGCCGGTATATAAATAAGCCGCACTATCAGCGGTAAACATAAAACCTGTTATAGGAGAAAGATTACCAAGAAAAGTATCTCTATTTAAATCAGTATTTTGGTGTTGGAAACCAATTAAAGTTGATCTCTTTCCATTATCACTAAAATCAAACATACCCGAATAAATATTAAACTTTGTATTATCGTCATTAACTTTAATATCTTCAGCAAAAATTGAGGAAGAAATTAAAAAAGACAATATAACCAAGTAACAAATTCTTAGATGTTTCATAATTTTTTTTTTTTTAATATAACTTTTCTAAGTATTATTGCACCACCAAATACAAACATCAATATCGGCAATAACCAAAGAAAATAGGTGTTTTTATTGAATCCTGGATCATACAAAATCCAATCTCCATATTTATTTTTCAAATAATCGTATATCTGTTTTTCATTTAAACCATCATCTAATTTTTTTTCTACCAAAATTTTTAAGCTATTAGCAAATTCAGAATCTGAGTCATATACTGATTGTCCTTGACAAATTAAACATCTTAAATTTTTTGTAATTTCGGTTCCTAAATTTTTAGCTTTTAAATCAGAGGAATAAAAATTAATCAAAAAAATAACTGTAATTAAAAGCTTTAAAATATTCATTGGGTCAATTCTTTTATCTCAGAAAATAATTTTTCATTCAAAGGACCAATTATTTTTTTTATTATTTGATTATTTTTGATTAAAAAGCTCTCAGGTACTCCGTATGCACCCCATTCAATTGCTATCGTACCATCATTATCAGAAAAAATTAAATCGTATGGATTATCTAACTTTATCAAAAAATTTTTAGCATTAACAAAATTATCTTTGTAATTTTGTCCAATAATTTTAATATTTTCTTTTTTACTTAAATCCATTAAATACTTATGTTCCTCTTTACAAGGAATACACCACGAAGCCCAAATATTTAATAAATAGAATTCACTCCCTATAAAAATTTGATCTGAATTTATCGTGTCTTTTGAAAAAAATTCTTTTGCTTCAAAACTTGGAATTTTAATTTCTGATTTAATTTCAGGAGTATAAATATTAGAATTTTGTAAACCCTTATAAAAAACATAAAAAGTTATTGAGAATGTAATGATTAAAAATATTGGAAAAATTTTAGTTCTCATACTTTTTTCGGATAAAACTTAAACTACCACTGAAACACAATAGAATTGTAGAAATCCAAATCCAAATCATAAATGGTTTTACTTGATAACGAATATTAAAATAATCTTGATTTTGAACATAATTCATTGTCATAAATTTATCAGTGAACATGTTTGTTTTGATATCTGCTTCACTAGTAACAATATTTGGTTGATTATATATTCTTAATTCAGGTTGCATCACTTCAATTGATCCATTTTGATCCTCTACAGTAAACTTTCCCCGAATGGCTTTAAAATTTTGTTTATTTTCTTGCTCAATGCTTTCAAAATTAATCTTCAAATTTTGATCTTGGTAAGTTTCATTAATTTTTAAATTTGTAATAATTTCAGACGAGAAAATATTATTAAATAAAATACTTAGTATTAAAATGCTAAAACTAAAATGCGCTATTATTTGTGATAGGTTTCTATATTTTGCATGAAAAAAATCTCTAAGAGTAATAAAAAATAAATAAAAAGCTGCTGTGATTAAAACTGTATTATAAAGAAAATCAATATCTAAATTTCTTATTATCAACATGGATAAAATTAAAGAAACAATAAAAAATAAAATTAAATAAATTTTGTCTTCGACATCTGATTTAATCCACTTTAGTTTAGGCCCTATTGCCATCGCCAACATAAAAGGAATTAAAAAAGGTAATATTAATTTGTTAAAAAATGGTGGACCTACAGATATTTTTTGAGATGAAATTACTTCTAAAAATATCGGATAAATTGTACCGATTAAAACAACAGATAAAAAATACATCATGAACCAATTATTTACTAATATTGATGTTTCCTTGCTTAATAAATAGAAAGTTTTAGTGTTATTGTTTTCGCTTTTATAAAAAATTAAAAAAATAAAAAAAGATAAGAATATCAAAATAAATAAAAATATTAGAATATACAAACCTCTTTCTGGATCATTGGCAAATGTGTGCACAGAATTTAAAATACCCGACCGAACCAGAAAAGTACCACACATACTTAAGGTAAAAGTTGCAATTGATAAAACAACAACCCACGAGGTAAGAATTAGTTTCTTTTCTAAAACTAGTACGCAATGTAATAAAGTTGTTAATGCAAACCACGGCATTAAAGATACATTTTCAACCGGATCCCAAAACCAAAAACCTCCCCAACCTAACTCATAATAAGCCCAAATAGATCCAAGTAAAATTCCTAAAGTTAAGAAAATCCAAGAGACTAAAACCCATTTTTTTATATGTGACGCCCACATTTTTGTAATATTATTTGAACAAACTGCTGCAAGTGCCGAGGAAAAAATTATAGAGGTTCCAACGTACCCTAAATATAAAATTGGTGGGTGAATTGCTAATGCAGGGTCTTGCAATATAGGATTTAAACCTAATCCCTCTTTTGGGACCGGAAAAATATGATTAAAAGGATTAGAGGTCTGTATCAGAAAAATAAAAAAACCTACTATAATTATTTGCTGAAATAATAAAGTTAAAATTCTATATTGGTTTGGTTGATTTTTGGATTTCAACAAAAAAACAAATATAAATAATGTTAAAACTAACAACCATAGTAATAGACTTCCTTCATGATTGCCCCAAGTACCAGAGATTTTATAAAAAAGAGGCTTAGTCGTGTGGGAGTGATTAAAAACTGTCTCATTACTAAAATCAGAGTTTACAAAAGATAAAATTAAACCTGAGAAACTTATTATCACGAATAAAAGTTGTAAGAAGACTAATGATATTACTTTAATATCAAGATTTTGAGTGTCATTAAAATTTTTAATTGAAAAGAATATAACTAGAATTGAAATACCAACACCAAAAATTAAAGAATAATATCCAATTAAGCTTGACATTTTATTTCTCCTCTAAAGCAGCCTTAACTTCGGGGGGCATATAATTTTCGTCATGTTTAGCTAAAATTTTAGTTGCCGAAAAAAAATTTTCATCTTTTAAAAATCCTTCTGCAACAACACCTTTACCTTCTTCAAAAAGATTAGGTATTAGTCCTGAATAAACAACATTAATTTCACTTTTAAAGTCTGTGATAACAAAACTTAATTCTTTATTTACAATAGAAATCGAGTCAGTTTTTACCATTCCTCCAATTCTAATCTTTTTCTGCTGCTTTTCAGATAAAACTTTTACCTCAGACGGAGATTTAAAATAAATAACATTTTCTTCCAAAGATTTTAGAATAAGAAATACTGTCAAACTTAATGTAACAATAATTAAGAAAACGAAAAAAAATCTTAGTTTAACTTTACGACCATACATGGCTTAAAAAGTTAAATTGTTGAAGTGTTGGACAAAATCTCTCTATTAATTCTTTGTAGTTTAGCAGAGGCAGCTCTTTCAGCGTTTAGGTTCCCAAATTTAGCTATAAACTTATTTTTTTCTTTTACATACTGATTCTTAGTAACGACATATAAAGAAATAAAACTTAAAAAAGTAAAAGCAAATGAACTCCAAACATAAATTCCATATCCACTCATATAAAATAATTCAGTAATCATAATCTGTCTAAACCCTTGTTTTTTATTTTTATCAGTTCTGTATTATATTTCATTAAAAAAATTAACAACGAGAATAGGGCAAATGCCGCAGTCATAATCATCAAAGGTACCAACATTGAAGAATGAATTGTAGATTTTGACAAAATATTTATTGATGCTGGCTGATGAAGCGTATTCCACCAATCTACAGAGTACTTAATAATTGGAACATTTATTATTCCTAAAACTGTTATGATTGAGGTAATTTTAAAAACTTGTTCTTTTTTATCATAAATTCTCCAAGCCATTAAAAACATTAAATAAAAAAGTGCAAGAATTAACATAGAAGTAATTCTAGCATCCCAAGCCCACCATGTTCCCCATGTTGGTTTACCCCAAATAGATCCTGTGACTAAAGCAATAATATTAAAGATGAAACCTGATGGAGCTAAACTTTTAGCGATCAAAAAAAAGTTTTTTAATTTAAAAATATAACCAGTTACTGATAAAAATGTAATTGAAGAAAAAATTCCAAGTGCTAACCATGCTGCGGGTACATGAACATACATAATTCTAACAGTATGACTTTGCAAATAGTCCTCGGGGGACAATAATAAAGACTCAATAAGACCGATAGTCAAAACGATTACAAGTAGATAAAGGACATATCTCGGGGCTTTGGAAGTGATTGAAAATATTTTGTTTGGTTCAAAGTGTTTAAACATATAAAGATGTATACTAATTCATACGCTGAATATAATGTGAAAAATTATCCGATCAAGAATGCAGAGGGAGATAATAACGAAGGGTAAAACTTTAGCATCCTTGATCGAATTATATTATTTTTAGAAGGATCGTGTGTCTAAGTTTTGAGCTAATTGTGTTTAAAAAATGAATTTTAGTTAGATTGCTTGAAATAACTTGAGCCTTTTTTACCAGAAAAAATTTCCTCTATAAGCGGGTGTTTTATGGGCTCATTAGAATCGTCTACTAATAAATTCTGCTCTGAGACATACGCCTCATATGTAATTTCATCATTTTCAGCCAATAAATGATAAAATGGTTGATCTTTTCTTGGTCTAACATTTTTCGGAATAGACTGATACCACTCCTCAGAATTATTAAATTCAAAATCAACATCATAAATTACACCTCTAAATTCAAAGTGTTTATGTTTTACAATGTCACCAATTGAAAATTTCGCTTTTTGAATTGCCATTAAAGAGAGTATGGGTATTTAAAAATAAAAATCAATAGGAAAAAATATAAAGTTTTTGTTAAATTTTATTTATGTTAATATCTTTTTTGTGAATAAATCCTTAATTAAATTTCTTACAGATTTTGGACCGCTTATAATTTTTTTTTACTACTATTACGATAGTGACAAAGATTTAAAGATTGCGATACCACCTTTCATAATTGCAACTATTATCGCACTAATAATTATGTGGATGCTAGAGAAAAAAATTCCTAAAGTTCCTTTAATTAGTGGAATACTAATTACATTATTTGGTGGACTGACTATCTATTTTGATAATCCAGTTTTCATTTATATTAAACCAACTATTATAAATATCTTATTCGGATTATCTCTAATATTTGGTAGATATTTTACAAAAGAGCCTGTGCTTAAAAAAATTATGGGTGGTTCAATTTCATTATCAGATACAGGCTGGGAAATTTTGAATAAAAGATGGATATATTTTTTCTTTGGATTAGCAGTTTTGAATGAGTTAGTATGGAGAACTCAAACTGAGGAGTTTTGGGTTAACTTTAAAGTATGGGGCTTATTACCTATCACATTTATTTTCACTGCTTTTCAGATCAGTTTAATTAATAAATATAAAATTAATGAATAACAATTTACGATTAATCATAAATAATACACACAATAAAAGTATCGATGAAAAATATTTTTTTGAAAAAAACGAACTTAAAATAATTCTGGATTTATATGCTAAAATGGTTTCTGAAGGATCTTGGAAAGATTATGGATTAAATATTTCCAGTAGACAGGTTGGGTTTAGTGTTTTTAAGAATGCTGCTGAAAATGCTCTATATAAAATCTGTAAAAATTTTAAACCAAAAAACAAAAATTTAAGATATTTGATTACTGATACAAATGGCAAGATTTTAAAAAATTCTGACAATCTAAGTAATTTGCTGAAAAATACTAATTGGAAAAAACTTTCAGATTAACGTTATCTTCTTTGACCAAAAAGTCTAAGAAGCATTATAAATAGATTTATGAAATCAAGATACAAGGTTAAAGCACCCATTACAGCCTTTTTACCCATTAATTCACCAGTATCACTTGCTACATACATATTTTTTATTTTTTGTGTATCATAAGCGGTTAATCCAACAAATATAAGCACACCTAAAATTGAAATAACAAAATACATCATAGATGACTTCATGAAAATATTTACCAACGAAGCAATGATAATTCCAATCAATCCCATCATCAAGAAAGAACCTAATTTCGTTAAGTCTCTTTTTGTTGTATATCCATAAATGCTCATCGCACCAAAAGTTGCTGAAGATATGAAGAAAACTCTAGTTACACTCAAACCAGTATACACTAATAATATTGATGAAAGAGATAATCCCATTAATGCAGCAAAAACCCAAAAAGTAGTTTGTGCTTTTCCAGAACTCATTTTATTTATTCCAAAACTCATGTAAAACACAATTGCTAATGGAGCTAACATTACAACCCATTTCAATCCGGACATATAAATTGCTGAACCAAAACTCGTTAATGCAACAATAGAACCACCTGCATCAGTTACTACCGACATCTTAAAGGATAATAAAGCTACAATCCCAGTTAAAAGAACACCGGTTGCCATATAATTGTAAACTTTTAGCATATAGGCTCTTAAGCCTTCATCCATAACCGCAGTTGTCTCTTGCGCTGCAGCTTTTGCTCTTGCTAAAATTCCTTTTTTATCAAATTCCATAATTGACATAGATATATAGTCTTTTACTAATTATTCAAGATACCTTAAAAGATTAATAAATATTAACACTTTAAAACCACAATGAATTACAAAAAATTAGGTAATACTGA
This sequence comes from uncultured Pelagibacteraceae bacterium, assembly GCA_902621345.1. Lineage (GTDB taxonomy): Bacteria > Pseudomonadota > Alphaproteobacteria > Pelagibacterales > Pelagibacteraceae > Pelagibacter. The sequence continues at coordinate 19,090 of CACNLV010000001.1, read as the reverse complement.
TCTTGACGTTAGTACAATTTGTCTCGGTACAATGACCTGGGGAGAACAAAATACGGAAGAAGAAGGTTTCGAGCAAATGGACTGGGCATTAGATCATGGAGTAAACTTTTGGGATACAGCAGAAATTTATTCAATTCCCATGAGAAAAGAAACTTATGGTGAAACAGAGAGAATAATTGGAAACTGGTTTAAAAAAACAAATAAAAGAGACAAAGTTGTAATTGCTACAAAAGTCTGTGGAAATACCTCAAATAAATATATTCGGGGTGGTGGAAATAATTTTGGAAAAAAGAAAATTTCAGATGCTTTAGAAGAAAGCCTTAAAAGGTTAAAAACAGACTACATAGATTTATATCAACTTCATTGGCCTGAGAGAAATACTAATTTTTTTGGAAAACACGGTTACGAGCACGATGAAAACGATAATGACTGGACACCATTTGAGGAAATACTTAAAAGTCTAGAAAATTTTATTAAGCAGGGAAAAATTAGATATGTAGGTTTGTCTAACGAGACAGCATGGGGTTTGTCAAAATTTCTTGAAATCTCTAAATTAAAAAATCTTCCTAAAATGATGTCTGTTCAAAACCCTTATAATTTACTCAATAGATCTTATGAAGTTGGATTAGCAGAAATTTCAGTAAGAGAGAAAAGTGGATTGTTAGCCTATTCACCACTAGCATTTGGTTACTTAACGGGAAAATATAGGAATAATAATTTGCCTGAAAAATCAAGAATGAAACTATTTAAAGATTTTACAAGATATAAAAACGAAAATGGTCAAAACGCAATTGAGGAATATTATAAAATATCAAAAAAATTTAACGTTGATTTTACCCAAATGTCTTTAAAATTTTGTGAGATTCAGCCATTCGTAACAAGTGTAATTATTGGAGCAACGACAATGGAACAGTTGAAAACAAATATAGAAAGTGTAAATGTAACTCTATCAAGTGAAATACTAAATGAAATTAATAATATTCAAAAAAAATACCCAAACCCATGCCCATAATTAAAAAAACTTTATTATTGTCTTTATTTTTTATTTTTTTTTCAATTACAAAAACCCTAGCTGAAGATCTCAAAAAAATTGGAAAATATAAAGATTGGGAAACCATAGTGCTAGCAGAAACATCGGGTAAAGTTTGTTTTGCTCAATCCTCACCAATTTTACAATCTCCAAAAACAAGTAAAAGAGATGCAAGGCTGTTTGTGACATTCAGACCAGGTGAAAAAATTACTAATGAAATAAGCACTACCGCTGGATATGAATTTAATAAAAATAATACTGTTCTTGCAACATCTGGAAATAACAAATTTAAATTTGATATCAAACAACAAGGTTTTGCTTGGATGACCAGTAATAAAAAAGAAAAAATAATGGTTAGGGTTATGAAAAAAGGTTCTAGAATTATGGTTACTGGTTATAACGAAAAAGGTTCTCAAACAATTGATCATTATTCATTATTAGGTTTCACTAAAGCTTATAACACTGCGAAAAAAGCTTGTAGTTAGTTAATGACACAAAACAGAAGAATTGTATTAGCTTATTCTGGAGGACTAGATACCTCCATAATACTTAAATGGCTTCAAGAAAATTATAATGCCGAAATAATCTGTTACACGGCTGATATTGGTCAAGTGATAGATAAAAAAAAGATAATCAAAAATGCTAAAAAATTTGGGGTAAAAAATATTATAATAAAAGACTTAAAAAATATTTTTGTTAAAGATTATGTTTTTCCGATGATCAGAGGTCACGCGATTTATGAGGGCCTATATTTATTGGGTACCTCAATTGCAAGACCTTTAATAGCAAAAGATCAAATAAGAATTGCAAAAAAATATAAAGCTTATGCAGTATCTCATGGAGCCACCGGTAAAGGAAATGATCAAGTAAGATTTGAGCTTGGCTATCATTTTTTTGGTCCAAAGATTAAGATAATAGCACCCTGGCGAATTTGGAATTTAAGATCTAGAACAGATCTTATTAAATATGCAAAAAAATACAAAATACCGATACCTAAAGATAAAGCAGGTTCCACACCTTTTTCTGTTGATGATAACTTGTTTCATACCTCTACCGAGGGAAAAGTTTTAGAAAATCCTAAAAATTCTGCTCCAGAAATTATTTTTCAAAGAACGGTTTCTGCAGAGAAAGCTCCTAATAAGCCTACATTTATATCCATAAATTTTAAAAATGGAGACCCAGTTGGTATTAATGGAAAAAAATATAATCCTGAGAAAATTTTAACAAAACTTAATTTAATAGCTGGCAAAAACGGTATTGGAAGAGTTGATTTAGTTGAAAATAGATTTCTTGGTATAAAATCTAGAGGAGTTTATGAAACACCTGGTGGTACACTTCTTATTCATGCACATAGAGCTATAGAGTCTGTAACATTAGACAAAAACACAATGCATAAAAAAGACTCCATCATGTCTAGATATGCAGAATTAATTTACAATGGATATTGGTTTTCAAAAGAAAGGTTTAAACTTCAAAAAATCGTCGACCTCAAAAGAAATAAAGTAAATGGAACTGTAAAACTTAAGCTTTATAAAGGAAATATTATTATTCAATCAAGAATTACAAAAAGTAAAGCATATTCAATGAAAAAGGTTTCATTTGAGGAAAATAAATCCTTCAATAAATCTAACGTTGAAAAATTTATAAATTTTCATAAAAAAAAATTAAGATAACTCAAGAAAAATTGACAATTTTTTACATTGTCAATTCTGAAAAAAAACATAACTTAGTTTTATGGACAATTTAAAAAAATGGATGCAAGACTCAGCCAATATATTGTTTGATGATAGTAAAAATGATTTAAGATCACTACCTAAGGCTGTTAGATTACAAATATTACTAGTCCTAAGTTTTATATGGACAACAGTATTTAGTTTGTATGTATTTTCATATACGACTTTTGCTTTTGGCTGGGCTGGAACATACTTGGCACATATCGGCCTTATATTTGCAGTCTATATGACATTCAAACAATTCCATAAAGCTGAGGAAAAATCGACCAGCGTCTTTCAAACAAAAAATTTTGATCCATTTAAAATTATGGTTATTGTATTTGTTATAGTGTTTATTTTTGTTTTTTCTAAGGGTATTGAAGTTTTAACAAATACTAACTCGTATACTATTCCATATGATGGTCCATCAAAATCAGTGTTTGAAAAATGGTTGCCATTTAGTAAGGACAAATAATGGAAAAAATAGCTAAGAATCTACAACTTATACTAATGTGCATTATTTTAATAAGCACAGTAATTGCTGTAGGTATTGAAATTTATAAAATGTATCAAAACATGTCTGTAACGTTAGCTGACTTGTTATTAATGTTTCTTTATTTAGAAGTTCTTGCAATGGTTAGAGTTTTTTGGAACCAGCAATCAATCAGTATTACGTTACCACTACTAATAGCAATTACTGCACTTGCTCGATTTATTATTCTTCAAGGTAAAGAGATGGACCCTACTGCATTGGTTTATGAGGCAGTTGCAATAGTTTTAATTGCTGGTGCTATTGTAATCTTGAGATTAAGACATAGTGATAAATTAGGTCTTAAGAAAAAAAAATCTAAATAGTTTTAAATGAATTTTGAACCCTCAAGGGCTAAGGCCTTAGATCGATTAGAAAGTTTTGTTGAAAACAATCTTACAGAATATTCAAAGCTTAGAAATTTTGATTTTGGTCCAGATAAAAGATCAAATGTTTCTTGTTTGTCACCATATATAACTCATGGAATTGTTAATGAACAAGAGATCATTAAAAAATCTCTAGGTAAATTTTCTTTTTCAAAAAATGAAAAATTTATACAAGAAGTATTATGGCGCACATATTGGAAGGGCTGGCTAGAATTAAGACCAAATGTTTGGTCAGATTATTTAACAGAATTAATTAAAATTAAGGAAAATTTAAAAAATAATCAAAATTATAAAAATGCAATTGAAGGAAAAACAAAGATAGATTGCTTTAATCAATGGGTAATCGAACTAAAAGAAAATAATTATTTACACAATCATACAAGGATGTGGTTCGCCAGTATTTGGATTTTTACTCTAGAATTACCTTGGCAATTAGGTGCAGAATTTTTTATGCAACATCTATATGACGGCGATGCTGCGTCCAATACTCTTGGATGGAGATGGGTTGCTGGAGTTCAAACACAAGGAAAACATTATTTGGCGAGCGAATGGAACATTAAAAAATTCACTGCTAACAGATTCAATAATATTAATTTAAATGAAAATGCTCCTCCAAAAGTATCTGAAAAAACTTACTCAATAATAAAACAAGATTTTATTAATCCTCAAAATATTGAAGATAAAAGTCTATTAATTTTTGATAATAATCTTGCTTTTGAAATTACTGATTTTCAAAATTACAAATTTAAAAAAATTTATTTAATTTCAAACGAAAATAATAATAGATCTATTAAGCTGAGTGAAAAAGTTGTAAAATTTAAATCCCTTTTAATTGAAGACCAAGAACAAAGGTTAAAAGCCAAGTCTATTGATTATGAGGTGGTCAGTATAAGTAAAATAAAAGATATTCAAAACTGTTATGGTTTATATCCCTCAGTTGGTGAAAATTTAGATTATTTAAATTTAAATAGCTCAAAAATAACTTTTTTATATAGAAAACTTGATCAGTATTCTTGGCAATATTGCAACAAAGGTTTTTTTAATTTTAAAAATTATATTCCAAAAATAATTTCAACTTTCAATTAAAACCACCTAAACATTCCGATAATTCCTGCCGTTGCGTAAAAAAATTGTAAAAATAATATTCCTCTATGACCACCTCTATACGCCCAAATTCCAATTAAAATTGCAGATAAAAGTAATAAGCAAAAACCAAAAAATTCAATACCAATATTCATAGCTACGAATAATGAATATAATATTGCTGTTATAACTCCTGCCCATTCAAAAATCTTATTATCCATAATTTTTATCTCGCAAGTTTAATAAAAATATCACCCATGCCTGCCTCTAAATTCTCTATGGGTGTATTATTTCTAAATTCACAAAATCTACCAGTTATCTGATGACTTTTCACAAAATCTATCTCATCTTTTCTGCAGCTTTTACCGTTATGCAATAAACCAATTACTATTCGGCCATTTAAATCATAAACTTGTTTGTTATTTATTTTCTCTCCAACACAAAAATAATCTTTATTAACCCTATTTGGAAAATCTTCTTTGTTGCAGGGATTTTTAATTGTAAAAACAAAAAACTCCTTGATGCCGTCTTTAAATTTATATTTCATCCTTTCGACTTCAGAATATTTCATAATATCACAAGAACACGGAATACAACATTTATAGTAATTACCACAAATTTTATTTTTAGTTCCTCTCTCACTGATAAATAAAAAATCAGGGTCACTATTGGGATCGATCAAAGAACCAGAAACAGCACAATAAAGTTTGTTATATTCAATGAAATCTTCATAATTTATGTCTTTATCAATTATATGTTTGAAGAATTTTGGACCAGCAGCATTTCTGTTGCTGTCGGGAAAGATTCTAGACCAATCTGTTATTAAATCTTTATAATAATTTTTTTCCACTGAATTTGAAATATTGGAAAAAGATAAAGTAAAGATAGAAATAATTACAAATCTAAAGATAGCTTTTGAAAAATTCATAGATTTAATTAATTTAAAAAAATTTTTATTATTTGTCGCACTTAATTTACTGTCAAATTATAAATTTAAAGTTATTAAAGTCCAATGAAAAAATTCCACATAATATTTTTAACACTTGCCATGATGATTATCCCATCGATAACATTTGGAAATGTAATTGATAAATTAAACGAAATCGGTAAATTTACAAAATTAAACGAAACCTTAATGAAATCAGGATTAAGTGAGAATTTAAAAGGTGAAGGACCATTTACTGTTTTTGCACCTTTAGACGACGCATTTGCAGCAATTAGTGCACAAACATATTATGGTCTGTTGAGAGAGGAAAACAAAGATAAACTTGTAAAAATTTTGGGACGACACGTTTTTTCAAAAAAAATTCCTTCTTCAGAAGTTGCAGGTGAAATTAAACTCAAAGCAATTAATGGTGAGGAAATAACTATAAAAAAAGTTAATGGTATAGTTTATATAAATGAAGCTGAAGTTGTAACTGCTGATGTTGAAACTTCTAATGGTATAATCCATTTTATAAATAGAGTTCTTCAGCCCTTAAACTAGTTATTTTTGTTTTAAAGTAATTGTTTGGTTTAGATTTTTTACCGAGATTATTTTAGTTTTTCCATTTGTCCATCTAACCTCTATTTTTATACTCTTTTCATTTTTTCTAATACCATAATGAGCTACTGGTTCCATTTGGCATAGATACCCTGAACCAGAGTCAATTGTTTTTGAATGTTTTCTTAAATTTGAAATCAATGTTACTGTTGCTCCTCTTGCGGGTGCCCCATATTTATTTAGCGGTCTAATCCTTAAATATTTGTGTTCAGGATTTACCTTTGCTTTATACAAAGACAATGGCTGATCTCTGCTTTCTCCGTGGGAAACTAACAATTCTAATATGCCATCGTTATCTATGTCAGCAACTGCTGCTCCAGTTCCATATCCATCTGGTTCTAAACCAATATCGAGAGGTATTTGTTTTACCAAACCATTCTCTAAAATTCTAAAAAGTTTGTTGGGTTCACCAATATTATTCAAGAATATTTCATCATAACCATCATTATCTAAATCAGCTGAAATAACAGTTCTTATTCTTGACGGCTCATCAAAAGGTGGCTTTGCTATATCCTCAAAAATATCATTTTTAAGTACATATGCTCTGTGAAATCCTCCCCAATTTCCATTTAAAATATCAAGTCTTCCTCGGTAATAAATATCTGACAAAGCTGTACCTCTCCCATTTTGAAGGACGTCTTGAACTCTATATTCGTATGCGACATCTAAAAATTTACCCTCTTCATTTTTGTATAAAAAATTTGCTCCTCTCTCATTGGCTGCAAATATATCAATTTTATCAGAAATGATGTGTCCAGCCACGACAGCACGTCCACCTGTAACTTTGGCCAGATTCAATTGAACAGATTTATCGACTATTATGTCGTCATTATATTCGTAATATCTTGTGGGTCCTCCGTAGTTAGCAACATATACCCCATAATTGCCATCTCCTTTTCTATCAACACAAACAACTGACCTCCCAGCAGTTAAATTGAGATCTTTTTGATTTTTCTCAATTTCAAATAAATCAATAAAATTATCCTTCTCTAAGTCTATCAATCTATCTGAATATTTTTTTGTTCCACTATATGTGTCGGTGTTGAGAAAATATATTTCCTCATAACCGTCTCTATCTATATCGCATGCAGCAACACCAATTGTTCTTCTAAATTCATCAGAAAATTTTTTTTGATTTACAATATTAATCAGTTTTCCATTCTCATATGATAAAGCTAAATTCAGATAACCAAATCCAGTAACTATAAAATCAAATTTTCCATCTTGATTTACATCGGTGACGGAAACTCCATAACTAAGTCTTTTAGGATTCTCAACTATTTGGCTTGTTATATCTTCAAAAAAATCAGCATTCAGATTATTTGGGATTAATAGAAAAAACAAAACTACTAATTTCTTTAAATAATTAATTATTCTAATTTTCATTTTTTTTACTTTTATACTTTTTCATCCAATCACCAAATATTTTTATAGCACCCTCCATATCCCTAGTTTTGTTAGGATGGTTCTTTGCTCTACCCAGCATGGTTGCAATAACATTTACCTGATACTTAATTGAACGATTTTTAATAGTTCTAATTGTGTAAAGAGCTTTTTCTTTGTTTTTGAACCCTAGCCCATGAGTAGTAGTTTTAGGATTATAATCTGAATACAGCGATAAATTTATAGGTTTAGATTTTTTACTTAATGACATTTTGTCTATAATTTTAAAGATTGTTTTATGATTAAGTTTATTCATCTTTTTTTTAGATTTGCCATCAAAACCAATTAAATCTATTGATGATTTTTCTTGCTTATTAATTTTACAAATTAATTTTACAAATCTTTTATGAAAATCTTTTATTTTATCTTGATATATTTTTTTTGCCTCTAGATAAATTCTATCCTTATAACTTGTTGTAGAAACAAGTAAAATTCTACTTTTCCATTTGTATTTTTCTAAGTTCATATTTTTTTGCTAGAACATCTTTTTGAGCAATACTTAACTCTTTCCCAATTTAGCTTCCATTTTCTTCGCCAATTGAAAGGTCTCTTACAAACAATACAGATTTTAGATGGAAGATTTTCTTTTTTCACTAAAGTGTGTTTTGTTTAATAAATTTTTCTGCAGCAGGAAGGATTAATTTTTTTCTGTCACTTTTCATTTTGTCGAAAATTCTAACCATCATAGATAACCTTGGATTTTTCAAAAAAAATTTTCTATTTCTATCAATGAATCTCCAATACAGCCCATCCATTATGTTGCACCAATCGCCTTTTTTAAAATCCATCATTTTCATAAAGTAACTCGAGCCACATATATATGGTTTTGTAGCAAATATTCCTCCATCACTAAATAATCCCATACCATAAACATTAGGCACCATTACCCAATCTGAGGAATCTACAAACATTTCCATAAACCATTTATAAACAATGGTAGGCTTTATTTCGCAAAGATTCATGATGTTTGATAAAATCATTAATCTTTCAATGTGATGAGACCATCCATGATTTAAAGCATTTTTGATTGCATAATCTAGTGGTGGTAAACCAGTTGTACCTTCATACCATGATTTTTTCATTTTGCGATTTTGTTTGAAAAAATTTCTAGTTTCCATTTCGTTTGAATAACTTTGATAAATTCCTCTCATAAATTCTCTCCATCCTATGACCTGACGCACATAACCTTCTAAAGAATTTAATTTGATTTTTTTACTCTTATGGAAATCTAAAACTTTTTTTATAATAAATTCAGGCGTTATTAATCCTAGGTTAATGTAAGGACTTAAAGCACTGTGAAATAAAATATTATCTTTTTGATCAACAGCGTCCTCATAATCACCAAATAAATTAGATTTCTCTTTAATAAAAAAATTTAATAATTTGACCACATCATTAAATTCTGTAGCAAGCCAAAAGTTTTTGGTTGTTCCTGGATGATCTTTGAATAGTTTTTCAATAATAGGTTTTAATTTTTTAGTATGGTTAGTCTCATTAATTTTTGGGAATTTTGGAATAGAGATATTTTTTGGTAACTTATTTCTATTATCTTCATCAAAACTCCATTTACCTCCTATAGGATTCCCATCTGAACCCATTAATATGCCGGATTTTTTTCTAACTTCTTTATAAAAAGTTGCCATAAAAGGTTTTTTTGATTTTGATAAATATTGTTTAAATTCATCTCTCGAATTTAAAAACATAGGAGTTTGCACAATATTCCATTTAATTTTTTCTTTTTTTATGAATTGATCAATTTTTTTCTCAAAAAATTTATCCTCAATTTCAAAACTCGAAATTTCTTTTATTTTTTTTGAATTAATTAATTTCTTTAATTTTTTTAAATAGTCATCTTTAAATTCTTTATCTTCAATTCTCAAATATTCTAATTTGAACTTATCCTTTTTAAGAGACTCCGCATGTGAACGCATTGATGATAAGAAAAGAAGGATTTTATTTTTATGATGTTTTTCATAAGTGCATAATTGGTAATCTTCTGCCATAAAAAATAGGTGGTCTTTTTTGAAGCGGTCTAAGTATTTTGGTGGAAATAATTGATTGCCAAGTATAAAAAATAACTTCATATTTAAATATAACTAATAAAAATTTTTATGTCAGAAAAATATCTTATTTTTGGTGCGACAGGATCCATCGGTTCTAGTTTGGCTGAACAATTAGTAAATTCAGGGAATTCAGTTCATTTAGTTGGTAGAAATGAAAATGAAACTAAAAATATTTCTGAAAAATTAGGTTGTGCATTTACAATAGCTGATGTTTTGCAAGATGGATTTGTGGATAAGGTTAAAAGTGATATTTCTGATGTAAAAGGCATTGCTTATTGTGTGGGTTCAATTGATCTGAAACCTTTAAGAATGGTGAATGAGCAAGATTTTAATAAATGTATGAAATTAAATTTATACTCTGCTGTCGAGGTTATAAAGGGATATCAGGATATTTTGAAAAAAAATAAAGGTTCGGTCGTTTTATTTTCTACAGTTGCTGCTCAAAGAGGTTTTACAAATCATGCAATAATTGCCTCTACAAAAGCTGCTGTTGAGGGTTTAACAGTTTCTTTGGCTGCAGAATTTGCTCCAAACATAAGAGTAAACTGTATTGCACCAAGTTTAACAAATTCGAAAATCGCTGAACCAATGTTAAAAAACAAGGCTTTAGCAGATGGAATTGCAAAAGCTCACCCATTAAAGAGATTAGGAGAGGGAAAAGACTCAGCCTCTTTAGCCAAATTTCTTATTACAGATGATAGCTCATGGGTGACAGGTCAAATTATAGCAGTTGATGGTGGAAGATCAAAGCTCTCGTAAAGTGAAAAAGTTTATTTTCTCAGTATCTTTATTCTTACTCTTAACAAACCTATCATTTGCAAAAAATTTTAATTTAGAAAAAATTGTGGATTTAAACGGTCCTTGGGGCTCATCATTTATTAATAATGAAGAGCTAATTATAACTGAAAAAAGTGGAAAAATAAAAGTTGTAAACATTATTTCAAAACAAATTTCTGAAATAAAGCACAATCTTAACTTTTTAGAACATGGTCAAGGTGGAATACTAGATATTCTTTTTAAAGATAATTTTATTTATGTATCTTACACAGAAAATAGAGGTAATGGTAAAACCAGCACCTCAATTGCAAAAACAAAATTTGCCGAAAAAGAATTAAAATTTGAAAATATTTTCCAAGCAAATCCTCCTATTAATTCTGGTTATCATTTTGGATCAAGATTAGCGATTAAAGATGACTATCTTTTTGCATCTGCTGGTGAAAGAGGTGAGGGTATGATTGCGCAAGATCCAACAAAACATCCAGGAAGTATTATCAGAATAAATCTAGATGGCAGTATTCCACGAGACAATCCTAGATTTAAAGGGAAATCCAACTGGCTTCCAGAAATTTATCAAATCGGTATTAGAAATCCACAAGGTTTAACTTTATCTCCATTTGACGGAAAAATTTATATGAGTAATCACGGAGCAAGGGGTGGAGATTGGTTTGGTGAGGCTAAAGAAGGTGAAAATTATGGTTGGAAAATTTTAGGATGGGGAGGAACAAATTACTCTGGTATCCCAATTGGACCTAAATGGAAGCCCGGCTTTACAAAAGCAATTCATTATTGGGTACCTTCAATTGCCACAAGTGCTATCACAATTTACAAAGGTAAGGAATTCAGTGAATGGAATGGTCATGCACTTATAACATCATTGAAAGATCAATCTCTAAGAAAACTGATATTTAAAGATTTATCAAATGTAAAAGAAGATATTATTTTTCAAAAAAAAATTGGAAGATTAAGAGATATACAAGTACATCCAGAAAATGGTAAAATTTATTTTTTAGCAGGAGATAGTTTGTGGCTAATGCAAAAAAATCAATAGTTTTAAATGACTATTGATTTCTTATAAGTGGATAAACCTTTGGATTTAAATATTTTATATTAGTTAATAATATCAGTACTAAAGTTACAAAACCAATAGATAGTCCAAGGTAAATTAAGACCTCAAGATTAAACTTCCAAGATAACTCAAAAATATTTTCAATTATAAATTTGGAACCAATTACAGCAAAAAAAATTGCAATCATTATTACTGATATAAAAATGATCATAAATTCAATTAATGAAGAAAAGATAATCTCTTTTCTTGAAAACCCTAAAATTTTAAAAACTAAATTTTGATATTCTCTTACTTTTCCTTGAACCATAATTGCACTTGATATTACTATTAACCCAATAACAATCGTGACTGTTGAAATTACAATAACTGCTATGAAAACTTTATTTAAAACATTTGTGACTTTATTTAAATAATCTGCAATTTTAATCATTGATAAACTAGGGAAAATTTCAAGCATTTTTGTTTCATCAAATTTATTTAAATTATAGAACTTTGTGGTCGCTAAATATTCGTGAGGAATATTTTTTGCAAAGTCAGGATTAAACAGCATTGCAAAATTTATATTAAGATCTCTATAATCAACTTGTCTAAAGTTGACTATTTCACCATCAATTTCTCTACCATAGATATTCAGAGTAAATATATCCCCTAATTTAATATTAAAATCTTTTGCAACCTTAGCGTCTAATGATATCTGAAGTTGGTTTGGTTTAGACAAATTCCACCACTTACCATCAATAATTAGATTATCCTCAGGAACTTCTTTTGTCCAAGATGATCTACGTTCAGTGCCTATAACCCAATAGCTATCATTTTCAGGTGTAATATATGTGTTTGGATTTATACCATTAATCTTTACTATTCCTGAAGAAACCATTGGCACAATTTCAATATTTGCACCAGGATCCATTGATAAAATTTTTTGTTCAAACTTTTCACGATCTCCATTTTGAATACCCACAAAAAAATAATCAGGAGCGATGTCAGGTATTGATTTTGCTATTTCTCTTTTAAAATTAGTTCCAACTAATGCCAAGGTCAAAAGTAGTGTAACACCAAGGCCTAAAGACATAATTGTTATAGGGGTAATACTTTTTGATTGTGTAATATTTTTAATAGATACTTTTAAAGGAGTGCTCGAATTAAATTTTAACTTTTTTAAAGAAAATATGATTAACTTTGAAAGTATAAAAAAGATAATCAAACAAATAAAAAATGCCCCAAAATACCCAAAACTATAAGCAAGATTTTCTGACCTATAAGTAAATATTAAAATCAAAATCGATAACATAATAATACTCATGCCAATTAATTTTTTTGAATAATAAAATTGTAAGTTTTGGAATACATTTCTAAATAGACTTGAAGCTTTGACTTGATCGATAGCACTAATTGTAGGGATCGAAAAAATTATCAAAACTAATAAACCTATTAAAAATATTTTAAAAAAATTAAAAAAAGAAAAAAATAAATTTATATTAAGTCCAAAGCTACTTGACAAATATTTGTCTGCCAATGGCACAATTAGTAAACTACTAAAATACGCCGAAATAGTAATTATAAACAATAATATTATCAATTGTAAATAATAAAGTTTTTTAATATTACCAGAATAGAAACCTAAGGCCTTTCTTACTGCTATAGATAAATTATTTTGATTTATAAAAGACAAAAGAGTATTGGCAATACCAATACCAGCAATAAGCATCGCACTTATTGAGACAAGGGATAAAAATTGTGAAAAGTTACCAATTACTCTTTTTAATCCACTTGCTGCATTTTCTGGATATCTAATTTTTACCTTTTGATCGTCTTTAAGAATACTTTCAATTTTTTTTATGATTATTTCTGGGTTATCATTGTCATTAAATTTTACTTTATATTCATAATTTAAAAAATTTCCTATTCCATTAAGTTTTAAAATTTCCAAAGTCTGTTTACTTGTTAAAACCCAATCTCCAAAAGTCACAAATCCACTTACATCTGGAACAGATCTTACCTTACCAATAACAAGAAATTCTTGATCTTGAATTTTTACAATTTCATTTATTTTGATATTCAAGGTTTTTGATAAACTCTCATTAATTAAAATTGTATAAGGTTCACTTTGCATTCTTTCATAAGCATCAGCAGGTTCATAAGTTACCTCACCATATAAAGGATATTTTTGGTCAACAGTTTTTATTCTAGTGAATAAAGATTTATTTTTCTTTCGATTTGTTGTCGAAAGCATTGTGCTGAATTCAACCATCTCTGATATAGTAGTAAACTCTTCAACTTTATTTAATAAATCTATATCTCCTTGATTTCTATTATAATCAATTTCTAAGTCTCCACCTAAAAGCTCTTTAGCATTTTCTTTAAGTTCTTTTTTTAAACTATCCTCAATAGTAAATATCGCACTTAAAATAAAAAGACTTATGAACAGAGTGATGATTATACTTGAGATTTTTTTATAGTTTCTTTTTAAATCTCTCAGAGCATATATTAAGATAAACTTATATTGATAAAAATTATTTAATTTTTCCATCTTTAATTTTAATTTTTCTACTTGCACGATTAGCAAGTTTTGGGTCATGTGTTACCATAATTAATGAGGAACCTTCTTCTTTAACATACCTAAATAAAATTTTAGAAATCATATCAGAATTTTCTGTATCTAAATTTCCTGTAGGTTCATCAGCTAAAATTAGCTCTGGCTTCATAGCAATAGCTCTCGCGATAGCGACACGCTGTTGTTCTCCTCCAGATAATTGGCTAGGTAAATTATTTAGTCGATGTTTTAGGCCGAATCTATCCAAAAGAGATTTTGCTTCTTTCTCAGGATTTTTAAATTTATTCAATTCAAGAATTAAGGTTACATTCTCTAGAGCTGTATAATTTGGGATTAAATAAAAAGACTGAAAAATTATACCAATATTTTTTTTTCTAATTTTTGATACTTCATCCTCACTTAATTTTGTCATTTCATGTTCTTGAAAGTATATCTTGCCTGAAGTTGGACGCTCTAAACCACCAATTAACATGATTAAACTTGTTTTTCCTGAACCACTTTCACCTACTATTGAAATAGTTTCTTTTTTTTTTGTGGTCAAATTTATATCTTTTAAAACGCTGATATTATCTTTATCAGTTTGGTATTTAAGATTTATCTTTTTTAATTTAAGAAGAATACTCATGAGCAAAAGTTTTATTATTAAAATAATTATTATCTGTCTACTAACCATTAATGCATATGCAATCGAAAAGGTTGTGTTATTTGGTGATAGTTTAATGGCTGGTTATGGTTTGTCTGATGACAATAGTTTACCAGTCATTTTAGAAGAAAATTTAGAAGCAAAGGGTTATAATATTGAGATTATTGATGGCAGTGTTTCTGGTAGTACATCGTCAGGGGGATTAAATAGGGCTGATTGGACTTTTAGTGAGCCAGATATAGATCTAATAATTTTATGCTTAGGGGCAAATGACATGTTAAGAGGCATCCAGCCAAAAGAAACAAAAAGCAATTTAGAAAAGATTATAAAAATTGCTCAAGACAAAAATATTGAAATTATCCTAGCTGGGATGATTGCCCCAACCTCGCATGGTTTTTCTTATAAAAAAAAATTTGACAAAATTTTTCCTGATTTAGTAGAAAAATTTAAAATAGAGCTTATTCCTTTTTTACTTGAAGGAGTTGCTATGAAGCCCGAGTTTAATCTAAGTGATGGTATACATCCAAATGAAAAGGGCACCATAATAATAAGTAGAACTTTGGAAGAGATAATTATAAAAATTAACAATAAAAAAAATTAGTTTTAGTGGAAAAAAAACCTTATCACCATTTACCAGACGGTACTTTTAGAAATCCTGAGGGTTCGCCAAAACCAGACCCTAATGTTAAATGGTCCTTCAAAATTTTTAATAGAGAGAAAAAAAAGCTTAATATGAAAGTTCCCAAAGAACATGTTATTGAAAAAGAAAAAGTTTTGACAGACTTAAAAAAATTTCAGGAAGACGACTATGTAGTGTGGATTGGCCACGCAACATTTTTAATTAAGCTTGGTAAAACGACAATTATTACAGATCCAGTATTTTCAAAAAATGCTGGGCCACTAATTTTTGGACCCAAGAGATTTACCGAACCAGCACTAAAATTAAACGAAATTCCTAAAACAGATATTTTTTTACTCACCCATAATCATTATGATCACCAAGATATGATGACGATCCGGAGATTTCCTTTTAAAAATTCTAAAGTTTTACTCCCATTAAAACTTGGTAAATATTTTACTAGAAATGGTTATAATGATGTGAATGAAATGGACTGGTATGATAAAATTGTAATAAATAAAAATTTAAAAATTACTTTTTTACCTGCTGTTCATTGGTCAAAAAGAAATCTAACAGATACTAATAAAACTTTATGGGGAAATTTTTTGATTGAATATAAAGATAGAAAGTTATTATTTGGTTGTGACACTGGAGTAGGAAATATTTATAAGGATATAGGTAATAAATATGGCCCAATTGATCTAACCTTTATAAATATTGGTGCCTATAATTTTTATCCAATAATGCCTAATAAAGATAAGTCGGTTTATCATACCAATCCTGAAGAAGCTTTAGAGCTTGCTCAAAATTTAAAAAGTAAAAAAGTAATCGGAATGCATTGGGGAACTTTCGTTCTATCTTTAGAACCTATAATGGAGCCACCAAAAAGATTTAAAGCCAGCGCCAACAAGTATGGTTTTAAAAAAGAGGATGTTTTGATTTATAAAATTGGTGAGTTTGACTCACTTAAAAAGTTACTTAGTTACAATTAGTTGTCTAAAATTTTTCTTTTTGCTTTCTCAAATTCTTCCTGGGTCAAAACTCCATCTTTTAAAAGTTTATTTAATTTTTCAAGCTCATAACTTAAACTATCTTCATCAACCAAAGGAGAGTCAATTTCTTCATTATCAGAATTTTCATTTATTTTATTTGCACTTTTAGCACTAAAGCCATTCATAATTGCAGTTGCGCCAAGATATAAAACAAATCCAAAAATTGGTATTACCAAACCAAGAAAGATAATTTTTTCCATTAATTAATCCTCGTCTTCCTCTCTCCAATTTTTTTCATACATTAGCCATGCTGCTAATATTACTGAAAAAGTTCCAATTATCATACCATAATCAAATCCAGTCTGCTGATCGTATAGATACCAACCAAGTTGAGTTGCTCCAATTGGAGGTATGGTAAGTATAGCCATAATGATTAAAATTCTATATGGGTATTTTGGCTTTCTCATAGCTTAGCTTACCAAAAATTTTTTAATGATTTAAACGTTAAATTTGCGATCTTTTGAAACAGTCAATCGTATTTTTAAGTAAACACGCAATTGTCATTGGACCAACACCCCCAGGTACAGGTGTAAGGGCTTTTGCATTTTTTGAAACTTCATCAAATGCAACATCACCAACAATTCCCTTTTCAGTTTTATTAATACCTACATCAATGACAATTGCGTTTTTTTTAACCCAATCTCCTCTTACTAACTCAGGAATACCAACGGCAGCAACAACAATATCTGCCTCTAAACATTCAGCCTTTAAATCTTTAGTTTTTGAATGAGTTATCGTTACAGTGCAGTTTTCTTTTAAAAGTAGTTGCGTCATTGGTTTACCATTTAAATTCGATCGACCTATTACAACAGCTTTTTTACCATTTAAATTCGGTTCAAATTTTTTAATTAATAAGTAGCATCCTAGAGGGGTACAAGGTATTGAGCTTTCATAACCAGAGGAAAGATTGCCGACATTTATAGGATGAAATCCATCAACATCTTTTGTGTGATCAATCGCTTCAATAACTTTCTTTTTATCTATATGTTTTGGTAAAGGCAATTGGACTAATATACCAGAAACACTTTTATCATTATTTAATTCATTTATTTTTTCTAAAATTACTTTTTCTTCAACACTATCGGAATACTTTATTACTTCAGACTTTAGTCCAACCTCATTAGCTGATTTTTCTTTGTTTCTTACATAAATTTGACTTGGAGTTAAATCTCCAATTAAGATTACAGACAGACCAGGAACTTTATTATATTTTGATTTAAGTTCAGAGACTTCTTTTTTGAGCTCTTGTCTTAATAATGCAGCTTCTTTTTTTCCATCAATTAAAATCATAATTTATTTAAAATATCATTGGTGCAACGTAAAGCTTCATACACATTTCTATAAACCAAATCAATAGAAGTAAAATTATAGGTGAAATATCCAAAGCACCTAAATTTGGCAAAAAACGTCTTATCTTATTTAAAATTGGATCAGTTAACCGATAAGTAAAGTCTAAAACCAAATAAACAAATCTATTTTGAGTATTTAGAATATTAAAAGCAACTAGCCAACTTATTATTACATTTGCAATTACAACATAGGAATACAGTTTTAGGATCTGTAAGACTAAATAAAAAACAGCTATCATTTCTTTTCAACATAAATCGACTGACTTGGAAATGCGAAAGAAGCTTTGTTGCTTTCAACAATTTGTTTAATTTCTATTGCTAGACGCTCTTTTACAGACAACCAATCATTCCAGCTGCTAGTTTTTGTAAAACAACGAACGTACATATCTATCGAACTATCTGAAAATTTATCAACTCTAACTGCAACACCAATACTTTGCTTAAAGTCATCACTTTTATTGATATGGTTTTCGATTTGATCTCTTATGGTTTTTAATTGATCAACTGTTGTGTCGTATTGAAGAGTGATTATCCAACTTATCAACCAATTTGAAGTTTCACTTACATTAATAACTGCATTTTCTGCAAACTGAAAATTAGGAATTATTGCTAAAGATTTATCAAATTTTCTAATAGTCGTAGATCTAAAACCAATTTTTTCAACTATGCCCTCTATTATTCCATCAACTAAAATCCAATCTCCTATTTTAAATCTTTTTTCAACAAGAACTAAAATGCCTGATATTAAATTTTTAAATAAATCTTGAGCACCTAAAGCTACTGCCACACCAAATAAACCTAAACCCGCGATAATGGGACCGATTTTGATACCCCATAATTCTAAAACGGCAGCTAAACCTAAAATAAAAATTAAAATTTTTAATGATTTAATTATCCATCCAATTAACTCCCTAGTTAAGAGTTTATCAAGACCACTTAGAACATATGAAACGGGTTCAATAATTTGATGCATTACCCAAAAAATTAATATCGTTATCAAAGTTCTGTTTATTGTATCAACAATATCTCTGCTTTCAGCAGTAAAAGTCATATAGTAACTTGCAATAAAAAATCCTAAAACTATCGGTAAAAATCTTGCTGGTCCTTCAAGGGCGTTCACAAAAGTATCATCTAATTTATTAGTTGTTCTTTTTGAAATTATTTCTAATTTTTTTATTATTAGTTTACTCAAAATGCCTCTAAAGATTAGGAAAACTAAAAAAATTCCTAACCCAATT